>NZ_JBHLYT010000007.1:0-232511 GCF_042431665.1 Mesorhizobium kowhaii
GGCGGCTGCTTCTGTCGTGAATGGAGCAGCTGCCCTAAACGCAAACGAGGCCAATGAATGGACGCAAAAAAGACCGTTGACAAAAACATCCCCATACAAGTGCAAATCAGCTCTTTTATATCGAAGGGACGCTCGCAGCGATCACTGCCGCGTTGGCAGTTCTTGTCCTGCATGCATTCGGGCGGCATGGTTGGGCGACCCTCTCCAGCGTAGCAGCAATAGTTGCCCTGCTGGCATGGAAGATCGCCGTCATCCGTTGAAAACGGCAAAACAAGGCCGGCACCTCGAGGCGACTGCGTCAGGCCGCCAGCGGCAGGCGTAGCTCGGTCAGCAGGCCGCCGCCCGGGTTGTTGGACAGGCGGACCTCGCCGCCGGCGGCCCGCGCGATGTTGCGGGCAATGGTCAGGCCGAGGCCGAGACCGCCGGTCTGGCGGTTGCGGGATTGTTCGAGGCGCACGAAAGAGCCGAACACGGCGTCGATCTGCGCCTGTGGTATGCCCGGCCCTTCGTCGCGGATGGTAAGCAGGATCATGTTTTCCGACCGGCGCAGGCTGATATGCGCCTTCTTGCCGTAGGTGATCGCGTTCTGCATCAGATTGGTGACGCAGCGCCTGAGCGCGACCGGCCGCGCCATACAGATCAGGGCACGCGAGCGGGTGTCGTCGTCGAACGAGACGTCGTCATAGCTGTCGGCGATCGACTCCACGAGCGACCAGAAGTCGATGCGTTCGCTCTTTTCCTCCGTCACCTCGAAGGTGGCGAAGTCGATCACCGAACTGGCGATGCTCTCGACATCGGCGAGATCGTGCGCCAGCGCCTCGCGAACCGCCGATTTGCGCAACAGCTCCAGGCGCAGGCGCATCCTCGTCATCGGGGTGCGCAGATCATGTGCCAGCGCTGCCGCCAGATGTTCGCGGTCCTCGACATATTCGCGCAACCGCGCCTGCATGGCGTTGATCGCCTTGGCGGCGGCACGCACCTCGCGGCTGCCGCTTTCGGTGATCGGCGGGCTCTTCAGATCCTTGCCGATTCGGTTCACGGCGGTTTCCATCATCCTATAGGGCGCCGTCAGCCGGCGCAGCGACCAGATCGACATGATCACCACCAGGCCCGCGATCAGCGAATAGAGCGGCAGGCTGTCGAAGCTCAGGATCGGGCCGACGGGCGTGATCGGCTCGGTGAAATTCAGCCACTGGCCGTCCGCGAAGCGCAGCGACGCCGTCAGCTTGTCGCTCTGGGCGAAGTTGGCGGCCAGCACCAGGAGGTCGCGCTCGACCTGGCCGATATCAGGTCCTGGCGCCATGCCGGTGGCGTCGTCGGCCTCGCGCGTCGCCGGGTCGCGTCGCACCCGCGCATCGGTGATGCCGAATTTCGACAGCCGGCCAACGAGGATGTCTTCCAGTTCCGCCAGTTCGTCGTCGCCGGCAATCGACGAGGTGACCGCCGGCGTGTCCGTGACGGTGAGCGCGTAGGTGGCATTGAACAGGCCGGTCGCCGTCGCCTTGCGTTGCTCCGGACTGGCGTCATGCATGAGCTGCACCAGCGAGAAGGCGCGGTCGTTGAGGCGATAGAGGTCGACGACGCCATTGGCGGCGGCGCGGTCGCGCGACACGATATAGAGGGTCGCCACCTGGCTGATCAGCAGGCCGGCGATGACGATCAGCAGCACCCAGACAGGCAAGGTCTGCGGCAGGAACCGTCTCATTCGGAGGTCGTCTCGGGCAGGAACTGGTAGCCGCCGCTGCGCACGGTGAGGATCAGCTTGGGCGTTTTCGGGTCGTCTTCCATCTTGCGCCGCAGCCGGCTGACCAGGATGTCGATGCTGCGGTCGAAGGAATAGTCGCTGTCGCCACCGGACAGTTCGATGAGCTGGTCGCGGGTCAGCACACGCTGCGCGCTCTTGACGAAGGTCTGCAGCAGGTTGAATTCCGCCATCGTCAGCTCGACCCTGACATCGTCGGGGGCGATCAGCCGGCGCCGCGAACAGTCCATCGTCCAGCCGGCGAAGCGATAGATCTGCTTGGTGGTGGCGCGCTTCGGCTCGGCGGCGCCGTTGCGCCGCAGCACGGCGCGGATACGCGCCAGAAGCTCGCGCGGGTCGAACGGTTTGGGCACATAATCGTCGGCGCCCATCTCCAGGCCGACCACGCGGTCGGTGGTCTCGGTGACGGCGGTCAGCATGATGATCGGCGTCGAATACTGGGCGCGAAGGTCGCGGCACAATTCCAGCCCGCTCTTGCCGGGCAGCATCACGTCGAGGACGATGAGATCCACCTGCGTACGGCGCAGGATGGTCTCCATCTCGGTGCCGTCGGCGGCAACCGAGGTGTGCAGGCCCCGCTTCTGGAAGAATTCCTGCAGCAGGTCGCGGATGCCCTTGTCGTCGTCGACGATCAGTATGTGTGCGTCGGATTTCACAGCAGCCCTGTCATTGTTGATTGCCAAGCCCTTCTGTCGCAACCCACACGATAGAATTCAGGCCATATGTTGGCCAGTGGCGATGATGCGTTCACACCGGCTTTCTCAGACACAATCCAGAAACAAAATTCTACAGTTCAGAAAAACTCCTGAAAAAATTCAAAGGCATAACTGGTCTCGTGGCGGTCAGGTCATCGGCTGCGACGCTAGTCTCCGGGTTTACGGATAAACCGATGCCAAGGTTGTCGATCAGTTTGTTGGGTGCGTTGCTGGGCATTTGCCTGGTCACTGCCGCTGTCGAACAATCGGACGCAAAGGTGACGCTCACCACCCGGAGCGAACGGTGCGCCAATCTCAGCCACCAATTCGATGAAGCCCTCGAAACCCATGCCGCGGCAACGCAGGTCACCGCGGCAAAGGCACTTCAGAGAAAGGGTAACCGGTACTGCGCCGCCAAGAAACAGGCACAGGGCATCCGGATGCTCGCCAACGCTTTGAAGCTGCTTGGAGTGACACCGAACGACCCGGTTCAGTGACGCTCGAAAACTCGACCCGCTAAAAAAGGAAATGAAGCCATGAAAAAGTCCATCCTCTCCGCAACCGGTCTCGCCGTCGCTCTCGCCTTCGCGATGCCGGCTCTCGGCAACGCCGCTGCCACCACGACCGCTGCTCCGGCTGCTTCGACGACCACCGCTCCGGCTACCGCCGCTCCGGCCAAGACTGCTCCGAAGAAGGTCGTCAAGAAGACCGTCAAGAAGCACAAGAAGGCTCCGAAGAAGGCCGTCAAGAAGGACGCCCCGAAGGCTTAATCCAGGTCCGGCATAACATGCCTGCCTAATGACAAGGCCGCTCCAGCTGGTTTCGGCTGGAGCGGCCTTCTTCCTATCCGAGCCGCTGAAGCCTCTATATCGGCGATGAAGCGGACGGATAGGCCCCTACCAATGTTTGGCCGAAGCCCGGTGCCGGCAGCTTCCGCCTTGACCGACTTTAACCCGTTTGCAATGCCGGCCGTGTAGGGCAGTCCGCATGAAGAAGCGGCTTTCGTCCACTCTGCGTTCGATGGTGCTCGGCGGCCTGGTTGTCACCGGCGCCGCCAGGGTTCTGATCCTGCTCACCGCCAGCCCGGTGCCCGATCCGGCCAGCGGACGCACTGAGCCTTCGCTGTTCGCACCGGCGATTTCCACCAACTGGGACTACATCACACCGGCACAGACCTGGCTGCTGATCGTGCTCACCGGCACAACACTGCTCTGCGTCGTCGCGTGGCCGATCGCGGCATGGCTGGAACGCCGGGCTGATGCGGGCGGAAACCGCCTTCGGCCCGATATGCCGTCCGTCACAGCCGCGCGGCAGGTTCCCAGCCGCCGCATGTTCGGCCGCCAGGGCCGTTGAACGGCAACCGACACTTCCCACATAGTTGTGAATGGCGGCGCCCGCCGGACACCGGTTTGCGCGTCAATCAAAATAGACTGCCGGTTTCGCCGGTGTCAGAATGCGAGCCAGGTCGCTTACGCAAATTGTCGGTTCGGATGCCTGAAATCACCACAAAACCGCGTACCCAGGTCAAGCCGCAGACCGAGCGGCCAAAGCTCTACAAGGTCATCCTGATCAATGACGATTTCACGCCGCGAGAATTCGTGGTGACGGTGCTGAAGGGCGAGTTCAAGCTCAGCGAGGACCAGGCGCACCGGGTGATGATCACGGCGCATCGGCGCGGCGTCTGTGTCGTTGCCGTCTTCACCAAGGATGTCGCCGAGACCAAGGCGACACGGGCCACCGATGCCGGCAAGGCCAAGGGCTATCCGCTGCTGTTCACGACCGAGCCGGAGGAGTAGTCCTACCGCCCCTCGCGGTACCACATCGAACCCATTGCCAGCAGCAGTAGGCCGAGGCCGAGGAAGCCGCCGAACAGCGGTACGCGCGAGACCGCCTTGAGCACGCTGTCGTTGGTCGTGCGCAGGCCGATCCAGTCGCTGCCAGATGCGTCACCTGCCGAGCGCACGGGCACGACCGAAGGCAGCGTCACGTCGCTGCCAACGACCGAGGATGATGCCAGCCGGCGCACGCTGCCGCCGGTGGCTTCCGCCGGCGCCTTCAGGCGGTTTTCGGTGGAGATGACGTCGGCGAATTCCGGCGCGTTGACCGGTCCGACATGGGCGAGCGCGGTCAAGTCGCCATTGGCGACCTGGTAGAGGCCGATCTCGCTGGTCTCGACGCTGCCAAGGAAGACGCCGGGCTCCGATTTCTCGAGCTTGACCGTCAAGGTCTTGCCGGAGGGGGTGATGATCTGCGCGGAACCAGGATCATCGGCCATCGTCTGGCGGCGAATTTCCAGCACCATGCCGCGGCCGTCGGCGGTCAGCCGCTCCTCCTCGAGCTCGGGCTCCTTCATCAGCCAGTGCGCAATGCGCCGGTAGAGCTGGACATGCGGGCCGCCGCCTTCGAAGCCGCGCGCCCACAGCCAGCCCTGGTCGGACAGAAGCATGCCGACGCGGCCCTCTCCCTTGCGGTCGAGCAAGAGCAGGGGCCGGTTGTCGGCGCCCTTCATCACCACTTCGCCTTCGGGATTCTGCACGCCGATGGTGCGGAACCAGCGGCTCCAGTGCGGCGGCTCGGTGGCCGAACCGTCGAGCCCGCGGGTCACCGGGTGGCGCTGGCCGAGTTCGGTGAGGCGCGGATAGAAGGCCTTGTCGACCACTTCGCCGGTCGGCATCGCCGGCAAGGCCGACATCAGCGGCGTGCGTGCGATCGAGCTTTCGCCGGCATATTCGGGACCGGCAGCGATCAGCAGGGCGCCGCCCTTTTCGACATATTCGGAGATGTAGTCGTAATAGAGGATCGGCAGCACGTCGCGGTGCTGGTAGCGGTCGAAGATGATGAGGTCGAAATCCTTGATCTTCTCCACGAACAGCTCGCGGGTCGGGAAGGCGATCAGCGACAATTCGTTGATCGGCGTGCCGTCCTGCTTTTCCGGCGGCCGCAAAATGGTGAAGTGGACGAGATCGACCGAGGCGTCGGATTTCAACAGATTGCGCCAGGTGCGCTCGCCCGCATGCGGCTCGCCGGAGACGAGCAGCACGCGCAGGTTTTCGCGGATGCCGTCGATGAGGGCGATGGCGCGGTTGTTGGTGTCGGTCAGTTCGCCCGGCTCGCGGTCGATGGCGAGCTCGACGATGTTACGGCCGGCGCCCGGAATGGTCACCTGCAGCGGCATGGCCTGGCCGACGGTGGCATGCTCGACCGCGACCTGCTCGCCATTGACCGAGACGCGCACATCGACCGGGCCGGTCTCTTTTTCCGTCGAAATGACGCGGTAGGTCATGTCGAGCGGCTTGCCGACAAGGCCGAAGCGCGGCGCGTTCTCGAAACGGATGCGGCGATCCTTCTCGTGGTCGTTGCCGGTGATCAGGGCATGAAGCGGCGCGTTGAAATCGGGGCTACCTGCGGGTGCGTCATGCACCTCGCCATCGGTGATCATGATGGCGCCGCCGATGCGCGACGGCGGCACGTCGCGGAAGGCGCCTTCGAGCGCGCCGAACAGCCGTGTTTCCGTGCGCTCCTCGGCGGCTTGCGACTTGCCGGCCTCGACGACGCGCACGTCGAACTGCTTGAAGCGGCCAAGACGCTGCTGCAGCCCGGCCAGCGCCTCGTCGGTCTGCTTGGTGCGGTCGCCGATGTCCTGGCTCTGGCTGCGGTCGACGATCAGGGCGACGACACTTTTCAGCGGCTCGCGCTCCTCGTTGAGGAACACCGGGTTGAACAGGGCGGCGGCGAGCGCCAGCAGGGCGACGAAGCGGAAGATGGCGCCACGCTGGCGAAACCACAGGCCGATGAGCGCCAGCAGCGCCAGCGGCACCAGCACCACGGCCAGCAATGGCCAGGAGATCAGCGGTTCGAGCGAGATCGACCAGTTCATGCGTTAACCTCGCCCGTGTGGGGAGGGTCGATCCGCGTAGGGAGCGCAGCAAGGAACGTCATCCTACTGCCCCAGCCGTTCGAGCAGTATGGGCACGTGCACCTGGTCGGATTTGTAGTTGCCGGTCAGCATGTACATCATGATGTTGACGCCGGCGCGCAGCGCGTAGATCCGCTGCATCGGGTCCGCCGGCACGGTCGGCAGCAGCGGATCGCCATTCTCGTCGACCGCCCAGGCGCCGGCGAAATCATTGGCGGTGATCATGATCGGCGAGACGCCGTCGCCGGTGCGCACCGGCCGGTTCTCGGCATTGCTGGCGTCGAGCGAGGCCTCGACCCAGAGCGGGCTGCCACTGAAGCGGCCGGGAAATTCGGGCAGGATGAAGAAGGATTTGGTGAGCACGTGGTCGGACGGCACCGGCTCCAGCGGCGGCACGTTGAGGTTGCCGAGGATGTCGCGCAGCCGCTCTGTCGCCGGGCTGGTCGAATCGGCGCCGATGCCGTTGGCGAACTGGTCGCGGGTGTCGAACAGCACCGTGCCGCCCTGCTGCATATAGGCGTCGATGCGGGCGATCGCGGCCTGGCTCGGCATTGGTGCGGCCGGATCGATCGGCCAGTAGATCAGCGGATAGAACGACAGCTCGTCCTTCGAAATGTCGACGCCGGCCGGCGCGCCGGGTTCCAGCGCCGTCTTCTCGACCAGGAAGCGGGTCAGGCCTTCGAGCCCGGCGCGGCTGATCGAATCGTCGCCCGGCACGCCAGTCAGCACATAGGCGATGCGGGTCTTCGATATCGCCTCGATGGCGACCTCGTCGCCCGGTTTGGCGTCGTTGGCGCGGGCAGGATCGGCATGGCCGAACAGTGCACCGAGCGCAATCAGGATCGCGGCGGTGGTGGCCACGCCACCGGCTCGGCGCGGCCGGCGGGTAAACAGGCCGCCCATCCAGAACACCGCCAGCGTGTCGAGCAGCATCAGCACCAGGGCGGTCGCGACCAGCGCGCCCTTCAGGTTGCGCGATTCGTCAAAGGCATACTGGATTGATGTGACCGGAATAGTGATTTGCGGGCGCGCCAGCGGCGCCAGCGTGCTTGCGGCATCGAGCAAATTGTGGGCGAAGACGCCGGTCTCGGAGCCGTAGAGGCCGGGCGGGTTCTCGAAGGTCACCACCAGCGCGGGACCCGGCACCAGCGGCCGTGCATCCGGCGTCGGCGGCACCAGTGTGCTGTCGGCTGAGATCATGCGGTAAGGCGCCAGCGAGGTCGCGGCAGCTTCGGCATTGGCGATCGCCGCGCCCTGGTTGCGCGACAGCTGCACGATGCGGCGCAGCATCTCGACGAAGCTGCCGGAGATCGGCAGGTTCGACCAGGTCGCCTCGGGTGTGACGTGGAAGAGCACCAGCGTGCCCTTGCCTTTCTTCAGTCCGGTGACCAGCGGCGTGCCGTCGGCGAGTGCGGCCCAGGTGCGCTCGACGATGTCGGGCGTCGGCTCGGCCAGCACCTGCCTGGTGACGGTGACCTCGGTGGGCGGCGCAAGATCGGCGAACGGGCCGGCCTTGGGGAATTCGGTGACCGGCTGCGGCGAGGTCCATGACAGCGCGCCGCCGAGCGAACGCTCGCCGGTGCGCAGGCGGACCGGCAGCAGGTCGTCGTCATTGCCGGCGGCGGCCAGCCGCGAGCCGGCGAAACGCACCAGCGTGCCGCCATTGTCGACCCAGTCGACCAGCCTTTGCCGGACCTGGGCGGGAATAGTGCCGATGTCGGCCATGACGATCATCGCCGGCTTCTGGTCGAGGATCTGCGGGATGGCGTCGGCGAGGTCGGCGCTGGAGGGTTCGACAAGATCGGCGAAGGGCTGCAGCGCGCGCCTGATGTAGTAGAGCGGCGACAAAAGCGGCTGCGCCTGGTCGGCCTCGGCCTGCGACAGCAACCCGACGCGACGGCGCTTGGAGCTTTCGTCTAAGACACGGACCGCACCGGCCTGCCGCTCGCCATCGAGCGCGATCGAGGCGAAGTCGTTGCGCAGCTCGAATGGCACCGCCATGGTGCCGGTCGCGGTGGTTTCGCCTGGGGAGAAGGTCAGCGTCGCATCGGCGATGCGGCGGCCCTTGTCGTCGAAGGCGCCGGCGGTGACTTGCGCCGGAGCCGGGTCGCCCGGCGCGCGGATGGCGGTCAGGGCAAAGCCATCGACCTGGTTGTCGGCGGCAGTCAGGCCGGTCAGCGAAAGCCGGTCGGAACTGGCCCAGACGACACGGGCGGCATTTTTCGACAACAGCGTGTTGAAGGCGGCCTCGTCGCCCTTCGCCGCCAGGCCGTCGGCAAGCACGGCGACGCTGGCGCCGGGCAAGGTGTCCAGCACACCGGCGACGCGGGCATAGACGGCGGGCCGGTCGGTCGGGATCGGCCGCGGCTTGGCGGCGCGCAGCCGGTCAAGGGCGGCGGCGGCATCGAACGGTCCGATTTCCGAATTGGGCTTTTCGGCGGTGAAGGCGATGACGACCGGCACGCCGTTCGAGCCGGCGTCGTTGATCAGCCGCTCGGCGGTGGCGACGCGCTTGTTCCAGTCGGCGGCACTTGCCCAGTCATTGTCGATGACCAACGCCAGGGCCGCCCCCTCGGCCGGCAGTTTCTCGCGCGGGTTGAAGACCGGCTCGGCAAGGGCGGCGACGATGAGTGCGGCCATCAGCAGCCTGAGCAGCGTCAGCCACCACGGGCTCTGATGCGGCGTCTCCTCGCGCTTCAGCACGCGCGCCAGGATTTTCAGCGGCGGGAAGATCTCGGTCTGCGGCTTGGGCGGCGTCAGCCGCAACAGCCACCAGATCACCGGCAGCGCCAGCAGGCCCCACAGCACCATGGGGGCGCCAAAGGAGAGCGGCAGCCAGCTCATGCGCTGACCTTTCCGGCATGACCGCTTCCGGTCAGCCCTGCCCGGCCGCTTCCGGCCAGCCCGGCATAACCGCCATCGGCGGTCATCGCCATGTGCAGGCGCACCAGCGCGTCGGAAGCCAGCCGATCGGTGTGGTTGACGGTAAAGCTCCAGCCGAGCCGCTTGCACCAGGCGGCCAGTTCGTGGCGGCGGGCGGTGTAGAGCAGACGGTACTCATCGCCCAGCATTTCGGCGCGGCCGGCGGTCAGCTTGTCGCCGGTCTCGGGATCGGTGAATTCGGTGCGGCCGGCATAGGGAAAGGTTTCCTCGGCCGGGTCGGCGACCTCGATCAGATGCGCGCGCACGCCATGGCGGGCGAGCACGTCGAGCCAGGCCATTGTTTCCTCGACCGGGTCGAGGAAATCGCTGGCGATGACGATGTCGCAGAAGCGGCGGATGTCGGACAGGTCGGGTTTTGCCGGCAGTTCTCCGGCGTGCATGAGCTGGGCGGCGATGCGCTCGGCGCCGTTGCGGGCGGTGAACGGATCGGTGAGGCCCGGCCAGGCGATGCGCTCGCCGCTGCGCGACAACAGCTCGGCCATGGCCAGCGCCAGCACCAGCGCGCGCGATTGCTTGGAGACGCTGGCGCCGGTCGACTTGTAGAGCATCGACGGCGAGGGGTCGGCCCACAGCCAGACCGTATGGGCGGCTTCCCATTCACGGTCGCGCACATAGGTATGATCGTCGCGGGCCGAGCGGCGCCAGTCGATGCGCGAGGAATCGCCTTCGACATAGGGCCGGAACTGCCAGAAATTCTCGCCGATGCCGCGCTTGCGGCGGCCGTGCCAGCCGGCGATCACGGAGTTGACGATACGGCGCGCCTCGACCAGCAGGTCGGGCACCAGCGAGGCTCGCAACCGGCCACGGGCGAGCGCGTCGCGCGTCGCTGCCGGAGCCTGGACCTCGCCGATGCGCGCCATCAAATCCCTTTCACCAGCTTCGCCACCACGTCGCGCACGCTGGTGCCCTCGGCGCGGGCGGCGAAGGTCAGCGCCATGCGGTGCTGCAGCACCGGCTCGGCCAGCGCACGGACATCGTCGATGGAGGGCGCCAGCCGCCCGTCGTAAAGTGCGCGCGCCCTTGTGCACAGCATCAGCGCCTGGCTGGCGCGCGGACCGGGGCCCCAGGCGACATGCTTGTCGGTCTCGGCATTGCCCTGGCCGGGACGCGCCGAGCGCACCAGCGTCAGGATCGCCTCGACGACGCTTTCCGGCACCGGCATGCGGCGGATCAGCGTCTGGATTTCCTTCAGCCGCACCGGCTGCAGCACGTTCTGCGCCTTCGCGTCCTCGATGCCGGTGGTTTCCAGAAGGATGCGGCGCTCGGCCTCGATTTCCGGATAGAGGATGTCGACCTGCATCAGGAAGCGGTCGAGCTGGGCCTCGGGTAGGGGATAGGTGCCTTCCTGCTCCAGCGGGTTCTGCGTTGCCAGCACATGGAAGGGCGCCGGCAGGTCATGGCGGGCGCCGGCAATGGTGACGTGGTATTCCTGCATCGCCTGCAGCAGCGCCGACTGGGTGCGCGGCGAGGCGCGGTTGATCTCGTCGGCCATCAGAAGCTGGGCGAAGATCGGCCCGGAGATGAAACGGAAGGAGCGCTTGCCGAACTCGTCCTGCTCCATCACCTCGGAGCCGAGGATATCGGACGGCATCAGGTCGGGCGTGAACTGGATGCGGCGTGAATCGAGGCCGAGCACGACGCCCAGCGTCTCGACCAGCTTGGTCTTGGCGAGGCCCGGCACGCCGACCAGCAGCGCATGGCCGCCGGCCAGCAGCGCCACCAGCGTGCGCTCGACGACGCTTTCCTGGCCGAAGATGACCCGGCCGACCCCGTCGCGGATCCGGGAGATGTCGGCCAGCGCCTTTTCGGCCTCGGCGATCATATCGGTTTCGCTGATCGGGCTTTCCTTGACCATCACGCTCATGCAGCATCGATCCTTGTGGTTGGAAATACCGGCCCGCACCATAGCATAGTTTGCCGCGATTCGGCCTCGCGTGGCGCCCATGTTCGAACTTAAATCACAGACTTAGGCTGACAAGCGGAACAACAGTGACTATTTCGTGACCATGACGGATCACTCCGAACATCGCCAACAAAGCCTTACGACCGCCACCGAAGCGCGCGGTCTCGAGGCGCTGATCTCGCGCGCCGCCCGTGCCGGCAAGGGCGCGGCGCCGGTCGAGCGCTGGAATCCCGACTTCTGCGGCGATCTCGACATGGAGATCAAGGCCGACGGCACCTGGTTCTATCTGGGCACGCCGATCGGGCGCATGCCGCTGGTGCAGCTTTTTTCCTCGGTGCTGCGCAAGGATGCGGACGGCAGGACCTATCTGGTGACGCCGGTGGAACGGGTCGGCATCCGCGTCGCCGATGCGCCGTTCATCGCCGTGGAGATGGATGTTTCGGGCAGCGGCGACGCACAGATCATCACCTTCCGCACCAATGTCGGCGATGTCGTCGAGGCCGGGCCGGAGCGGCCGCTGCGCTTTGTCGACGAGAGCGAGACTGGCGGACTGAAGCCCTATGTGCTGGTGCGCGGCAGGCTGGAAGCGCTGGTGGCGCGGCCGGTGATGTACGAGCTGGTCGGGCATGGCGAGGAGATCGAGATCGGCGGCAAGACCATGTTCGCCGTGCGCTCCAAGGGTGCGGTCTTTCCGATCATGCCGGCGGACCAGCTGAAGCGGCTGAGCGCGTGATGGACCAGGTGTCGCAGGCGCCGTTTTCCTCAGCGGACTTTCGCGCGCGCTTTGCCGCGCAGCCGGATGCGCATGCCGGCGACGACTATGGCGATCATCGCTTCAATCCCGGCCATCCGCGCCTCAACCAAAGCAAGGCACTCCGCGATGCCGCGGTGCTGATCCCGGTGGTCGATCATGAGGGCGACGCGACGGTTCTCTTGACCAAACGGGCCGAAAAGCTGCGCAATCATTCGGGGCAAGTGGCCTTTCCCGGCGGCACCATCGATGCGACCGATGCCAGTCCCGAAGCGGCGGCGTTGCGCGAGACCTTCGAGGAAATCGGCCTTGGCCCGGATCGCGTCGAGGTCATCGGCCGCATGCCCGACTATGTCGCCGGCAGCGGCTACCGCATCGCGCCGGTGCTGGGCATCGTGCGTCCGGGTTTCCAGCTCACCTTGAATGTCGACGAGGTCGATGCCGCCTTCGAAGTGCCGCTGCGTTTCCTGATGGACCCGGCCAACCACAAGCGCGACAGCCGCATGTGGAACGATCTCGAATGGTTCTTCTACGACATGCCTTATGGCGATCGGCGCATCTGGGGCGTCACCGCCGGCATCATCCGTACGCTGTACGAAAGGCTCTATGCGTGAGTGTCTCGATCGCGGGCAGGGCCGACTGGCTCGGCGACAAGCATCTGCAGCGCCTGCTTGCCGCACTGGCGCAAGGCGGTGAAGAGGCGCGTGTTGCCGGTGGTGCGGTACGCAACACGCTGATGGGCCAGCCGGTCGCCGACATCGACATCGCCACCACGTGTCTGCCGCAGGAAACCATTCGCCGCGCCGAGGCGGAAGGCTTCAAGGCGGTGCCGACCGGCATCGAGCATGGGACGATCACGGTGGTCGCGGGCGGCAAGCCCTATGAGATCACCACCTTGCGCGCCGATATCGAGACCGATGGCCGTCGCGCCAAGGTCTCGTTCGGGCGCGACTGGAAGCTTGACGCCGAGCGGCGCGATTTCACCATCAACGCGCTCTATGCCGAGGCCGACGGCGCTGTCATCGACCTGGTCGGCGGCATCGCCGACATCGAGGCGCGCCGGCTGCGCTTCATCGGTGATGCGGAAGCGCGCATCCGCGAGGATTATCTGCGCATCCTGCGCTTCTTCCGTTTCTTCGCCTGGTATGGCGATGGCCGGCCGGATGCCGAGGGACTGAAAGCCTGTGCCCGGCTGAAGGAAGGGCTGGCCCAGCTTTCGGCCGAGCGCATCTGGTCGGAACTGAAGAAGCTGTTGTCGGCGCCTGATCCCTCGCGGGCGCTGCTTTGGATGCGGCAGGCCAGCGTCTTGACCGCCGCGCTGCCGGAAAGCGAGAAATGGGGCATCGATGCGATCCACGGGCTGACCAAGGCCGAGAAGGATCTGGGCTGGGCACCCGATCCGTTGCTCAGGCTGGAAGCGATCGTGCCGCCGGATGCCGCGCGCATGAAGACGCTCGCCGAGCGGCTCAAATTTTCGACTGCCGAAGCGGATCGCCTGCGCCACTGGGCGCTTGCCACCGCCGTCGAGCCGAAGACGACCGAGGGCGAGCTGGCAAAGCGGCTCTATCGTGGCGACCGGCGAGGGTTTGTCGACCGTCTGCGGCTGTCGCTTGCAGCAGCGCGGGTGCGCGCTGTCGAGGACAATGACGCGTTGCTCGAAGCCGGCGGCTTTTCGCGTCTGCTTGCCTTTGCTCTGAAATGGGAAAAGCCGTTGTTTCCGCTAAAAGGTGCCGATCTGACCGCGCTCGGCGCAACTCCAGGGCCGAAGCTTGGCGAAATCCTCAAGAACCTTGAGACGGAATGGGTCGAAGCGGGATTTGCGCCCGATCGCGGCGCGCTGCTTGAACGCGCCGCGGAAGCCTTGAAGGCCGGGTAGAGTATTTGTCAGCGCAATTCCAGACGGAAAACCGCTGAACACTTTTCCTGGAATTGCTGGTATCACGCCGCGTCGCGGGTCTTCTCGATGCGCGAGCGGATCGCCTCGATCATCGTCTCGCGGATGACCGCCTCGCCATGCGTCTCGCGCATGTGCTCGACGGCACGGCGCATGACCTCGGCCTCCTCGCCGGCACGCGTGTGCCAGTCACAGCCGGGCACGAGCGACCCGCAGTGAAATTCCTTCATTGGATTTCTCCTTTTCCTCCGTGGAGCCTGAGGCTCCGGTACTTTTTTGGCTCATGGTCCAAATCCAGGATTGGATCTCGGTGCCGCAAGCGGGGGACAGCATAACACAGATGGGGTGGCATTGGTTGCAGTCAACGGCGAAAAGGCGGAGCAGCGCTGCTCCGCCCTCTTACGCTACCCCGAAACAGGACCAGACATTGTCTCGTCCTGCTGTGGAAGGCAGGCCGTCACTTTGCGATCTTGACGGCCTCGGCAACCTTGTTCTTGCCGCTCATCTCCCATGAGACGCGAACCTTTTCACCGACCTGCAGGCCAGGATCCTTGAAGGTCTTGGGAAGCGTAAAAGACGATCCGTCATCGAGGACAAGGCTCATGGCCGTTGCATCAAAAGTCTTGATCGTTCCGGTGGTGTGCTTGACGGCGGCGAATGCCACCGAACCGGAAGCGAGAAGGGCAGCGGCGGCAGCCGAAACAATGATCTTACGCATTGCGAAGTACTCCTGGAAAAGGCGGGTATCCTTTTGACGAAGATGTCCCGCATCGTCTGGGCCGTCCGGTCGCGTCGGGTCGCGGCTCGCTTTGTCCTGACGCAATTCCGGACGGAAAACCGTTTCACGCTTTTCCTGGAATTGCGGTCAGGCGAACCGCCGGCGCTTCCCGACCCGGCGCAACAAATAGGCCAGTCTTTTCAAGCGCCTATTAGACGAAAAAGAAATTATTCGAAGCGCCGCGTGCCACATTCCATGCCCATTTAGAGCAAATGGGACATCAATGGGGCTCACATCGCGCTCACCATTTTGTTACGGCCAGCGGACCTCGGGCGGCAGGCTGGAGAGGATCGACGCGACATTGCCACCGGTCTTCAGGCCGAAGATGGTGCCGCGATCGTGAAGCAGGTTGAATTCGACATAGCGGCCACGGCGGATGAGCTGTTCGTCGCGGTCGCCATCGGTCCAGTTCTCGTTGAAGTTGGCGCGCACGAGGTGGCCGTAGACGACGAGAAAGGCGCGGCCGACATCCTGGACGAAGTTGAAATCGGCATTCCAGCCGCCTTTGTCCTCGCCTGAATGCAGCCAGTCGAAGAAAATGCCGCCGGTGCCGCGCGGCTCGTTGCGATGCGGCAGATAGAAATACTCGTCGCACCAGGCCTTGAATTTCGGATAGTCGGCGACCTCGGGGCTCTTCTCGCAAGCGAACTGCATTGCCCGATGGAAGGCGATGGTATCGGGATCGTCCTGGGCGCGGCGGCGGTCGAGCACCGGCGTCAAATCGGCGCCGCCACCGAACCATTGGCGCGAGGTGACAACCATGCGCGTGTTCATGTGCACGGCCGGAACGTTGGGGTTCCAGGGGTGCGCGATCAGCGAAATGCCAGATGCCCAGAAGCGCGGGTCTTCCTCGGCGCCGGGCATCTGCTTCCTGAATTCGGGTGAGAACTCGCCATAGACCGTCGAGGTGTGGACGCCGACCTTCTCGAAGACGCGGCCATGCATCATCGACATGGTACCGCCGCCGCCCTTGCCTTGATCGCGCTCCCAAGGCGTCTTTTCGAAACGACCTGGCGACCACGACGCCAGCGGACCGCCAAGATCCTGCTCGATCTGCTCGAAGGCGCTGCAGATGCGTTCGCGCAGCGCCTCGAACCACAGGCGCGCCTTCATCTTCTTCTGTTCGATGTCGGCGGGCAGGCCTGCCGGTATTTCAGGTCGTTCCAAGTGCCGTCTCCGGTTGCGGGCGGCTAGCCCTACAAATGACTCGTCTTTTGCCGGCGCGATCCCTAATCTCTTAGAGGCAAGGGTCAAGTGTCATTACGGTGCAAGGAGTTGTTTCGTGCGCACCCCGGCAAGACCACCGCTGGATGGCCTGAAGAAAAGGCTCGACCAAAGCCGGGCTGAGCGCGTGCGCATGCCGCGCGACGGTTTCCTGCGCGAGACGTTCGTGCTGCCGCGCTCCGATGCGCGCCTCAAGGCCAAGGAATGGTTCGAGCGCTTTCCCAAGCAGGCCTACTGGACCGAGATCGAAAGCTGGTTCGAGCGGCCGGGCGACCTGATCGAGTTCACCATCAGGCGGTTGCCGGCGGCGGACTAGGATTTCCTCGCCCCGTTTACGGGGAGAGGATGCCGGCAGGCAGGTGAGGGGCGGCGCAAACCTTCAACGTCGGCGCTGCCCCTTCGTTCAGGCACCTTCTCCCCGTGAACGGGGAGAAGGATGAACCAGTCTTCTCGCGCCGGTGCCTTCCCTTGCCAGCCGGTCGCCCTTGTTCCGCAACGGGCATTTGTCGATCGACATGCAGCCGCAGCCGATGCAGTCGGTCAGCCCGTCGCGCAGTTTCTTCAGCTGGGCGATCTTGCGATCGAGCCCGTCGCGCCAGGCGGTCGACAAAAGGTTCCAGTCGTCGCGCGTCGGCGTGCGGCCCTCGGGCAGGGATGCCAAGGCGGCGCCGAGCTCGGCCAGCGAGATGCCGACCTCCTGCGCGACCTTGATGATCGCCACCCGCCGCAGCACGTCGCGGCCGTAGCGGCGCTGGTTGCCCGATGTGCGGTGGCTGCGTATCAGGCCGCGCGCCTCATAGAAATGCAGCGCCGACACCGCCACCCCGCTGCGCATGGCCACCTGGCCGACCGTCAATTCCGTTGCCGGTGCCATTCCTGACTTTTCCGCCCCCAATTTTTTCCGCTTGACCTCAAGTTAAGTTGAGCTTGTAGCGAAGAAACCCAGGATGTGCAAACGAAGGAGAAGGCGATGTGCGCCTGGGTCAAGATGACGGGAGACGGCAAGCCGATAGAGCGTCTTGACGCAATTCCCAAGGGAAAGCGCTATGCGCTTTTCCCGGGAAAACCGCTTCACACTTTTCCTGGAATTGCTTTACCCGAGTTGCCGGATGGCTTCGCCCGCCACCATGGCGACGGAAAGCGCGACGTTGATGCTGCGCGCCGCACCTTGCATGGGGATGGTCAGCCGCGCATCCGCCGCCTGATGGACAGGATCCGGCACGCCTGCGGATTCGCGGCCGAACAAAAGGATGTCGCCACTGGCGAAGGTGAAGCTCGTGTAGGGAACCGCGGCTCTGGTCGACAGAAGCACCAGCCGGCGCGTGCCGGCCTTGCGCCAGTCCTCGAAGGCGTGCCAGTCGACATGCCGGGTCAGATCGGCCATTTCGAGGTAATCCATGCCGGCTCGCTTGAGCGCCCGGTCGGAGAGCGGAAAGCCGGCTGGTTCGATGATGTCGACACCAAGTCCGAGGCAAGCGGCAAAGCGCAGGATTGTTCCGGTGTTGCCGGCGATATCAGGCTGGTAGAGCGCGATGCGGAGACGGTCGTTCATTTCCGCGTCCTTCTAATAAGTGGCAGATCGGCCACAGCGGGCTCGCGGTTTTGGAAATTGCTGGACCTGCGGGTGGCCATTTTCTGCGAAGTCGGGTATGTCAGGTCCATTGTCAATCCGAACCGATGGAGGGGAAATTCATGATGACCATGCACATCCAGCGCCCCTCTTGTGGGCTTGTACGCCCCACGGCGGTTTCGGTACGACGATTCTCCTGACTCTCTAAGACTTGATCGCACCGATTCCCGCCGAAACGCTTTTTCGGCTCTCGAAGGAATCCTGCGATGTTTTTCAAACTGTCAAAGGGGCTGAACGCCCCACCTGAACGTGTCCAGACCGACGCTCGCCGTCATGTCTCGACCGACGCAATCCATGCCTCCGGCCGAATGCCGGCGGACGATATGGATTCGCCTTTTTGTCTCTATTTTCACACGGAGGACGGGCCGATGTTCGATCCCTACAGAATACCGGGCTCAAGGAGCCTGCACGACCAGAAAAGGGCTACCTGGGCGCTGCTGATCGGCGAAACCTATTCGTCGGCGGTTCATGCCGAAGTTCGCCGTCGGCCGCATCGCGGCATGCTGCCGGATGTCGATTTCTCGCGCGCGGTTCCCGATCACAGCCGGCCGTCGCTGGTGCGCCGGATGATCCGGCTGATCCGACCTGGCGCGAAGATCCGACTTGTCGACACCGCACCGTCAGGATCAGCAAAAGAGCCTGTCGGCGAAAAGGTCGCGAGCCCCTATATTGCGCAAAGCAAGGCCGACGGTCCGGATGATTCAGGCCTGTCGGCCCACGACGCCATGCGTTCCGGGGACATCGTACGTTCGCGTGCCGCGTAAGCGGAAAACAGATTTGTGAGCATGATCTATGTTGTTTGGCTGGTTTGAAAAAAGGCTCGATCCGTTCCCCGCAGCGGAACCGGTCGAGCCGCCCAAGACGCTGGTAGCCTTCTGCGTGCATTACACACGCGGCGCCTGGCCCTATATCCTTTTCGACGCGGTGCTGGTGACGGCCATCGCCATCGCGGAAGTGTGGATGTTCGGCTTCCTCGGCCGCATCGTCGACTGGCTGTCGGGGCAGAATCGCGAAACCTTCCTGCAGACGGAAGCCTGGAAGCTCGCCGGCATGGCGTTCATCGTGCTGTTCGCGCTGCCGGGGACGGTGTGGCTCCATTCGCTGCTCAACCAGCAGACGCTGATGGGCAACTATCCCATGCGCATCCGCTGGCAGGTGCACCGCTACCTGCTCAAGCAATCGATGAGCTTCTACCAGGACGAGTTTGCAGGCCGCATCGCCACCAAGCTGATGCAGACGGCGCTCGCCGTGCGCGAATGCGTCATCAAGCTGATCGATGTGCTGAACTACGTCATCGTCTATTTCCTCGGCATGCTGTTCATCGTCGGCTCGGCCGACTGGCGGCTGGCAACGCCGCTTGTCGTCTGGCTCGTCGGCTATGTCCTGCTGCTGCGCTATTTCATCCCGCGGCTGGGCAAGGTCGGCGAAGAACAGGCCAATGCACGCTCGACCATGACCGGCCGCGTCGTCGACAGCTATAGCAACATCCAGACGGTCAAGCTGTTCAGCCATGCTCGCCGCGAAGCATCCTTCGCCAAGGAGGGCATGGCCGGCTTCCTCGACACGGTCTACCGGTCGATGCGGCTGGTGACGGTGCTGTATGGCGTCCTCTATATCCTGAACGCGCTGCTGCTGTTCTCGGTCACCGCACTGTCGCTGTGGCTGTGGCTGGGCCAGGCGGTGACGATCGGCGCGGTTGCCGTGGTCATCGGGCTGGTGCTCCGGATGTGGGGCATGTCGCAGTGGATCATGTGGGAGATGTCGGGCCTGTTCGAGAACATCGGCACGGTGCAGGACGGCATCGCCTCGATCTCGTTGCCGCGCCTGGTCGAGGACCGGCCGGGGGCGAAGGATATCGCCGTCACCAGGGGCGAGATCCGCTTCGACGACATCCGCTTCCACTATGGCAAGCAGAAAGGTGTCATCGAGAGCCTGTCGCTGACGGTGAAGCCCGGGGAAAAGGTCGGCATTGTCGGCCGCTCGGGCGCCGGCAAGTCGACGCTGGTCAACCTTCTGCTGCGCTTCTACGACCTGGAGAGTGGCAAGATCCTGATCGACGGCCAGGAGATCGCTGGCGTGACGCAGGATTCGCTGCGCGCGCAGATCGGCATGGTCACGCAGGACACCTCGCTGCTGCATCGTTCGGTGCGCGAGAACATCCTCTATGGCCGGCCCGATGCCAGCGACGAGTTGCTTGTCGAGGCGGCACGGCGCGCCGAGGCACTGGACTTCATCGCCGGGCTTTCGGATGCCAAGGACCGCAAGGGATTCGATGCTCACGTCGGCGATCGCGGCGTCAAATTGTCCGGCGGCCAGCGGCAGCGCATCGCCATTGCTCGCGTTATGTTGAAGGACGCACCGATTCTTATCCTTGACGAGGCGACCTCCGCGCTCGATTCCGAAGCTGAGGCGGCCATCCAGGAGAATCTCTACAAGCTCATGCAAGGCAAGACCGTCATCGCCATCGCGCACCGGCTGTCGACCATCGCGGCGATGGACAGGCTGGTGGTGATGGACAAGGGCCGCGTCATCGAGGAAGGTTCGCACGAGGAGCTCGTCGCCCAGGGCGGGCTCTACGCGCAGCTCTGGCAGCGTCAGTCGGGCGGGTTCCTGCTCGAGGACGGCCCGGCCGATGCCGCCAATGACGCACTTGCAAAGGGGCAAGCCGCAGAATGATGGCCGCCGCATGATGACTGCCGTCTATCGCTGGTTCGAGAACTGGGTCTATCCGTTCAGGGAGCCGGCGAATCTTCGGCCACCCACCAGCGTCGGCGGTTTTCTCTGGCACTATGTCGGTCAGGCGAAGTTCGCCTTTTTCGCCATGCTGGTCATCGGCGGTATCGCGCCGCTGGTCGAGGCTGGCCTGTTCTACTTCGTCGGGCGGCTGGTCGACATTCTCGACCAGCTTCCCGGCGAGCGCAGCTGGCACGCGCTGTGGAATGCCGCCGGCTCCGAACTTGTGTTCATGATCGCGGTGGTGCTGGTCATCCGCACCATCGTCGTTGGCCTGTCGGCGCTGGTCGACGAACAGACGATCACGCCCGGCTTCTACAATCTGGTGCGCTGGCAGGCGCACCGGCATGTGTCGCGCCAATCCTACGCCTTCTTCCAGAACGATTTCGCCGGCCGCATCGCCACCAAGGTCTGGCAGGCGGGCCAGGCCACCGGCGACCTGATGGAAAGCTTCATCGAGGTCGTCTGGTTCATGCTCGTCTATACGGTGACGACGCTGGCACTGGTGGCCGGGCTGGACCTCAGGCTGGCGTTGCTGGTGGTGATCTGGATTTCCGCCTTCGGCTGGCTGGCCAAGCTCTATGTGCCGGCAATCCGCAAGCACGCCGAGGAAACCGCCGAGGCCGGCTCGATGATCAACGGCCGCATCGTCGATTCCTATTCCAACGTGCAGACGCTGAAATTGTTCTCGGCCGATGGCGACGACCGCTACATCAAGAACGGCTTCGACATCTATCTCGACGCGCTGCGCCCCTTCACCCGTCGGCTGACCGGCGTGCGCATGGCGCTGACGACGCTGTCGGGCATCATGATCACGGCGATCGGCTGCTTTGCCGTCTATCTCTGGGTCGAGGGCTCGATCACCGTTGGCGCGGTCGCCTTCACGCTGTCGCTGGTGCTGCGGCTCAACATGCTGCTCGGCCGGCTGATGATGCAGCTCAACGGCATCCTGCGTAACCTCGGTGTGCTGGAAAACTCCAAGGCGCTGATCTCGCAGCCGCTCGGCCTCACCGATGCGCCCGGCGCAAAGGAACTCGTGGTAGCCGGCGGGCGCATCGAGGTGAAGAACGTCGAGTTCCACTACGGCAAGGGGTTCGGCGTGCTCAATGGCATCGACCTTGTCGTGCGGCCGGGTGAGAAGGTCGGGCTGGTCGGACCGTCCGGCGCCGGCAAGACCACGCTCGCCAATCTGATCCTGCGGCTTTACGATCTGGAAAGCGGGTCCATTACCATCGATGGCCAGGACGTCGCTGGTGTCACGCAGAATTCGCTGCGCGCCAATATCGGTGTCGTCAGCCAGGACACCGCACTGTTCCACCGTTCGCTGCGCGACAACATCAAGCTTGGCATGCCTGACGCGACCGACGCCGAAGTGATCGCGGCGGCCAGGAAAGCCGAGGCGCACGAATTCATCCTGGGCCTTCGCGACAACCGGGACCGCGCCGGCTACGAGGCCTTTGTCGGCGAGCGCGGCGTCAAGCTGTCGGGCGGCCAGCGCCAGCGCGTGGCGATCGCCCGCGTCTTCCTCAAGGACGCGCCGATCCTGATCCTCGATGAGGCGACCTCGGCGCTGGACTCGGACATCGAAGCGGCGATCCAGGAGAATTTGACGCGGCTGATGGAGAACAAGACGGTCATCGCCATCGCTCACCGGCTGTCGACCATCGCCGCGCTCGACCGGCTGGTGGTCCTCGACGGTGGCCGCATCGTCGAGCAAGGCACGCATGACGAGCTGGTGGCGCTTGATGGGCTCTATGCGCGGCTGTGGAAGCGGCAGTCCGGCGGCTTCCTCTATCACGAGGACAGCGTGCTCGAAGAGACGCGGCCGGCGGAGTGAAGGCATGGGTGGATCGGCGGAGGTGAGCTATGTGCTCAAGCGGCTCCGGCCAACCATGCCGGCCTTCGACGCGCTGAAGGAGGAGAGCCGGCTGGAAGGCTACTGGATGCTGGTGCGCCTGGCGGATGGCTGGGCAAGCGGCCGCAACAAGTTCCTGAAGCGGGGCGAGGCGCTGTACGGGACATGGCATGGCCGGGAACTCGCCGGCGTGTGCGGGCTGAACGTCGATCCCTATTTCGAGGGCAGGGGCCAGGGCCGGGTCCGGCACCTGTTCGTTAGTGCGCGTCACCGCCGCGCCGGCCTTGGCCGCATGCTGGTCGAGACCGTCATCGACAGGGCGCGCGACTATTTCGCTGTGCTGAACACCCGCGCGCCGCAAGAAGCCTTCGCTTTCTATGAGCGGCTTGGCTTCCAGCCGGTGATAGGCGAAGAATTCGTCACACACCGCATGATTTTTGGGAAAGGGGGCTGAAATGTCGCTGCGTCCGCCATCTCATCTCGCCGGCGCCTCGGCTGCCGAAGCCGCCTTCGACGCGCTCGGCCATGAAATCCTCGCCGAGAAGGCGGCAGCACTCGGCCGCGCCGGCCAGCGGGTCGAGCAGACGCTGGCGACGCTGCGCAACAATGGCGATGAGCAGCTGCGCCCCCGGCTCCTCAAGGAGGCGGCCGAAGCGGTGCACGGCTATTTCATCCAGCGCGAACTGTGCGGCTTGCGAAAGCACGACGCGGTCATCCGCGAATACAACATCCCCAAGGCGGTTCTGGCCAGGCTTGGCGCGAAATAGCTCTTTTGCTTGACCATGATCTCCAGCGAAAACCGGTTCCCGCTTTTCGGGATCATGGTCACTCCAGCCATTCGGTGATGAACGTGCCGTTCTCGTGGATGTCGGTCGTTTCCAGCGGGCCCGGGCCGAGATTGGTGAATTTGTGCGGCGTGTTGGGCGGAACGATCACGATCTGGCCGGCGGAGGCCTCGATCTCCTTGTCGCCGACGGTGAACAGGCCGGTGCCCTGGCGGATAATGAAGATCTCTGCGTAGGGATGCGTGTGCAGGCGCGGGCCGCCGCCGACATCAGGCAGATAGTTGAAGATCAGGCAGGAGTTGGAGCCGTAGGCGCCGCATTGCAGCTCGCCCTTCCAGCGGTCGGAGCGAACAGCCCATGTGTCGCGGTCTATGACATGTGCCAGGGCCATCTGACCCTTCGCCGATATCCAGGGATTGAACAGTTTCACGCCGGTGCCTTCGAAATCCTTCGTATTGCGGGTCACAACCGTCAAGTTGTTGACGAGCGCGGTGGCAGCGATGAGAGCATCGCGTTCCGGCCTGGGGTCGGGAACGTGGAGGTTCGCGCAACGCACGACGATGGCCGTGTCCACACTCAGGATCCGTTCGTCGAATTCCGGAATGAGTGTCCGGTCCAACCACTCGCGGTAGATCGCGGCTTGCCTTGCGTCCTTCCTTGCCAAAAGCAACGTCCCGATTTCGAGCTCAAGGATCGAAATCACCGACATGAAAAAACCGGCGATGTCGTGATTCTCCGCCCAGGCCAACACGTTGGGGTCGGCCTTGTCCCGGCGGCGCAGATTCGAAACGACATTGGTGTCGAGAATGAACATCAATCGAGTTCGGGTACCTTGAAAAACGGTCCTTCGAGGCGAGGCGGCTCCCAGTCGAAATCCGCTTCGGGACGATCGTCGGCAAGCGCTTCGGCGAGGCTTCTCGGCTTCTTCTCCAGCCGCTGATATTCTTCCATCGACATCAGTACATGAGAAGGCTTGCCACGGTCGGTGATGATAACCGGTCCGTTCCTTGCTGCCCGCTTGGCGTGCGCCGTGTCCTGGTTAAATTCACGGCTCGACATGATGGTGATCGTCTTCGTCGAGATGTTCATTTCAGCACCTCCGTCGAGAAGATGTAGACATATTGCTACAATTAGCCAAGCCCGTCAAATTTATCGCTGTGCGGAACGCCCGCGACAATCTGCCCTTGTGCCTTCACCCGTCTGGACAAAAACGGGCTTCACGCATAAACCGAAGTCCAAATGCCGGAGGAATTCGCAAGCCTGTTCGCCATGCGCTGTCGGGTTGGCGCAATTGAGCGGGGAACAAGGCTCAGCCACCGGCGCGGAAGAGGCGAAAGGATCAGGCACCCGTGAGCGCAACCGACACCCAGGATCCCAATCGTCGTGATTTTCTCTACGTCGCCACCGGCATGGCCACTGTGGTCGGCGCGGGTGCCTTCGCATGGCCGTTCATAGACCAGATGCGCCCCGACGCTTCGACGCTGGCGTTGGCTTCCGTCGAGGTCGATGTCGCCTCGCTGACGCCGGGCATGTCGCTGATCGTCAAGTGGCGCGGCAAGCCTGTCGTGGTGCGCAACCGCACCGAGCAGGAGATGAAGGACGGCGAGGCGGTCAAACTGACAGACCTCAAGGATCCGATCGCCCGCAACGCCAACCTTCCAGCCGATGCGCCGGCGACCGACGCCAACCGCACCACGCCCGGCAAGGAAGCCTGGATGGTGATGGTCCAGGTCTGTACCCATCTGGGCTGCATTCCGCTCGGCCAGGAAGGCGATTTCGGCGGCTGGTTCTGCCCGTGCCACGGCTCGGTATACGATACGGCCGGCCGCATCCGCAAAGGCCCGGCGCCCGAGAACATGGCAGTGCCGGTATTCAAATTCATTTCCGATACCAAGATCCTTATCGGTTGAGGCAGGGGATATTTCGATGAGCGAGGGACACTCGACCTATACGCCCAAGACCGGTATCGAACGCTGGTTCGACGCCCGCTTGCCGCTGCCGCGGCTGGTCTATGACAGCTTCATCGCCTATCCGGTGCCGCGCAACCTCAACTATGCTTGGACCTTCGGCGGTATCCTGGCGATCATGCTGGTGTCGCAGATCATCACCGGCATCGTGCTGGCCATGCACTATGCGGCCGACACCAGTCTCGCCTTCGATTCGGTCGAGAAGATCATGCGCGACGTGAATTCGGGATGGCTGTTGCGCTATCTCCATGCCACAGGCGCCTCGTTCTTCTTCGTCGCCGTTTATGTCCACATCTTCCGTGGCCTCTACTACGGCTCCTACAAGGCGCCGCGCGAACTGCTGTGGATCCTCGGCTGTATCATCTATCTCCTGATGATGGCGACGGCCTTCATGGGCTATGTGCTGCCGTGGGGCCAGATGAGCTTCTGGGGCGCCACCGTCATCACCGGCTTCTTCAGCGCCATCCCGCTGGTCGGCGAATGGATCCAGCAGCTGCTGCTCGGCGGCTTCGCCGTGGACAACCCGACACTGAACCGCTTTTTCTCGCTGCACTACCTCTTGCCGTTCATGATCGCCGGCGTCGTCGTGCTGCATGTCTGGGCGCTGCATGTTGTCGGCCAGTCGAACCCGACTGGCATCGAGGTCAAGTCGAAGACCGACACCGTCGCCTTCACCCCCTACGCGACCATCAAGGACGCGTTCGGCATGATCGTGTTCCTGTTCTTCTTCGCCTATTTCGTCTTCTACATTCCGAATTTCCTTATGGCGCCCGACAATTACATCGTGGCCAATCCGCTGAAGACACCGGCGCATATCGTGCCTGAATGGTACTTCCTGCCGTTCTACGCGATCCTGCGGGCCATCACGTTCAACATCGGGCCGATCAATTCCAAGCTCGGCGGCGTGATCTGCATGTTCGGCGCCATCGTCATGCTGTTCCTGGTGCCATGGCTCGACACTTCGAAGGTGCGTTCGGCTGTCTATCGGCCCTGGTACAAGCTGTTCTTCTGGCTGTTCGTGGCCGATGCCATCCTGCTCGGCTGGCTGGGCTCGCAGCCTGCGGAAGGCAGCTATGTGTTCATGGCGCAGATGGCGACGCTGTTCTACTTCGCCTTCTTCCTGGTTGCGCTGCCGGTGCTCGGGCTGATCGAGACACCGCGGCGGCTGCCGAATTCGATCACCGAGGCTGTGCTCGAGAAGAACAAGGGCGGCGGCGGACATCCGGCGGGCGCCACGGCCGCACCAGAGACCAAGGGCTGAGCGGTAGAGAATCTAAGGGGATTTGGCATGAAAAAGATTCTCACCTCGCTGGCGCTGATCGGCCTTGTGGCCGCCGGCACTGGGGCCGCAGGCACTTGGGCGATCGCAGCCGAAGAGGCACACAACGCGGCCGCGCCGACGCATTTTCCGATCGATGAGCCGAAGGAAATCAGCTGGAGCTTCGCCGGCCCGTTCGGCACCTATGACAAGGGGCAGTTGCAGCGCGGCCTGAAAGTCTACAAGGAAGTCTGCTCGGCCTGTCACTCGATGAATCTGGTGGCATTCCGCACGCTGTCGGACCTCGGCTATTCCGATGCGCAGATCAAGACGCTGTCGGCCGAGTACACCATCCATGACGGCCCCAACGATGCCGGAGACATGTTCGACCGTCCCGGCAAGCCGTCTGATCACTTCCCTGCGCCGTTTGCCAACGAGCAGGCAGCGGCGTCCGCCAATGGTGGTGCCGCACCGCCCGACATGTCGCTGCTGGCCAAGGCGCGCGGCGTCGAGCGCGGCTTTCCGCAGTTCTTCTTCGACATCTTCACCCAGTATGCCGCGGGCGGGCCGGACTACATCCATTCGCTGCTGACCGGCTACGACGAGACGCCGCCTGCCGGCATGGTCATTCCGGAGGGCACCCACTACAACCCGTACTTCATGTCCGGCGTTTCACTGAAAATGCCCAAGCCGCTTTCCGACGGCCAGGTGACCTATGATGACGGCTCGCCGCAGACCGTCGACCAGTATTCCCGCGACGTGTCGGCCTTCCTGATGTGGGCAGCCGAGCCGCATATGGAAGACCGCAAGAAGACCGGTTTTCGCGTGCTGGTGTTCCTGCTCCTGTTCGGCGCGCTGGTCTATCTCACCAAGCGCAAGGTATGGGAAGGCGTGGCGCACTAACCGCACACAGCCATGTGATCACAAAAGGGCGCCGAAAGGCGCCCTTTTGCATTTGCGGAGACCGGTGGTGTCACATGGCCGTCACTGCGTCTGGCGATCCTGTGCCGCTCTCATCAAAGGATCGCACCCATGAAAAGATATGCATCGCTCGCGGCAGGCCTTCTGCTGTTGGTCATCGGTTCCGCCGCCCACGCGGAAGACGCCCAGCCCTTCGTCACCAACAAGGATGTCGACCTGACGATGATCCTGCCGCCGCCGCCGGCAAACGATTCGGCGCAGACCAAGGCCGAACTCGGCGAGGTGCTGACGCTGCAGGTGACGCGCACGCCCGAGATGGTGGCCAGCGCCGTTGCCGACGCCGAGGAGAATGTCTGGCGCTTCGCCAACGTCATGGGGCCGAAATTCAACAAGGAGACGCTGCCGAAATTCAGCGCTTTCTTCGATCGTGTGGTGGCCACCGAAGGCGCCGTTGTCGATCCGGCCAAGGATGTCTGGAAGCGTCCGCGTCCGCACCAACTCAGCGACCTTGTCAAGCCGGCGGTCAAGCTGTCCAGCTCCGGTTCGTGGCCTTCGGGCCACGCGACCGTCGGCACTATGATGGGCATCATCCTGTCCGATATGGTCCCGGAAAAGCGCGCCGAGATCATGGCGCGCGCGGCTGAATACGCCCACAATCGTGAGGTCGGCGGCATCCATTACGCCTCCGATGTCGAGATGGGGAAGATTTCGGGCAGCGTCATCGCCGCGGTCCTGCTCAACCGGGACGACTTCAAGGCCGAATACGACGTGGCCAAGGCCGAGCTTCGTTCCGATCTCGGCATGTAATCTTTCGTCAGCAGTCGATTTTCGACCAGAGGGGCGCTTCGGGCGCCCCTTTTTGTGCTCGCGGCCAGGGCTCGGGAGGCAGCCCGGCAATTAGGCCGTTGGCACGAAGACTTCCGGTTGATATTCGACGCAGGAACGGTGGCCCCGATATGGCATTTGGAATCGATGATGCGCCTCAACGACTGTCACAATTTTTCCGATTTCCGCCGGATGGCGCAGCAACGGCTGCCGGGGCCGATCTTCAACTACATCGACGGCGCGGCCGACGACGAGGTCACCTATCGCCGCAACACCGAAAGCTTCGAGACCTGCGACCTGGTTCCCAACGTCCTGCGCGGCGTCAGCGAGATCGACATGTCGGTGACGGTGATGGGCCAGAAACTGGCGATGCCGGTCTATTGCTCGCCGACCGCCTTGCAGCGGCTGTTCCATCATCAGGGTGAGCGGGCGGTCGCCAAGGCCGCCGCCAAATACGGGACGATGTTCGGCGTCTCCTCGCTTGGCACCATCAGCCTCGAGGAGGCGCGCAGGATCAGCAGCGGCCCGCAGGTCTATCAGTTCTATTTCCACCGGGATCGCGGCCTCAACCGGGCGATGATGCAGCGGGCAAAGGAGGTTGGCGTCGAAGTGATGATGCTGACCGTCGACAGCATCACCGGCGGCAACCGCGAACGCGACAAACGCACCGGCTTTGCCATTCCCTTCAAGCTCAACCTGGCCGGAATGCTGCAGTTCGCGCTCAAGCCGGCATGGGCGATCAATTATTTCACCCATGAGGGGTTCAAGCTGCCGCAGCTGGACGAGCATGTCGACATGGGCGGTGGCACCATGTCGATCAGCCGCTACTTCACCGAAATGCTCGACCCGTCGATGACGTGGGACGATGTCGCCGAGATGGTCAGGCTGTGGTCGGGCCCGTTTTGCCTCAAGGGCGTCATGTCGGTAGAGGATGCCAAACGCGCCGTCGAGATCGGCTGCAGCGGCATCGTCCTGTCGAACCATGGCGGCCGGCAACTGGATGGCTCGCGGGCAGCGTTCGACCAGCTTGCCGAGATCGTCGATGCGGTCGGCGACAAGATCGACGTCATCATGGATGGCGGCGTGCAGCGTGGCACGCATGTGCTGAAGGCGCTGTCGCTCGGCGCCAAGGCGGTCGGCGTCGGCCGCTACTACCTGTTCCCGCTGGCGGCGGCCGGCCAGCCAGGCGTCGAACGGGCGCTCGAACAGATGCGGGTCGAGATCGAACGCGGCATGAAGCTGATGGGCTGCAGTTCGATCGAACAATTGTCGCGCAAGAATCTCCGTTTCAGGTAATCTCGAACCATGAAATCCTCCCTCGAAGACACATTGCTTGCCGCGATCCGCACCATTCCGGACTATCCCAAGCCCGGCATCCTGTTTCGCGATATCACCACGCTGCTCGGCAATGCGCGCGCCTTCCGCCGCGCTATCGACGAGCTGGTGCATCCCTATGCCGGCCAGAAGATCGACAAGATCGCCGGCATCGAGGCGCGGGGCTTCATCCTTGGCGGCGCCGTCGCTCATCAGCTCTCGGCCGGTTTCGTGCCGATCCGCAAGAAGGGTAAGCTGCCTTTCGAGACTGTGCGCGTCGCCTACAGCCTGGAATACGGGCTGGACGAGATGGAGATGCACAAGGACGGCGTTTCTCCGGGCGAGAAGGTGATCCTGGTGGACGATCTGATCGCCACTGGCGGCACCGCGGAGGCGGCGGTCAAGCTGCTGCGCCAGATCGGCGCCGACATCCTTGCCGCCTGCTTCGTCATCGACCTGCCGGATCTCGGCGGCCGCGCCAAGCTGGAAGCGCTCGGCGTGCCAGTGAGGACGCTGATCGGGTTTGAAGGGCATTGAGTGGTTTTCCCTTCTCCCCCTGTGGGAAGGAAGGGGCTTGCTACTCCACCTTCACCAGCACGGCGCTTTCGAACTCCAGCACCTTGTCGCCGGTCGAATCGAAGGCTTCCGAACGCAGCGCCAGCAGCCGCCAGCCGGGGCGTGAGGCGATCGGGCGGTGGGAAAGTGCCGTACGGGTGAAGGTGATTGTTTGCCTGGCATAGACCGGCTTCAGCCACTTCAGGTTCTTGAAGCCGGGCGAGGGGCCGAATTCCGGCACCGGGCCGGGCCCACTCCACGCGGCGACTTCGGCGTCCATGCGGTTTTCCAGATTGAGTTTCATCCAGGTCGCGGCGGTGTGCCAGCCGGACGCGCAGAGCCCGCCGAGCACGCTCTTCTTCGCGGCCTCCTCGTCGACATGGAAAACCTGCGGATCGTATTTCCTGGCGAACGCCTTGATCGCCTCGGGCTCGAATGTGTGCGAGCCCAGCGTGACGGTGGTGCCGATGCGGAAGAATTCGTCCAATGTCATGCTGGGCTCCCCGCGGCATCGCGCAGCAGGAACATGACCGAGTTCTCAAGCTCGAAGACGCTTTCGCCACGCTGGTTGAACAGCTCGCTGCGCATCGTTACGAAGCCGAGTTGCGGCTTCGATTTGGAAGGGCGCTTGGCAACAACGACGAGGCTGCCGGTAAGCGTGTCGCCGGTCAGAACCGGCTTCTTCCATCTGACCTGATCGACGCCGGGCGCGCCCTGGCAGGTGGAGTCCAGCAGGAAGGCATCGCACAGCATGCGCATGAACATGGCGCAGGTGTGCCAACCCGAAGCAGACAGGCCGCCCAGGATGCTGGCCTTGCCGGCTTCCTCGTCGAGATGCATCGGCTGCGCGTCGAATTCGCTGGCGAATTCGATGATCTCGGCCGCGCTTACCTCTTTCGTGCCGAGGTCGAACGAGGCACCCTCGACGAAATCCTCATAGGCCCAGGTTATTGCGGTCATGGTCTGGAATCCGGTTCATAGACCCACGATTTCGGATCGGGGTTTCCGGATGCAGGCAGGGCGCCGTTTGGTCAAGAGATTTCTATAGCGCCACGTCGTGGCTGTATGGCCTTTGGCGGACGGGTCAGAGCCAGCCGCGGCGGCGGAAATACCAGAAGGGCAGGATCGCCGACAGGATCATCATGGCAACGGCGAAGGGATAGCCCAACTCCCACTTCAACTCCGGGATGACATCGAAATTCATGCCGTAGATCGAAGCCACCAGCGTCGGCGGCAGGAAGATGACGGCGGCGACCGAGAAGATCTTGATGATGGCGTTCTGCTCGATCGAGATCATGCCGAGCGTGGCATCGAGCAGGAAGCTGATCTTCTGCGACAGGAAGGTGGCGTGGTCGGCAAGCGACAGCACGTCGCGCGACAGCGTCTTGATGCGCGCCTTGGTGTCCTTGCTCATCTTGGTCCGGGTCGAGGCATGGGCGAAAAAGCCGGCGAGGCGCTGCAGCGAGATCAGGCTGTCGCGGATCGAGGAGGCGATGTCCTCCTTGCGGCCGATGGCTTTCAAGAGCTCCTGGAAGTCGCGATTGCGTTTGGAAACCTTGGTCGACCGCGCCTCGAAGATATCGCGTGAGATCGTCTCGATGTCGCGGCCGGCGCGTTCGAGGATATCGGCGAGGCGGTCGACGATCGCCTCCAGCAAGCCGATCAGGATGGTGTCGCCGCTGGTGCAGCCGGTCGCCACCTTTTCGGCGCGCAATGGAAAGGTCTTGAACGCCTTCGGTTCGTGGTAGCGCACGGTGATCAGCCTGGTGCCGGCGAGCACGAAGGTGACCGGCGACATCAGGGGGTCGTCTATCTCGGTCTGGGCAGGCAGGGTGGCGGTCATGAAGTAGGCGCCGTCCTCGACATAGAGGCGGCTCGAAATCTCGATCTCCTCCATCTCCTCGCGTGTCGGAATGGCGATGCCGAGCCAGCTCTCGATCGCCAATTCCTCTTCCCTGGTCGGGTTGAGCAGATCGGCCCAGACGACGTTCTCGCTGTTTGCCAGGAGATCATCGATGACGCGTAGGCGGTCATTGTCCACGACGAAGGCCTTGATCATCGCCGGGTCTCCCTTGCTGGGGCCAAAGGGTGCGTTCAGATTGACGCGTCGTGTCGGATTGCACGGTTCTTCAGCGCGTGCGCCGACCGTGCGCCTGCCGCTTAGACCTGTGGCGTGACAAAATCAAGACAAGCAACCGCCGGGCCGAATAGCCCTGGCGGCTCAGAAAAACTCGTCGAGAAACCGGTACCGGGAGAGCTTGCCGGGATCGACCCCAGGGACGCCATCGCGATCGAGGGACGGCTGCACCCAGGCGGCGTGACCTTCACGAAGTCAGGTGTTGAACTTGAACAGCATGATGTCGCCGTCCTGGACGACATATTCCTTGCCTTCGTCGCGCGCCTTACCGGCTTCCTTGGCCGCTACTTCGCCGCCCAGCGTGATGAAGTCGTTGTAGGCGATGGTCTGGGCGCGGATGAAGCCGCGTTCGAAATCGGTGTGGATGACACCGGCCGCCTGCGGTGCCTTGTCGCCCTTGTGCACGGTCCAGGCGCGCGTCTCCTTCGGCCCGACGGTAAAATAGGTAATGAGGTGCAACAGCTCGTAGCCGGCGCGGATGACCTTGTTCAGGCCGGGCTCGTCGAGGCCGAGCGAGGACAGGAATTCCATCTCTTCCTCATCGGAGAGCTGGGCGACTTCGGCCTCGATCGCGGCCGAGATGACGACGGTGCGGGCGCCCTGCGCGGCAGCCATCTTTTCGACGGCCCTGGTGTGCTCGTTGCCGGTGGCTGCGTCAGCCTCGGCGACGTTGCAGACGTAGAGGACCGGGTGCGAGGTCAAAAGGTTCAACCCCTGCAGGATGCGCAGGTCTTCCGCCGAGATGCCATTGAGCAGGACGCGGGTCGGCTTGCCGGCTTGCAGCAGCTCGAGCGCTGCCTCCATCATCGGCAGCACGGTCGTCGCTTCCTTGTCCTTGCTGCCGGCGCGCTTGCGGAATTGCGCGATGCGGCGCTCGAGGCTGTCGAGGTCGGCGAGCATCAGCTCGGTCTCGACGGTCTCGGCGTCGGCGACGGGATCGATGCGGCCCTCGACATGGGTGATGTCGTCATCCTCGAAACAGCGCAGCACATGCACGATGGCGTCCACCTCGCGGATGTTGGCGAGAAACTGGTTGCCCAGCCCTTCGCCCTTCGAGGCGCCGCGCACCAGGCCGGCAATGTCGACAAAGGAGATGCGGGTCGGGATGATCTCCTTTGACTTGCCGATCGCCGCAATCTTCTGCAGGCGCGGGTCGGGCACCCCCACCTCGCCGGTGTTCGGTTCGATGGTGCAGAACGGATAGTTGGCGGCCTGCGCCGCCGCCGTCCTGGTCAGCGCGTTGAAAAGCGTCGACTTGCCGACATTGGGCAAGCCGACGATGCCGCATTTGAAACCCATTTTTGTCCGGTCCTATCGGGAAATCGAAATTTGATCAGGGCTATGGGCGATAGGGTCGATGATCGTCAAGCCCTGTAACGCCGCATGCTCCTAAAGCGCGTCGCGTTGAACGGATTCAGGCGACGCGCTTTAGGTCTTTATTTTATGCATGTCGTTTTATGCATGTCGTTGCCCCAAAACCGAGGCGGCACACATTGGGCTCAGTCCTTGTTGCCGAAGAGTTTCTTCAGCATCGCGGCCATCGGGCCGCTTTCCGGCAGCTTGACCGCCGGCTGCTGCGGGCGAGCCTGGCGGACGTGACTTTGGCCTTTTGGGCTCTGGGCCTTCGGCGCCTTGGGCGGCGGGCCGTCATCGTCGCCGGTTGGCACGAGCTTGTCGCGCAAAGCCAGCGTCACGCGGTTCATGAAGGAATTGTCGTCGCCCTTGGCCAGCAATCCGGCGTCGTCGGCGATCGAGTCGAGCAGCACGTCCAGCCATTCGTGGTCGGCCTTGGCAAAATCGCCGAGCACATGGCCGTGCACCATTTCCTTGACGCCGGGATGGCCGACGCCGATGCGCACCCGGCGATAGTCCTTGCCGACATGCTGGTCGAGCGAGCGGATGCCGTTGTGGCCGCCGGAACCACCGCCGACCTTGACCCGCAGCTTGCCGGCGGCAAGGTCGATCTCGTCATAGAAGACAGTTAGCGCCGAAGGGCCGAGCTTGTAGAAGCGCAGGGCTTCGCCAACCGATTGGCCGGACAGGTTCATGAAGGTCTGCGGCTTGATCAGGACGATCTTTTCGCCGCCGAGCGTGCCTTCAGAAATCAGGCCCTGGAACTTCTTCGACCAGGGCGAAAAGGAATGGCGGCGGGCAATTGCGTCCGCCGCCATGAAACCGACATTGTGCCTGTTATTGGCGTATTTCGCGCCCGGATTGCCGAGACCTGCAAACAGCAGCATCGCCTGCTCCGGGCGTGAAAGAGTTACTTCTCTTCGGCGGCAGGCGCCGCTTCAGGGGTCGCCACTTCAGCCGTGACTTCCGTCTCCGGCTTCATCGCCGACGAGCCGGCGACCGTCGCGATGGTGAAGTCGCGGTCGGAGATGACAGGCTTCACACCGGCCGGCAGCTTGACCGCCGAGATGTGGATCGAATCGCCGATGTCGGCGCCGGTGAGATCGACGGTGATGAATTCCGGGATCGCATTGGCCGGGCAGTGGAACTCGACTTCGTGACGCACGATGTTGAGCACGCCGCCGCGCTTGATGCCGGGCGACTTGTCCTCGTTGATGAAGTGGACAGGCACGTCGACATTGACCTGGGTGTCCTTGCCGATGCGCAGGAAGTCGACATGGACAGGGAAATCCTTGACCGGGTCGAGCTGGAAGTCCTTCGGCAGGACCTGGATCTTCTTGCCGTCGACATCGATCGTGGCGATCGTGGTCAGAAACCCGCCGCCATGGATCTTGTAGTAGATGTCCTTGTAGGTGAGCGCGATAGCCAGGGGAGGCTGCTTGTCACCATAAATTACTGCAGGCACTTTACCGTTGCGGCGAACTGCACGGGCGGACCCCTTACCGACCTGTTCGCGTGCTTCGGCCTTGAGCTCGTAAGTGTCGTGGCTCATGGCATTTCCTTTCGGTTTGTTCTGGAGCGTTCGCGGCCGGCAACGTGCTTGGCCGTAAACGTCGAAAGCCGCCGGGTGAGGCGGCTTTCCGCCGCGTTGCCTCCAAGGGTGTCTACGCGGGTGGCGGCTCTATAGCGGAAGGCGGCCGGAGGTGCAAGCCAAAGGCTAGCCGCGCTTTTCGATGACGGCGTACAGCACGTTGCGGTTCTCGCCGAAGAACACCTGCGCATCGACGGCGTTGCGGTCGACGCTGGCATTGACGATGTTCCACATATCGACCTCCGATCGCAGCAGCAACACCCAGTCCATGAACGTCTCCCGGTACCCGGCGTCAGGATTGCCCTCCGCGTAGTTCGCGAACAGGAATGTCCCGTTCGGCTTCAACATCTGCAGGCAAGTCTTCGTGAGTTTTACGGCGACGTTGTGCGCAAGGTAGTCGTAAAGTCCAGAGGCGTAGATCAAGTCGAACTTGCCAAGTTTGTGGCCCCTCGTGAGCACGGTCCGCACCGAGCCGTCGATGGCCTCGACCGCGGTGCCCTGGAAGTCGCGCGCGATCAATCCAACGCTTTGAGGATCCTGGTCGAGCGCAACCCAGCGCTTGAGACGGCCCTCCGCCAAGGCGGCGGAACGATTGGCCTCCCGTAAATGGCCGGCCGCGATCGCCAGGACCTCGGTTTGCGGTCCGGTTTTGGTCGCAGTCTCATCGACATATCGGGTCAAAAGATCGCGCCGTTCCCGTGCCGCGACGCATGACGGTACGTCCTGGGTATGGGTATAGAGTGCCTTGCCGATCTCCGAGGCGTTTGCCACGGTCTCGGCCACGTGCGGATCACAATAGATGTAGTCGAGCAACTCCGCGTCGCCAGAATAACCTCTGGGCTTGCTGAAGGACCACCGCGTGAGCGGATCCTCGAGAAAGTACTCCAGGACCGGGTGGTTCTGCACCACCGGTATCAATGCTTGCCAAACGTCGGGATGAACCTTGGAACGCGTCGCGTTGAGGTACGACATCAGCCGACGAATGATCTCGGCGGGGTCCTTGCGTTGTTCGATTTGCTGGTGTGTCGCGTGGAGAATGAGCGCAAGCTCTACGCGGGCGTTTTCGAACTCTTCGCCATGATGCTCGAGCTTTCCTCGGCGGAGACTGCCGGCGATCATCTTGGCAGTAATCAGGCTTTTGCCATCAAACACGGTTTGCAACCCATCACTCCATAGTTAACAGTCAGTTAACTTATTGCGTAGAATGCTCCATTTGCCAATGCCGGGTCGGACGCATTTTAGCGGTATGATTAATTTCCCGCAAACCATGTTAGTTCGTTAGACAGCTTCTGGGTCGGATTCCGCGTTCGAGTTAACGGAAACTTGTCTTGCCCGATTGCATTTGTTTGCCCGGCGTCGCAATCGCTGTTGCGCCCCAAGGAGCCGGCCTGCGTGAGGGCAGAAGCTAGAGATGAGTTCGGAATACAGGATCCTCTTCAAACGGGGTTCGTTGTGATGGACGAACGCGTGGCATCCGTATTGGCCGAAGCGGCTGATGCGGAACCGTACGAACCGCGTTACGAACTGGCGTCCGACGAGCTTCGCAGCCTTTACCGGACGGAAGCCCAAACGACGCGAAGAGGGGAAGCCAGGCCCGGGCTTTGGATGGCCGTTGCCATCTATCTGCTGTTTTCGGCAACGGATCTGCTGCTGATTCCAGATGTGGCCGTCTATACGATCACGGCGCGCTTCGCGGTTGGACTGACTGCGCTTTTAATCCTGGAAGAGCAGCTTCGCCGGGGCGTCGGAACGGAATGGCTCGACATGACTTGCGCCGGGGCCATTATCTTTGGCTATGTCGGCTGGTTGTCCCCAGCGGTTATGGGTGCGGACAAGGAAAGCGTCTCTTATTATATGGTCTTCGGCACCATCTTCATGATGAGTGCCAATCTCTTTTTCACGTTTAGATTCAAAGTATCCATTATAACTTCCACTATAATCTTATGCATATTGTATATCGTAAATTACTTTGTGCCTTCTACGCTGACATACAAGCTGGTGTTTGGAACTTTCTACATTTCTTGCTTCACATTCACCTCATATGTGAACTGGAAACTGAATGAGGAGCGCTACAACGTCTTCCTGAACGCCCTGGAAGCCAGAATTCAGCACAACGAGGCGACCGAACGAGGCAAGGCCCTGCTGAGACTGTCGCGGACCGATCCGCTTACAGGTCTGGAGAATCGGCGGGCGATCGACGAGAAGCTGCGGGATTACTGGAGCGACTGGCAACGGGTCGGCACCAGTTTTGGGGCGATCCTCATCGACGTGGACTTCTTCAAAAAGTTCAATGACTGCTACGGCCACCAAGAAGGCGACCGTTGCCTGATCCATGTCGCAAATGCCCTTAGCGAAATGATCAAGCAGTACAATGGCTCGATCGGCCGCTACGGCGGTGAAGAATTCATTGTCCTGGCTCGCGTGGAGAAAAAAGAGCAGATCTTGGATCTCGCGGAAGCCATTTGCAGCACGGTGGAGAACCTGGCGCTTACCCACGAGCTGCGGCGAGACGGTGTCTCGATTGTGACAGTGAGCGTTGGCGCTGCGTTCACCAGGACGCAGACTGGTGCCAAGCTGGAGAAGATCATCCACGAGGCCGATCGCGCGCTCTATCTGGCAAAAGCCGGTGGTCGAAATTGTGCTCGGCTGTTCGATCCGACCGATCCCCAGAGCAGCGACGAAAGTGAGAACATCGCGGCTTTGCTGAAGATCGCCATCGGTCAGAATCTCGTTTCACTCGTTTATCAACCTATCCAAGATGTCAAATCGGACCGAGTTGAAGCCGTAGAGGCTCTGATGCGCCTCAAAATGCTGGATGGCACATCGGTTCCGCCGAGCCTGTTCATTCCCGTCGCGGAACGAACCGGCGCTATCCTGGAACTCGGGCGCTGGGCGATAAGGACCGTGTGCGCTGAGCTCCTGGCGGACGACCACGTCCGTGTCGTCAGTGTCAACGTCTCTCCAATTCAGCTCAAGACACCTGGCTTCGCAACGTCTGTCGCGACCATTTTGGGCGAGACCGGCGTAGCCGGCAGCAGGCTGGCCTTCGAAATCACCGAAGGACTGGAGATGGAGATGCATTCGGACATTCTTCGCTGCATCAGCGACCTGAAGCTGCTCGGCATCAAGATATGGCTTGATGACTTTGGGACGGGCTTCGCGGGCCTCTCGTGGCTTCGTCTAATCGATTTCGATACGGTGAAGATCGACCGCTCGTTCCTTCACGACTGCGGCACCCCGAGCGGCAAGGCAATGCTCCAGGACATCATTACCCTGGTCCGAAATCGCGGCCATAAAATCCTGGTCGAAGGGGTGGAAACGGACGAGCAGATGGCCCTTATGCGCGAATTCGGCATAGACAAGGTCCAGGGCTTTCATGTCGGCCGTCCCGCTCCCGCCGTTAGTTTCCAGGCAAAGCGGACCCTCCGCAAACGCACATTCACTGTCCTCAAGTCCGCATGACGACGGTGCGGGCGGCGGCATTGCGGCTTTTGGCTTAAAGCGCGTCGTGTCGAAACGGATTCACGCCACGCGCTTTAAGTCTTTGTTTGTATGCATGTCGTTGTCTCAAAACCGGGGCCACTTTTGAGCGACATGCACTAGGCCGCTGTTTGGTCAAAAGCCTAAGTCTAACAAACTTCACCTGATCACCGCACCCGCTTCCGGCTTTCCGGCATCCGGGGCTTATCGGTCGCCGGTCAACGCGTCGCGCAGCGCCCGGATCTGCCGGTTCAGGGCATCAAGCTGTGCCAGCGTCATGCCCGAGCGCTCGATCAAGGTCTCATTCAGGCAGTTGCACTGGACAAGCAGCGCGCGCCCATCTGCGGTCAGATCGACCTGCACCTGGCGCTCGTCGACCCGGCTGCGCCGGCGGGTCACGAGCCCAGCCTGCTCCATACGCTTCACCAGCGGCGTGACGGTGCTCGATTCCAAAGCGAGTCTGTGGGCGATGGTGCCGACCGACATGCCGTCGGCCTCGCCCAGCGCATTGAGTACGAGATATTGCGGGTAGGTGATCCCCATCTCGTCCAGCATCGGCTTGTAGGTACGATTGATTGCCATGCTGGTGGCGTAGAGCGTAAAACAGAGCTGATTGTCCAATGGGAGAGGCACGGCGCATTCCTTCTTGCCGACACAGGCACCAATTCCATACCACGAAAAATGATATCGCGATACATATTTCCATTGGACAAGCGGTTCGAGCTGCGCTAGTCATATAAATATCGCGATATTGTTTATCGCGACAACAATCGAAGGAGATTGAGATGAACCAAGCCTCGCAGTCCAAGCCCGGCTCCGGCAGCGGCACGATCACCACCAAGGACGGAACGCAGATCTACTACAAGGACTGGGGAACCGGTCAGCCGATCGTCTTCCATCATGGCTGGCCATTGAGCAGCGACGACTGGGACGCCCAGATGCTGTTCTTCCTGTCCAAGGGCTACCGCGTCATTGCCCATGATCGCCGCGGCCATGGCCGCTCGACCCAGACGGATATCGGCAACGAGATGGACACCTACGCCGCCGATGTCGCGGCACTGGCGGCGCATCTGGACCTCAAGGACGCCATCCATGTCGGCCATTCGACCGGTGGCGGTGAGGTGGCGCGTTACGTCGCCCAGTACGGCTCGGGTGGTCGTGTCGCCAAGGCAGTGCTGATCGGCGCGGTACCGCCGATCATGCTCAAGACTCCGGCCAATCCCGGCGGCCTGCCGATCGAGGTTTTCGACGGCTTCCGCTCCGCCCAGGCAGCCAACCGCGCCCAGTTCTTCCGCGACGTTCCGGCCGGTCCGTTCTACGGTTTCAACCGTCCGGGCGCCGAAGTCTCGCAGGGGATCATCGACAATTGGTGGCGCCAGGGCATGATGGGCGGCACCAAGGCGCACTACGATTGCATCAAGGCCTTCTCCGAGACCGACTTTACCGAGGACCTGAAGGCAATCGACGTGCCGGTGCTGGTCATGCATGGCGACGACGACCAGATCGTCCCCATCGCCGACTCGGCACTGCTGACGATCAAGCTGCTCAAGAAGGGCGAGCTCAAGGTCTACAAGGGCTTCCCGCACGGCATGGCCACGACCCATGCCGACATCATCAACGCCGACCTGCTGGCCTTCTTCAAGGCCTAGGATATTTCGACGTCACAGACGAAAGCACCCGCCATCAGGCGGGTGCATTTGTGTAAGGCTCTGCCGATTTCAGGCGATGCTCAAGCCGCCGTCGATCAGCATTTCCGCACCGACCATGAACGGGCATTCGTCCGAGGCCAGAAACACCACCGCATTGGCAATTTCCTCGGCGGTTCCGAAGCGGCCCGCAGGCACCAGGCCGACCACCGCCTTCGCGCGGGCCTTCGCCGCTGCCGGATCCAGCCCAAGTTTGTCATTGAGCGGTGTGTCGATCGGGCCCGGGCTGATCACATTGGCGCGAATGCCGCGCCCTATCAGTTCGCCAGACAGCGTTCGCGCCAGCGAAATCATGCCGGCTTTGGCCAGCGAATAGACATGCGTTCCTGCCATTCCCATATGCGCGTTGACCGAGCCGCTGAGGATGATCGACGACGGGTTCGAAAACAGGGGAACGAGCGCCTTGACCAGGAAGTACGGCCCCTTGAGATCGACATCGATGCTCCTGTCGAACGCTGCCTCGGTCCAGTCGCCAAGCGGGCGCAGATCGGCGATGCCGGCGTTGAGGAAGAGAGCGTCGAGCTTGCCGAAGGTTTCCCCGATCCGCCCCGCAATGTCGCTTTGGGCGGCGGCATCTCCGGCGTCGGCGGCGATGATAAGCACATCGCCGCCCAAGATGTTGCGCGCCTCCTCGAGACGGCCCGCATTGGTGCCGGTGATGGCGACGCGCGCGCCCTCCTCAATGAAACGTCGCGCCGTCACCAAGCCGATTCCACTGGTGCCACCCGTAATCAGCGCGGCCTTGCCTTTAAGTCTGGACATAACAGATTGCCTTTCCCGACTCGGAGCGCTGCGCATCGATCGGCCGCGCTGAGCCCGGTACCGTATATTCAACGTGAAGGCGTTCGATGACGCAGCCTTGCCGTCAGCGCCATTTGTCGCGGGCGTTTCGAACAATAACAGGCCTTTCACCCGGCGTATGACGAAAAGAACCATTGAGGTCGTGGCAGCTGCCACGCCCTCATGTCAATCCTGAACACCAGCTGATTTTAGCGGATCGCCGCCTCCACCTTCCTCGCTTCCTTCATGTTCGGCAGGAACACCGTCAGCAGGCCGAGCAGCGGCAGATACGAGCAGATCTGAAAGACGAACTCGATGCCCTTCATGTCGGCGACGACGCCGAGCACGGCGGCGGCGATGCCGCCCATGCCGAAGGCGAAGCCGAAGAAGATGCCGGCGATCATGCCGACACGTCCCGGCACCAACTCCTGCGCAAAGACGACGATGTTGGAGAAGGCCGACGACAGGATCAGGCCGATCAGCACCGTCAGCACCATCGTCCATTCGAGGTTGGCGTAGGGCAGGGCCAGCGTGAAGGGCAGCACGCCGACGATCGAGAACCAGATCATCGCTTTCTGCCCATAGCGGTCGCCAAACGGGCCGCCAAGCAGGATGCCCAGCGCCGAGGCGCCGAGGAACAGGAACAGCATGACCTGCGACATCTGCACCGAAACGCCGAACTTATGGATGGAATAGAAGGTGTAGTAGCTGGCAAGGCTGGCGATGTAGGCGTTCTTGCTCAGCACCAGCAGCGTCAGCACCGCCAATGCCCACATCACCTTGCGGCGCGGAAAGGGCGAGACGAAGCTTGCCGTCTTGCGGTTGCCCTGTGCGGCGCGCAGGCGGCTGTACCAGCCACCGACCTGCCACAGCACGATGATGCCGATCAGCGAGCCGACGGCGAACCATGAGATGCTGGTCTGGCCGAACGGCACGACAATGAAGGCCGCCAGCAGCGGCCCCATGGACTGGCCGAAATTGCCGCCGACCTGGAACAGCGACTGCGCCAGGCCGAAGCGGCCGCCGGACGCGAAACGGGCGATACGCGAGGATTCCGGGTGGAAGATCGCCGAGCCGATGCCAATCAGCGAAGCGCCGATCAGAAGCAGCGCATAGTGCCCTGCATGGGCGAGCACGACCAGGCCGATCAGTGACGACGCCATGCCATAGGGCAGGGAATAGGGCATCGGCCGCTTGTCGGTGACCATGCCGATCATCGGCTGCAGCAGCGACGCGGTCACCTGGAAGGTGAAGGTCAGGAGGCCGATCTGCCAGAAATCGAGACCGTAATTCTCTTTCAATAAGGGATAGATGGCCGATAGCAGCGACTGCATGATGTCGTTGATGAAATGGCAAAAGCTCACCGCCAGGATGACGGTGAAGGCCGTCGCCTGGGCTGAAGCGTGACTGGCGGTCGCTGGTGGCGCGACGCTGGCGGCTGTCGTATCGGTCAAGGTAGGCTCCGTGGTCTTTTTTGGCGGGCACGCCCGCGGGCAGATTTGGCGGACGCTGCTGCAGGCCGCCTTAGGACGATTGCCTTATAAGCTGCTTGCGGGGCGACTTCTTTCGTGGTTTGGTCCAATAGTTTCGCAAGTGGGCCATTAGCTGATGCCACATGGCAGGGAAATCTTTCACGCCGGCAATGCCGATCTCGGTGAATTGCACGAAAGCCGTTGGCAATGGCTGGAGCAAGCGGTCGGCCCGGCGGTGGCGTTGCCGACCGAATATCCAGACGGTTATCATGTGCCGCAACACCGCCACAGCCGCAGCCAGCTGCTGCACGCGCTGGTTGGCGTCGTGCTGGTGACGACGCGGCATGGGCGCTGGATGGTGCCGCCCGATCACGCGATGTGGATTCCGGCCGGCACCGAGCATTCCGTCGAGATGCTGGGCGATGTCTCAATGCGTTCGGTCTATGTCATGCCGCAGGCTATTCCCGGGCTGCCGGAAGGCTTGCGCGTGGTCGGCGTTACCGACCTGATGCACAGCCTGATCGTGGAATCCGAGAAGCTGCCGCAAGGCGGTGTGCTGGAAGGACGTGGCGGGCTGATCATGAACCTCCTGCTGCATGAAATCCCGACCCTGCCGGAGCGGCCACTCGGCCTGCCGTTCCCGTCCGATACCAGGCTGGCGGCGCTCTGCCGGCGCTTCGTGGCGGCACCTTCGCCGCATGCGACGATCGACGAGTGGGCCGATGCCGCCGGCATGAGCCGCCGTTCCTTCACCCGTGCCTTCCAGCGCCAGACCGGCCTGTCGCTGTCGACATGGCGCCAGCAGGCCTGCCTGTTCGCAGCACTGCCGCGGCTGGCCGATGGCGAGCCGATCACCAGGGTGGCGCTCGATCTCGGCTATGACAGCGTGCCGGCCTTCATCACCATGTTCAAGCGCATGCTGGGCGCGTCACCGCGCGGTTATATGCGCGGCGCGCGCGACAGCGGCGAAGGCGTCCGTCGGCCAAGCGGTTCGCTTCGACTGGAAAGCCCATGATTTCGGCTTGGCCTTTCAACCCGCGACCGGCTCGGGCAGGCCGGTGCAGATGATCTCCTCGCCATGTGAGGCGGAAGCCTGTGGCCGGCCACGGCCGTGTTGCCGTGGCGAACAGCCCATGACCCGCTTGAAGGCGGTGCTGAAGGCGCTTTCGGATTCATAACCGAGCGAGAGCGCAATGATGGAAACAGGATCGCTGGAACTCGCCAGCCTGTCGCCGGCCAAGAGCATGCGCCAACGCGTCAGGTAGTCCATCGGCGAAGCGCCGACCATGGCCTTGAATTTCAGCGCAAAGGTCGATCGCGACATGCCGGCGCGCTCGGCCAGAGCCTGCAAGGTCCAGCCATGCGCCGGATCGTCGTGCATGGCGCCGATCGCCGCGCCGATCTGTCTGTCGGCCAGCGCAAACAGCCAGCCGACGCCGCCTCTCAAGCCCTCCGCCATATGCAGGCGCAAGGCCTCGATCAGGATCATGTGGGCGAGATGCTCGACGATGAGAAAGCCGCCCGGCCGCCGTTCGCGCAATTCCTGCATCATCCGCTCCACCGGCCAGCGCAGCGCCGAATGATTGGAGTCGCTGCGGATGTGGACGATGGGCGGCAGCATCCGCAACAGGATGCCGGCATGGTCCCCGGACAGGGCGAAGCGGCTGCTGACGAGAAGGAAATCGCCGCCACCATTGTGCGAGGTGACGCCACCGGTGCGGGCGGGGGAAAAGATGGTGCGGGCGTCGACCGGCGGCAGGTCCATATCGCTGGCAAGGCGGAAGGGCCGGCCGCGCGGCAGCAGGAAACAGTCGCCGGTCTCCAGCCGGACCGCATCCGCGACGCCGTCCACGGACAGCCAGCATTGGCCCGACACCACGGCACCGCATTTGATGGCCGCCTGCTGGTCGGGGAACTGGATCGACCAGTCGCCACCGGCCTCCAGGCCGGCGGACAGGTAGTTGCGAGGCTTCAGCAGCGACAGCACGTCTGAGAGCGGATCCATGGGCATTCCGGACGATTGCGAAGATAATACGGACTTTACAGCATAGATCGTATTCCCTCAATCCCGTATCTCCTTCGGCAACGGGCTGCTCATACGGCCTTGACCAAAACAAAGGAGAAATCGCGATGCGTGTATTTGTGACCGGTGCCACCGGCTTTGTCGGTTCGGCGGCTGTGCGGGAGCTCATTGGAGCGGGCCATCAGGTGCTCGGTCTTGCTCGTTCGGATGCCGGCGCCAGGTCGATCGTCGCTGCAGGCGCCGAGGCACATCGCGGCGATATCGAGGATTTGGAAAGCCTGCGCAGCGGTGCGGCCCAATCGGATGGTGTGATCCATACCGCCTTCAATCATGACTTCTCGAAATTCGCGGCGAATTGCGAGACGGACCGACGCGCCATCGAAGCGCTCGGCGCGGAGCTCGAAGGCTCCGAGCGGCCCTTGCTGGTCACCTCCGGGCTGGCGCTGCTGACGCCGGCCGGCCGCATGGCGAGCGAGGACGACGCGCCTGTTCCTCCGTCAGCCTCCTACCCCCGCTCGTCGGAAGTGACGGCCGAAGCGCTAGCGGTGCGCGGGGTGCGTGCCTCGGCGGTTCGTCTGTCACCCTCGGTCCACGGTGACGGCGATCACGGCTTCGTTCCCATGCTGATCGGTATCGCGCGTCAAAAGGGCGTTTCGGCCTATATTGGCGACGGGGTGAACCGCTGGCCGGCGGTGCACCGGCTCGACGCCGCCAGGCTCTTCAGGCTGGCGCTTGAGAAGGGGGCCGGCGGAGGCCGATATCACGGCGTCGCCGACCAGGGCGTGCCGACGCGGGAGATCGCCGAGATCATTGGCCGCCGCCTGAATCTGCCGGTGGTGTCCAAAACCCGCGAGGAAGCAGCCGACCATTTCGGCTTCCTCAGCCACTTCTTTGGTCTCGACTGGCCGACGTCGAGTGAACAGACAAGACAGGTGCTGGGATGGCAGCCGAAGCAGCCGGGGTTGATTGCCGACCTCGACCGCCCCAGCTATTTCGAAGGTTGAGGCGGTTCGAGGCGAACGTGCCGCTCGCGGCTTGTTCTAGTCGAACAGGCTCGATACTGATTCCTCGGTCGCCGTGCGCGAAATGGCTTCGCCCATCAGGTCGGCGATCGAGATGACGCGGATGTTGGGAGCGTCGAGCACGCCTTGGGTCGGCTGGATGGAATCGGTGATCACCAGTTCCTGCAGCTTCGAGCCGCTGATGCGAGCGACGGCGCCGCCCGACAGGACACCGTGGGTGATGTAGGCGGTGACGCTGGTGGCGCCGTTGGCCAGCAGCGCATCGGCGGCATTGCACAGCGTGCCGCCGGAATCGACGATGTCGTCGATCAGCAGGCAATCCTTGCCGGCGACGGCGCCGATGATGTTCATGACTTCCGATTCGCCCGGACGCTCGCGGCGCTTGTCGACGATGGCCAGCTGGGCGTCGAAGCGCTTGGCCAGCGCACGAGCGCGCACCACGCCGCCGATGTCGGGCGATACCACCACGACATTGCCGAGCTGCTTGTATTTCGCCTTCACGTCGCGGGCCATAACCGGCACCGAAAACAGATTGTCGGTCGGGATGTCGAAAAAGCCCTGGATCTGGCCAGCATGCAGGTCGAGCGTCAAAACGCGGTCGACGCCGGCGCGGGTGATCATGTTGGCGACCAACTTGGCCGAGATCGGTGTGCGGCCGGAGGCGCGGCGGTCCTGCCTGGCGTAGCCGAAATAGGGAATCACCGCCGTGATGCGCTTGGCCGACGAGCGCATGAAGGCATCGATCATGATGAGCAGTTCCATCAGGTGATCGTTGGTCGGGAATGATGTCGACTGCAGGATGAAGACATCCTCGCCGCGCACATTTTCCTGGATTTCGACGAAGATTTCCTGGTCGGCGAAGCGCCTGACACTGGCCTTGCCCAGCGGGATGTTGAGATAGCGGGCGACCGCTTCGGCCAGCACCCTGTTGGAATTGCCCGCGAAGAGTTTCATGCACCGTTCCTGGTGGAGGATAGAGAGGCCAGACAGACTCTCCTGCGCCCTTTAACCGGGCTTTTAGCGGCCCGCGCCGGTATTGCAAGCGCCGAGATCGGGAATCCGCCGGCTAATCTCAAGAAAGCCTCGCGCCATCGCCAGCGAGCAACACCTCAGCCCGCCTTGCCGCCAAGCCACGCCGCGAACTGATCGATGGTCTGGTCGGCGATTGCCTGCATGGTGGCCGGCGAGACCGCCTTCCAGCTGTCGCCGCCATTGACCGACGGCGCCTTCAGCTGGCCGTTGATGCGGTGCAGCCGGTTGCCGGCCGGGTCGTAGACATCCCAGACATAGATGACGGTGGTGTCCTTGCCTTCCGACATCGCCGAGAAATAACCCTTGAGCACATGGGTCGCGGTCTGGTCGGCGCTGCCGGCAAGCGTGATGCCGCGCTGCCTGGCGCGCGTCTGCAGTTCCGCCGTCAGCGGCGTCGCGGCTTCCACCGAAGCACCGACGATCGGCGCGATCTGCAAACGGGTCTTCGACAGGATGGCAGCGCTTTGGGCTGGCGTGACCGGAGTGGTGGCGGTTGCGGGAGCGCTCGTAATGGTCGTGGCGGGGTCGGCGGGCGACGGGGCAGGGACGGCGCCCTGGGTGGCTGGCGTCGACGGCGTCGAGGTCGCCGGCGGGGTGATCGCAGACGGTTCGAGAACGTCCTTTGCATTGGTGCAGGCGGCAAGAGCCAATGCCACAAGCAATGACACGGTCGTCACATGCGATCGTCTCATTTGCCTTCTAACTCCTTGGCGAAGAACGCCTCCCATTGTGGATTCACTGTACGATCAAGTCGAGATCATGGCGGGATAGCGGCTTCGGCTGGGATTCGGTGGTCAGGTAGGTGCGGCCAAGCGTCATTGCCGTCTCGGTGTCGGAATCCATGATGATCATGTGGGCGAACAGCGTCATGTTCGGCGCAATGGGCTCGGGATTACCCTGATAGAACATCGGCATGTCCATCCAGGACGGCGTGAAGCGGGCGCCGACCGAATAGCCACAAGCGTTCAGCCGGTGCTTGGTCAGGCCGTGTGCCTCCATGGTGCGGGCATGGGCGTCGAACACGTCGCCAAAGCTGTTGCCCGGCGTCATTGCCTTCTCGACGGCCAGAAGTGCTGCGCGGGCGGCGTCGAACAGCTCCTGATGGCGCTTCGAGACCTTGCCGGTGAGCACCGTGCGCATCATCGGTGCATGGTAGTGGTTGAAGACGCCGGCCCATTCGAGCGTCAGCTGGTCGTTCTTAGTGAGCTTGCGTCGGCCGGACTTGTAGCGGCACAGCAGCGCATCGACGCCGGAGCCGATGATGAACTCGTTGGCCGGATAGTCGCCGCCGCCGGCAAAGATCGCGCCCTGCATGGCTGCCAGGATCAGCGCTTCGTCGCCGCCTTGCTTGATCAGCGGCAAGGCCGCGTCGAGCGCGTCGTCGGAGAGATTGGCGGCCTTCTCGGCCCTGGCGATTTCGGCCGGGCTCTTGAACAGGCGCAGCCGGCCGACGATGCCGGACGCGTCGGCGATCTGGCCAAAGGTCTGCAGCTGTTCGTCCAGCCGCCGGCCATTGTAGGCGGTCAGCCCGTGGGTGTCGTATTCGACGCCGATGCGGGCGCCGAGCAGGTCGAGCTCGTTGAGCAGGTTGCGCAGGTCGACCGCCGGATTGGCGCCATTGCGGTCGGTCCACAAGACGATGTCGTCGATGATCGAGGTCTGGCGCGCCTGGCGCAGGTCGGCCGAGCGGGTCAACAGCACCATCGAACCGTCGGCCTTCACCACCAGGCACTGGAAGAAGCAGAAGCCGAACGTGTCGTAGCCGGTCAGCCAGTACATGCTTTCCTGCGCGAACAGCAGGATGGCGTCGAGCTTCTTCTCGGCCATCTCGATCATCAGCCGGTCGCGCCGCGCATCAAATTCCGAACGTTCAAAATGCAGCGCCATTATTGCCTCTCCAAAACAATTGCCGAAACTTGCCGGCCGTAATCAGGCTCCTTGCGGTGCGTGGTGCGCCGGTAGGAGTAAAACAGATCTTCCTCGGCATAGGTGCAGCGGCCGAGGCCCTCGGCCGTCACGCCGGCCTTGGCCAGCCGGTCGACCGTGTAGCGGTTGAGGTCGAACATCGCATGGCCGGCGTTGGCGGAGGGGGCGAAATAGCGGATGTTTTCAGCGTCGGCCTCGACGAAGCGGGCGACGAATTCCGGCCCGACCTCATAGTTTTCAGGGCCGATCGAGGGGCCGAGCACGGCAACGATGTTTTCGCGGCTGGCGCCAAGGCCTTCCATGGCGAGGATGGTGTTTTCCAGCACGCCGGTGAAGGCGCCTTTCCAGCCGGCGTGTGCGGCACCGATGATGCGCGCCTGCGCATCCGCGAACAGCACCGGGCCGCAATCGGCGGTCGAGGCGCCGATGGCGATGCCCGGCCGGTCGGTGACGATGGCATCAGCCTTTGGCCGCTCGCCGGCAAAGGGTTCGCTCACGATGGTGACATCGGGCGAATGGATCTGCCAGGCGGTCAGCAGATGGCTTGCCGGCACGCCCATCCAGGCAGCGACGCGGCTGCGGTTCTCGGCGACCAGCGCCTGGTCGTCATTCGATCCGGTGCCGATGTTGAGGCCCTGGTAGATGCCGCTGGAAACTCCGCCAACGCGGGTGAAATAGCCGTGGCGGATGCCTTGCGCCTGCGCCTTGTCCAGCAGGGGCGACCGAACGGGATCCGGTTTGGTCTGATTCAGCATGCGGGCGTTGTTGTCCGTGTGGGCGGTTTCGTCAAGAAGAAGTGCTTTGTCGACAAGAAGGCGGGGCAGAGTTCGGCCGGCGGTCCGAACGCTCCTTGCCGGACGGGAGATTGGGAGGGGCAGCAGTGAAAAGTCAATCCGCCGTGGCAAAAGGCCGGACGGCCACGCCGCGCGGCAGCACGGCAAGCACCTTGAACAACCCGCCCATGGCTTGCGCGCCGGCGAGACGCTCGACATCGTCGGCGATCTTGTCGCGCACCGCCTGGTCGGCATCGGCGCCGAGCCGGCCGGCACGCTCGAGAATGCCCATGTCGAGAAGGAAGTCGCCCTGCGTCGACAGATGGGCGTCGAGGCCATGCGCGCGAACGGTTGCGGCAAGGGCGGCGAAATCGACATGGGTCGTCAGGTCGGCCTCGCCGGGATTGGCCAGCACATCTTCGTGATCGTGCCTGCGCAAGGCCTGCAGCGTGTCGCCAACACCTGGCTGGAGATGGCCGTAGTCGATGAACAGGCCGGCGCCGCCATGCCTGGCTATGCGTTCGGCAATCGCCGCCATCAGGGCTGCTCGTGCCGGCGCGACCTCGACGATCGCACCCTGCGGTGCGTCGGTGGCGTCATCAGGCAGCAGCGTCGGGTCGACCGAACCGGCGCCGGCGAAGAAGCGCAGCTCGTTGGTCTCGTCAAGGCCGACCATGCGCTCGCGCCAGCCGGCGCCGGCGCGGACGAACTGGCGGATGGGCACAGCGTCGAACAATTCGTTGCCGACGATGAAAAGCGGCTGCCGCGGCAGTGTGTCGATGGTTTCGTGCCAACCGATCGCCAAGGGCGTCGCGCCAAGCGTCTGCTGCTGGACCTGTGTCAGGCGTGGGCTGGTCTCGATCATGGCGAAGGTGGCGCCATTGGCCAGATCAGGATCAAGCCGCGACAGCGTGCGCAGCATGTCCTTCATCAGCGTGCCGCGGCCGGGACCGATCTCGGCGATGGTGGCCGGCAGCGGCTGGTCGCCTGCCAGCCAGGCCTGGTAGAGCCAGACGGCGACGAGTTCGCCGAACATCTGGCTGATCTCGGGCGCAGTGATGAAGTCGCCGGCCGCGCCGAAGGGCTCACGCGTCGTGTAGTAGCCGTCCTCGGGGTCGAACAGACACAGCGCCATGTATTCGTTGACCGGAAGCGGGCCCAACGCCTCGATCAGGTCGACGATACGGGTCTTCAGTCGTGTCATGCCGGCTGCGATTGTGGCACCGGTTTGGCGGTCATCATCGCCCAGATGCCGGCCAGCACCATCGGCGACGACAGGATCATGCCCATGGTCAACCAGTTGGTGCCGAGGAGATAGCCGAGCTGCTGGTCGGGCTCGCGGAAGAACTCGACGAAGATGCGCGACAGGCCATAGCCGCAGATGAAGGCGCCGCCGACGAAGCGCGGCGTCTTCAGCTTGAGGCGCGAATGGGTGAGAATGCGCAGGACCAGAAACAGCACCAAACCTTCGAGCAGGGCCTCGTAGAGCTGGCTCGGATGGCGGGCAAACGGCCCGCCATTGGGGAACTCGATCGCCCACGGCACATCGGTGGGGCGCCCCCAGAGCTCGGAATTGATGAAGTTGGCGACGCGCACCAGGCCGAGGCCGACCGGCACGCCGGCGGCCACAACGTCGAACAGCGACCAGGTGCGGATGCCGCGCTTGATGGAAAACAGCGTCATGGCGAGGATGACGCCGAGCAGGCCGCCATGGAACGACATGCCGCCTTGCCAGACCGCGAAGATATCGAGCGGGTGGGCGATATAGCGCGGCAGGTCGTAAAACAGCACGTAGCCGGTGCGGCCGCCAAGCACGACGCCGATGGCCGCCCAGACGATGAAATCGTCGAGGTCCTCCGGCTTCATCGGCAGGACGCCGTTCGGCCACAGCGTCGTATTTGCGGCAAGCCGCTTGGCGTACCACCAGGCAAACAGGATGCCGACGATGTAGCCGACGCCGTACCAATGCACCGCCAGCGGCCCGATCTGGATGAGGATCGGGTTGATGTTGGGAAAGGGCAAGGAGGCCAGCGGCAGCAGGAAATAGTCGTTCAACGGGGAACTCTCGGTTGCGATCGCGTTTGGGCGCGGACCATGCGGCAGGGTTTTGGCAGGGTCAAGGCAAGGCGGTTGCCGTCAGTCGTCGGGAAACAGGATCGTTCCAATATCCATTGCACCGTGCAGGACGTGCAATATTTCCACGGTGTCAGCTCTAACGCGATAGAAAATCAGATAATTGCCGTGGACGAGCCGACGAATGCCTGAGGATCGATGCCGCTCAAAGAGCGGATACCGCTCCGGCATGGTGCGCAATTCCATGCAATCGTGGTGCAATTCCTGAATGAATGTCACGGCGCGAAACGGATTGTGTCGCGCGATGTAGTCACCAATGGCTGCAAGGTCTGCTTCAGCCCGACGGGTGAAGACAGCCGCTTCACCCGTTCTTCTTTGCCATTGCCTTATATTTGGCCTCGAGCCTGTCCAGCACCTCGTCGCCGGGCTTCACCCGACCGGCGTCGGCATCGGAAATGCCTTCTGCGAGGGCAGCGTCGAGGGCGGCAAGGCGCTTCTCCCGCTCTTCGACGAGGCGAACGCCCTCACGCAGCACTTCGCTCTTCGAATTGTAGCGACCGGTGCTGACAAGCTGGTTTACGATATCTTCGAGACGGCTACCCAGATCTGCACTAATGGCCATGACGGTCTCTCCTGCAAAACCATCCTAGAACAATAATAGTTATTGATCACGCTTGCCAGGGATTTTGGTTAGGACGCACCCGACTTGATGCCGCAGCAGGCTTCAACGTTCTTGCATTCTGCGCACAGCACCACTACGTCAAATTGTCCAAGCGAGGATTTGCCATGTCGACCGGACCGAACCGCATTCTCGATGAATTCGCCAAGCTGATGACCGATGCCGCCGGCGCCGCCCAAGGCGTGCGCCGCGAGGTCGAGACCGCCTTCAAGGGCCAGGCCGAACGCATCCTCAACACCATGGACGTGGTGCAGCGCGAAGAGTTCGAAGCCGCGCGCGAGATGGCCGCCAAGGCCCGGGAAGAAAACACCCGCCTTGCCGAACGTATCGAGGCGCTCGAGGCGAAGCTTGCCGAAATGACCGGACAGGCCGCACCGGCGGCGACGGCAAAGCCCCGCGCAAAAAAATAATCATTAAACTTTTCCACATAGCCCGATCCTGAAAAGCGCTTTGCCGTGAATCGCTTAACAGCGTTGCATGAATCTTTGTGACAGCGGCTTTCCACATGCGAATGACGCAGTGCGAAAAATTGGGCTGTTCACGCGACTCCCGATCAATAGACTGAATTTGTTGCATGATTCGGAGCAGGGTCATGTGGCCGGGCGGTGGGGTCCGGTCTGGGGTCTTTGTGTCGAGAAGTCCTGGCCGTCCGAGTTCTAGACAAGATTGTTCGTTGTGTGTGCCCTCCCGCGGAGCGTGTGGCGGCGCTCCTCAGAACGACAGGAAGCATTCCATGGAACTTCTCGAACTCGAATTCTCCCGCGAAATCCATCCGGTGGATGTTATCGAGCAGGTGGCCCACAACAACGACTGGTCCTTTGAGCGGGCAGGTGATGACGAGATCTCGATCTCGGTTGCCGGCAGCTGGACCGACTATCACGTCTCCTTCTCGTGGATGGAGGATTTCGAGGCGCTGCACCTGGCCTGCGCCTTCGACATCAAGGTGCCGGAGGCCCGCGCGCTGGAAGTGATGCGGCTGCTTTCGCTGATCAACGAGCAGATGCTGTTCGGCCATTTCGACCTCTGGGAGCAGGAGGGCGCGATCATGTTCCGCCAATCGCTGCTGCTGGCCGGTGGGGTCGAGCCGTCGAGCCAGCAGGTCGAAGTGTTGCTTTCGTCGGCGCTGGAAGCCTGCGAATGCTATTTCCAGGCCTTCCAGTTCGTCGTCTGGTCGGGAACCTCGGCCAAGGACGCGCTGGCCGGCGTGCTGTTCGAGACCTACGGCAACGCCTGAGTCACGGTAAGGCAAACAAGACAGAGATGAGTTCGAGCCGCGAGCGCAAGCCCGAGATCAGTTTTGCCGACTTCGATCGTGTCGACATCCGCGCCGGCACGATCGTCGAGGCCGAACCGTTTCCCGAGGCGCGCAAGCCGGCGTTCAAGCTGAAGATCGATTTCGGTGCCGACATCGGCATCAAGAAATCCTCGGCGCAGATCACCAAATACTATGTGCCCGAGACGCTGATCGGCCGACAGGTGTTCGCGGTGGTCAATTTCCCGCCGCGCCAGATCGGCCCGTTCATGTCGGAAGTGCTGACTCTCGGCTTTCCCGACGAGGAGGGCGCCGTGGTGCTCGGCGCCATCGAGCGGAAGGTGCCCGACGGGGGTCGGCTGTTTTAAATTGACGAGCGGGCTTCCTTCATCCGCATTGGTCTCCATCCCAGCCAGCAGATTGATCAAAATCGACCTGATTTTGGATCCCCTCCGGTTCCGTCATCTCCTGGCTCGATCTTTTCTTGCCAGATGCAACTTGGCCCGGCGTGCTCAAAAGAACCTCGCCGAGCTCAGCACGGCCAGGAAACCCCGGCAGCCGCCATCATGGTGCCGCAGCCGGCCGAATTGAAGCGATACCTGGGGGCCGAAACGCGCCGAGAATGGTTCCGACCGTTGCAGCTGAGAGCACGAGATGCAGGACGTCGAACGGCCATGCGAGTCCGAAATGCATCAGCATAAGGTTTAAGAAGGAAGGTGACGCACCATCCGCGGGAATTAGGATCAAGCCTCCGGCCAGGACCAGCCCATATTTGAGTATGGCGACTATTGCGAGAACGATGAACATTATGGCGACGAAACGCAGATGATTGCCGTCGAGCGCACGCCAGCATCCGATCGGATCAAACGATCCCGTCCAGAGGAAATCGCCGACAAAGAGATATGTCCAGACAAGTACGAAACCACCCGCGAACACGTTGAAGACTCCCATCGCCGACGTCCAAGGCGCGACGTCCTCAGGGCTGAGCGGTAGGTCACGTGTGGCCAGCAGGCCGGCAACAAGCAGTCTGTGCTCGCCGGCGACCGCAAAGCCGCAAAGAAGCTGGATGGCCGCGAGAAGCAACGCAGCCAGAAGAATCCGCTGGCCGAGCTCAAAGCGCAGGCCCGGGATCGCGAAGCGCTTAACACTTTCAATGCCGCGCCGAACAACGACACGGCCGTGCTCGGGCGCGTTTGCCATGCGGTCCAGAACGAACGCAAAGACCATCGCCGAAAACGGCGCGGCAACAATCGCGGAAAGCCAAGTCGTGGGATCAAAGCCTCGCGATAGAAGCCAGGTGGGCGCCTGCCCCGGATCGGCAAAAAGAATAAGAGCAAGCACCGCCAGACAGAGCGTCGTCAGAAAGCAGGGAAACCAGGCGGCCACGAAAAGTGGCCAGGCATTCGCACGGCAATAGTCGAACACCCTCGCAACGGTCTTGCTGATGCGCAAGACACGACGCTTCGGCGATACGGCAGGCAACTCCTCCAGCGTAGAAATCGGCGTCAATCCCGCAGTGAACTACACACGCAGAATAATGCACCGCAAGGAACTGTCGCACAAGCTCTCGCAAGGAGCGCGCTCGCAGGGGTCAAAGCTCGCCGGGGCAGGATCTCCGGTGCATCTCAACAACTTCACGCGGAAGACTTGTCCAAGGGCATTGGCAAGTTGTCGAAGTTCCGGATTTTCTGAGAGAAATGCACGAGTGGGCGGCATTGAAGAGGCCACACAACTGCCACCGATCCGCATCGCCGAGGGCTGACGCCAGTTTACAATACATCCAGCTGAGGCCGGTTTGCCATTGGCGGCCTCTTGCGCTTCCGCTGCTCACATACCCAGAAGTATGCTCCGCTCTGGTTCTCGGAGCCCACCATTCTCAACTCGGCCTGACCTGGATCCATTCTAAGCCCGCGATATTTCTTAGGCCGCCAGCTTCCGCGTCGTGCCAAGTGCTTCCTCGACCGTGTCGAGAAACATTTCGGCGCAGGCTTTCCAACTGTAGCGCATGGCGCGCTCGCGCGCCTCGGCGCGGTCGACGTTGAGGGCGGCGAGCGCCGCCTCGCGCAGGTCGGTCGACACCGCGCCGCCAAAGCCGTCGCCGACGATGTCGATCGGCCCTGTTACCGGATAGGCGGCGACCGGCGTGCCGCTGGCCAGCGCCTCGATGATGACGTTGCCGAACGTGTCGGTGCGGCTGGGGAAGACGAAGACGTCGGCCGAGGCGTAGATCTCAGCCAGTTCGTCATTGGGACGATGGCCGAGGAAATGCGCTTGCGGGTATTTCGCCTTCAGCTTGGCCAGTTCCGGACCCTCGCCGACGACCACCTTGCTGCCGGGCAGATCGAGGTCGAGAAAGGCCGAGAGGTTCTTTTCGATGGCGACACGGCCGACGCAGAGGAAGATCGGTCCCGGGAAGCCGAGATCCTTCTTTTTGTCCGGCCGGAAATGGTCGGTGTCGACGCCACGCGTCCAAGGCTTGAGCTTGTTGAAGCCACGCGCCGCAAGATCGTCGGCGAGCGACTGCGTGGCGACCAGCGTGCCCTGGCCGGAATTGTGGAAATCGCGCAGCCAGCGATAGGCCCAGCTTTCCGGCACCGGCAGGCGGGCGCTCAGATATTCGGGAAAGCGGGTGTGATAGCTGGTGGTGAACGGCCGGCCGGCATTGCGGCAATAGCGCCGCGCCATGATGCCCAGCGGTCCCTCGGTGACGATGTGGATGTGGTCCGCCTTGCCGGCTTCGATCAGGCGCGCGACATGGCCGGGCGTGGTCAGCGCCAGCCGGATGTCGGGGTAGGTCGGCAAGGGCAGCGTGCGAAAGATGTTGGGCGTCAGGAAATCCACCGCGACATCGAAGGATTTCAGCGTTTCGGTCAGCCGTTCCAGCGTGTGGACGACGCCATTGACCTGTGGGCGCCAGGCGTCGGTGACCATCAATATGCGCATGGCGGCCCTTTGCTCGAAAGGTCGACGGTTGCCTTGAGACGATGCCTAAGCGGCGACCAGCTTGCTGCTCTCGCTTCGCTCCGGCGCACCCGGGCGGGCACGGGATCGAAGTGAGGCGGCAAGGCCGAATCAATGGAGGTCGCGCGCTTCATGCGCGCTCTTCACCATGGTTTCATGACGGGCGGATGAAGCCCCTCTCGTCCGCCGATCAGGCCGGAACCTTAATGACGGCGCGCAGGCCACCGAGCGGGCTGTCATCGAGGGTGATGTCGCCGCCATGGCTGCGGGCGATATCGCGGGCAATCGACAGGCCGAGCCCGGTGCCGCTTGCATCGAGGTTGCGAGCCTCGTCGAGCCGCACGAAGGGCTTGAATACGTCTTCGCGCCTGTCGGCTGGAATACCCGGGCCGTCGTCGTCGATGGTGACCAGCAGCGAGCCGCGGCCATGGGTGGCGTTGACCTCCACCGTCTTGGCATAGCGGAAGGCGTTACCGATGACGTTGGACAGCAGCCGAGCAAAAGCGTTCGGCCGCACATGCACATCGCGGTCGCCCGTAAGCGTCGTCGACAGCTTGCGCTTGCGCAGTCCGGCTTCCTCGTCGAGCTTCTGGAAATAGGCCTCGAGATCGAACCGTCCGGCATCCTCGGAAGCCTCGCCACGGGCAAAGGCGAGGTAGCCTTCGAGCATAGACTGCATATCGTCGATGTCCTGGTCGAGCGCCGCCTTGGTCTCGGCCTTGCCGCCGGCCAGCGCCAGTTGCAGCTTGAAGCGGGTGAGAATGGTTCGCAGGTCATGGCTGACGCCGGTCAGCATGGCTGTGCGTTGCTCGATCTGGCGTTCGATGCGCTCGCGCATCTGGATGAAGGCAAAGCCGGCGCGGCGAACCTCCTCGGCCCCGCGCGGCCGGAAATCGCGCGGCATCGGCCGGCCCTTGCCGAAGCTCTCGGCGGCTTCGGCGAGCGTCAGGATGGGCCGGATCTGGTTGCGCAGGAAGGGGATGGCGATCATCAGGAGCACCAGCGAGGTGCCGACCATCCAGATCAGGAAGATGTGGGTGTTCGAGGCATAGGCCTGGCTGCGGCGCACGAAGACGCGCAGCACCCTGTTCTCAAGCTGGACGCGCACCTCGACGATGTTGGAATTGCCGACCGTGTCGATCCAGAACGGGCGGTTGATCTGGCGGGTGATTTCGGCCGAGAGAACGTCGTCGAGGATCGAGAAGAAGGGTTTGGGACCCGGCGCGGGCAGCGGGTCGGGCGGCAAGAGGTCGACCTTCAGCTGCATGCGGTCCTGGGCGATGCGGATGATGTTGGCGTAGTCGGTGTCGTGCGGATAGGTCTCGATCATGTCGATGATGGCGGCGATGTCGCGCACGGTGGCCTGCGACAGACGCTGCGTTACGGTTGCCCAATGGCGTTCCATGAAGACGAAGGCGACGACCGATTGCAGTAGGATCATCGGAGCGATGACGATGATCAGCGAGCGGGCATAGAGCCGCTTCGGCATATAGAGCGAAACAAGGCGCCAGAACCGGTTCCAGGCACGCGGCACCGCCTTCAGCGTGCGCGCGGCGCGTGCGCTCAAGCCATTGCCCGGCTGTTGCAGTTCCGTGGTTGCCATTCGCTCTTTTCGCTTGCCCGCAACCGTTCAGCCGGCCGCAGGCGGCATTCTATTCCACGCTGAGGCGATACCCAATACCGCGTACGGTCTGCAACCAGACCGGATTGGACGGATCGCGCTCGATCTTGCGGCGCAGCCGGTTGATCTGGACGTCGATGGTGCGCTCGCCGACTTCCGAATCGTCGCCGACAAGCTCGTGGCGGGGTATCGTCTCACCTGCCCGCGCGGCGAAGATCGCCAGGATCTCCTGCTCGCGGTCAGTCAGCTTCAGTGCCTCGCCGCCGCGCTTCAATTCGCGCCTGGCGATCTGGAACGTGTAGGGGCCGAAGACCAGCTGCTCGACCTTGGGCGTTGTCGTCGGGCCGCCGCGGCGCAGGATGTTGTTGATGCGCAGGATCAGCTCGCGCGGATCGAAAGGTTTCGGCAGATAGTCGTCTGCGCCGGCCTCGAGCCCGCTGATGCGGCTGTCGGTTTCCGACAGCGCCGTCAGCATCAGGATCGGCACGTTCTTTTCGGCGCGCAGCGACTTGGTCAGGTCGACGCCCGTTTCACCGGGCATCATCACGTCGAGGATCAGAAGATCGAAGTCGAGGCCGGCAAGCTTGCGCCTGGCTTCGCCGGCATTGCCGGCGACGGTGACGCGAAAGCCGTTTTCGGTCAGATACTGCTTGAGAAGATTGCGGATGCGGGTGTCGTCGTCGACGACAAGCAAGTGCGGCGCGTCGTCGTCCGGTGCGGCCGCGTGATCGACCCTTTCAGTGCTCTCCATGGCTTTTCCCTGACATTTTTGCGGACCCAACGTCGATCTGCGCTCTTAGTTCCGGATTGACCATCGCTTCGAGGAACCGTTCAACCAGGGTCCGTTCGGTTATCCCGGAATCTCCCAATGCAGCATGGATGCGGCGCGACTGTGGCCGCGCCAGCGCCAGCGCCAGCGCGCGGCCCTTGGCTGTCGGATAGAGCTCGCGCTGGCGGCGGTCGCGCGGACCTTGCAACTGCACAACATGATCGGTGTCGATCAATTGCTTGAGCACCCGCGCCAGGCTCTGTTTGGTGATCTTCAGCACGTCGAGCAGTTCGGCAACCGTCAGGCCCGGCCTGCGGTTGACGAAATGCAGCACCCGGTGGTGGGCGCGGCCGAAGCCGTAATCGGCCAGGATCTGATCCGGATCGGAGGTGAAGTCGCGATAGGCGAAGAAGAGCAGCTCGATGATGGCGAAGTCGATGCCGTCCTCGTCGGTGATCGCCGTCCTGATCGGTTTCCCGGCTGCGTGGCTTCGATCCGTCATCTTTTCTCCGCTTGAAAGAGAGATTATGTCAGTACTATTGACGTAATTTCCCTGCAATGGTAATTTTTGACAAGCTTTTGGGCGGATTGCGAACGAAAAGGCAAGAGAGGCCGGTTTTTCCGGAACTTCCTGAGTTTGCCAGAGCGCAATTATCCGCCTACGCTCCAGCATAAAGACCGCTTTGCGCGGCCGACACGAAACACACAACGATACAACACTATGCGGGCTGCCGCCCGCGGGAGGTTACCATGGCATCCGTTCCCTTCGATCAACTGGACGGCTTCATCTGGATGAATGGCGCGTTCGTCCAATGGGGTGACGCCAAGATCCACGTGCTGACCCATGGCCTGCACTACGCCAGCGCCGTCTTCGAGGGCGAGCGCGCCTATGGCGGCGAGATCTTTAAGCTTAACGAACACACCGAGCGCCTGCATGAATCGGCGCGCCTGCTTGGCTTCAAGATTCCCTATTCGGTGGCCGAGCTCAACGATGCTTCCACCACGCTTTTGAAGAAGCAGGGTTTCCAGGACGCCTATGTCCGGCCGATCGCCTGGCGTGGCAGCGAACAGATGGGCGTTTCGGCGCAGAACAACCGTATCAACTGCGCCATCGCCATCTGGCAGTGGCCGAGCTACTTCGATCCGGCGCAGAAGCTGAAGGGCATCCGCCTCGACGTTGCGGAATGGCGCCGGCCCGACCCGCGCACGGCGCCGTCCAAGTCGAAGGCCGCCGGCCTCTACATGATCTGCACCATGTCCAAGCACGCCGCCGAGGCCAAGGGCTATGCCGATGCCATGATGCTCGACTGGCGTGGCCAGGTTGCCGAAGCGACCGGCGCCAACATCTTCTTCGTCAAGGACGGTAAGATCCACACGCCCAAGCCCGATTGCTTCCTCGACGGCATCACCCGCCGCACGGTCATTGGCCTGGCCAAGGATCGCGGTCTGGAGGTAATCGAACGCGCCATCATGCCGGAAGAACTCGAGGGCTTCGAGCAGTGCTTCCTGACCGGGACCGCGGCGGAAGTGACGCCGGTTTCGGAGATCGGATCTTACCGATTCGAGGTCGGCGAAATCGCCAAGAACCTTATGAACGACTATTCTGCGGCGGTTCAGCCCAATCACGCGATCGCAGCAGAATAACGAAAGTCACAGCTTTTCCAGCAAGCAGGGGCGGTTTTAGGGCCGCCCCTTTTATTTAAGCGTTTCTGCATTTGACTTTCGTCCAATTCAGCGTCTCATGATGGTGTCGGCCCGGGAGGCTGGCAGCTATGGAGGGACTAATCATATGGACATGAACACGCTTCTTCCGATCATCATACAGGTGATTGCAGGTGTCATCGGTGGTCAGGCGGTCGGTGCGGCGCTCAAGACGGCGGCGATGGGTCAGCTTCCCAAAATCCTGGGTGGCGCCATTGGCGGCGTCGGCGGTGCGGCGATCCTCGGCAGCCTGCTTGGTGGTGGCGCGGTCGATCCGGCGGCTGCGGCAGCAGCAACGAGCGGTCTCGGCAGCGCGCTGAACCTCAACAACATCGTCGGCGGCGCCGGCGGCGGCGCGATCCTGACCGGCATTCTCGGCGCGGTCATGGGCGCCATGAAGAAGTAAGCCATTCGGTCTAGGCGTTTTGATTGGGCGGCTTCGGCCGCCCATTTCTTTTTTGAGCTACTGACTGTCGTCTTTTCGAGGAGTGGACGGCCTTCGCCCGCACTGTCTCTTAGTTGACGCAATTCCCTAAGGGAAAGCGCTACGCGCTTTTCCCGGGAAAACCGTTTCACACTTTTCCTGGAATTGCTCTACATCACGCTGGAATAGCGAAAGGACAATCATGGGTCAGCTCAATGCCGGCATCGTGCCGGTCACACCGTTCCAGCAGAATTGCACCATCCTGTTCGACATGGACGACAAGCATGGTGTCGTCGTCGATCCGGGCGGCGACATCGACAAGGTGCTGGCGGTGCTGAAGGACAATGCGATATCCGCCGGGGCGATCTGGCTAACGCATGGCCATATCGATCATGCCGGCGGCGCCATGGAGTTGAAGGAGGCGCTCGGCATCGACATCATCGGGCCGCATGAGGCCGACAAGTCGTTGCTCGACAATCTGGAAAACCAGGGCAGGCGTTACGGCATCGCCGGCGCGCGCAACTGTGTGCCCGACCGGTTCCTCACCGAAGGCGACACCGTGTCGTTCGGCTCGCATGTGTTCGAGGTGTTGCATTGCCCCGGCCACGCGCCTGGCCATGTCGTCTACTACAACCGCGCGGCCAAGTTCGCCCATGTCGGCGACGTGCTGTTTCGTGGCTCGGTCGGCCGCACCGACCTGTCGGGCGGCGACCACGCGGCGCTGATCGCCTCGATCAAGGATAAGCTCCTGCCGCTCGGCGACGACATCGGCTTTGTCTGCGGCCACGGTCCCGGCGGACGCTTCGGCGAGGAGCGCCGGACCAACCCCTTTCTGACTTAAGGGCGCCTGTGTTGCAGCCAATCCCTTCTCCCCGTGCTTCACGGGGAGAAGGTGCCGGCAGGCGGATGAGGGGTAGCGCCGACCTCAAGAGAAATCTTGGACGTCAAGCCCAACAACAAAAAGCGCTGGCCTCGCGGTCAGCGCTTTTTGTTTGGGGCAGGGAAGCCCTTGATCTTAGTTCGCCGTGCAGAAATGCTGTTCGCCGTCATTGCCGGTGAACGTGCCGGTGCGGGAGTTGAAGGTACGGTAGCGGTCCGAGCAATAGTCATACCAGCCACGCGTCCACGGCTCGGCGTAGCCTTCATTGTAGACAACCCTCGGCTCCGCATAGTAGCGGCGGACCGGTGCCGGGCGCACCACTACGTCGCGATCGTAGTAACCGTCATCGTAATAATCGTCTGGGGGCGGCCGGTCATTGGCCAACGCGCCACCGATCAGCGCGCCGGCGGCAAGGCCGAGCACGCCGGCGGCAATCGCGTCGCCGTCGCCGTGATGGCCGTGATGGCGCCAGTCACCCGCGTTGGCGGCGGGCAGGGTCATGAGTGTGGTGGCGACCACGGCAGCGGACAGGACGGCGGTCTTGAAAATTCGGTTCATGTCGGTCTCCTTCGTAACCGGCCCGTGCAGTTTCCGGGGGATGCGGTCCGGCTTTACCAAAGACTAATATGCGACCGTGGCTGAATGGGGGCTGAACGGATTTCGACGCGTCAATATCAAAACAAGCGTCAAAGACCCCTCAAGGGAGCGGGGCTATCCAGCCGGCCCGCCGCCTGTCTGAAGCCGGCTCAGCCGACCGACAGGTTGACGGCCTTCGGGCCCTTGCCACGCTTGTCCGGTTCCGTGTCGAAGGACACTTTCTGGCCATCCTCAAGACCAGGAAGACCCGATGCCTGCACGGCTGAAATATGGACGAAAACATCCTTCGCGCCATCATCGGGCGTGATGAAGCCGAAGCCTTTGGCATGGTTGAAGAATTTGACGGTGCCGGTCTGCGGCATGGGAAGCTCCTTTGATCCCATAAAGTCCAGTCTCGGGCCGGCAGATGCCCGAATGGAAATTTGTCCTTTATTTTAGCGCCATCGGCAAGAGAAAGTTTTGCGGGCCCCTAAAGCGCGTCGCGTTTGAAGGGATTCAGACGACGCGCTTTTAAGTCTTTGTTTTTATGCATGTCGTTGACTCAAAACCTCCGCGCGCTTTTGTGCGACATGCATTGGGCAGAACGCGCGGCGCGAAAAAGGCGCGACGAAAACCGCCGCGCCTTTTCAAAAATTCAAATCCCTCTCCAAGCCAGGTCCAGGCATTGGAGCCTCCGTCGTGCGTCAGAGACGCTCGGCGTGCCGATGGCTCAGGCAGCGCGGAGGTTGACGGCCTTGGGGCCCTTGCCCATGCGATCCGGCTCGACGTCGAAGGTGACCTTCTGGCCGTCGACGAGCGTGCGCAGGCCGGAGGCCTCGATCGCGGAAATATGGACGAACACATCCTTGGCGCCGCCGTCGGGCGTGATGAAACCGAAGCCTTTGGTCGCGTTGAAGAATTTAACGGTGCCGGTCTGGGCCATTGGGGAAACTCCTTCACCCGTTCAGTCTGGTGGTCCTGCCCGCCGCCTGGCGCAATGGGCAAGTCCCGGTGGTTGCTTCGGCAGTCATGCATTGGCGCATGGTCAAACCCCCCGCCGAAAACGGGGCCGTCAGAGATTCACAGTATCGGGGAAAGGTCGTCCAAAACGTTCCGCTCTCCGGGTCGCAAATGCCCGAACACGGAATTTATCGCACGGAAACGTGAAGGTTGCAAGATAGCGCCGCGGGCCGCCGCTCTGGGCGCATCCCGACGCATGGATCGACTGACCTGAGCATCGATGCGGCTCGACATAGGCTTGGTTGCCGGCTCGGTCATCGGCCCAGAGCGCGGCCACGAATGGGCCAGATGTCGTGGCCGCCAGCGAGATGGGGCTGATGGGTGCCATGGCTCCACGCATCGTTTCCCAGCGGGGAGGCTGCGAACGGGGTTGCATTTGGCAAGGGAATGGCAAGGATCGTCTTCCGGGGACGGGATCGAGGGAGAGATCAACATGAAGTTTCTGGCGGCAATCTTTTCGCGGCAAGGTTTTGCCATCCTGTTCCTGTCGGCAATTCTTGCCGCCTGCACCGTCGTCGTCGATGAGGGACCAGGGCCGCGTCCGCGTCCGCCACGGCCCGAACCGCAATATTGCAGCAGGCAGTACGAGCCGGTCTGCGCCCGGCGCGGCGGCGACCGCCAGACCTTCGCCAATGCCTGCCTTGCCGACCGGGCCGGCTACCGCATTGTGCGCGACGGTCCGTGCCGCGACGGCGGCAGTGGCGGTGGCGGCGAAGAGCAGACGTTCTGCACCCGCGAATATGCTCCCGTGTGCGCGCGCCGGCATGACGAACTGCGCACCTTTCCCAATTCCTGCGAAGCCCGCGCCGCGGACTATCGCGTCGTTGACGACGGACCGTGCTGACAGGGCCGGTTTTCTGCCTTCTCCCACGCAAGGGGAGAAGGCAGGTGTTGCCTGCTGGCAGGTAGCGCTCGCCTCTACGCCGGCGCCTTCGCCTGCCGACAATAGGCGATGAACTCGGCCGCGGGCATGGGTCTGGCGAAAAGCCAGCCCTGGCCATATTCAACGTCGTGTTCCACCAGGTAATCGGCTTGTGCCTGCGTTTCCACGCCTTCGGCAACGATCTTCAGCTTCAGCGTCTTGGCCATGCCGATGATGTGCGGGGTGACGGAACTGGTGGCGGAATTCGTGCTGATCGTGTCGATGAACGACTTGTCGATCTTCAACGCATCGAGCGGCAGCCCCTCGAGATAGGACAGGCTGGAATAGCCGGTGCCGAAGTCGTCGATCACCACTGCGTGGCCAAGTTCGCGGGCACGAACGACGGTCGAACGCGCCGAGTTGATATCGACAAAACCGCGTTCCGTCGCCTCGAGCCAGATCTGCTGGGGCTCTATGCCGGTGTGCTGCAATGCCTTTTCGATAACCGGTAGAACCCGCGCCGTGCTGACGTCGGTTGCGCTGAGATTGATGGCGATGTGGATGGAACGATCGGCGACCAGAAGCCTGTTCAGGTCGAAGACAACGAGCGCAATGACCTGATCGGTGATCGCCGTGATCAGGCCGCTCTCTTCCGCCAGCGGAATGAAGAGGTCGGGCCGGACCAGGGAACCGTTCGGTCGCTTCCAGCGCACCAGCGCTTCCGCGCCGATGCAATTGCCGGTCCTGAGTTCGACGATCGGCTGATAGTGGACGATGAATTCGCGCTTGCGCACCGCGATCTGCAATTCTCCCAACGGTGAAAGCCGCCGTCGCGACAGCCAGACAACCATGCCGATGATGAAGGCGGCCATGAAAGCACCGAGCGGGAGCAGCAGAAGCCGCTGCTGGCGAACGCTGTCCAGAATCTGGCTTTTCGGCTCGGCGGCGACAGCGATCCAGCCCGTCCCGCGCGCGGTGGCAAACAGGAGATCGTCATCGATGCCTTCGTCGGGGCCGGCGATGATCGTCTCGATGCGGGCGGGATCCGGGCCGTTCAGCGCACCGAGCAGGATGCCCGTTTCCGTCGTCAGCGCGAGCTGGACGCCGGGATCGACGATGACGTCGACAAAGCGTACCGGATCGACAAGAACATTGTGGTCCTTGTATCGCAGTGCCATCAGCAAATGACCTTCGCTCATCACCGGCTGCATGCGGGCGGTGACGGCAATACCGTCCCTGGTGGTGAAATCCGGGACGGTTTGAGCAACGCGCCCTTCGGTCAGTCCCCATGACGAGCATTTGAGCAGGCCATTTTCGAAATAGCCCATCTCCTCGGTCGAGCGTGTGTTGATAGTGAGTTGCCGCATGCGGGCTATGTGGTCCGCCGAACAGTGGATGCCGGTGAACTGATCGATCTGCAGCAAAGCGGCCGTCGCATCGCCGCGCGAGATGTCGGCCCTGGCGATGGCGCGGCTGGCGAACAGCTGCAGCCGTTCGTGTTCCTTTTGGACCGCCTGGATCCATGAAAGGTGAAACATTGCCGCGATGGGCACGATGGCGCCAAGCAAGGCCAACACCACCGCCGTCACGATGATGCGCGACCTGTCCATACGCCTCCTGCCTTCGGACGCGAGCGGCGATTGCAATGGGGCGCCCGCGATCTCGCGGGCCACCAATTGCGGCAGCCGCCCGGTTCGGCCGATCTTACGGCGTCGACCTTACATGAACTTTAATGGGACCATGCGGCAAGCACCGCTCCTCTAAGCTGGATACGCCCCGTCGGCCGGACCGGCGTAGAGCTCGCTGCCATTGTCGTCGGAAATGCGCAGGCGATCGGGGATTTGCGGCATGGCCAGCGTATGGAACAGCGCGGTGGCACCCTGCAGGGCGGCGCGCAGGTTCGGCGCTTCCAGCGATACCTTGTCGAGCGTGGCTTCGTCGGCGTCGCGCGACCGGTAGAACTCGATGACGAAGTTCAAGCGCGCCTCCGTGGTGCGGCAGAGCGTTGCGCGGGCCTGTTTAATCGGTCCGTCGCCTCACGCAGGGCGACGGAGAGGGCGCACGAAGCGCCCCTGGGCGTCAGCCCTTCGACTTCGGCTTCAGGCTGCTCTCTGCCTGCTTGACAGCAGAGCCGAACGGGGAGGCGGGCTTGGCCACGACCTTGTCCTTCTTCGGCTTGCGTGTTTCGCGATTGCTTCGCTGTTGACCCTTGGACATGTCGTGCTCCTGGTGTGTGTTGGCTTGGCTTTGCTGGGCGCTCAGACGACCGGGTTATCACTAACAACCGAGTTGTCAGAGACAACCGGGTTGTTGGCCACAACCGGGTTGTCGGCCGGTTCGAGATTGTCTTCCGTGGTGACCCGCTCATGGGTCTCCTGCTCGCTGCGGATGCGGTATTGCGGCGAGCCGTCCTTAACCGGCAGCCTGCTCTTGATCTGGAACAGTTCCGCGGTTTTCTGGACGAGGCCGGTGCGGCTCTTCATGCGGACAGTCTGACCGATCGCAAACTGGTGCGCGGGCGTGTCGGTGCGCGGGCGCGCATTCTGCTGGAAACGGATCATGCTGCATTCTCCCTGTCGCGCTTCAGCGCTGTTTCGAGTTCGAGGTAATCGATGGCGACAAGCTGGCTGGTGGTCGGGTTTTTCACTGCCCTTGCCGGCAAATGGATGAAGGTGGCGACGCGGCGCCAGGCAAGCCGCGACATGCCCTCGATCACCTCTTCGTCGTGATCGATGTCGTAGTCGCCGGCCGGCAGCTGTCCTTCCAGTCCGCCGAGCACGAAGGGTGCCGCGAAATGCGCGATGGAGTGGGTGGTGCGGTCCGTCATTGTCTTGCCTTGATGCTTCCGCAGCGGTCCCTGAAAGCAAAAAAGCGGGGACGAGCCCCGCTTTCCTATTTCCCGCAATCGCTGGAAATAAGCCGCTTTCGAGAGCTGCCAGTACATCCGTGGTCAGCGTTCATCGAATTCGGCCGGATCAGATCAGTTGCAAATTGGCGGCCGACTCGCGGCCCTTGGTGTCACGCTCCAACTCGAACTGCAGCTTCTGGCCTTCAGCGAGGCCAGGGAAGCCGGCGCGCTCCAGCGCGCTGACATGGACGAAAACGTCCTTGCCGCCATCGGTCGGCTGAATGAAGCCGAAACCCTTCTGGCCATTGTAGAACTTTACGGTTCCGGTGTTCATGTGGGTCTTTCGAGGAATGAGAAATGGTCGCGAACCGCGGCCAATATCGATGATTTGGAATGAGATTGGCGGGTCGAGAACCTCTGACGCCGCGAGATGCCAATTCTGGCCCAAAACGATCCTGAACAGATAGGCCTTTGTCTCAATTTAATCAAGGCAATTTAAAAGAAAATCGGATTACGCTCAGAAAATTGCTCGCTGTAACTTTCAAAAAAATGATGATACAAATCCAGCGATTTCAAAAATTGCTTGAAGAGAGGCGGGAACATTTCTCCCGGTATTTTAATTTTATTTATGCATGGAAGGACGATACCTCATGATTTCTGAAACAACATCGGCAGGAGCCGCAGTCACGGTCGGGCCATTGGTTAAACCAGTGATGGCAAAGCCCATCCTGTCGCCGCGGCTGACCATCAGAAGTGACGAAGCGGCAAAGCGAAGGGTCGCCGATACCGATGGAACGCTCCGTCGTGCCAGGCAGGTTGCGGAGACCAACCGGTTGATTTGATCGCTTCTACACTGACGGATACCAAGCGAAGCCTTGAACCTGATGCGCCGATGGCCTAGATCGGTTCATCGTTTCACTGAAACGCCGAACCGCTCTATCTCTTTGTTTTGGCGCAATTCCCAAGGGAAAGCGCCATGCGCTTTCCCGGGAAAACCGTTTCACACTTTTCCTGGAATTGCTGTAGATCGCGGCCGGCGGACAAACACGGCAGGTTTCTCATTAACAGAGATCAGAGAAGAGCGGCGGGCGCGGGAGCCAGATCTGGCGCTGGAGGACAGCCACCGCTGGGGCTTGATCAGCATGTGCAGCAGGCGCTGCAACTGCACCAGGCCGGGCGCCGGCAAGAGGCCGAGGCGATCTACCGGCAGGTGCTGGCGCAAAAGGCCAATCACGCCGCCGCTGCGCACTTCCTTGGGTTGTTGCTGCACCAGACCGGGCGCAGCGCCGAAGGGGTTGATCTCATCGAGCAGTCGGTGCGGTTGCAGCCCGGCAATCCGGATTTTCTCAACAATCTCGGCACAGTGTTGCGCGATCTCGGCCAGGTCGCTGCTGCCGTCGACTGCTTTCGCAAGGCAGTGACGCTGCGGCCCGACCAACTGGCGGCGCGCGACAATCTCGGCTCATCGTTGAAGCAGCTCGGCCAGTTCGAGGGCGCCGAAGACATTTATCGCGGTACCCTCGGACGCAATCCGTTCCATGTCCGCGCGCGCATCGGACTTGCCGAAACGCTGCAAGAAGCCGGTCGTCTGGACGAGGCGCTTGCCGTCTTCCGCGAGGCGCTGACCATCAGGCCGAAGGACGCCGACCTGCTGCACGGGCTGGGCGTCGGGCTGATGGAAAAGGGCAAGCTCGACGAAGCGGTCGATCTTTTCCGGCAGGCGCTGGCGGTCGACCCCGGCATGGCGAGAGCCTGGCTGATGCTGACGCAGGTCAAGCGCCAGAAGGAGCGCGACAGCGAATTGACCAGCATGGAAGCCCAGCATGCCAAGACGCCGCAGGACAGCCTGGCGCGCATGCAGTTGTCCTTCGGTCTCGGCAAGGCCAATGACGATCTGAAGGATTATGGCAGGGCCTTCGACTATTTCGCCGAAGGCAATGCGATCCGCCGCAAGGGCATCGACTACGATGCGGCCAGGACGCGCGCCGAATTCGAGGCCATGAAGGCAACCTTTGATGCCGGCTTCTTCGAAAAACACAAGCCGAGCTCAATTACCGACGACACGCCGATCTTTGTCGTCGGCATGCCGCGCTCCGGCACGACGCTGGTCGAGCAGATCATCGCCAGCCATCCCCAGGTCTATGGCGCCGGCGAGCTCAGCATCCTGAAGACGGCGGTGGGCAAGCAGTTTCCATTGACCATGAAGGGCGGCTTTCCGGCTGGCATCGCCGACATGCCCGACAAGGCTTTTGCCGAGGCCGGCGAGGCCTATCTCGACATGCTGCACGCCCGCTATCCCGGCTTCAAGCATGTCACCGACAAGATGCCGGGCAACTTCCTGCTTGTCGGCTTCCTCCATCTGATGTTGCCGAAAGCGAAGATCGTCCATTGCGCCCGCGACGCGGCGGCGACGTGCCTGTCGATCTACAAGGTGCATTTCCGCGGCGACAGCCATCGCTACGGCTACGACCTCGGCGAACTCGCCGATTTCCACAACCTCTACACCGACATCATGGCGCATTGGCATACGGTGCTGCCTGGGGTGGTGCATGATGTGCGCTATGAGGATTTCGTCGCCGACCAGGAAGGGCAGACGCGGGCGCTGATCGCCCATCTCGGCCTGCCATGGAACGATGCGGTGCTGTCGTTCCACGAGACCGACCGGCCGGTGCGCACGGCTTCCGCCGCGCAGGTGCGCCAGCCGATGTATCAGGGCTCGGTCGATCTGTGGAAGCGCTATGGCGATCGGCTGAAGCCGCTGCTCGACAAGTTGGACTGACGCCTACAGCTCCATGAACGGCTTGAAGCCGCCGAAGATCATGCGCTTGCCGTCGAACGGCATCGTTGCCCAGTCGGGTTTCATGCGCGGGTCGGCCATCACCTTGGCCATGACGGCATCGCGGCTTTCTCGCGATTCGTAGACGATCCAGGAGAAGACGACGATCTCGTCGTCCTTGGCCTGCACGGCACGCGGGAAAGAGGTGACCTCGCCATACGGCACGTCGTCGCCGACGCATTCGGCATAGGCGAGCGCACCGTGCTCCATCCAGACGATTCCGGCGGTGTTGGCGAGCTTCTTGTAGTCGTCGAGTTTTGCCTTGGGCACCGCAACCACGAAGCCATCGACATAGGACATTGTGGGTCTCCTTTGCTGAAATCGAGCGCCGGGCCGGCAGGGATGCAACCCGGCGCAGGTGAGCGCATCATCCCCCCGCCGGCGGCAAGGGGCATTGCTGCTCGCTGAAAAAACTTACTTCACCGGGGCGTTCATTGCCCAGGCCACGCCGAAGGGGTCACGCATCTGTCCCCAGCGGTCGCCCCAGAACATCACCTGCAGCGGCACCACTTCCTCGCAGCCGGCCTCGATGGCGCGCTTCCACCATGTTTCGATGGTGTCGTCCTGGAGGTGCAACTGCATGGTGTAGCCCTGCGGATTTTGATGCGGGTGGCCGTGCTCGGGATAGGCGTCGCCCAGCATCAGCGTCGAGCCGTTGATGTGAAGATGGATGTGCATGGTGCGGCCCTGTTCGTCGGCCGGATAGGCAAAGACCTGTTCGGCGCCGAAGGCCTTCTTGTAGAATTCGGCGGCCTTGAAGGCGCCGTCCACCTGCAGATAGGGGGTCAATCCGCCGAGCACTTTCGCCGCGGGCTGAACGGGGGTCTGATCAGTCATATCTTGCTCCTCTTTGCGTTTGGCTTAGCCTTGCGAACCATAGGACGCATGAGGTGACGGCGATCCTACAGGGCCGTGGAAATTTTTCGCAAGCCGCCCGCACAGACCTGGTAGCCGGTGGTTTGAGCGGGAGTCGTGAAATGAACTTGCGTCGGCGGGGCTCAATCAGAGCGCAATTCTCGCGGCTCGCAGCATAGAACTGGTGGGCTACGTGGCTTCCTCACCCCCTGGGACGACAATGATCCTCTATTACCAGACCCATTCGCCCTTTGCGCGCAAGGCGCTCGTCTTCGCTCACGAGGTCGGCATTGCCGATCGGCTCGAGGTTATTCATCACGAGACCAGCCCGACCTTGCGCAATGCCAGCGTCTACGCCGAAAATCCACTCGGCAAGGTGCCGGTGCTGTTGCGGCCCGGTGCGTCGCCGATCTTCGATTCCGATGTCATCTGCGCCTACTTCGACACACTGCATGGCGGCCGCAAATTGCTGCCGCAAGACGGCGAGACGCGCTGGCAGGCGTTGCGGCTGCAGTCGGTCGCTCAGGGCCTAGCGCAGACGGGCATTGCCTTGCGCTGGGAGACGGAAAGGAGACCCGAACAGCTGCGTTATGGTGCTCTTGCCGAAGGATACCGGGAAAAGATCGAGGCAAGCTACGACTGGATCGAAAGCGCTCTGGACGACGAAGCGCCGCTTCATGTCGGCCATACAGCCCTGGCCACCACGCTGTCCTGGATGGCGTTCCGTCACCTTCCGCCCTTTCGCTCGCGGGCGGTGCTCACGCACTGGTTCGAGGCTTTCGAAAGGCGCGCGTCGATGCAGGCGACGCCGCTTTCGGGCGATACGCATGATTGACCAGCGGCCGCCTCGGTCAGGGTGCTCTGCAGATACGAGGGCCGTTCTGCGGGTCGATGACGATTTCGGGCCAGCCGATGTCCTTGCGCAGCTCGATCGGCAAGGACAGGAGGGCGCGCTCACTGCGATGGCGAGCGCGAGCCTGCGCGTAACGGGTGGCGACGCGGCCTATGGATGACAGGGTGAACATGATGCTTTCTCCTTGATTGAAGCCGGCATCATTGTGTCGGCATCCCAAGGACGTGGCAGGTTCAGGCGACCCGACAGGTCGTCGAAATTTTTCTTCAGATGACCGAGGCGGCCAGCGCCGTGTCGTAATATTCCACCATCTCGACGATCTTGCCGTCGCGGACCGTCCAGAAATCAGCGGTACGCATGAGAAGCTCCTGGCCGGTGGTTTTGCGCGTCAAATGGATTTCGACCTGCGCCGCAATCCTGTCGCCGCCGTCGACGATGTCCACCGGGACGAAGCTCCGGTACTCGAAATCACTGTCCAGCGCCATGAGGCGGGCAAGGAACTCCTGCTTGCCGTTGCCTGCCGCGATGAAAGGTGCCTGCGGTTCGGCGACCCAGCGGAAGACGATATCATCGGCGCAGTCGACCAGCGCGCCCTCGATGTCGCGTTTTGCATAAGCATCATACAGGTTCTTGACGACGTCCACCCCGCGCATGACCGGTATCCTCCCTCGGTTTGCGAAACCTCAGGATGCGCCTTTTTCGGCCAGCGGGGAAGTGTGGCCGGCAGAACTCGAATGCCGGCCCGGCGGACGCTTGGCGTTTCTTCAGCCGGTGCCCTCGGCCACCGAGCGGAAGAAATCCTCCGGGTCCTCGACTTCGGTCAGCCGCCGCTTCTCGATCAGCCAGAAGCGGTTGCCGATGGCGCGGATGAAGGAGCGGTCGTGCGAGGCGAGCACGCAGCTTGCCTGATGCGCCAGCAGCTCGGCTTCCAGCGCTTCCTGGCCGTCGATGTCGAGATGGTTGGTCGGCTCGTCGAGCAGATAGAAATTGGGGTTGGCGAGCCTGAGCGCCAGCATCATCAGCCGCGCCTTCTGGCCGCCGGACAACACGTCGATCCGGCGCTCCTGCATGTCGATGCCGACGCCGGCCCCGGCGAGCAGCGAGCGGGCGCGCTGTTCGCCGACATCATAGCGGCGCGAGACCATCGCCAGCGGCGTGTCGTCGCCGCTGATGCCCGACAGCGCCTGGTCGCTGTAGCCGAGCACTGTCGACGGCGTCACCTTCACGTTCTGCACCGTATCCGCTTCGAGGATGGCGTTGCGGATCAGGGTGACGAAGCGCGATTTGCCGATGCCGTTGCGGCCGAGCAGGACGATGCGATCGCCCTGGCAAATGTGGCGCTTGCCGGTCCTGAACAGCAGCGTTCCATCAGGGGTTTCCACCGCCGCGTCCTCGAGCGTGATCAGCACCTTGGCATGGGTGCCGCGATTGGCGAGCCTGATCGCGCCGGACGACTTCTCGCGATGGGCCGGAGCAGCCGCCTCTTCCAGGCGCTCCGCCCGCTGGTTGAGCTGCTTGGTCTTGACTGTCAAAAGGTCGCTGCCGGAATTGATGCCGATGTTGTTGAGCTTGGCGGCCTGCCGGCGCAATTGCTGCGCCACCTTCATGTCGCGCTGGAACTTGCGCTCCGTCGAGGCGTCGACGTCGTCGAGCGCCTGCCTTGCCCTGGAGTAGGGCAGGGCAAACACAGGCGATTGTTCCGGGCGCAGGAACAGCGTCCGGTTGGTGGTGGCGTCGAGAAAGGCGCGGTCGTGACTGGCGGTCACCACCGGCACTTCGCGCGGCAGCGTGTTGAGCCAGGTCTCAAGCTGGCTGATCCTGGCCAGGTCGAGATGGTTGGTCGGCTCGTCGAGCAGCAGCACATCCGGATCGGTGACCCAGACGCGGGCGATCAGTGCCAGCCGCTGCCAACCGCCGCTCAGCGCCTGCATTTGCCGTTCGCGCATGGGCTCGGGCACGTCGAGTGAATCGAGAACCACATCGACGCGCCACAGCTCGCTTTCGGCCTGCTCGGGCGGCAAGGCGTCGGCCACCACCTGGTGGAACGTTCGGTCGAGAAGGGCTGTGGCAACGGACTGTTCGACATGGCCGACGCGCAGGCCGCGCGTGCGGGTTATGTCGCCAAAGGTCGGCTCCATTTCGCCGGTCAGGCATTTGAGCAAGGTCGACTTGCCGCGGCCGTTGGCGGCAACGATGCCGAGCCGGTCGCCGGTGCCGATGGTCAGGTCGAGATTGGCAAACAGCGGCGCACTCATGGTGACGCCGAGGGATTTGAGGCTGATCAGGGCCATTTTGATTTCTCTGGTCTTGCCGGAGAAAACTCCGGTTCAATGCACTTTGACGGTGCGCGTGCTGGCCATCAGGCTCGGCGTTGCAACACCACGAAGGGCAGACCAAAAAAATCGAAGCGGGAAAAACCCGGACCGTCCCTGGTCAGCCCTGCAAGCAAGCTCGCAGGGCAGAAATCGGGCCACGCTGACGATGGTGACGAAAAAACGCAAACACGTGAGCCCTCCTTTCAAGACGTTCGAGTGTGGGGATTGACTACACCAAAGGCGGGGCCGATGGCAAGGCTGCCGGGGGCGCGAAGGATCGCTACCGCCCCGGCCTGCCCGTCTTGCCCGGCCGGCGCTTTTCTCGGCGGGCGTCGCCCGGATCCTCGTAGGAACCAATGCCGGCGCGCTCGCGCTTGACCGGCTTGTCGCCTTCGATCGGTGTCTCGGTCCGCCGCACCGTCATCTCATCAAGCGAGTTCTTCTTGAACAGCGGCTTGGTCGAGTCGCCGGGAATGCCGAAGTCGGAACCGTGCGCCTCTTCGGCCGACTGTTTCTTGAACAGCGAACGCGACACGGCGCCGGCGGGTGTCGGCATGTCGGTGCCCGGCCCCATGGCGTCGAGCGACGGCTTGCGGAACAGGGCGGATTTGACGCGATCCTGTGCACTCTCTTTCGGCTTGCTGACCGCCGCAACAGGGATGTTTCCCTTGTCGTCGGCCGTGCGGTGGATGGCGCGGCCCTTGTTGTGCTTGCCCTTTTCACGGCCCGAAACCGGGCTTTCCATGTCCGCGTACTTCGCCAGCGGGTCTTCGGAGATCGACAGCTCCATCTCGCGCAGCCGCTTGATCTCGTCGCGGATGCGGGCCGCCTTCTCGAAGTCGAGATTGGCGGCGGCGTCGCGCATCTGCTTGTCCATGGCGTCGAGATGGGCCTTGAGATTGTTGCCCATCATGGCGCCGGCGCTGTCGGTGAACTGCGAGATGTCGGCGCGGACGTGGTCCTTCTCGTAGACCGAGTCCAGAATGTCCGAGATGCGCGACTTGACCGATTCCGGCGTGATGCCGTTGGCCGCGTTCCACTCCATCTGCTTTTCGCGGCGGCGGCTGGTCTCGGCCATCGCCCGTTCCATCGAGCCGGTGACCTGGTCGGCATAGAGGATGACCTTGCCGTCGACGTTTCTGGCGGCGCGGCCGATGGTCTGGATCAGCGAGGTTTCCGAACGCAAAAAACCTTCCTTGTCGGCATCGAGAATGGCGACGAAGCCGCATTCGGGAATGTCGAGGCCCTCGCGCAAGAGGTTGATGCCGACCAGCACGTCGAAGGCGCCGAGGCGCAGGTCGCGCAGGATCTCGATGCGCTCCAGCGTGTCGATGTCGGAGTGCATGTAGCGCACGCGGATGCCTTGCTCGTGCAGATATTCGGTCAGGTCCTCGGCCATGCGCTTGGTCAGCACGGTCACCAGCGTGCGGTAGCCGGCCTTGGTGGTGTCGCGGATCTCGCCGACGACATCGTCGACCTGGCTCTTGGCCGGGCGCACTTCGACCGGCGGATCGATGAGGCCGGTCGGGCGGATGACCTGCTCGGCAAAGACGCCGCCGGCCTGTTCCATTTCCCAGCCGCCCGGCGTTGCCGAGACGGCGACGGAGAGCGGGCGCATGGCGTCCCATTCCTCGAAGCGCAGCGGCCGGTTGTCCATGCAGGACGGCAGGCGGAAGCCGTATTCGGCCAGCGTCGCCTTGCGCCTGAAGTCGCCGCGATACATGCCGCCGATCTGCGGCACGGTGACGTGGCTTTCATCGATGAAGACCAGCGCGTTGTCGGGAATGTACTCGAACAGTGTTGGTGGCGGATCGCCCGGCTGGCGGCCGGTGAGATAGCGCGAATAGTTCTCGATGCCGGCGCAGGAGCCGGTCGCCTCCAGCATTTCCAGGTCGAAACGGGTGCGCTGTTCCAGCCGTTGTGCTTCGAGCAGCCGGCCGGCGCGCTCGAGTTCCACCAGCCGGTGCTTGAGCTCTTCCTTGATCGACTTGATTGCCTGGTTGAGGGTCGGGCGCGGCGTCACATAGTGCGAGTTGGCGTAGATCTTGACGCTCTTCAACTCGCCGGTCTTCTGGCCGGTCAGCGGGTCGAACTCGGTGATCTGCTCGATCTCGTCGCCGAACATCGAGATGCGCCAGGCGCGATCTTCCAAGTGGGCTGGAAAGATCTCGATCGTGTCGCCGCGCACGCGGAACGAGCCGCGCACGAAGTTGATGTCCTGCCGCTTGTACTGCTGGGCGACGAGGTCGGCGAGTAGAGCGCGCTGGTCGAGCCGGTCGCCGATCTGCATCTGGAAGGTCATCGCCGTATAGGTCTCGACCGAGCCGATACCGTAGATGCAGGACACCGAGGCGACGATGATGACGTCGTCGCGCTCGAGCAGCGAGCGCGTCGCCGAATGGCGCATCCGGTCGATCTGCTCGTTGATCGAGGATTCCTTCTCGATGAAGGTGTCGGTGCGCGGGACGTAGGCTTCCGGCTGGTAGTAGTCGTAATAGGAGACGAAATACTCGACGGCGTTTTCGGGGAAGAATTTCTTGAACTCGGAATAGAGCTGTGCGGCCAGCGTCTTGTTCGGCGCCAGGATCAGCGCAGGGCGCTGCGTCTCCTCGATCACCTTGGCCATGGTGAATGTCTTGCCCGAGCCGGTAACACCGAGCAGCACCTGGGTGCGATCGCTGTTGTCGACGCCTTCGACCAGATCCTTGATGGCGGTCGGCTGGTCGCCGGCCGGCTCGAAATCCGACACCATCTTGATGGCTATGCCGCCTTCGGATTTTTCCGGGCGGGCAGGGCGGTGCGGCGTCCACAGCACGCCGTCCTTGTGCAGGGGATTGCCGGATTCGATCAGCGCCGACAGCGCGGCCACGGTGGCGGTGACGCTGCCGGAGGCCATCGTCTCTGCGTCTTCCAGCGAGATATCGAGGCCGGCGACCGGGTTCAGGCCGGCTGCGGTGCGTTCCCTGGCTGTCGCCGCGCCACCCATCGAGGTACCGCGCGAACTGCGGCCCGGGGAGGTTGAGCGCTCGGGGATCTTTTTCGATGGCTTCGGCGCCTTGCCGCCGTCGCCCTTGCCGACGAGACGTCCTTCCTTTTCGGCCTCCTGCTCGATCTGCTCGGCCCAATCGGCGATCGAACCGGTCAGCGGCGTGCCCGACAGTTCGGCCTGCGGCATCTCGGCAAAGCCGTCTTTGTGCAGCGGCTCCGAGGCGTCGAGGAAATCGGTCAGCGGACTGCGCCGCTTCGGCGCGGCGCGGTCGTCATTCGCCGTCGGCGGCGTTTTTTCATCGGGGGATTTGGCCATGTCCCGAATATGGGATTTCCTGGCCAAAATGGAAAGAGTGGGATGGAGGGAGGCGCTTCGCCGGATGCGGCTCCTGACAGAAGGCTGTCAGGAGGAAGCGGGAAGGCACAGCCACGTGCCTCTCCAGGGATCAGGCGCCGCGCGCGTTGTCCGCCACGCGCGTCGGCGATCCGTTCAGGCGCGGCACCACGACCAGGCGGGTGACCTTGCCCTTCTTGAAGGCGGCAAGGAAGCGGCCGTAGTCCCTGAAAACGACGCAGCCATTTGATTCGGCGCGGCCGCCGCGCAGCATGTAGCTATGGGCGAGCAGGCCATCGCGGCCATATTTGTTGCCGCCACTGACAGGCGTCAGACGAATGGCCTCAACGCCGTGGAAACGCGATTCGCGCAGCGACAGATTGTAGGTGTTAGGCGGTGTTGGCCCGCGATCCTTCTTATCGACATAGCGTGGCTGGTCGACCATGGCGCCATACCCCGAATGCGCTTCGAGCCGCTGGCCGTCCGGCAGGTAGACGGTTCCTGCGCTGATATCATAGACGGCGACGCCGTTGCCGGCTCCGCTCCTGGAGCCTCCTGGCCCGTTGAACAGGTTCCTGAATGCCTGGCCGAGGCCGCCCGAAGGGGTGTCCGGCTTGGCATAGGCCAGCACCTCGCCGCCATCGGCCGGTCTGCCTTGCCGCGCCGGCTTGGACGGCTGGGCCTGCTGAACCGTCTCACGTGCCGGTTTCTGCTGCTGGACGGGCTTCGACTGCTGCACAACGACGGGCTTCGACGGCTGTACGACCTTGGGCTGTTGCGGGGCGTCCAATTGCGGGCGCCGGGTCGGCAATGGCACGTCGTCGGTCAGCGCATCCGGCAGCGAGGCGGCATCGCCGGGCTGTTCCTGTTGGGTTTCAACCGGCGAAACCGCTACATCGGCCGACGATTCCTCAATCGGCAGCGGTGAGGCGAACGTCTCGTCGTCGACTGGCAGCGACTGGACGAGGGCAAGCGCCAACTGCGCGTTGTCTGGCGTCTCCCCATCCGACTGGGCAAAGCCCCTCGGCTGCGGTGCCGTCTGCACGACCGCGGAGCCGGTATCCATCCGGGCGAAGCGCTCCGCCGCGGGAGCCGGCATGTCATCCGACAGGCTGGCCATGACCTTGACGGATGGCACCAGCGAAGCCTCGGCAATTTGCGGCGCGACAGCAGAAATGACCGGGTGCGCGGATGCGTCGGCCGCGACGACCGGTTTTCCGGCGCCGGCAAAGGCCGCGGCGAGCCTGGTCGGCGACAGCGACGCCTCCATGCGTTCGAAACGCTCCTGCGATTTCGATTTTACGACCATCGGGGCTGGCTTTGCCTGCGCCACGAGGCGAGCGGATTTCTCCGCTTGCGGGCTCCCCCCGGCCAGCTTGAAGCAGTTGGCGCCGCATTGCACGGCATGGTCATGCAGCGCTTGCGCGCCGCCATTGGCATTGGCCAGCACGAACGGCGCCGAAGATGTCAGGAAACGCTGCTTCAGAGGATCGGCAAGGGCAAGCGACCGCGGCATCGAAAGCGTCTGCGGCAGGCCACCTGATGTCGCCGACAGCGAGGCGCCGACGGAACTCAGGCCGGCCATGGTGCCGACCAGCCACAGGCCAATGGCCGCACTCACGCCGGGCACCGCGACCCAGCGGACGATCCGTTCAGGGTTGAAGGAAGAGGAACGCGGCGCGTCGCAGGCGGTCTCGCCGTCCCAACGCCCGTCCCCGACAATTTTTTTACTCAAGAACGCCATGCAACCAATCTTGCTCCAATCGGCTCCCACGTCCGCGGCTGTGATAGCCGCGACGACCATTCTGTGAGTGATCCCAGGTGGTCCCCGACGCGTTTGCCGCGCCTGTCGTTAGTTGCCGATTGCTTCAAAATATGGACAAAGTTGGTTAATCAATCCCTCTCAAAACCAAACGAGAGACGTGGACTTTGTGCCCTAGAAGGCTTGTCCACGACCATGAACGCGGTATTGGAGCCCCTCCAATGCTGTTTTGCTGCCTGTTTTTGCCGTCCAAGTCAAGCAAAACAGCTCTTGCTAATTTTCCAAAAGGCCGTTCAGCGAGTCATGCGACAACGGCGCTCGCCATTGAGTGTTGCCGAATCAGCCGCCAGCACCGGCAAAACTGTTGCCCGCCGGCCACAATTTCACCGTCGGGACGGTCGCCTCTCGACGGCCATTGACTCGTTTTGGGAGGCAGTGCAATCGGATTGAAGTGCTTGGTTTTGGGGTGGCAAAGGCCACTTCTGGAGGCTTTTTCCATGAAGCGTCGGGACTTCTTGGCGCTGTCGGCGGGGGCTGCGGCGTTTTCCATTCTTCCGGCCGCCGTCAAGGCTGACGTGCCGGTGCTTTACGACCGCAACGCCGAAGTGCCGGTGAACGACAAAAAGTCGTTCATCGAGTGGATGGTGGCCAATCGTGGCGAGGACCCGAAGTTGCTGGCCGAGCGGTTCGATCGCTTCCAGATCATGGTCTTCAACAAGGACGTGCTGGACGATCGCAACAAGCGCGCCTTCCTGTTGACGCCGCGCGAAGAATTCGTCCTGCCGCAGAATCTGGCGCGCGCCTATGATCACGCCTTCCTCGACATCGGCTATGGCGTGACCATTTCCGGCCCGCACCTGGTCGGCCGCATGACGACTGCCATCGACGTCAAGCTCGGCGAATCCGTGCTCGAGATCGGCACCGGCTCCGGCTACCAGTCGGCGTATCTGGCCAATCTGACCGACAAGGTGCACACGATCGAGATCATCAATCCGCTGGCGCAGCGCACCCGCCGCACCTACGACGCGCTGATCGAGCGCGGCTACAGCGAGTTCGGCTCGGTCACCAGCCGCAATGCCGACGGCTACTATGGCTGGGAAAGCGTCGGCCCGTTCGACAAGATCATCGTCACCTGCGGCATCGACCACATTCCGCCGTCGCTGTTGCAGCAGCTCAAGCCGAATGGCGTCATGGTCATCCCGGTCGGCCCGCCGGGCGCCCAGCACGTACTCAAGGTGATCAAAGAGCAGCTCGCCGACGGCACCTTCAACATCGTTCGCTCCGACATCTACAATGGCAAGGTGGTGCCTTTCGTGCCCTTCACCAAGCTGGAAGGCGACCAGATCGTCGGCACGCATAACAGCTGAGCTGGCCGTTTGGTAAGGCCTTGCTGAACCGCCAGATAAAAAGGCCCGCATGGCAGCCGTCGCATCGATCTCTCGACCAAGCATAGCCTCGCTGGAGGCGCCTCGTCTCGCGCACTATTTTGCAATCGGGCTGATCGCCGGCGCCATCATCACGCTGCAGATATCCGTCATGCGGGTGTTCGCCGTCGGCAGCTGGTCGCATTTCGGCTCGCTGGTGGTCAGCCTCGCCATGCTCGGCTTCTCGCTGTCCAGCGTCGTCATCTTCGCCGGCAAGGACTGGTTCGACCGGCACTGGCAAGGGGCCGCCACGGGGGCGTTGCTGCTGGTCGGCCCGCTTGCCGTCGCTTCCAACCTCGCTGCCCAGACGGTGCCGTTCAACGCCATCTTCCTGGTTTCCGATCCCGAGCAGAAATGGCGGCTGCTGGCCAACTTCCTGCTCTATCTCCTGCCGTTCCTGGCCGGCGCGTTCTTCCTCGGCATCGTCTTCCTGAAAAGCCGCACCGCCTTCGGCCGCGTCTATTTCGCCGACCTCACCGGCTCCGGGCTCGCCGGCGTCGTCGTGCTGGTGTCGATGTATCTGTTCGCACCGGAAACCATCATCGTCGTGCCGCTGCTGTTGTGGGCCGCCGGTTCGCTGCTGTGGTTCTTCGCCTTCGGCGCCTGGAAGAGCGTCGTCGCCGGCGCGGTTGTCGCGGCGCTGTCGATCGCCGGGTACCTGATGCTGCCCGGCTTGCTTGGCATACCCGACATTGCGGTGTCGCAGTACAAGGGCGTCGCCTATGCCCGCAACTTTCCGGACGGCAAACGCATCTACCGCAGCGTTTCGCCGTTTGGCGACCTGCAGGTCTATGCCAGCTCCTACATGCATTTCGCGCCAGGCCTGAGCGACAATGCCGCCTTCGGCATGCCCGAGGTTCCGGCCAACACCTATGTCGGCATGTATCGCGACGGCGACGGGCCGGAAGGCATCATGCGCAACCTGGCGCCGGCCGAGCAGGTCTATTTCCGCTATCTGCCGATGCATTACCCCTATGTCATCAAGCAAAAGCCGAAGACCTTCGTCGTGCAGTTCGGCGGCGGTATCTCCACCCAGGCCGCGCTCAATGCCGGCTCGACTTCGGTGACCGTCGCCGAGAGCAACCCGATGACATTGCGGGCGTTCCGCGATCCGGTGCTGAAGGATGTCACCGGCGATATCCTGGCTGAGCCGCGCCTCAAGGTGATCGACTATGACGGGCGCCTGTTCCTCGCCAACACGAGCGAGCGCTACGACGTCATCGACCTCAGCCTCGCCGACAGTGTCGGCCTGTCCAATCCGGGCGGCTTCGCCATCTCGGAGAAATACGCCTACACGCACGAGGCGATGCGGAGCTACATGCATGCGCTGGCCGATGGCGGCGTGCTGTCGGTGACCTTGTGGAACAAGGAAGAGCCGCCGAAATCGGTGCTGAAGCTTTATTCGACCGTCGCCGAGGCGGCCCGGACGTTCGATCCGCAAGGTGCCGCCAACGACATCTTCGCCGTGTCGAGCTATCTCTCGACCACCACGGTGCTGTTCAAGCGCGGCGGCTTCAGCGCGGCGGAAATCAAGACCTTGCGCGACTACACCAAGTCGATGTCGTGGGAGGAGGTCTACTACCCTGGCATGCCTTATGACGGCTCGACGGCACAAAAAATCCTCGACGATTATCGCGCCTCGATCTTTGGCAGCGGACAGGATGCGACGCTGACCCAGCCCGCCGCCGATGCGACGGCGCCGGCCGATCCGACCGCTCCGAACGCAGCTTGCGACCCGACAACGCCGGCCGATCCGACCCTCGATGCCTGCGCCGATGCTGGCGGCAATGCTGTGCCCGATGTGCTGCCGGCCACCGCGCAGCAGCGCATGACCTGGCACGCGCTTTTGACCAGCGGCTGGGCGAAGCTTGCCAGCGATTATGTCTTCGACGTGCGTCCGCTGAGCAACGACCAGCCCTACTTCGCCGCCTATGTGAAGGTCGCCGACCTGCCGCTGACGCTGGACCGGCTCGACCTGTTCCAGGATGACTGGGGCTATCTGCTGATCTGGGCGACACTCGGCATCGCCTGCATCACGGCGGCATCCCTGGTGCTGCTGCCGGTCATCTTTGGCTGGCGCATCGTGTTCTCGCGCTCGCGCGGCAAGCTCGGCACCATCCTCTATTTCGCTTGCCTCGGCCTCGGCTACATCATGGTCGAGGTCGGGCTGATCAGCCGGTTCACCGTGGCGCTCGCCAATCCGACCGTGTCGGCCTCGGTGCTGATCTCGTCGATGCTGGTGTTTTCCGGTCTCGGCAGCCTGTTTGCCGCGCGCATCTTCGACCGCGCCAGCACGCTGTTGCCTGTCGTGCTGTTGGCAATCTGCGTGCTGCTGCTGGCCTACGGCTTCACCCTGTCGCCGGTGCTCGACTGGATCGGCGCCTATCCCTATGCCGCCCGGCTGCTGCTCTGCTTCTTGCTGGTATCGCCGCCGGCCTTCCTGATGGGCATGCCGATGGCGACCGCCATGACCTGGCTGGCGCGGCTCGGCAAGGAGCATTTGTTCGTCTGGGCCTGGGGCATCAATGGCTGCTTTTCAGTGATTGGCTCGGCCGCCGTGCCGATCGTCGCCACCAGCTTCGGCCTCAGCGCCGTGCTGCAATGGGCGGCGATCGCCTATCTCATCGCCATCCCCGCGTTCTTTGCCGTGCTGTTACCGTCGAAGGCGCCGGCCATCCGGCTGGTGACGGCCTGATGCCCGACCGGCGCGCCATCGTCGCCGGACTGCTGGCCGCGGCGGCGTTCCCGGCGGCGGGCGAGGGCGCGCGCTTGCACAAGGCCATATCGACGATCGTGCCGTTCAAGACGTCACCCTTTCCCTATCGGGGAAAGCTGCCGGATGGCTCCGGGCCGTTTCTCGACGTGACGGCCAACGGCCGGCGCGGCCACACCTCGCCACGCGGCGGCATTTATTGGGAAGACGAGACCTATTCCGACCGCAGCACGCTGCTGGCGGCGCCCCGAGGTTTCGATCCGGCCAAGCCGGCGGTCATCGTGGTGTTCTTCCATGGCAATGGCGCGACCTTGCAGCGCGATGTGGTCGGCCGCCAGCGGGTTGTCGCGCAGGTCGAAGCGTCCGGCCTCAACGCCGTGCTGGTGGCGCCGCAATTCGCCAGCAACGCGCTGGATTCGAGCGCCGGCAATTTCTGGACGCCAGGCCATTTTGCGACGTTCATGGCCGAGGCGGCGCAAGAACTGAGCAAGTTGACCGGCGCCAAGGCGGCAAAATTCGACGCCATGCCGGTGGTGCTCGTCGCCTATAGTGGCGGCTACAATCCCGCAGCCTTCGTGCTCAGGAACGGCGACATCGGCGGCCGCCTGCTCGGCGTCATCCTGCTCGACGCCGTGTTTGACGAGGCCGACATTTTCGCCGGTTGGATCGCAAGCCACCGGAAGAACTTCTTCGTCAGCGCCTTTGGCCAATCTTCCGCCTCCGGCAATGCGCAGATCCGACAATTGCTGGCAAGCCAAGGCATCGACGCCAGTTCGGATCCGCCGCGTCGCCTCGAAGCCAGCACCGTCGCCCTCCTTGCCTCGGACGCCGCCCACGACAGCTTCGTCACGCGTGCTTTCGTCGCCAATCCGCTGCAATGGCTGCTTGGCAGGCTGCAAGGTTTTCCGCGTTAGTTGAACCACAGGGCAAAGGTCAGGAACCCTACGCCGCCGAACTGGCGCTGGATCTGGTCGAAATCGTCGCTGGTCAGGATCTTGCCGCTTTCGAGATAGGGCGCGATGGCCGGGCCGGTGATCGACAGCACGAGGTCGAAGGGTTTTGGCTCGTCGAAGAAGCGCTTCATGTTGATGCCCTTGCCGGTGATGCGGAAATGCGGCAGCAGCAAGCGGCCTTCCAGGAGATCCTCGGCCATGGTCAAGGTGGCGAGCCAGGCCTCGACCTGCTCCTCGCCGACTTCGAGGCCGGTGAGCGGGTTCTCGCCCTTTTGCTGCGGTCCGGGCAACCATTCGCGATCATTGTCGGTCTCGGCGCGGATCGCCTTCCAGTCCTCGCGCGACAGCCGGATCATTTCGAGCAGATGGCGACGCGCCGCTTGCCGGCGCTCGGGTTCGACCACCGGCCAGTTGACCAGATGCACCAGCGAGATGAAATCGGCGATGCGCCATTCCGACGAGAAGATGCTGCTGCCCATGTCGCTGCTCGGCGGCACGAGAATGTCCTGCAGCGGCAGTTTGGCGCGCGGGAACAGCATGTGGAACGACCCGTCGAAGGTGCTCCTGAAATCATGCGCGAGCCAGAAATCGGCCTGCGCCATCAGGAATTCGGCATAGCCCTGCAGCCAATAGCCGTCGGCGCGATCGAAGCGGAAGGTCAGAGACGGAGCTGCATCGTCCGGCGCGCTGCCGCCGCGCGACAGCGAGGCTATGATGGCAGCCATGCTCTCATCCGGCGTGATCGCGCCGTCCTCGTTGAGGTCAATGCCGACATGGGTGAGGTCGAGCACCATGCCGATATCGGCATTGGCCGGGACCGAGGCCAGCGTGGCGGCGGATTTCTCCAACCGGTCACGGAAGCCGACCAGAATGGCGCGGAACTGCTCATAGGTCAGCGGCTCGGGGTTGGGATTGTCCGGCACCGGCAGCCGCATCAACGGTAGCACGATGGATTGCGGGCTTTCGAAACCATGGCGGTGCAGGCCACTGGCCAGCAGCTCCAGCGCGGTGAAGAACTCGCCGGCGCCGGCCGCGTAGGCTGACGCCGGATCTTTTGGCGCGGCAGCCTCCAGCGTCGACAGGGCCGTGTCGCGCGCGGCCACGGTCTTGGCCTCGAACAAGGCGGTTGCCGCTTCGGGCATTGCGGCCGAGGCGGAAGACAAAGGCACAAGCAGAATGAAAGCGGATGCCAGCAGGCTTGCTATTCGTGCCATCTTTTCCTCCCATGCGTTGGTCGCGCCAGCGAACATACACATATTTGCGGCGCCGCGCCTGTCAGCGCCGGGGCGGCAGACCGCCATCGTTGCACGATTGTCGACGGATGCGCTTCAACCCTTGAGGCCGACGGTCTACACAGGGCAAACGATTGGGCATAGGCGTGTCGAACTATCCGCTTTCCTACAAACTGTCCTGGCTGCCGCGCTTTCTGAAGCCTTCGCTCGGCGGTGATGCCAATGGTTTCGCGCCGATGGCCGGGTCGACGATGACACCGCCGCCGAAGCAGACGGTGCGGCTCGCGTTCATCGGCGACATCTCGGCGGTGGCCAACCGCGGCGCGCCAGACTGCGATTCGGCGATCGCAAAGCTGCTTGGCTCCGCCGACCTGGTGATTGGCAATTGCGAAAGCCCGATCGTGGACGGACCAAGTGCGGCGCTGGGAACAAAACTCGGCACGCATCATGCGATGAGCGAGCGCTTTCTGGTCGAGGCGTTGGCGGCAGTGGGTATTGCTCGCGAAAAGCTGGTGCTGTCGCTGGCCAACAATCATGTGCTCGACCAGGGCGTCGCCGGTTTCGACGCGACGGTGGCGGCGCTGAAGCGGCTCGGTATCCGCACCATCGGCCTGGCTGCCAATGGTCCGGTGATGCCGGCCCAAGTCGGGCCGCTGACATTCGGCTTCGCTGCCTTCACGCTGTGGCGCAACGCCGATGAAAACCTGTTTGCCGGCCGCGTGTCGATGGAAAGCGATCCAGCGCATTGGCCGCGCGATGCTGTCGATCTTCTCTGCGCGGTGCCGCACTGGGACTGGGAGTTCCGGCATTTTCCAAGGGCCGAGACGCGGGTGCTGGCCAGGCGGCTGGCCGGGCAGGGCGTGGGTCTGATCGCCGGCCATCACGCCCATGTCGTGCAGCCGGTGGAGCGGATCGGCAGGACGATCGTCGCTTATGGGCTCGGCGATTTTCTCGGCACCGCCCTTGCCCGCCAGCCATGGCCCGGTCGTATCGGTGGCATATTCGTCGTCGATGTCAGTGCCGATGCCGATACGCGTGGCATGATCGCGTCTTACCGGCTGCATCCCTTCGTGCGGCTGCGCACCGGCGATCATGAGCGACTGGTCCTGGTGCAAGGGTTGAAGGGGCGAATGCGCGGCAAGGTCGAAGGCCGGCTGAGAGCGATCTTTCCCTCTCCCCCAAGCCGAGCCGGTGTCACCGCCTAACCGTCTGGCGGCCCCTGCAAAACCGACTATCATGCGCCGGCAGAGGTAGGCTTGCGGGGGTGGCGATGGAAACAGCGGATTTCATGCCGAGCGAGGCGGTCACGGCCGGCATCCGGAAAGGCATCGAGACCTATGAGGCGGCAAGGGCTTCGGCGGTTCGGCAGGTGCGCTGGCGGGTGCCGCTGTTCGTCGGCCTGGTGCTGGTGTTCGTGGTGCTGGTCGCCTGGCTGTTCAACAAGGTCGCCGATCCCAACGAGCAATGGTTCTCGACGCCGCATGTGTTTCTCTATGTCATCGGCTTCGCGGCTTCGATCCTGCTCTACTTCCAGGCCATGAAACCGGCGACGCGGCTGCAGCAATCGTTCCGCGAGACGCTGCTGCCGATCATCTTCGGCTTCATCGCGGATATGCGTTACCAGCATGGAGGGAGGCCGAACTCTTTCTATCGGCTGCCGCGCGAGGCGGTCGGGCCGTTCAACCGGCAGTCGTTCGACGATGTCGTTTCGGGCCGCTACGAAGAGTTTCCGTTCGAGCTTTACGAAGCAGAACTGCGGGAAGGGTCGGGCAAGGGTTCATCGACAGCCTTCAAGGGTGTCGTCGTCGCTTTCGAAGCGATCGAGCCGTTCCCGGGAATATTGGTGGCGACGCGGCGGACCAATGCGGTCGTCGGCTTCTTCCGCGGCATGTTCGCCAGCAAGATGCAGGACTTGTCGTCCGGTGTGCCCGAGCTCGACGCCGCCTATGAATTCCGCACCGACAACATCGAGGCCGCACGGCCGCTGGTGACCGGCCGCCTGGCGCAGGCACTGAAATGGCTTGGCGAAACCTGGCCGGACGATCCGGCCCGCGTCGCGCTCAACGGCAGCGACGGTTTCCTGCTGTTGCCGCAGACGAAGAATTTCTTCGAGTTGCCCGCTATCTCGGTGCCGCTCGACTACACCAGGCATGTCGCACCGATGATCGCGGACATGGGCGCCATGCTGGCGACGGCGGCGCTGGTGCGCAAGATCGGCGCGAAGGACGAGATCGGTTGATCGCTGTCAGCAGTCGAAGCCGTATTTGTCGCGCATGTAATCTGCTTCTTCTTTCGACATTTTCTTGAACATCACACAGACGGTGAAGCTACCGACCTGACGCCCACCGCTTCTGTATCCCCAGTCGGAAATGTCGTCCCTGGTGAATTCTATATTCTGGCCGAGGACGACGGTGTGCACTTCTTCCGGCTGGTTCGCCAGTATACCGACAAAACCGGTCTCGGTGCGGCGGAACGGTATGACCCAGAAGTGTTCGGTGACGTTCCCGTCCCGCACCTTGACCTTCAGTTTGAACCTGTCTGTCCCAGGGGGAGGAGCCTCGGACAAGGCGAGGAATTCATCCAGTCTGGCGCGCGCCTTCGCGGTAGCCAGAGCCATATCGGGATCGTCGGGGGTAAAGATGACCGTTTTGTCGTCGCCCGGATCCGTGGCTTGTGCGCCGGCCAATCCCGGAGCAAACGCCAGCATCAGGCCTATCATGGTCCGGACTGCAAGCTTCATGGAGGCCCCCTTTATCGCAACGGTCGACACCATCCTGCATCCATTCCTGGTTTGCAACCGGAGCGCGAGTTTCATCCGCTTTGGGGGGCGATCGAACTGATCCTTGAAACAAAATTTGTACCGATGACCGGTCAGGAGTCTGTTTCGTGATGCCGCCCGAGATGGATTGCGGCGGCTGCGTGGTGATCGAATGCCGCCCGCCACAATCAGCCAAGTGACTCTTTTCGTGGAAGGAAGTGCGCTTGTTGGGGGAAACCGAAGTGGCCAGAAGTTGCATCGACAGCGAGCAATGTGTCGGAATTAAGCCTATGATATTGTTTGCAAAAATCACTCAACGTGATTTGCGCGGGCCGAGCTTTCCGGTCCAGTTTCGGGTTGTTCGGTGCTGTCGTTTCTCAAGGTGGCAGCCCCGGAAAACCGAAACAGCACGGAGTGCCAACGATGAAGAAGACCCTCGCAACCACCGTCGCTCTGCTCGCCTTCCTCGGCACGGCCTATGCCGCGACCGTTCAGGGCACCATCCAGTCGGTCGATCCGACGACCAAGTCGATCACCCTCGACGACGGCAAGATCTACCAGCTGTCGCCGGACGCGACTGTCGGAAAACTGAAGGTCGGCGCCAAGGTGGCGGTGACTGTCGATGACAAGACCGGCATGGTGACATCCATCAAGAAGGCTTCGTAGACGCGAGTGCGTCAGCAGACCTGCTGACCGAACTTTTCAGACCCTGTTCTACACTTCTTGGCCGGTTCCTTCGGGGATCGGCCATTTTCATCGTCTTCGCCACTCAACACCAGGCGACCAGAGCGGTTCACCGTTTCACGGAAACGCCGAACCGCTCTATCTCTTTGTTTAACGCAATTCCCTAAGGGAAAGCGCTACGCGCTTTTCCCGGGAAAACCGTTTCACACTTTTCCAGGAATCGCTCTGGGCGGAACGCGGTCCCGACAGCGCCGCTATGGTTTTTGCCAAAGAGCCGCGCTATCCCTTGGCCAACGGGGGTGTTCATGGCCGAGGAACAAAAAGGGTTTCGCCTGTCGCGGCGATTGCTGCTGGGTGCGGCTGTCTTCGGCGGCGCGGTGCTGTGGGGCGGCACCACCGTGGCGCGGCTGGCGCGAGGGCCTTCGGGACCGAAGAACGCCGGACGCATCGCGGATATCGACGGCATCGCGCTGCCGCTGAAGCCAATCGCCAGCCCGCCGGCCTTTGATCCTTCGCTGCCCTGGTCGGCCAAGGGTGGCGATATCAACGATGCCAGCGGCCTGTCGAAGACGCCGGTCTATGGCGTGGTCGAGGTTGGCGAGGAAGACCACATCGCCAAGGCGCTGGCCTTCGCGCGCGCCAACGGGCTGAAAATCTCGCTGGCCGCCATCCGCCATTCGATGGGCGGGCATGCCTTCGACGACAACGCATTGGTGCTCGACCTCAGAAAGTTCAACAAGGTCACCGTGGATGCCGCGGCGAAGACCATGACCCTGCAACCGGGTGCGCGCTGGCACGACATCCAGAATCTCTTACATCCGCGCTTTGCGGTGAAGGCGATGCAGTCGACCGACATCTTCTCGGTCGGCGGTTCGCTGTCGGTCAATGCGCATGGCATGGACCACCAGGCCGGTTCGGTGGGAGGCTCGATCCGCTCGATGCGGGTGATGCTGGCCGATGGTTCGGTGACAACCTGCTCGCCAACCGAGAACATCGACCTGTTCCGCCACGTCGTTGGCGGCTACGGCCTGTTCGGCGTGGTGCTGGAGGCAACGCTCGATATCGTCGACAACACGGTCTACCGCACCTCGCGCGAGATCATCAAATCGGACGATTTCCCAAAATTCTTCGCCGATGTGCTGGAGCCGAACAAGGAGATCGGCCTGTTCTACGGCCATCTGTCGACGGCGCCGGGCAATTTCCTCGAGGACATGATCGTCTATCGCTATGACAAGGTGGCCGACCAGCCGCCGGCCGACCAGCCTGAGATCGGCGAGCCGGGTTCGGTGGGGCTGAAGCGGGTGATCATCAATCTGGCGAAATGGGGCAGCCCGTTCCAGGAGCTGAAATGGTTCACCGAAAAGACGCTGGAGCCGAAATTCGAAAGCTGCACGGTGGCGCGCACTTCAGCCATGGCCGAGGGCGAGGCCTGTCTCGTCACCCGCAACAACCCGATGCATGATTCGGTGCCCTATCTCTTCAACGACCTGATGGATGAGACCGACATCCTGCACGAATATTTTATTCCGCGCGCCGCCTACAATCCGTTCATCACCGAAGCCCGCGAAATCCTGCGCAACCAGAAGCTGCCGGTGCTCAACGCCTCGGTGCGCATCGTCCACAAGGAGGATGTCGCGCTGACCTACGCGCCGGAGCCGGCCTATTCGCTGGTACTCTACATCAACCAGCCGACCGATGCCGACGGCAATGCGAAAATGCGGGCGCTGACACGGGCGCTGATCGACGTGACGATCAAGCATGGCGGGCGGTTCTTCCTGCCCTACCAACTGCATTACACCGCCAGGGAGTTGCTGGCCTCCTATCCCGAGTTGCCGGCCTTCCTGGCGGCGAAGCGGCAATATGACCCGACGGAACTGTTTTCCTCGACCTTCTACCGTGCCATCAAGGCGCTGAGCGGAGTGGCGTAAAGCGCGTCGCGTCGACACGGAATCCTGCGACGCCCTTTACTCATTTGTTTGATTGCATGTCGTTGCCCCAAAACCGGGGCCACTTTTGGGCGACATGCAATGACAGTCAGGAGAACAACCAATGCAGATGGTATCAGCGGCGGCACTCACCCTCATCGCGCTGTGCGGTGGACCGGCCGGAGCCGAGGATCTCAAGGCTTTCAAGCTGACGATCGACGGCGTGACGGTCGACATCGATCCCGGCGAGAGCACAAACGTAACGCTGCCCGGCGGCAAACAGAGCAAGGTGACGCTCGAGCGCAACGACTTCGCCACCTTTTCCGGCGGCAGTTTCTCCTTCGTCCATCCGAGCAACATTTCGGTGACCAAGACCGATCTCGGCGAAAACATCACGCAGTATCTGATGGCGTCGGCACTGGGCACGATCGTCGTCGTGCAGGAATACGGCAAGATGAATCCGGTGTTCCTCAACCAGCTGATGCTGCAGGAGATGACCAAGGAATCGGTGCAGGCTGGTGCCGCGCTGACGCAGGAGCCGACGACGCGCAAGCTCGCCGACGGCAAGGAATTGACCGGCATTCTCGCCAAGGTGAAGACACGCACCGACACCGCCGATTTCGAGATCGTCGGCTTCGGCCATGCCGATCAGGGGCTGCTGTTCATCACCCGCGTTGCCGGCGAGGACGCGGCGACCGAAAAGCCGTTGATCGACAAGTTCTGGCAGAGCCTCAAGCTGAAGATGTAGACGGCCTACAGCTTGCTCGGCACCAGGCCAGCCAGCCAGTTGGCCGACCGTTTTGCCATGTCGGCGGTCGCCGACACGGCGCGGCCAAGATCGGTCTTGACCACGGCGTATCCGTTCTTCGTGCGATAGAGCACGCCCGTTCCGCCATCGACCACTTGCTCATAGGCGACGGGCCGGGCGGCGGCCGCTTCCATGGCCGTGGTCGGCGAGCCGACCGGGACGCTCGGCCGATGGCTCAATTCCGGCGGCAGCGGGTTTTCAATTTTAACGACCCTGCTGACGGGCTTCAGTTCCGGGCGCGACGCGGTCGCGGCCAGTTGCGCTGAGGACGACGAGCCCTTCGCGCGGCAGATGCCGGAGATGAGCGGGTAGTTGAAATTGCGCTCGTGCAGCATCTGGCTTTTCATCGCCGCTTCGCATTCGGCGATGGTCGACCACTTGGCCGGCGTCTCGCCGATATATTCGCAAAGCTTGGCGTCGCAGTCGCAGCCGACAATGGTCATGGCGACAAGGGCGGTCTTGATCACGGTCTTGTCCCTTCGAGGTGCCCCCGGCAGCCCATTTAGGTGCATGTCGTGGTCCCAAAACCGGTTCCACCTCGGGTCGAGCCCGTGGGCATGCTTTTGGGCGACATGCAAACAATCCATCGCGCGCGAACAAGGCGGGATTTGGCCGCGATTGTGGAATGAGCGTGGCGGAGTGCCGAACAGTCGATCTATCGGGTGGCCGGCGAGATTCGTTTGAGGAAATTCGCGATCAGCCGCATCACTTCGTGCGGATGTTCAACCTGCGGGATGTGGTTGACGCCATCGAGAACCGCCAGTTCGGCGTGGGGAAACAGCGAGGCAATCTCTTCACCCTGTTCGAGGGGCGTGGTCGTATCGTCTCGTCCCCAGATGACGAGAACGGGCGGCGTGAAGGTGCGATAGTTCGCGGGGTTGGCGGCAAGGGATTTTCGTTCGTCGTTGAACAGGCCGCTGAACAGCCAATGGCCGACCGCATTGGTGGTGCCTTCAACATTGAGTGGCCGTGCGTAGATCGCGATACGTTCGGCGGTGACCACGTCGTCGTTCTCAATGAAAGAGCGCAGACCCGGTCCGACCATAAGCGGGTTGGTGAAGGTCGAAGCGGTCAGCAATTGGCGTGGCCAGTCGCTGTTCAGGAAGGATGCGAACGACAAGGCCGGCGCCTCGGTCCGGCCGAGACCAAGTGCAACGTCGAGCAGGATTAGCGAGTCGATTCGAGCCGGGGCCGAGAAGGCGGCTTCGATCACGCCACCGCCGCCATAGGAGTGGACACCGACACTGAAATGGCGAAGGCCGAGCGCGTCGGCGAAACCGAGTACGCGTCTTGCGTGGGCAGCGCGCGAATAATCCTGGTCGGCCGGTCTTTCCGAATAGCCAAAGGGAGGCATGTCGGGCGCTATGACGCGAAAGCCCTGTTCTCCCAATGGCGCGGCGATATCGCGGTATGTCTCGGCCCAGGAGGCCGTGCCGTGGAACAGAAGCAGCGGCGGCCCGTCCTGCGGTCCCCAGACCTGATAGTGGATCTTCAGGCCATCGACGGTGGCAAACAGCGCTCCCGCCGGGGCTGCTTCCTCGGGTGACAGGTTCTCTCGCAGCGCCGCCGCGCCGCGAAAGCCGACAAGCGCGACCACAATGAGCATGATCAGCGTGAGCGCGAGCCAGCCGACGATGCGGATCAGTCTGCGCATTGCCTGGCTATCGTCTCAATAGTCATAGACGTGTTCGAGCTTGGCGCCTGACTTGATCAGCGCTGGTAGCACCAGATGCAGCTTGCGCACGGCGACGGTCAGCCCGGTGCGGCGCGTCGACGCGTCAGCCGGCAGCGGATAGCTGAACAGGATGCGGATGCCTTCGGGAACGGCGATCGAATCGGTGGAAAGCATGGTGACCATGATCTCGTCATTGCCGCCGATCTCGACGAAGGAGACGCCCTTGTCGATCAGGCGCGGGATCATCTCAGTAAACACCTGATAGCGCTTGGTGACGAAGACGGTGCCGTCGGCGCCGTAGTCGCGCTCAAGCAAGGTGTCGGGCTCGTTGTGCGTTGCTTCGCCGACCGGCCCCTTGGCCCAGACATGAATATCGAGGAAGGCTGGTGGGGATGTGGCTGCGAGTGCCTTGGTGATCAGGTCGGCGTAGCCCTGCTTGATGGTGTCGGCGAGGCCGAAGGCAAGCTTGCGTTCGCTGGTGCGGATGGAGCTGTCGCCCGGCGCCGGCTGTACGGCAAACAGGCCGGCGCGCTTCTCGGCATAGGGAAATTGATACCACGGCACCTGGTCGAGGAAAGCGGCATAGTCGGCCGCCACCTTGGCCTGATAGATGTCGGCGGCGGTGCGCTTGCCTGATGTCGCCTCGGTGATGCGGCCGACCGTGTTCTCATAGGCCCATTGCAGGATATGTTCGATGCTGTGGCTGGTGCCGATGATGACCAGCATCTGGTGGTTGGCGAAGTTGAACTTGTAGGCAGAACTGGCGCGGATCACCATGGCGTAGTCCTGCCAGAAGCGGCCGACATAGGACCAATAGGGAAAGCCGCTCGGCTGGTTCTTGTCGACGAAGCCGGCATATTCGCGCGCGGCGTAGACGATCGCCCATTCCGGGTAGGTGAGGAAGGTCGATTCCTCCGGCCGCTGGTAGCCGGGGATTTCGGCGCGAACCTTGTCGGCCAGCGCCTTGGGCGGTGCGCCATCGGCAATGCCGGGCAGCGGCGCCTTGTCGAGTGACGACGTGGTCAGGAAGCCATAGCTCAGCCCGACGATCGGGATCAGGATGACGATGACGATCAGCCACAGGATCGTCTTGACGATGCGCTTCAGCCAGCGAAACAGGAACATGGCCGGGTCAGGCCGTGGCGAAGTGGTCGTGTATGCGCTTCGACAGCCAGAAGCCGACATAGACGGCGAAGCCGCCAATGACGATGTGCGGCAGGTTGGCGAAGAAGCGGGCCGGGAATTCGATATCGTTGAGGGAGCGGAAGCCGTTGATGAAGATGCCGGCATCGAGGCAGCCGGAACCGGTGATCAGGCCAAGCACGCCGTCGAACAGATAGACCGAGCCGAACAGCTTGAAATAGAACACCGCCTGGCGGTGCGAGATGAAGGCGGCGGCAAGCGCCCAGACGCCGGAGAAGGCGTGCAGCAGGTCGTCATACCATTGCAGCGAGAACAGGCCGAACAGATTGCCGTTGGCATCGTTGAACGCCGGTATGTAGCCGATGGCGACGACGCCGAAGAACAGGAAAGCATAGGCAACGGCAAGCTTCTGGATCAACGTCATGAAGTATCCCCCTTCAAGTGACGCCGAACGTTAGCTGATTTTAGCGCCGGTTGCAGCCCTATCCGGAAACAGCGTAAAAATTGTAGGGGATAGCCAAAAAGACAGTCGGCGCCGGGATTTCTCCCAGCGCCTCCCTGTCAGATCAGGACACGGTCGCGGCAGCAACTTCCGTAAAGTCGTCGCGCCATGCCGGCCTTGATTTTGACGGTCCTGCCAGTCCGCCACCCGAGAGCAGCGTCCGTTCGGGACCACGCCGGTCTCCGCCCTTGCGGGCTTTGCCCTGCGCACCATCGAAGGTTTTTGCCGTCCTTCATGGCAGCATCGGTCCGCCGTCGGCGTTGGCACGCTTTCCGCGGCCCCGTAGGTCTCGGCATCCGCCCCTCGAACAGGCAAGCCTGCTCTCGCTCTGGGCCGTACGGGCCTCAGGAAATCCGCCTTTCACTTCGCCTTTCGGCTGGGCGATCGGTAGCCGCCTGAGATGGGTTGAACTTACGCCGGGTAAGGGTTGTGGGGAATGGCCGCGGGCCTGTGGATAGCGGGATTATCGGGGATCAATCAATGACAGCGGGATTTTCCGGTCCGCCATGATGGGCGGCAGCGGCGGACATTCGGCCTTGCCCTGCCGGCGGGCGCGGGCTTCAATGCCGGCAAAGGATTCGAGGCGCCGGACGCCTTGATGTCCTTGCGGGAGGGTGTGCGTGAAAGTCGGGGTGGTTCTCAATCCGATTGCCGGTGGCGGCCGGCTGAAACGGCATTGGCCGGAGGTCGCCGCCTCGCTGAAAAAGCATTTCGGCGATTTCGAGCTGCGCGAGACGCAGGCCGAAGGCGACGCTGAGCGGCTGGCGCTCGATCTTGCGGCGAGCGGCTTCGACCTGGTGATCGCGGCCGGCGGCGACGGCACCGCCAGCGAGGTGGCCGACGGGCTGCTGCAGGCGTCCGAGGAAGGCCGCAGGACAACCGAGCTTGGCCTCTTGCCGTGCGGCACCGGCATCGATTTCGCGCGCGGGCTTGGCCTGCCGCGCGAGATGGATGCGGTGCTGAAGCATATCGCCGAGGCCAAGGCTCGGAAGGTCGATGCCGGACGCATCTGCTACATCGACGACCATGGCGCGCTGGCCAGCCGCCATTTCATCAACATCGCCAGCCTCGGCCTGTCGGGTGCCACCGACCGCGCCGTCAATGCCGACAAGCGCAAGGGCAAGATGTCGGCCAAGGCGCTGTTCCTGTGGCGCACCGTGGTCGAGTTCATCCGCTACCGCTTCCAGGATGTCAGGATCACGGTCGACGACGGCACGCCGGTCGAGGCGCGCATGGCGCTGGTGGCGGTGGCCAATGGCAAGTTCTTCGGCGGCGGCATGATGATCGCGCCGGATGCCGAGCTGGCCGACGGGCAGTTCGACATCGTCATCCTGCGCGCGGCCGGCAAGCTGAAGCTGATCTGGGACATCCGCCTGCTCTATGGCGGCCGGCACCGCAACCACCCGGCGATCACCATCCTGCGCGGCAAAAAAGTGGTGGTCGAGCCGCTGGGCGATGTCGAGAAGAACGGCGCGCTGGTCGACATAGACGGCGAGTCGCCGGGACGCATACCGGCGACCTTCGAGATCCTGCCCGGCGCGCTGACGCTCAGATACTGATTCAAGTCGTTAACAGATCGATTCAGGTGAATCCGGCGATGGGTCCAACACCCTGAAATCGCTTGATTTCCTGACTGGTGTCAGACGTCGAGCTTGGCCGGAAAACCGGGCGCGCGCAGGTCGGTGCCGACGGTATCTTCGAGCAACTTGACGATCTGGGTCGACCAGGCGCCGCCGCCATAGGCTTCTCTGCCTTGCTCAAAAATCGCGTTGACGCGCGTGGCAAGCTCGAGCGGCACGCCGGATTGTTCGGCCATGGCGAGCGCGAAGCCGAGGTCCTTCAGCGCCAGGTCCATGGTGAAGCCGATGTCGTAGGAGCCGTTGAGAATGAGCTGGCTTTCGGTCTCATGGACGAAGCTGTTGCCGGAGGAGGCAACGATGGCGTGGTAGGATTGGGCGAGGTCGAGCCCGCCTTGTTTGGCCAGCATCAATGCCTCGCCGGCGGCGACGAGATGGATGAAGGCCAGCATGTTGGTGATCACCTTGATCACCGCCGCCGAGCCGGCCGGACCCATCAGGAACGACTTCGCGCACATCGCTTCAATGGCCGGGCGATGACGCGCATAGAGCGCTGCATCGCCACCGACCAGCGCTGTGATTTTTCCAACCGCCGCCAGGTGCGCGCCGCCGGTGACCGGGCATTCCAACGTCTCTATGCCCTTGACTGAGGCGAGGGCTGCAAGCCGCAGAATCTCGTCGCGGCCGTTGGTCGACATCTCGATCCAGGTGCCGCCTTCGGGCAGGCCTTCGAGCAAGCCGCCAGGACCAGCCAATACCGCTTCGCTGACTTTGGGCGAGGGCAGGCAGGTGATGGCGTTGCCGGCTCTGGCGGCAGCCTCGGCGGGACTGTTGGCGGCTGTGGCGCCAAGCGCGACGAGGCGCTCGACGGCGGCCGGGTCGCGGTCGAAGACAGTGACGGCAAAACCGTTGCGGACCAGGTTGGCGGCAAGGTTGCCGCCGAGATGGCCGAGGCCGATGAAGGCGTAGCTTTCGCTCACGGCATCAACGGCGTCTGCATCATCTGCAGGTGCAGTTCCTTGCCGGTGTAGGGATGCGCGTCGCAGACCGCTTCGTTGAGCTCGACGCCGAGGCCGGGCTCCTTCGACGGGATGACGTTGCCGTCCTGCCACTCGATCTTCTTCGTAAGCAGCGTCGCGTGAAAACCGTCCCACTGCTTCAGCGATTCCAGGATGAGGAAGTTGGGCAGCGTCACCGCCAGCTGGATGTTGGCGGCACCGACGATCGGCCCGCAATAGCAGTGCGGGGCGACCTGGATGTGGTAGGCCTCGGCCATGGCGGCGATCTTCTTGGTTTCGAGAATGCCGCCGGAGCGGCCGAGGTCTGGCTGCAGGATGGTCGCGGCACGGTTCTCGATGACCCGGGCGAATTCGAACTTGGTCGTCAGCCGCTCGCCGGTGGCGATCGGGATCGACGTGCCTCGCGCCACCTGCGCCATCACTTCCGGCATATCAGGCGGCACCGGCTCCTCGAACCACAGCGGATCGTAGGGTTCGATGGCACGCGCCATGCGCAGCGCGCCCGAGGCGGTGAACTGGCCATGAGTGCCGAACAGGATGTCGGCGCGGGTGCCGACCGCCTCGCGGATTGCCTTGATCATGCGGGCGGAGAGATCGATGTCGACAAGGCGCGGCTGGTGGCCGTCGAAGGCGGTGTAGGGGCCGGCCGGGTCGAGCTTGACCGCGTTGAAACCCTGCTCGACATATTCGAGCGCGCAGGCTGCGGCGAGATCGGGGTCGTTGTAGACGTTCTTGCCGCGCGCATCCTCGGAGTGGACGCTGCCGGAGTGCGGATAGAGATAGGTGTAGGAGCGCAGGGTCTCGTGCACCTGGCCGCCGAGCAATTTGTAGACCGGCTTGTTGGCCTCCTTGCCGATGATATCCCAGCAGGCCATTTCGAGCGCCGAGAAGCAGCCCATGCCGGACACATCCGGGCGCTGAGTGAAGCCGGACGAATAGGCGCGGCGGAAGAAGTTCTCGATGTCGTGCGGATCGCGGCCGATCAGATAGCGCTCGGCCATGTCCTCGACCATCTTCGCCGTGACATGGGCGGAAAAGGTGGCGTTGTAGGCCTCTCCATAGCCGACGACACCGCCATCGGTGGTCAGCTTGACGAAGATGAAATACTTGCCGCCGATGCCGGGCGGCGGGTTGCCGACTACCCAGGTCTTGACGTCGGTGATTTTCATTTTTGGTCCTCCAGAACCAGTTCGGCGCCCTTCCAACCGGTCATGATCGAGGCGGCGTTGGTGTTGCCGGTGATATTATCGGGAAAGATCGAGGCGTCGATGACACGCAGGCCTTCGATACCGTGCACCTTGAGGCGCGGATCGACGACGGCGCGCAAGGGATCAGGTCCCATGCGGCAGGTCGACACCGGGTGATAGACGGTGCCCGAGCGCTTCCTGAAATCCTGGATCAGATCGGCGTCCGAAGTGATCGACGGACCCGGCAGAACCTCTTCCTCGATGATCTCGGCCATATCAGGCATCGAGGCGATCTTGCGCACGAACTTCACAGCGTCGAGCATCTCGGCGACATCGGCCTCGGTCGAATAGGCATTGGCTGATATCCTGGGATAGTCGCGCGGGTTGCTGGTGCGGATCATGATCTCGCCGCGGCTCGACGGGCGGCAGTTGGACAGGCCGATAGAAAAGCCGGGCCACGGGTCGGGCGTCAGGATCGGGCGCTCGCCGCTCTTCGGAATGACGGTTGAGAAGGCCTGGAAATAAAGCTGCATGTTGGGCCGGGTCGCAGTCGGATCGGTGCGGAAGAAGCCGCCGGCATTGTTCATCGACAGCGACAGCGGCCCGGAGCGCGTCAGGATGTATTGCATGCCGACCAGCAGTTTGCCCCACCAGGGACGCAGCGTCTGGTTGAGCGTCGGCAGCCTGCCCTTGAAGGTGTAGTTGATGCCGACATGGTCCTGCAGATGCGCACCGACATTCTCGTTGGCATGGACGACGGGGATGCCAAGCCCCTTGAGCAGCGCAGAGGGGCCGACGCCGGACAGCTGCAGCAGCTGCGGCGAGTTGACCGAGCCGCCCGACAGAATGACCTCCCGGCCGGCACGCGCCGTCCTGGTCTCGCCGTTCTGCAGATATTCGACACCGACGGCGCGCCTGCCTTCGAACAGCACCCGGGTCACCAATGCATTCATCTCGACGCGGACATTGGCGCGCTTCATTGCCGGGCGCAGGAAGGCGCGCGCCGCCGACATGCGGCGGCCGTTCTTGGTCGAGATCTGGTAGACGCCGACGCCTTCCTGGGCGGCACCGTTGAAATCCGGATTGAGCGGCAGGCCGGCCTGCTGGCCGGCGGCTAGGTAGCGCTTGGTCAGCGGGTGGACGGCGTCCGAACAGTCGGTGACATGCAGCGGGCCGCCGACACCGCGCCATGCGTCGGCACCGGCCTGGTTGTCCTCCAGCGCCTTGAAGACGGGCAGCAGGTCGTCATAACCCCAGCCGGGATTGCCGGCGGCGGCCCAGGCATCGAAATCCTCGCGCGCGCCCCTGATCCAGACCATGGCGTTGATCGAACTCGAACCGCCAAGCAGCTTGCCGCGCGGCCAGTGGTCGGCATTGCCGGCGAGGCCCGGGTCCGGCTCGGCCTTGTAGTTCCAGTTGACCGCCGGATCGAAGAAGGTCTTGCCGTAGCCGAGCGGCATCTGCACGTAGAAGCGGTGGTCGGTGCCGCCGGCTTCCAGCACCAGCACGGAAAAGCGCCCGGAGGCCGACAGTTTGTCCGCCAGGACCGAGCCGGCCGAGCCGGAGCCGACGATGATGAAGTCATAGGTCTGCATGATTGGTGGGCGGCTCCGGAAATCCGGCTGCAGCCTAGACGCGGCGGCGCTCCCAAGTCGCGGCGCCTTCCGGCATGCGTTGTGAAAAAAGCGACTGCCGACACTGGTTTGAATTGAGAGGCTGACAATCCTGCTTGATATGCCGGGGGTCGAGGGCTTATGCGATGGCCTATGCGCACCCTTCCTGATGCTTTCATTCCTGAACTGCCGGGCCACTACAGCGGCAAGGTCCGCGAAAACTACGACCTGCCGGACGGCAGGCGCATCATCATCGCCACAGACCGTCTCAGTGCCTTCGACACCATCCTGACCTCGATCCCGTTCAAGGGAGAGATCCTCACCCAGACGGCCAGGTACTGGTTCGAGGAAACCGCCGATATCTGCCCGAACCATGTTCTCGAATACCCTGACCCAAACGTCGTCGTCGGCACCCGGCTCGACATCCTGCCGGTCGAGATCGTCGTGCGTGGCTATTTGGCGGGAACCACCAGCACCTCGATCCTGACAAGGTACCGGCGCGGTGATCGGGACATGTATGGAATGACCCTGCCGGACGGCCTGCGCGACAATGAAAAACTGGCCGAGCCGATCATCACGCCGACCAGCAAGGCCCTCCACGGTGGCCATGACGAGCCTCTGTCCAGGGCCGAGATCCTTGAACAGGGCCTTCTCACACAGGCGCAGTGGGACACCGTATCGGGTTACGCCTTGCAGCTGTTCGCCCGCGGCCAGCAGCGCGCCGCCGAACGTGGCCTCATCCTCGCCGATACGAAATACGAATTCGGCACCGACAAGAACGGGACCATAATCCTTGCCGACGAGATCCACACGCCGGACAGCAGCCGGTACTGGATCGCCAAGAGCTATGAGGAAGCCCTTGCCAGCGGCAGCCGGCCGGAGAGCTTCGACAAGGATTTCATCCGGTCGTGGGTGTCGGCAAGGTGCGATCCTTACAGCGAACCGATTCCTGACATACCCGACGAGATCGTCGAACAGGCATCGCGTGTCTATGCGCAGGCTTACGAGGCAATCACGGGCAGAGAATTCTCTCCTGACGTTTCCGGGCATAGCGTCCTGGATCGCATTCGTTCGAACCTCGAGCGTTACTTCTAGCGGCAAGCGAGCTTCATTAGGTGGCGCGTTGACGCGTCACCGCCATGACGCTACGGGATCGAGGGCAATTGACCTCGAAGGATTTCCCCCATGGTGCACTACGCAGATGGACGGCCGCTCGGCGATCTGACGCTGCGCACGCTGGCCATGCCTTCGGATGCCAATGCGGCCGGCGACATCTTCGGCGGCTGGGTGATGGCGCAGATGGACCTTGCCTGCGGCATCCGTGCGGCCGAGCGCGCCAAGGGCCGCGTGGTGACGGCGGCGGTCAAGGAAATGTCGTTCGCCAAGCCGATGAAGATCGGCGACACGCTGTGTATCTACACCCATGTCGAGCGCGTCGGCCGCACCTCTATGATGCTCAAGGTCGAGGCCTGGGCGCAGCGCTACCTCTCCGACCTGATGGAGAAGGTCACCCATGCCGATTTCGTCATGGTGGCGCTGGATGGCGAGGGCAAACCAAAGGCGGTTCCGGCGGAAGGCTGACCGGGGCTTCGGCGCACAGCCATGCCGGGTTGAACACGCGGCAGATGCGAAATGGGCCGCCGCACGGTCTTTTGATTGTGTTGGTTGCGACTGGGACGAAGACAATCAGTCAACGATTGCTGAACGCCGCGCTGGCAGGTGTCGCTGCGGCTTTGCCTTGTCTGCTGACGGCGTCTGTCTGAAAAAGCCAGAACCGAAACGGATCAACAGCCGCCGACGCAATGCAATGTCGCTAGCGCAGCCATCGGCGAAAACCCTTGCAATACAAAGGCTTCAGGCATGCGTGGCGTCGAATTTCTCACGTGCTGCCCGCACGCGCGTGGTGTTGATGCGCGCCCATTCGCCGAGTGCGCTGACCGGGATCAGCAATTCATGGCCGAGTTCGGTCAGCTCGTAATCGACGCGCGGCGGAATGGTTGGGAATACGGTGCGGGTGACGAAGCCGTCACGCTCCAATCCGCGCAAGGTGGTGGTCAGCATCTTCTGCGAAATGCCGCCGACAGCGGCCCGCAACTCATTGAATCGCAACGGTCCTTGGCCGAGCTTGCCGACCACGAGAACGGTCCATTTGTCGCCGACGCGCTGCAGGATTTCCGAAACGGCGCGGCAATCTTCGGTGTTAAGCGGGTTCCTCAGTAACAAAAAGGTGCCTCCTTGCGCATCGAGTTGACAGTATCTCATATAGCGCCGGTATCTAAATGATACCAGCTTTACTTATGGAGAGCCCCCCCATGTCAAAACTAAAAATCGCCATCATCGTCGGTTCGACGCGTGCCGCGCGTTTCGCCGATGTGCCGACCCAATGGATCGCCAAGATCGCCAAAGCGCATGCCGACATCAACGTCGAAATCGTCGACCTGCGTGACTTCCCGCTGCCGTTCTTCGACGAGGTCGCATCCTCTGCCTGGGTGCCGTCGACGAATGAAGTTGCACAGCGCTGGCAGAAGAAGGTCGCCGAATATGACGGCTTCATCTTCACCGCCGCCGAATACAATCATGGCCCGACGGCCGTGCTGAAGAACGCCATCGACTACGCCGCCAACGAATGGAACAAGAAGCCGGCCGGCTTCGTCGGCTATGGCAGCGTCGGCGGCGCTCGCGCCGTCGAGCAGCTCCGCATGCACGCGGTCGAATTGCAGATGGCGCCGGTCAAGTCGGCCGTCCATATCGCCTGGGGCGACTTCCTCGCCGTCCGCCAGGGCGAGAAGAAGCTCGAAGACCTCGAGCATCTGAACCAGGCTGCCACGGCGCTGGTCAACGACGTCGCCTGGTGGGCCAAGGCGCTCAAGGCAGCGCGTCAGGCTGACGCCATCACCGAGGAAGTCAAGGCGGCCTAACCGTCGGTTCGAGTTATCCTCCCAAGGATTCGGGGCGGCGCTTGCGCCGCCCTTTTTCAATTGTGGGAGGCGGGCGTCTCCCGCGTCGGCCTTGGGCGGATGATGCAATCGGCGAGGCGATCCATCTCGTTGAGTTCGTCGGCGTGATGCTGGCCCCATTGGCAGAGCGCCAGCAGGATCGGCTCGAGACTGAGGCCGAGACTTGTCGCGGAATATTCGACGCGGGAGGGCACTTCGGCAAAGATCTCGCGGCTGACGAGGCCGTGTTCCTCCATTTCCCGAAGCTGCTGGATCAGCACTTTCTGGGTGATGCCTGAAATCATCGCCTTCAGTGCGGACAGCCGTCGCGGGCCATCGAACAGATGGTAGAGAATGACCGCCTTCCAGCGCCCCGCGATCACTTTCAGCGCACGTTCCGCCGGCAGCATCGGCAGTCTCTTGATGGGCATTCTCTTGCTCAGATTGGCCATGGTCACCTCCTGGTCAGCAGGGGACAAATGAGTGTGTAGTCGAGGCTCCGCAGATAGTGGCAAACCGTGACCGATGCCAATGCGATCGGAGTTTGCCATGAAAGCCATTCAACTCAGCCGCTTCGGCGGTCCCGACGTGCTTGAGGTGGTTGACCTGCCATCGCCGGTGCCGCAGGCTGGCGAAGTGCTGGTTCGCGTCCACGCCGCCGGGATCAATTTCTTCGAAGTGCTGATGCGCAGGGATGGCTACGCGGTGACGCCGCAGCTGCCGATGATCCCCGGCGTCGAGGCGGCGGGCTTCGTCGAGGCTGTTGGACACGGGGTGGATGCATCGCTGCTGGGAACCCGCGTCGCCGCGCCGCTGTTCGTGTCACAGCGTCCTCACAGCGGCTATGCCGAGCAGATGACGATCGACGCTGATCTGATCGTGCCACTGCCGGACGCCTTGTCGTTCGAGGATGCGACGGCGTTGATGGTGCAAGGCCTTACAGCCCTTCACCTGCTTCGGCAAAGCCCGCCGGACGGCAAGTCGGTGCTGGTGCCGGCCGCGTCGGGTGGCGTCGGTTCGTTGCTTGTCCAACTGGCCAGGCTGAAGGGCGCACGCAAGGTGATCGCGGCCGCCGGCGGCAAGGCCAAGCTCGATCTCGCTTTGTCGCTCGGCGCCGATGCCGCCGTCGACTATATCAAGCCGGATTGGCCCGCCCGCGTCCGCGACATCACTGGCGGCGGGGGCGCCGACATCATCTACGACACCGTCGGCGGCGCACTGACGGCGGCGTCGCTGCAGGCGCTGGCGCCCGGCGGCGAACTGGTGTTTGCAGCACTAGGCCGCTATGCACTCGGGGCTTCAGACCTGGAAGCGATGATCGGCCGCAACCAGTCGCTGAGAGGTTTCGCGCTGCTGCCGCTGCTCTCCCCCGACGTGCTGAAAGCCAGCCTGTCCGAGCTGTTCCAGCTGGCGGCGAGCGGCCGGCTGCACGTTGCGATCGGCGGCCGCTTCCCGCTCGACCAAGCGGGAGAAGCGCACCGGCTGCTGGACGAGCGCCGCTCGACGGGCAAGGTTGTGCTGATGCCCTAGTGGTGTGGTCGCCTGCAAGCCGATCTCGAATTTGTCTGCTTTGCGCCAGGAGCGGGCTTTCGAGCTCTGGGGCGACGTTGGCGCGGCACACAGACTGAGAGGTGAACGCCCGTGCCATTTTTTCCTATTGGACGACGATAGGGGGCAACCTTTGGGCTTCCAGCAACGCCGAACGTCCCTTGCGCCAGGTACCAGGTGGAACGCCAACGAATTTTTTGAAGGCGCGATTGAAGGCGGCTTCCGATTCATAGCCGACCTCAGCACCTGCTTGCGCGATGCTCACATCGGGTCGTTCGAGCAAGCGTCCCGCCAGCTGCAGACGCCACCGAGCAAGATAGTGCATCGGCGAGACCTCGACATAATGGGTAAAGCGGCCCGCAAATGCAGTGCGCGAGAGTCCTACTTCGCGGGCGAGTCGGTCCAAAGTCCATTCCTCTCTGGGGCGTGCGTGAATGAGCCGGAGCGCCTCGCCGACGTGTGGATCCCGAAGGCCTGACAGCCACCCCCGCGAATTGTCGGGGAGGGTCTCGAGATGACGGCGGATGATCTCGACAAACATCAGCTCGCTCAGCTTGGCGAGGATCGTTTCACCGCCCGCCCGCCCGCTGCCACCCTCTGCCAGCGCCAGCCGAAAGAGGTCGATAACCCAACTGCTTCCATCGACGGGCTTTGCGGGCGCACAGTATGGCCGGCAACGCGGCGAGGAGGGGATTGAAAGGACGCGCATCGCAGCCAAGGTACCCGCAAATGAACCGCGTCCGCTCGTCTCCTCTACCACCATGAATCACCGCGAACGGCAGGTGCTCGTCTATCGGCCGATAATACATTGCCATGTTGGGTTCGCCCCGCGCCCCGGGCGACGAGCTCAAGACATTCGGAACACCACCGGGGAAGACCACGACATCACCGGCGTTCAAGCGCACTGGGGGCACGGAGTCGTCTCCCAGCGCGGCCCAGCACGAGCCGGACATCACGGCATGAAACGAAATGATGTGCTCCGCTTCTGGCATGATGGCGGCGGCAATCTCGGCCGTGCCCGGCGACTCACCGACCCAGGGAGAACTGGCGTCGACGTCGAAATAGATCGCACCCGTGAGACGAACGGCTCGGAGCACATCGGAAAGGACATCCATGCACTACACCTCCGGAAACGATCGACTACTCCCTTAATGACGAATTTTTCGGCCAGACATCCCGAACTATCCAGCAATATGGCCATATGAGCAAGCGCGCATATGCGCGCTCCTACTCTGAACGATCGGGCAACAGAATTGGACGATGTGACATTTTCGCGAGCACGGGATGGGGTTAGCGTCCATCAATCGGCCGACAGGTTCGGTAGGGAGGAATATCATGAACGACGAAGACATCACCAAATTCGCAGCAAGCCTCCGGGGCGAAGTCATCCGCACCGGCGACGCCAGCTATGACGAAGCCCGCAAGCTCTACAACGGCATGATCGACAAGCGGCCGCTGATCATCGCCCGCTGTGTCGACGTCGCCGACGTGATCGCAGCGGTGAATTTCGGCCGCGACAACAATTTGCTGGTTGCGGTACGTGGCGGCGGCCATAACGGACCGGGATTAGGGAGCTGCGACGACGGTCTGGTGATCGACCTGTCAGCGATGAACGGCGTGCGCGTCGATCCGGATGCCCGTACGGCGCGGGTAGGCGCGGGCTGCACCCAGGGCGACGTCGACCACGCCACCCATGCCTTTGGTCTGGCCGTACCGGCGGGCATCATCTCGACCACCGGGGTCGCTGGACTGACGCTGAGTGGCGGCCACGGCTATCTGACGCGCAAATATGGTCTGACCATCGACAATCTGATCGAGGCCGACGTCGTGCTTGCCGACGGAAGCTTCATTACCGCCAGCAAGGAACGGAACCCCAACCTGTTCTGGGCACTTCGCGGCGGTGGCGGCAATTTCGGCGTCGTCACCAGTTTTGTGTTCCAGCTTCACCCGGTCAACATGGTCTTTGCGGGGCCGATCGCATGGGATCAGGACCAAGCCCGCACCATTATGCAGCGTTATCGCGAGTTCCTGCCGCGCGCACCCGAGGAACTCGGGATCTTCCTCGGGCTCAAGACGATCCTCTCAAGCGCGCCGTTCCCCGAAGAGTTTTGGGGAAAACGGATGTGTCTTCTGATGTGTTGCTACAACGGTTCGGAGGAAAGAGGTAGAGAGGCGCTAGCCCCGCTCATCGATGCGCTCCCCGCGCCTTGGTTCAATTGGATGGGAACGATGCCCTATCCCGCCGTGCAGAGCATGTTCGATGGGCTCTACCCGAAGGGGATGCAGTGGTATTGGCGGGGCGATTTCGTCAAGACACTGTCTGACGCGGCGATTGACGCCCATCTCGAGCAGGCGGCGAAGACGCCGAGCGAGCTATCGCTCATGCATCTCTATCCAATCGATGGCGCCGTCCAACGCATCGGCAAAGAGGAGACGGCTTGGAATTGCCGCGATGCGACATGGTCGATGGTCATCGCAGGGATCGATCCGAACCCGCAGAAAGCGGGGCCGGTCACGCGCTGGACCAAGGCCTATTGGGAGGCGGTGCATCCGTTCGATCTGGGTGGCGCCTACCCGAACTTCATGATGGATGACGAGGGCGATGCAAGACTCAAGGCGGCCTATGGGGACAACTACGATCGCTTAGCTACCCTGAAGAAAAAATATGACCCGACTAACCTCTTCCGGGTCAACCAAAACATCCGGCCGGCGGCCTGACGGGCGGTCGCTCGTCAGGCCGCCACGTGCTTGTGCCGGATCGGCTACGGGCCAACGAGGGCCCGGCCGATACGATGAGGCTGGTCAAGACGCTCGCTGGCCTGCACGCGCGATAGTCGGCCGCGCCCAAGGCCGATTCAGCCTGCGTTGCTTAGTTAGAATTCGTCGCTAAGCGCGCGCTCGTTGGGATCGATCATACCCAAGTTCTTCACAACCCGGAATCGACCGCCCTGCGCCTGCGCGATGTACATGTTCATGCGAACATGGTGCTGGCCGGGAACCATTTCGGCCGGGCCGCCCGGTCCCTCGCTTATGCGAGCGTGATCGAGCGCCCGGATGACCGCGTCGCGCTCCACCGTGCCGGCCTCCTTCACCGCCGCTTCCCACATCCTGATCGCCCGGTAGTGGCCGGTGCACCCGCTGCCCGCGGTCAACATTGCACTGCCGGAGAACCGTTCGCTGTAGCGGCGCAAGAGCGCGCGACCGAACGGATCGTCGAGTTCCTGGTAGTAGTCGAGGCAGCTGTAGAGGCCCTCGATCTGCTCGAACGGCACCAGATTGAAGAAGTTCTCGTCGAAGTAGGTGCAGACGATCTTGCCGCCGCGTTTGCCGAAACCGGCCTTGTGCAGTTCTTCGAGGAACGGTGTCAGGCCCGGCGGAACGATGGTGTTGAAAACCACGTCGGTGCCGCTCGCCATGATCTGCTGCACCGTCCGCCGGAAATCGACGGTATCCAGCGGAAAATACTCCTCACCGACGATCTCGCCGCCATTGGCGCGCACCACCCGGCTCGCGGCCTTGTTCAGCAAATGGGGCCAGATGTAGTCGGCCGACGGCAAATAAAACCTTTTCGCGCCGGTGCTGTTCATGAGCCATGGTATCAGCGGTTCAACCTGCTGTGCGGGCACAGGCCCCGTGCAGAAGATCAGGGGATCGTTTTCCTGTCCCTCGTACTGCTCGGTGTAGATGTAGAGCGTCCTGCCCCGCGTAACCGCCTCGCTCTTGATGGCCTGGCGGGTCGAGCTGTAGATGCCGCCGACGACCACATCGACCTTGTCGACGTCTATCAGTTTCGCGGTTCTTGCCTTGGCGACGCCGTCTATGGTTTCGCCATCCTCGATGACAAGCTCCAGCGGCCGGCCGAGCAAGCCGCCGCTGGCGTTGATATCGTCGACCAGCATGGTGGTGAGGTTCGCATTTGCGATGCCCATGAAAGACAAGGGGCCAGTGAGTTCGGCGATAAGGCCGATCTTGATGGGTTTCGGATCCATTTGATTTCTCCAAATCTGGGGGTTCGTCGGGCGCGCCGCCGCCGGGCGGCAAACGGCGCGCAGTGCGGGACCTCAGGCCTCATAGTGGCCAAGCAGCAGCGCCGCCTGCGGCTTGCCGAGATGGCCAGCTTCCTGCAGGATCGCGGGCACCTCCGGATCCGACACGAAATTCTTCCAGCCCTCGGCGTCCCAGTCGAAGATCGCCCAGACGCGGTCGGGCTCGCTGGGGTCGCGGAAGACGGTTGCGCCGTTCGAGCCGTGCAGCCGGCGCTTGTCGGCGCCCTTGGTCGAAAAGATACGGATGAAGTGGTCGACATCAGCCACTTTGGTCGTTGCGAGAAGCATCTGATTTCCTCCTTGTCAGTCGCGGCCACCATTGGTCCGTCGACAGGATCACGATGCGCGCCCCGGAGCGGGTGCACATGGGGTGGATTCCCTATGCCTGCGTTTCGCCCGGTCGGATAAGGCCGTGCTCGACCGCATAGAGCGCGGCCGCGGCGCGTGTGGTCACGCCGATCTTGGAATAGACGCTCTGGATATGGTGGTCCGCGGTCTTGGGCGAGATATCGAGCTTGCGTGCCGCCTCCTTCGCCGTGAGCCCGGCGGCGATCAGGCGCAGCACCTCGATCTCGCGCGGCGTCATGCCGGCTAGCGCCCGCGGCAAAACCCGGCGCGACTGCTGCCCCGCGAAAGACAACACGGCCTCTGCGGCGTCGGGGCAAATACAACCGTCACGCACAGCGGCGCGCAGCTGTGTCGCCGCCGCCTCGCTGGACAGCGCCTTGCGGTGCGGACGTTCCTCTCGCCACGTCTGGAAGGCTTCGGCAGCGGCCAGGATCCTTGCCGCCGGCGACAGGTCGGAGCCACCAACCTTGCGGTGATAGCCCGAGCCATCCAGGCGTTCGTGATGGCGAAGCACGAGAGCGGCCATCGCATCGCCCTCGTGACCGAACGAGGCCAGGGCCCGCTCGCCATAATAGGCGTGCAACTGCGCCGCGTCGCGCTCGCGGACAGACAGCGGGCCGTTGCGCATCCAGGTCGCCACCGGCACCACCAGTTCGCCGATATCATGGATGCAGCCCGACCAGCGCAGCGCGCGAACGTCAGGGTCGGGCAGCCCGATCCGTTTCCCCGCACCCGTGGCCAGTTCCGACACCATCCTCGAATGGCCCTGCGTAAACGGCATGCGCATGTCGATCATGTCGGCTATGGCCAGGAACGCTTGATCGCAAGCCCCCTCATCCAGCGTCACCGGCGGATCGGGCTCAAGCGCCAAAATGGTCTCGCGGTCGACCGTCGCGCCGATGCCCTCCATCAGGACCGCCGCGTTAGCCGAGACGAGCCGGGCCAGATCCGCTTCGTATGGGCCGTCGCCGCGGCTGGCGATGGTTTCGGCCATCTCGTCGATGCCGAGGGCATCGCTGAGCGCAATCGCATCCTGCGCCAATGTGATCAGGCGCACGGCGGGCAGGACATCCTCACCACTCAGCCCACGCGGCAGGCCTTTGCCGTCCCAGCGTTCGTAGATCTGTCCAAGATTGCGCCGGATCTCGTCGGACAGGCCGAGCCGCTCGCCGATCCGCTGCGCGACCTCGCAATGCGCTGTGAGCACCGGGCGGGCCACCGCGAGCGCCTGCGACATCGCGGCCTCGATCGCCTTGGCCTGCGCGTCAGGCTCGAGATCGTAGTAGAACCGCTTGAAGGCCTGCACGAAGACCCTGCCCAGTTCCACACGATTGCCCATGTCGAGACCGACAAGATCCTGGCGGAGCGCTATTTCGTCACCGAAGGTGGCCGACAGAAGGTCCGTGTCGGCATTGCAGCCGACATAGCGCAGCATCGACTGGTGGTAGGCATTGCGCCGAACCTCATCGGAAACACCCGCAAGCTCGGCGATCCGCATTGCAAGCACACAGGATTTCAGCGCGAAGTCGCGAGAATGGCCGGTGGCAAGGTCCGAAGCATAGGCGAGGACCATCATAAAGTCCGCCCGGCGGATCGAGACGTTAGTCATCGCCCACCTCCCAGTGGGCCTATGCTAGCCCCGGGTACCGCAAATACCTAGGGGGAAAATCCCAAGCCTGATGCACTATCCCGCGAGAAACAGAACTTCCGGGGTGGGCCAAAAAGCTGACCCTCGAATGGTCTACATTGCGTTGATCGTCAGCGCACCGCCTCGCGGTGCGCGCCGGGCAGGCGGGTGGCGATCAGCTTGTCGATGCGGCGGCCGTCGAGATCGACCACTTCGAAGCGCCAGCCCTGTGCGTCGACGCATTCGCCGGTCGCCGGCAGATGATGCATGTGTGACAGCACATAGCCGGCGACGGTCTCGTAGTCGCGGTTTTCCGGGAGGTCGATGCCGAGAATGTCGGCCATCTCGTCGGCCTGCATGTAGCCGGCGAGCAGCCATGAGCCGTCCTCGCGCTTGACGGCATTCTCCTCGTCGCCGGCGTCGATATCCGCCCGGAAGACGCCGGTGATGGCTTCGAGAATGTCGGCCGGGGTGACGATGCCTTCGAAATGGCCATATTCGTCATGCACCAGCGCCATCGGCACATCGGATTCCTTGAGCTTCTGCAGCACATCCAGCGCGTCGGCCTGATCATAGACGATGGGCGCGGCGCGCACATGCCGGCGCGGGTCGAGCACACGACCGGCAAGGAGTGCTGCCAGCACGTCGCGGGTCTGGACGACGCCAACCATGACATCGACGCCGCCATCGCCCGCCGGCAGGCGCGAATGCTGGGTCTCCATCAAAAGCTTGCGAATGGCGCTCTCGTCGGCCTGCAGATTGATCCAGTCGACCTCGGTGCGCGGCGTCATCACGGCGCGTACGGCGCGGTCGCCAAGCCGCATGACGCCGGCGATCATGCGCCGCTCGTCGGATTCGATGGTGCCGTGATGCTCGGCCTCGGCGACCAGCATCTTGATCTCCTCGTCGGTGACCTTCTCCTCGCTTTCGCCGCGCTGGCCGAGCAGCCACAATATGGCGCGGCCGGAAATGTCGAGCAGGAAGACCAGAGGGGCCGAGACGGTGGCAAGGATGGTCATTGCCGGGGCCGCCCGCGCGGCCACGCGTTCAGGATCGCGCAAGGCGATCTGCTTGGGCACCAGCTCGCCAACGATCAGCGAGAAATAGGTGATGATGGCGACGACGATGCCGACGCCAAGCGGATCGGCGACGTTTTCGCGCATGCCGTTCGAGGCCAGTAAGGTGGCCAGCCGGTCGCCCAGCGTGGCGCCGGAAAACGCGCCGGAGAGAACGCCGACCAAAGTGATGCCGATCTGCACCGAGGACAGGAATTTGCCGGGATTGGAGCCAAGCTCAAGGGCACGACCGGCGCCGTTGACGCCGCGGTCGATCATCGCCTTGAGCCTGGCCGGGCGCGACGAGACAATGGCGAGCTCGGACATCGACAAAAGGCCGTTCACACAGATGAGGACGACCACGATAGCGATTTCAACGTACAGCATGAGCGGTCAATAGCATTGCGGCGCGGTTTTCGAAAATAGCTAAAGCGCGTCGCCTTCAAACGGATCCGGGCGTCGCGCTTTTAAGTCTTTGTTCTGATGCATGTCGTTGTCCCAGAACCGGAACCACTTTTGGGCAAATGATCTCATGGCAGTTGTTTCAACACGCCGACAACTGCCTCGCCGTCGGTGAAATAGGGATCGCCGCCGCCATTGCGCCCGGTGCTGGTGGCGCCGATGCCGGCCATGTCGCTGGTCGAGATCAGCGTGCCGGCGGTGGCCAGATCGCGCATCAGGAAATTGCGTTCGGCATCGATGTCGGGGCCGATATGATGGGTGATGGCGCCGGTATCGTGGCTCAGCCCCACGCCGCGATCGAAGCTGGCCGAACCAAGCCATAGCGGCCGGCCGTCATCGCCGGTCGCGCCGGTCTGCCAAAGGCGGACATGATGACGCCGGTCGGCGCTGGCTCCCACCGGTTTTTCGAAAGCAAGATCCTGGGCGCGGCCGTCGAACAGCAGCCGGCTGACCGGCGCATCGGGATAGGGATGGTCGAACAGCACGCTTTCACCGATCTCGATCGCGGTCTTCAAGGTCACGGCGTCGGCCGTGTCCCAGCCGGCGACGGCGAAGGCATGGACGACCTCCTTTTGCGTGCCGACAAGGCCGACATTGATCGGATCACCCGGAATGCCTTGCGGCGTGTGCGTCACCATCTCGAAGCGCTGGGTGCGAAAGCCGCGATCCCGGAATGTCCAGAATTCCGGCGCGGCGAAATAGGCGAGCGCCAGATAGGCGGCCAGGAAGGCCGCCACCCAGATTGCAACGCGTCGCCGAAAACTTCGCTGGCTCATGAAGGACGCTCGATCTGTGCGGTATCTGTTGCCTGACGAACACTGGAAATCAATGGCCAGGCGCGCGCAGTCGGTCTATCGTCAGCCATGGTTTTTGCGAGGGGGCAGGAATGAAGCGAAAGCCGGCAGGCCAAAGATCGATGGCGTTGACCGCCGACCTCGTCGCCAAGGTCGATCGTATCGAGCCTGATCCCGGTCCAGAGCCTGGAACCAGCGAACATACCGACGCGGAGTTCGATGACCTTGTCGAACAGCTGCTTGTCGAATACCAACCCGAAACGCTGTGGGTCTTTGCCTACGGTTCGCTAATCTGGAATCCCGAATTCGTCCATGTCGAACAGCGCCCGGCCACGGCGCAAGGGTGGCACCGCTCATTCTGCCTGAAGCTGACGCGCTGGCGCGGAACCCGCGATTTGCCGGCCCTGATGTTGGCCCTCGACCGTGGTGGCAGTTGCAACGGCATTGTTTACAGACTGCCGGCCGAAGATCATTTCGGACAGCTCGGCCAATTGCTGCGCCGGGAGATCGATGCGAACCCGCCAACCAACGTGCCGCGCTGGATCAAGGTCGGGACCAAGGAGGGTCCGCTGATCGCCCTGGCTTTCGTCGCCGCGCCAGACGGCAGGGCCTACGCCGGCCGGCAGCCGTTGGAACAGGTTGCCGACACGCTGGCCCGGGCTGCCGGACATTGGGGCTCGTCGGCGCAGTATCTGTTCCGGACCGTCGGCAAACTTGAGGAGAGCGGTATTCGCGACAGGAATTTGTGGCATATCCAGGATCTGGTGGCGCGCCAAATCATCGCTTCCACCGGTGGCGCTGGTCCCGCCTGATCTTTTGCTAGAGTCTGTCCCATGCCGATGGAATCGGGATGGGCTCTATCTCGGTGTTTGAGCACGATCTTTTCCGAAGCCGGTATCCACTTTTCGGGATCGTGCCCTAGCGGCAGGCGCGATAACCGTTCCTGCGGTTCTTGATGTCGAAGTGGAAGTGGTTGCGGTGGTCGTAATTGTAGCCGGGGCCAAGCACTGTGGTGAAATACTGGCAGCCGTCGGCGCGCACATTGTTGAGGAAACCGCGGGTGCGGAAGGCAAACAGGCCGGGCTTGCGCACGTCGATGTCGTCGCCATTGTTGAGTTCGATGCTCATGACGTCGAGCGCGTTGCCCTTGCCATGCTCCGACAGCACGCCTTCGCCGGCGATGTTGCGGCAGGAATAGCTGGAGCCCTGGTGGATGGTCTTGACGCCGGAGAAATAGCGCCAGCGGGCGGAGGGAACGAGTTCGTTCTTCGTCCAGCCGGCGAAGGTGGCGGCCATGTCGCAAGTCAGCGTGGCGGCAGGCTTCATCTGGATGCTGCCGATGGCCGAGACCTTGACCGGATAATCGATGCCGCACTGGCCTTCATGGATGGGCGCCAGGTCGGTGTAGGCGACATCGAGGCGCTTCAGCTGCTGGCGGCAGTCGGTTTCGCTGGCCGGCATCTGGTCGACCGGCGACATCGGCTCATCCATGCGCGGATAGGCGGCGGTCGTCATGTAGGGATTGGAGGGAACAAGCTTCTGCATGCCCGTGTATTGCGGCACGGCAGCCGTCTGGGAGCCGACATCGACAGCCGGTTCAAGCGACATCACGCTGCCGGTGTTGCAGGCCGAAACCGCCGCGAGGGCAAGGCCGGCGGCCACCATCGCTGCACGTTTCGATCGGCGCGCGGCGGCTGAAAAAACGGCGCGAAATTTGCCGGCCATTGGCGGAGTCCTGTTCCCAGATGTCCGGCATTTTAACGATCAAGGGTAAAGGAAAACTCAGTGCCCACGTTCATGCCTGCGGCCGAATTGCGGCACGCGGTCTCGGCCGACCATGCTCACTGGCAGAAGGTGCCGCCATGGCGGCGCGGCTCGAGATCGAGATGGAAATGCAAGGCATGGTCGGGGTCGGCACCTGGTCCGAGCACGGTCTTGAACGGTCCGCAGGCTGCCTTGCGCACGGCGTTGAGGAATTTCGCGTCTTTTTCCGGCGGCGTCGGGCCGACTTCGACCTTCTTGCCGTCCGACAGCGTGAAGCTGGCGATGTCGAGCGCGTTGCCGAAGGCGTGTTCCGACAGTTTTCGTGTGCCGTGGCGCGGCCGGCAGACAAAGGCCGATGCCTGGCCGATCGATTTCAGATCGGCGCCGAAATCGGCTTTCGCCGCCGGCTGGATGACATTTGCGGCAAAACGCGCCGCCACCTCGGCCATCGGGCAATTGAGCTCGGTGCCGGGGGCGATGGCGATTGACTTGCCAAGTGTCTTCAGGACGATTGGGTAGGGGATCGAGCAGCCGATTTCGGGATTGCTTTCCGCCTTGTGTTCCTCGAACTCGACGCCGAGCGTCTTCAGTCGCTCGCGGCAAGCGACTTCCTCTTCGGGCATTTTCCCGTCGGGGAGATCGGCCGAGCGCGGGTCGGGGAGCATTTTCTCGTCACCTGCATCCGCCGGCTTTTGCGGCGGCTGCGGGGCGACGGCCGGTGGCTCAACCCCGGGCTCTGCGGTCCCAGGCTTTTGTGGTGGCGTCGGCGCTACAGCCGGCGGCTCCGGTTCACTTCCCGAATCGGCCGATGGTTCGGGGCGCGCCTGCTTTTTCCGATGAGACTTTTCTTCATTGAACCGGCCCGCTCCGCCGCTCTTTGGACCTTGTGTCTTCAGCTCCTCCTTCTTTGAAGCGTCGGCCTTCTGCGCGTCTGCGGGACGTGGCTGAGGCACCGGAACGTCGGCAGGTGATGTCAACGGATCCAGCGTTTTCTGCTGTGTCTGTGTCTGTGTCGGGCCCGACGCGACCGGCTGCTCGCCCCGCCGTTTCAGCGGATGCCTGCCCCGCGGTTTCAGCGGCCGGTCGACCCGCGGTGTCAGCGGCTGCTCCACCCGCGGTGTCAACGGCTTGTGGTGCCGATGGCGATGTCTCGCGTCGGCGGGCGTAACCAGCACAGCCGCGATGGCTACGACCAGTGCAATCCTGCAGGTTTGGGAAAAGACAATCGACCCCATGGCCCTCAACGGCGCCGCCGCAAGGAGGTTGCCTTGGCCGCATCACGAACGGTAACCACGACGTTACGCGCCGATCGCTTCCAGCCCTTCCTCCAGCCAGTCGGCAAGCAGCGGCATGCCAAGCAGATACTTTGCCGTGCGCTTGTTGGCGCGTTCGCGCGCAGCCGCAAGGGCGTCCGCCCATTCGGCGGCGTCGTAGTCGCCGCGACCGATCCAGGCCAGCGCGACCAGTTCTGCTGCTTCATCGACATTGAGGTCGTTGATCAGCTCGCGCAGCTCTTCCTCGGTGAGGTTTTCGGAACTTTCCTCGGCAAGGCCGTCATGATGGTGGTTGACATGGGCCTCGCCATCGAGTTCGACCTCGTGTTCTGCGCCATCGGCGTAGTCTTCGTTGACAGCGGCGCTCAGTGCCTTGGCCTTGAGGATGAACAGGCGCACGGTGTCGGGGCCGATCGAAAGCTCCCAGTCCTTTTCAAGCCGCCGCTGCACGGGCCGTCTCCGTCAGGTCGTTTGCTCGGATGATAGCGGATTTGCAGCATCCGTCACCTGATGTTCTCCCGCTTGCTTTTTTTCGGGATGAAACCCAGGCCGTCCGGCGTTAATGTTGCATTCTCACCCCTCAAGGAGGCTTCGATGCATAAAAGAATGCTGATCCAGGCGGCGACTGCCCTTGTCGCGCTGCAGTTCCTTGCCGTTCCGGCGTTCGCCGCCGGCAGTAGCGGTGGCAGCGATCAGACCGTCACCCAGTGCAAAAAGGGGGAGGTCTGGGACAAGAAGAAGAAAAAGTGCGTCGCACCCCAGGAAGGCATGCTGGACGACGACAGCATCTATGATGCAGGCCATGCGCTGGCGATGGCCGGGCGCTATGACGAGGCGATCGCCGTGCTCAGCCTCGCCGCCAACAAGCAGGATCCGCGCATCCTCAACTATCTCGGCTATTCGCACCGCCATTCCGGCCGCGTCACCGTCGGCCTCGGCTACTATGAGGAAGCGCTGCGCATCGATCCCAATTACACGCTGGTGCGCGAATATCTCGGCGAAGCGCATCTGCAGATCGGCGATCTGGCCGGTGCCCAGCAGCAGCTGATGGAAATCGAGAAGCGGACCGGCAAGGGTTCGCGCGAATACGGCATGTTGTCGGAGCAGATCGACCATTTCATGCGGAGCTGATTCGGCTCCAGCGCGCCTCAATCCGGCCGCGAGCGATCGCGGCCGGATTTTTTGTTGCCGGCCATCACAGGTTCGCATCTGCCGCCACGGCATTTGCGAAAGCAGCGACGGCATTTGTGAAAGCAGTAGATGATTTTTGCAAAACCGATTTTTGGGCGTGAAAAACCCGCGAAGATTGCTATATTCAGGGAAATTGCGGTGAAACGGTTCCGTTAGCCCGAGGCTGTCGGACCGTTTTCTTTTTGTACCCATCGACAAGGCTTTCCCCGAAACGCGGGGGTGGCAGCAGGAAAGGTCAGGCATCATGAACAAGGTCCCGATGACAGGCGAGGGGTTCGCGTCATTGAAGGAAGAGCTGCGCTGGCGCCAGCAGGAGGAGCGGCCGCGCATCATCGAGGCGATCTCCGAGGCGCGCTCGCATGGCGACCTTTCCGAAAATGCCGAATACCATGCCGCCAAAGAGGCGCAGAGCCTCAATGAGGGCCGGGTCAACGAGCTTGAAGATTATATCGCGCGCGCCGAAGTGATCGATGTCAGCAAGCTCAGCGGCGACAAGGTCAAGTTCGGCGCCACCGTGGTGCTGGTCGACGAGGACACAGAGGAAAAGAAGACCTACCGGATCGTCGGCGACCAGGAAGCCGACGTGAAGTCCGGCCGCATCTCGATCTCCTCGCCAATCGCGCGCGCGCTGATCGGCAAGGAAGTCGGCGACGCCATCGAGGTCAACGCGCCAGGTGGTGCCAGGGGTTATGAGATCGTCCAGGTGCAGTTTATTTAGGGATCCAAAGCGGGGGCCTTTGTTTCAATCTCAAACGCCGCGCCGCCCCTCATCTGGCTGCCGCCATCTTCTCACCGTGAACGGGGAGAAGGACGCCTTCATCAATAATTTCGCCAATTTTTAGCGTTGCAAGTAAGGCGTTGGCGTTGCGGCCAGCTTCTTTCTCCCCGTCACTATACGGGGAGAAATGCCCGGCAGGGCAATGAGGGGCGGCGCCAACGTTTCCAATTGAATTGATGGAATAAATCAATCTCTGCCGGTACTGGTCCGACCAAGCTCCAGCAGCCTCTCTGCCTCGCCCACCACTTCCGCCGGCGCAATACGCTCCCCGGGTGCGGCCAAGAGCGTCGACGCATAGGGCCCGCGCGGGCCGGTGAGGCCGGGCTCGGTGGCAAGAAAAACCGCAACCGTCGGCAGACCGAAGGCGCTGGCGAGATGGGTCAGCCCGGTGTCGGCGCCGACGACCAGCGTCGAGCGGCCGATGATCGCGGCGATGTCGGCCAGTGGTGATTTTGGGACTACGATCGTTGGCGGTACGGCGTTCGCGATCGCTTCGGCCGCCGCCTTTTCACACTCGTTCGACCATGTGGTGACCGGCGTCATTTCTCTTTCAACCAGCAGGCGGGCGGTTTCGATCCAGTCTTGGACCGGCCATTTCTTGTCCTCACGGCTGGTGCCGTGCAGCAGGAAGGCGATTTTTCCGGCGATGCCGGCCAGATTGCCGGGCGGCGGGACGATGCCGGAGTCCAGTCTCGAAAGATCGGGCTGATAGCCAAGCGCCAGCCCGAACAGCCGCCGCGTTCGTTCGATGGCGTGCAGGTCGCGCGGCACGGCGTAGGTGACGTCGTAGAACAGCGTCGCTGAAGGTTCGCGCGCGCTCGACCGGTCGAAGCCGGCGATCGGTGCGCCCGCCTGTCGTGCCACCAGGGCTGATTTCAGCAGGCCCTGCGCATCGATGACGAGGTCATAGCGGCATTCGCGCAAGGTGCGGCGCAAGGCGGCCGCCTCGCGCCAGGTGCCGCCGTCGAGCAGTGCCTTGCGCCAACGCCGGATCGCCACCGTGTGGATACTGTCGATCGCCGGATGCAGCGCCACGATGCCGGCGAATGCCTCTTCCACGCACCAGTCGAAGGATACGTCCGGCCTGACAAGGCGGGCATCCTCGACGGCCGGAAAGGTGTGGATGACATCGCCCATCGACGACGTCTTGACGATGAGGACCTTCATGCGGCTGCCGGGATTTCCAGCAGGCGTTTCGCCGCCGCCGCGACCTGCCCGACTTCAAGCGTCTTCAGGCAGTTGAGGTGGCCGAGCGGGCAGACCTTCTGGTGGCAAGGCGAACAGGACAGGCCGAGCCAGACCAGTTCGCGCCGTTCGGCCAGCGGCGGTGTATTTTGCGGCGAGGTCGAGCCATAGACGGCAACGATCGGCGTGCCGACGGCGGCGGCGACATGCATCAGCCCGCTGTCGTTGGACACCGCCAGCCTTGCCACTGAGATGAGGTCGATGGCGTCCTCCAGCCGCGTCTGGCCGGCGAGGTCGACAACGCCGGGGGCGAGGGCGGCTATCTCCGCCGTCACGTCGCGGTCGTTCTTCGAGCCGAACAGCGCGACCTTCAAACCCTTCGCCATAAAATCACGGGCAAGCCCGGCATAGCTTTCGCTCGGCCAGCGCTTGGCCGGGCCGAACTCGGCGCCGGGCATCAGGGCGACGAATTTCTGCGGCGCCAGCCCGAAGCGGTCGAGCAGGGCGACCTGGTTTTTCGCGTCCACGGTCAGGCGTGGCGCCCGGAAGCTGCCGCCCTGGGCGAGGCCGAAATAGGCCTGCGCCGTGCGTCGTTTGACGCTGTCGGGCAGCGGCACGATGTCGGTCAACAGGCCATAGCGCATTTCGCGCAAATGACCGAAACGGCGCGGAATGCGGGCAAAGAACGGAATCAGCGCCGATTTCCAGCTGCCCGGCAGGACATAGGCCATGTCGTAGCGGCCGCGCAGCAAGCGGCCGAAGCGGCGGCGATGGGTGAATTCGAGCGCGCCGGGTTTCAGCGGAAAGTCGATCTGCTGGCGGATTTCGGGCATGCGCTTGACCAGCGGTGCGGCCCAGGCCGGCGCCAGCACATCGATCGCTGCGTTGGGATGCAGCTCTTTCAGCGCCGAAAACAGGCACTGCGCCATCACCATGTCGCCCACCCAGCGTGGGCCGATCACGAGGATCGTTGGGCTTTCAGCCATTCGACATAGTCTCTGACACCGGTTTCCACTGTCCGGAATTGGCCATTGTAACCGACTGCGCGCAAACGGGACATATCAGCTTGTGTAAAGCTCTGGTAGCTGCCCTTGAGATGGTCGGGGAATTCGATGAACTCGATCTCGCCTTTACCCAACGTGTCGATCACCGTTTCGGCGATGGCGCGGAACGGCTGGGCGCGGCCGGTGCCGCAATTGAAGATGCCACTCGAGCCGCGCTTCCACAGCCACAGATTGACGTCGGCGACATCGCCGACATGGATGAAGTCGCGGCTTTGTTCGCCGGGTCCGAACCCATCATAGGCGCCGAACAGTTTTGGGTTCTCGCCCCGTTCGACCTGGTTGAACAGATGGAAGGCGACCGAAGCCATGGCGCCCTTGTGCGCCTCGCGCGGGCCATAGACGTTGAAGTAGCGCAGGCCTGCAACCTGCGAATGGTCGGTATCGAAGATGGTGCGCCTGACATAGTCGTCGAACAGCTTCTTGGAATAGGCATAGACGTTAAGCGGCCGCTCCAGCGCCGGGTCCTCGCGAAAATCGGCGCCGCCGCCGTAAACGGAGGCCGAGGAAGCGTAGAGGAAGGGCACGCGCAGCGCCTGGCTGGCATGCAGCAGCCGTTTCGAGAAGGCGTAGTTCACCTCCATCATGAACTTGCCGTTCCATTCGGTGGTGGTCGAGCAGGCGCCCTGGTGGAAGACGGCCTCGATGCGGCCGAGCGAGCCTGCCTCCATGCGGGGCAGCAAATCGTCCTTGTCGAGATAGTCGGCTATCCGCAAATCGGCGAGATTGGAAATTTTGTGGCCGTCGGTAAGGTCGTCGACGACCAGGATGTCGTCATGGCCTTCGGCGTTGAGCGCGGCGACGATGTTGGAGCCGATCATGCCGGCGCCGCCCGTGACGATGATCATGTTGTTGGCCCTGATACGCGTTTCGCTTGCCGATTCCGGCCCTTATAAGGGAGGCAAGGTGGGCTGTCGATAAAGCAGGCAACGGAGCGGATGTCACAGTGGCGCCGCAAAGCTTCCGCTTCAGTCGGTTTGTGCAGCCCGGCATGATCGTGAGGGACAAAGAATGCCGTCGACCGAACTGCTCATCGCGTTTTTCGCCACCACGGCGATCTTCGCCTACATTCCCGGCCCGGCCATGCTCTATGCCGCAGCGCAGACGATGGCGCGCGGCCGCTGGTCCGGGCTGACCGCGGCGCTTGGCATCCACTTGGGCGGCTACGTGCATGTCTTCGCCGCTGCCGCCGGCCTGTCGGTGCTGTTCCACGCCGTGCCGACGCTCTACATGGCGGTCAAGCTGGTCGGCGCGCTCTACCTGATCTGGCTCGGCGTCTCGCTGTTCCGCAAGCGCGTGGAGGGCGATGCGGCGCTGCCCGCGATCGAGCGGAAATCGGCGCGGCGCGCCTTTTTCGAGAGCATCACCGTCGAGGTGCTCAATCCGAAGACGGCAATCTTCTTCATGGCCTTCCTGCCGCAGTTCATCGATGCCTCGGCGGCATTTCCGGTCTGGCTGCAGTTCGTCGTGTTGGGCACCATCGTCAATCTGATGTTTTCTTCGGCAGATGTCGTCTGCGTGTTCCTGGCGGGTGCCGTGATCGGCCGGCTGCGGCGTTCGAGCCGCGCACAGCGCCTGATGCAGCGGGCCGGCGGCGCGGTGCTGGTCGGGCTGGGTGTCCATGTCGCCTTGCAGAAGAGCTGACCGCCTGGGCCATCGCGGCCATGGCCAGCCGTTGCGCTGCGTGGATTTGCGGTATATCGGCTTCGCCATGAACGATCCGGCCCGTCGATTGATGATACCCTGCAAGATTGAAATCGGCCTTTTCCAAGCGTTGCCAGTGACATGATCAAGCACAATCCGCCTTCTCCCGAACCCCTGCACCGCGCCATTGCGCGGTTCGGCCAGGCCACCGTGCTGGTGGTCGGCGACTTCATCCTCGACCGTTTCGTCAATGGCGTCATCGAACGGATCTCGCCGGAAGCGCCGATCCCGGTGCTGCACGGGCGCGGCGAAACCTCGACGATGGGCGGCGCCGGCAATGTCGTCGCCAACATCGTCTCGCTCGGCGCATCCGCGGTTCCCGTGTCGGTGATCGGCACTGACGCCGCCGGCGACAATCTTGTGCGCATGCTGCGCGAACTCGGCGCCGACACGGCGGGTCTGGCGCAGGAGCGTGGCCGCATGACCTCGTCGAAGAGCCGCTTCAGCGCGCTCAACCAGCAGGTGCTGCGCTTCGACGAGGAGGAGATCAAGCCGCTCGGCGCCGCGGAGCGCGCCGGCCTGATCCAGCATTTCCGCGCGGCGCTGACGCGCGCCGACATCGTCATCCTGTCCGACTACGGCAAGGGCATATTGCTCGACGGCGTCGCCGGCGACCTGATCGCCATCTGCCGCGAGGCGGGAAAGCCGGTGCTGGTCGATCCGAAGGGCCGCGACTATGCGCGCTATGCCGGAGCGACCGCCATCACCCCCAATCGCAAGGAACTTGGCGAAGCCGTCGGCCATGCGGTATTCGCCGATGACGAGATCGTGGCGGCGGCACGCCAGCTGATTTCAGCGCATGGCTTCGACTTCGTCGTTGCGACGCGCAGCGAAAAGGGCATGAGCGTGGTCGGCCCGACCGAGGCGCGCCACATCGCGACCCAGGCGCGCGAAGTGTTCGACGTTTCGGGCGCCGGCGATACGGTGATCGCGAGCTTTGCATTGGCGCTGGCGGCCGGTGCCGACCCCGTCGCGGCGGCCTCGATCGCCAATGCCGCCGGCGGCGTCGTGGTGGGAAAACGCGGCACAGCGCGGCTGACGGTCGAGGAACTCACCGGTGCGCTGTTCCGCTCGCACGGGCCGACCGCCCACAAGGACGCCATCCTCGATGCCACGTCAGCCGCACGCATGGTGGCGGCGTGGAAGGAAGAGGGCTTGAGCGTCGGCTTCACCAATGGCTGCTTCGACATCCTGCATGCCGGTCATGTCAGTCTCTTGCACGCGGCGCGCAGCCAGTGCGACCGGCTGGTGCTCGGCCTCAACAGCGATGCCTCGGTGCGGCGGCTGAAGGGTGCCGGGCGGCCGGTCAACGACCAGCATGACCGCGCCTGCGTGCTCGCAGCCCTTGCCTCGGTCGATGCGGTCGTGGTGTTCGAGGAAGACACGCCCTTGGCGCTGATTGAAGTGCTGCTGCCCGACATATTGGTCAAGGGCGCCGACTACACGATCGACACCGTGGTCGGTGCCGATGTGGTGAAGAAAGCGGGCGGACGCGTCGTGCTGGTCGATCTCGTCGCCGGCAAAAGCACCACCAGCACCATTGGCAAATTGCGCGCTGGCGGCACCACCAACTGAGGAATTCATGTCTGACTTGAACGACTACCTGGTCCGCTCGGCGGCCGCGATTTCCGCCATGGTCGAGCGCGACCTGACCAACGAGATGGAGCGGGCAGTGAGCGCCGTCGTGACGGCTCTTTCGCAGGGCAAAGCCTTCCTGATCTGCGGCAATGGCGGCTCGGCCAGCGATGCCATCCACATCGCCGGCGAACTGGTCGGCCGCTTCCTCAAGGAGCGCAAGGCCTACAATGTCATCGCGCTGCCGGCCAATGCCGCGGTGCTGACCGCCTGGGGCAATGATTATGGCTTCGACACGGTGTTTTCGCGCCAGGTCGAGGCGCATGGCTCGGCGGGCGGCGTGCTGCTGGCAATCTCGACCAGCGGCAATTCGCCGAGCATTCTCGCCGCCGCCGAACAGGCGCGGATGATGGACATGACGGTGATCGGCCTGACCGGCGACACCGGCGGCAAGCTCAAGCCGCTGTCCGACATCCTGCTCAACGTGCCCTCGACCTCGACGCCGATCATCCAGCAGGGGCATCTGTGCCTCTATCACCATCTGTGCGAAGTGGTCGAAGCGCGTCTCAGCAATGGCTGACGGGACGCTGTCGTGAAGCCCGAACCCTATCCGCTCCAGGAGCCCGGCCTGTGGGTCGAGCGGGTCGGCTCGAAGATGTTTCCCGCCGGCACTCCGGCGCTGTTCCTTGACCGCGACGGCACCATCAATGTCGATACCGGCTATCCCGATGATCCGGCCGAAATGGTGCTGCGCGAGGATATCGCTGCGGCGATCGGTGCCGCCAATCGGGCCGGCATTCCCGTCATCATCGTCACCAACCAGTCGGGCATTGCGCGCGGTTATTACGGCTGGGGCGATTTCGCCGCCGTCAACGGCTGCGTGCTCGACCTGCTGCGCGCCGACAACGCGTTCGTGGATATGGTCCTCGCCTGCGCCTATCACGAGGCGGGCGAGGGGCCGCTTGCGATCGCCGATCATCCGATGCGCAAGCCCAATCCGGGCATGCTGCTGGAGGCGGGCAGACGTTTCGGGCTCGATCTGCAGCGCTCGCTGATCGTCGGCGACAAGCCGGCGGACATGGAGGCGGGACAGCGTGCCGGCCTCTCGCAGGGCTGGCTGGTCGACGGCGAAGCGGTTGTTCAATCGGGCTTCGCGGTCAGGCCCTGGCGCGATCGCGAGGATTTTGGCGGCCTGCTCGCCGCAATAGCGACACTCGGCGCGGTGTCAGGCGAGCCGTGACGGCTCACGCCGGGTCGTTGTCTCGCGAAGCTTCATAAAGCTTGGCCTCGGTGGCGAACGAATACACCATCACCATCATCGAATAGACGAAGCCGTGCCGGCCGCACAGGAAGTAGCGCTTGGCCAGATAGAATTTCAGGAAGTTGCCGAGCGGCGACAGGACCAGCCTTATCAAGCCGGGCTTCTTGCCTCTCTCGACCAGCGTGGCAACCTTGAGGCCGGAGTAGCTGTTGGCCCTCGCCAGGTCCTCCGCGATGGTCATTTCGCGGCGATGCAGCAACACGCCATTTTCAATCGTACCGGTTTCGCCCGGCACCTCGAACGATTCGTGGACCCGCAGGTCAATGTCCATGGTGGCCTTGTCGCGGCGGAAAAGACGCAGCAGCCTGTTGTGCAGCACCCAGCGGTGCGCATAGCCATAGCCTTTCAGCTTGTCGCGGCGTCTTACGTACCATCCGTCGATGGTGTCATTCCGAGGCTGCGTCACGGTCATGATCGACTGCCTGAGTAGGTCGTCGACGGCCTCATCGGCTTCAATCGAAAGGCACCATGGCTGCGTCGCTTGATCAAGCGCGAATTGCCGCTGCCGTGGAAAACCCGGCCAGTCGTTGTGAAACAGCCTTATCGGGTAGCCCTTGGCGATGAACGCTTGAATGACGTCCAGGGTGTTATCCGTCGAACCTGAATCGACGACGATGATCTCGGCGCAGAAGTCGACGCTTTCCAGGCAAGGGCCGATCATGTCGGCTTCGTTCATGCAGATGATAAGCGCCGAAACCGGGCTAGAAAATCGAGTCATGATCCCACTCTACGGCACACTGTTCTGGGAAATTATGCTGCTTGCGCCAACTGTTTTTTACGCAATCCCGGACGAAAAACCGTACACGCTTTCCTGAAATTGCCTTAGGAAACCAACATGGCGGCCATGACAGGCAGAATGCCACCGCTTTCTACACCAGAGCCTGTCGAATGCGAAAGCGGCCCTGGTAAGGCGAAGCCGGGAATTCGCCTCGACCGGGCACGCTCGATGTGGTGCCGCCGTCCACCGGCCTCAAGGCTGTGCAAACGAGACCAGTCCTTCGTCCTTGATCCGGCGGATGGTGAGTGCGGTGCGCACCGTGTCGACATTCGGGGTCGAGGTCAGTTCCTCGATGACGAAGGTCTGGAAGGCACCGAGGTCGCTCGCCACGCAATGCAGCAGGAAATCGGATTCCCCCGACACCATCCAGGCGTCGCGCACGATCGGCCAGCCGCGGGTGCGCTCGGCAAAGGTGCGCAGCTCGGCATCGGCCTGGTGATGCAGGCCGATCAGGCAGAAGGCGACGACATCGAGGCCAAGCGCCGGCGCGTTGAGCAGGGCACGGTAGCCGCGGATGATGCCGGCTTCCTCCAGCCGCTTGACGCGGCGCAGGCACGGCGGCGCCGAAATGCCAACGCGGTTCGACAGTTCGACATTGGTCATGCGCCCATCAGCCTGAAGTTCGCGCAGGATCTTCCAGTCGATGGCGTCGAGATCGGCCTTGAGCGGCATGAGGGCTCTCGATAAGTCAGGGGCAACACGCAAGAATCTTGCGTGATTTTGTAATTAAACGACTTCGCTGTCCATTCCATCCCTCGCTCGGAATATTTCGGAGGATCAAAGCAGCGACAGGGTGCGACAAAGCTTTCCGGGGACGAATGCCAACTTGCCTTGCTGGCGTCGTGGGCAACACTTACATTACGCGCGATATCGACGAGTTTTCCATGCCGCAATTGCCGGCAGTCCTCCGCAGAGGCTTCCAGATGAACACCAAGCATGCGCCCGTTCTCATCATCGGTTCCGGCCCGGCCGGCTATACGGCGGCGGTCTACGCCGCGCGCGCCATGCTGAAGCCGATGCTGGTCGCCGGCCTGCAGCAGGGCGGCCAGTTGATGATCACCACCGATGTCGAGAACTATCCCGGCTTCGCCGACCCCATCCAGGGTCCGTGGCTGATGGAGCAGATGCTGAAGCAGGCCGAACACGTCGGCACCGACATCATCAACGACATCATCACCGAGGTCGACCTCAATGTGCGACCGTTCCGCGCCAAGGGCGATTCCGGCACCACCTACACGGCCGACGCGCTGATCATCGCCACCGGCGCGCAAGCCAAATGGCTGGGCATTCCGACCGAACAGACCTTCATGGGCTTCGGCGTCTCGGCCTGCGCCACCTGCGACGGCTTCTTCTACCGCGGCAAGGATGTCGCGGTGATCGGCGGCGGCAATTCGGCGGTGGAAGAGGCGCTCTATCTGTCGAACCTGGCCAAGAGCGTGACCGTCATCCACAGGCGCAACGATTTCCGCGCCGAGCGGATCCTGCGCGAGCGGCTCCTGAAGAAGGACAATGTCCGTGTCATCTGGGACACGATCGTCGACGAGATCACCGGACGTCCCGGCAAGGCGCCGCTGCCGCCTTCGGTCGAAGGCCTGAAGTTGCGCAATGCGGTGACCGGCCAGGAAACGCATCTCAAGGTCGACGGCGTGTTCGTGGCCATCGGCCACGCGCCGGCGGTCGAGCTGTTTGCCGGCAAGCTGAAGCAGAAGCCGAACGGCTATCTGTGGACGGCGCCGGATTCGACCCGCACCGACGTTCCCGGCGTGTTCGCGGCGGGCGACGTGACCGACGAAATCTACCGCCAGGCGGTGACGGCGGCAGGGCTCGGCTGCATGGCGGCACTCGAGGCGGAGAAGTATCTGGCCGGCATCGAAGTGCTCCGCGAAGCGGCGGAGTAGAGAGAGTTCAGAAAGCGGCTTATAAAGGCCGTGTAAAAGCCTGATTTTTCATTCAGACGCCAAAACGGAACGAGGGGAATCATGGCGTTGGACTGGGACAAGCTACGCGTGTTTCACGCTGCGGCGGAGGCGGGGTCGTTTACCCATGCGGCCGAGACATTGCATCTGTCGCAATCGGCGATCTCGCGGCAGGTCAGCGCGCTCGAGCATGATGTCGGCGTGCCGCTGTTCAACCGCCACGCCCGCGGGCTGGTGCTGACCGAGCAGGGCGAAATGCTGTTCCGCACGGCGCATGACGTGCTGATGAAGCTCGAAACCATCAAGTCGCGGCTGACCGAGACCAAGGACCGCCCCTCCGGCGTGCTCAGGGTGACGACCACCGTCGGGCTGGGCGCCGGCTGGCTGACCGAGCGGGTGCAGGAGTTCATCGAGCTCTATCCAGAAATCAGCCTGCAACTGATCCTCGCCAATGAGGAACTGGACCTGACCATGCGCCAGGCCGATTGCGCCATCCGGCTGCGCCAGCCGCAGCAGCCGGACCTGATCCAACGCCGCCTGTTCACCGTGCATTTCCACCTCTATGCCTCACCCACCTATGTCGCCAAGCACGGCAAGCCGGCTTCCGTGGCCGAACTGAAGAGCCATCGCATCGTCACCTTCGGCGTGCCGGTGCCGTCGCATCTGTCGGAGCTGAACTGGCTGGAAACGGTTGGCGATTTCGAAGGCGGACAAAGGGTGCCGACGCTGCAGATCAACGACATATTGTCGATCAAACGTGCGGTGCAGGGCGGCGCCGGCATCGCCATGCTGCCCGACTATGTGATCAGCAAGGACTCCGACCTGGTGCAATTGCTGCCGGCGACCGAAGTGCCGTCCTTCGACACCTATTTCGCTTATCCGGACGCAATGAAGAACCAGGCCAAGCTGCATGTCTTTCGCGATTTCATCATTGCCAAGGCCCGAAGCTGGTCTTTTTGAGGGCATGTCATCGGTCCGGCCTGACCTGAATCTCGACATGCCCTGGAACGGCGCTGCCTGGTTTCTTCGGCTCACCCGCGTCAGGGCGTCAGCCGAGGCAGCCAGCCGGGCACGGCGTGGCGATAGGCTTCGTATTGCGCGCCGTAGCGGCGGGCCAATGTCGGCTCCTCATAGAGCCTGACGAACGACACCATGGCGATCGCGCCGATGACGGCGTAGGCGGCAAGCGTCCAGCTCGAGAACAGCAGAGCCTGGCCGACGATGATCGACAGCACCGCGACATACATCGGGTTGCGGACGTGGCGGTAGATGCCGCCGATCACCAGTCTCTCGGTCGGCGCGACCGGAGCGGGCGTGCCCAGCCCCTCGAGCGCAAAGCGGCCGAAGGCATGCAGCAGCGCAGCTGTCGCGGCGACGATCAGGAGCCCGCCAACAGGGACGAAGCCCGGCAGGCTCGACCATGGCAAGCCCCAGCGATCGGTCAACAGCCAGGGCACCAGCCCGGCTACCACGCCGGGTGCGGCGATGAAGAACGCCGCGCTGCCGGCGATCGCCGAAAACGTTCGCATTGGGTGCTTCCTCCCTGACTGCCTGAGAAATGAACGGTTGCTGCCTGCTTCCACGTCATTACGCGTTTTTGGCATTTGGGGACAGAAACCGATCGCGATTGGTGATTCTGTAGTGAGAATCGCGTCTCCGCGCGCTCCGTTTCGTTGATTTTGCTGGTCCTATCGGCTCTCGGAATGGGTTAGACCACAGCCTGCGTCTTTTTGCATGCGTGTGTTGCAAAATAGATGCTTGTTTCTTGGGCATGATGAGCAGATATATAGATCATCTCCTGGGCGCGTTCTCCTCCCATTAGCGCCCTAGAGTGTTCCCCTCTGGAGGTTAGCCTTAACAGGCACTTCCAATCAAACTCAGCCGGATCTTCGTTGATCCGGCTTTTTTGTTGCCCGAGCTCTGCCGGAGCGACTCAAAAATTCATCAGAGTTGCCACGTAACAGTGACATGTAACCTCAGGTAACATGACACGGACGCCCGGCACGTGCTATCCAGACGATAGGACGCGGTGTGGTCGTGCGGGAGATGGGGGCATCACTCGGACGACCCGGGCTCAGGCGGCTACCGCGTCCGAACCGTTTCTGCCGCCGAAGCTCGACGGCACCAATGCGGCGGACCTGCCGTTTTACCTCCCAAGGAAACGGTCCGCAGATAAAACGACGTCCGGTCCCCGCCGGGCGTCGTTTTCATTTGGCCCCTCGAACCGAGGTTCGAGGGGAACGTGGCATCCTTGTTCTCATGCATGTCGTTGTCCCAAAACCGCTGCGCAGTTTTGGGCGACATGCATCAGATGGAATCAGGCGGCCTTGCCGTTGGTGTTCATCGCCTCGTCGGCGAGACGCCCGGTGAGTTCAGCCATGTGGTCGAAGACGGCACGGTAGCTGGCGACGCCAGCGGTCGCCGAGCGCAATTCGATGATCAGGTCGCCGATCTCGGCTTGCGGCATGGTTGCCTCGACGACATCCCATCCCGGCCAGTCAGGCCGCGCATCATAGCCGAGGATCTGGCCGCGCCGCTGCGGGATGAGCGCGATGATCTTCGAGGTCGCGTCGGAGGGCGTGACGATCTCGACCTTCATCACCGGTTCCAGAAGCACCGGTGCGCAGGCGGCCATGCCTTCCTTCATCGCCAGCCTGGCCGCCATCTGGAAGGCCATGTCGGAGGAATCAACCGCGTGGTAGGAGCCGTCCGACAGGTTGACGGCGACATCGACGACGGGAAAGCCGAGCGGGCCGGACTTCAGATAGTCACGCACGCCAGTTTCGACCGACTGGATATAGGTCTTCGGCACGACGCCGCCGGTGATGGTGTCGGTGAACTGGAAGCCGGAGCCGCGCGGCAGCGGCTTGATCTCGATCACCACGTCGCCGAACTGGCCATGGCCTCCGGACTGTTTCTTGTGACGGCCGCGCTGCTGCGCCGCTTTGCGGATCGTCTCGCGATAGGGCACCGCCGGCGCATGGCCTTCGACCGGGATCTGGTTCTTGCCTTCCAGCCGCTCGCGCACGACGCGCAGATGCATCTCGCCATGGCCCGACAGCACGGTCTCGGCCGAGTCTTGGTTGTGGCGCAGGCTGAGCGAAGGGTCTTCCTCGGCCAGCCGCTGGATGGCGGCCGACATCTTCACTTCGTCCTTGCGCTCCTTGGGGCGCAGCGCGAAAGCGAAGACCGGCTGCGGCGGCTCGAACTCAAGCAACGGCTTGATGCCGCCCTTGGCCGAACTCAGCGTCTGGCCGGTCTTGACCTCGTCCAGCTTGCCCAGCGCCACCGTGTCGCCGGCCTTGGCGATGGTGAGCTTGAACTGGTCCTTGCCGAGCATTCGGTAGATGCCGGAAACCTTCGCCGTGTCGCCGCCGGGCAGCCAGAGTTCGGAGCCGTCGACGACCTGGCCGGACAGGATGCGCGACACCGACAGCTTGCCGCCATGTGGCGTGTGGATGGTCTTCATCACCTGAGCCACGGTGGCCGCGCCGTCGGGCGCGCCGAGCCGCTTGCGGGTCGCCTCGATGTCGGGCGCGTCGTGGCGGATCGCCTTCAAGAGGCGCAGCACGCCGTTGCCTTTCTCGGCGGTGCCGATCAGCACCGGTGTCACCGCGCCATCGCGCAGATCGGCGGCGAGGTCGTCGAAGACGGCGTCCTTGGGCGGCTCGATCTCCTCGAGCAGCTGTTCCATCAGCTGGTCGTCATGGTCGGCCAGGGTCTCCAGCATGGAGAAGCGCGCCTCCAGTTCGCGCGCCTTGTCGTCGCCCGGTATTTCGGTCACTTCACTCTCGGCATATTCGCGATAGATGTAGGCCCGCTCCAGCGCCAGATCGATCGAGCCGATGACGACGCCATCCTTGCGCAGCGGAATCTGGCGCAGCAGCAACGGCACGGCGCTGGCTGGCTGCAGCATCTTCAGCGTGTCGCGCACGCCGGCGATTGCCTTGTCGACCTTGTTGAGGAACAGGATGCGCGGCACGCCAAGATCGTCGAGCCTGCGCATGATCAGCTGCAGGGCGGGGATCTTCTTTTCGTCGGCCTCGGCAACGACCACAGCGAGGTCGCAGGCGGCCAGCACCGGCTCGGCCTCGAAGGCGAATTCGATGGAGCCGGGACAATCGACGAAAGTAAGCTGCTCGCCCATGAATTCGGTGGTGGCGAAGGTCGCCTCGACACTCATCGCGTGGGCGCGCGCCTCTGGCGAATGATCTGAAACGGTGTTGCCCGATGAGACGGGATTTTGTCGGGGAATTGAGCCAGTGCGGGCCAATATGGCTTCGAGAAGTGTCGTCTTACCGCTTGCGAAGGGACCGATTATGGCAATGCATTTCGGTCCCGTGCGTCGTCCTCCGGCGCGAGTACCCATGACTGACCTCCACTCAGGCGTTTCCCGTAGGACCGACTGGCATGCATGGTTCAGGCGTGGTCAATCGGTCCTGAGCGGCGGCCGGCCTGTTCGACCGTCGCGGGCGGGGTTCTTTTGGTTTCGCCACCTGCCCAAAGTCATCGTCCCACTTGTTTGCCGGCAGGGCAAGAAAAATAGAAACTCTTCGGCGTGGCCTCAGGCGCTTAGCGCCAGCGGCTCGGCATGGACGGCGCGCAACGGACCAACCTTGTCGCGCGGCGCCGGCCGGCCGAAGAAATAGCCCTGGAAACGATTGCAGCCGGCGGCCTTGGCCAGGGCGAAAAACCCTGGTCTTGCGGCGGTGCACGAAACGGCCGGTTGCGCCTGGGATGATATCGGCCGAGAATGCATTTTGCGTCAAATGCGTTTTTGCCTCAAATGTCGGGCGGCGTTTGTCGCCGATCGCTTCACCAGTTCCAGGATCACCCCGATGAAGATCATTGCCTGCGGCAGCGTGCCGACCATCATAGCGCCGGAAAAGTACTTCACCGGCCGCGTGTTGCAGACGCCGATCATCGAGAAGGAGGCGCCGGCGCGGCTGCGGGCCACGCTGGTCAGCTTCGAGCCGGGCGCACGCACCCACTGGCACACGCACCCGCTCGGCCAGACGCTCTATGTCACCTTAGGCGCCGGCCTTGCCCAGACATGGGGCGAGCCGGTCCAGGAGATCAGGGCCGGCGACGTCATCTCGTTCGCGCCTGGCGAAAAGCACTGGCACGGTGCGGCGCCGAAATCGGCGATGACGCATATCGCCATGCAGGAGGCGCTCGACGGTGTCCACGCCGACTGGCTGGAAGAGGTGACGTCAGTCCAATATGGCGGCTGAGTGCCGAGCCTGTGGGGAGGCGTCGTTGCCAACAAAAACCCGGCCTGAAGCCGGGTTTTCAATTTCAAGACTGGCTCGATCAGGTCAGCGATGCCGTGAAGCGCTGGATGCGCGTGCAGGCTTCCTCAAGCAGCGTCTCCGATGTGGCGTAGGAGATGCGGAAGTTCGGGCCAAGGCCGAAGGCCGAGCCGAACACCACGGCGACCCCTTCGGCCTCAAGCAGTTCCGAGCAGAAGGTTTCGTCGGTGTCGATGACCTTGCCAGCTTTGGTTTTCTTGCCGATCAGCTGGGCGCAGGACGGATAGACATAGAAGGCGCCTTCGGGCGACGGGCACGTGATGCCGCGCGCCTGGTTGAGCATCGACACGACGAGGTCGCGCCGGCCCTGGAAGATCGCCTTGTTCCTGGCGATGAAGTCCTGCGGGCCGTTCAGTGCCTCGACCGATGCCCATTGCGCGATGGTGCAGGCGCCTGACGTCTGCTGGCCCTGGATCATGTCCATCGCCTTGATCAGCTGGACTGGACCGGCGGCATAGCCGATGCGCCAGCCGGTCATGGCATAGGCTTTCGACACGCCGTTCATGGTCAGCGTGCGCTCGTAAAGCTTCGGCTCGACCTCGGCGATGGTCTTGAAGACGAAGTCGCCATAGGTCAGGTGCTCGTACATGTCGTCGGTCAGCGTCCAGACATGCGGATGCTTCAACAGGACGTCGGCCAGCGCGCGCAACTCAGCCTCGGTATAGGCGGCACCCGACGGGTTCGACGGCGAGTTCATCAGCAGCCACTTTGTGCGCGGCGTGATCGCCTTTTCCAGCACCGCGGCGGTCAGCTTGAAGCCATTGTCGATGGAGGTCTCGGCAAACACGGATGTGCCGCCGCAGATCGCCACCATCTCGGGATAACTGACCCAGTATGGGCGCGGGATGATGACCTCGTCGCCGGGGTTCAGTGTCGCCATGAAGGCGTTGAACAGGATCTGCTTGCCGCCGGTGCCGACAATGGTCTGCTCAGGCTTGTAATCGAGATTGTTCTCGCGCTTGAACTTTTTTGCGATCGCCTCGCGCAGCGGCACGATGCCTGAAACCGGCGGATACTTGGTTTCGCCACGACGGATCGCCTCGATCGCCGCATTCTTGATGTTGTCGGGCGTATCGAAATCCGGTTCGCCGGCGCCGAGGCCGATAATGTCACGGCCGGCATTTTTCAGCTCGCGCGCCTTCTGCGTCACCGCGATAGTCGCGGAAGGCTTTACGCGGGAAAGGGTGTCGGCGAGAAAGGCCATGACCAGATATCTCCAAGCAAGGTCGGCGCGGGCCGGGAGCGGCCCGCGGCGCTTCTCATGTCGCATGATTTCGCGCAGTGCAAGCATTGTCGGCTGATCCAGATCTCAAGGACCCGTGATCGGCAACAATAAATTCATTAACGGGCGGTAGAGGCTTGCGTGGCAGGATTGCAGTTTTAATCCGCCAGTTTGCGGAGCGAGGAACCGTGTCGCGCAGCATCGGGCTTGCCCACATCATCCGTCAGGACGACGGCACCTCCACCGGTGTCTGGGGCATCTACACGCTGCAAAGCGCCTTCCAGCCGATCTTCGCCTTCAACGAAGGCAAACTGTCGGTGGCCGCGTTCGAAGGGCTGATCCGGCCGTTCCGCGACGGCGAGCCGCAATCGCCGATGAGCTTTTTCAGCACCTGTCCGGCCGCTGACCGCCTGCATGTCGAGGCGCTGACCAGGACGCTGCATCTTCTGAACGCCGGCGCCTGCCTGCCGCAGGAGGCCTCGATCTTCGTCAATTTCGACCCATCGGTGTTCACCGAGCGCACCGTTGCCGACAATGCCTTGCGCGAAATGCGGCTGGTGCTGCATGAGGCTGGCATCGATCCGCGCCGGGTGGTCTGCGAGGTGACCGAGCAGCGGTCGGCGTCGCAGGAGACCCTGCACAGCTTCGTCGCAGCCCTTCGGGCCAACGGCTTTCGCATCGCCGTCGACGATTATGGCGCCGATGATTCCGACATCAACCGCGTCAAGGAGCTCAAGCCCGACATCGTCAAGTTCGACGCCTACTGGATCACGCAGCTGATGGAGTCCGGCGCCGGCTTCGCGCTGCTGACCACCATGGTGAAAAGTTTCGAGGAGCAAGGCATCCGCACGGTGTTCGAGGGCATCGAGGAGGGCTGGCAACTGGAACTCGCCGAGAAATCGGGAGCGTCGATGGTGCAGGGTTTCGTGCTGGCGCGGCCCGAGCTGGCGCCGACAAGCTTTCGCGTCTTCGGCAAAACCGCGCAGCAACCCGCCCCCGCGGTCGTTGGAGTCGCGCCTGTCCAACCGGCCTCACCGCATGCGACGCGGCAAGCGAAAGCCTTCGGGCGCAGGGTGGCGCCATGAGGCCCGAGCGGCGGCGCAATGTCGGCGATGCGATCTTCGCCGACGAGGTCGGCATCGAATACGGCATCCATGGCGAGTTCCGGCTGCGTAGCGCCTATCAGCCGATTTTCGCGCCGCGCGGCCGCTTCCTTCACGCTGTCGCGGTCGAAGCCCTGATCGAGCCGCACCGTGCCGGCCGCCCCGGTGCGCCGAAGGTGTTTTTCGAAAGCATCGCCGCTTCGGACCGGCTGTTTGTCGAGACCATGTGCCGGGTGCTTCACCTCAGGAATTTTCGCAACATTGGCGTCGACGGGCTCGATCTGTTCTTCAACTACAATCCGCTGATCAACGACCATCCCGAGCGGGCCTTGGCCGAGATCCGGCTGATGACCAGGCATCTCGGCGATTTCGGCCTCGCGCCGGCCATGCTGGTCTGCGAAATCACCGAACAGGCGGCCGACGACGCGCTTCTCACCCGGCTGGTGCGCGAAATGCGGCGCGACGGCATCCGCATCGCCATCGACGATTTCGGCACCGGCCACTCGACCGAGGAGCGGGTCAGCCTGCTCCACCCCGACATCGTCAAGATCGACGGCACCTGGTTCGCCGAGTTCTGCCGCCATGCCGCCGCCGAACGGTTCTTCCGCCCGCTGGTTTCGACCTTGCACGATCGCGGCGCCAAGGTGCTGGTCGAAGGCATCGAGCAGCCCACCCATCTGCGCGTCGCGCTCGAAGGCGGCGTCGATCTGCTGCAGGGTTTTCTTCTCGCCCGCCCGGCGCTGGCCGGCACGATCTTCGACGAAGAGCCGCTCGTTGTCGACACGCTGCTTGGCAGGGATAGCAAGGTCGTGCCGCTGTTCGGCTAGGGCGCGTTGATATTCAGGTGAGGCCGGCCTGCAAACGGCGGTTTCCTGCGCTTCCGGTACTCACGTACCCAAAAGTACGCTCCGTTCCGGTTCTCGGAAGCCACCGTTTTCGACTCGGCCTGACCTGAATCTCAACACGCCCTTGAGCGCCCTCATACGTTCACACATCAGCGGCGCTGATGGTCGTGCCAAAACAAATCATTGGTTGAGGACCCCGCCGCTGCGATAATCGCGCGGCAGAGGCAGCGCACCGGGGAACCGCAATGATACTTTACAGCATGATCGACAGCGGCAATTGCTACAAGCCGCGTCTGCTGATGGCCAAGCTTGGCCTCGTCTTCACCAATGTCGAGGTGAGTTCGCACACCGGCGAGACGCGAAAAGCGGACTATGTCGCCAAGAACCCGAACGCCATGGTGCCGCTGCTCGAGCTCGACGATGGTCGGCGGCTGGCCGAATCCAACGCCATCCTGCTCTATCTCGCCGAAGGCACGCGCTTCCTGCCGGCGGACAGATATGAGCGGGGACTGGCCTATCAATGGCTGTTCTTCGAGCAATACAGCCACGAGCCCTATATCGCCGTGCGCAAGGCGCTGCTGACCTTTCCCGAACGCGCCATGGATGCGACGCCGGAGCGGCTGGCGGTGACGCTGGAGCGCGGCAACAAGGCGCTCGGCGTGATGAACAAGTATCTGGAAAACAATGCCTTCTTCGCTGGCGGCGCCTACAGCGTCGCCGACATCGCGCTCTATGCCTATACGCATACGGCAGAGCAGGGCGGCTTCCAGCTTGATGCTTATCCAGCGGTGGCAGACTGGCTTGGCCGAGTGGAAGCGGATCCGGGGCATGTGCCGATGGAATGGCTGGGTGAGTAACGATGGAGACTGGCGAAAGCTTCTGCGAAAGCGTCCTTCTTCCAGTCACTATACGGGGAGAAGATGGCGGCAGCCAGATGAGGGGCAGCGCCAGCCTTTTTCATTGTTGGGCTTGGCTGGCGCGGCGGGCAGCCTTGAGGCGCCGCACTGCCCGTCATCGCCCTGCCGGGCGTTCGTCGTTCGAAAAGCCAAGCAATTGGCTTTTCGTCCGCTGCGCGAACCACTCCTCACCCCAGACAAACAAAAAGGCGGGATAAATCCCGCCTTCCCATTTTCGGTAGCCTGATCGGGAGCGTCCGGTCCGGGCTGGCAGCTATCTGCTGATCCAGCTTGTCGGGTCTTTCCGCTCCGGCGCGCTTCTCGCGCGACTGTCAGTACATCCGTGACTTGCCGCCCGCCCCGGGCTCTCGCCCGGCGCGCGCCATTCGCAAAATCAGGCTGCCTTGCTCAGAGATCCAGCGGACGACTTGCCAGTGCGGCGGTCCTGCTCGATTTCGAAGTTGATCTTCTGGCCTTCGACCAGGGTCGACAGTCCAGCACGCTCGACAGCGGAGATGTGGACGAAAACGTCCGCGCCGCCCGCGTCAGGCTGGATGAAGCCGAAGCCCTTGGTGGCGTTGAACCACTTGACCGTTCCAGTTGCCATTTAGATAGTCCTTCACATTTGCTTTAGATTGACCGGACCGAGGTCCAGCCGGTGTGTATCGAGATTTTGGAGATAGACGTCAGCAAACGCGAATATCGCGAGGCCCGGATCGATCGGCCGAAATATCAATGGAACGCATATAGTCTGCTTTCGCACGAAAAACAAGACTGCGTGAGAAAGCCGTGATCAAAGGGCCGCCCAATGGCCGCCCCAATCGCGTGAGATCGTCGCAACAGGATCGGAGCCCTCGCGCGCTCTATCCGCTCGCTTTGGGAGAGGGGAGAGGATCATGAAAACCATTCTGCTTGCCGCCTGCCTGACGCTGGTGGCGGCCGAGGCGCAGGCGATCTCGCGCTATGATCCGACGCATATGAGCTGCGGCAAGGTCGAGTCGACGATCGCGCGCCAGGGCGCCGTCATCCTGCGCTACCAGTCGACGCGGGTGCCGGGGTTGCCGCTCTACGACCGCTATGTGCAAAGCCAGCAATTCTGCACCATGGGCGAGGTCAGGACACGCGCCTACGTGCCGAGCGCCGATACGAAGTCCTGTCCGGTCTACAACTGCAAGCGGCCGGACAATGATCGGCATTTCCGCCGGCGGTTCTTCCACAACAACTAGAGCAATTCCAGGAAAAGTGTGAAGCGGTTTTCCGTCCGGAATTGCGTCAAAACGAAGGGCAATTCCAGGAAAAGTGTGAAGCGGTTTTGCCGGGAAAAGCGCGTAGCGCTTTCCCTAGGGAATTGCGTCAAAACTAGGCACCTTGCCCGCGCTTGGATTTGGCGCAGCTGTTCAAAACCCGAACGAAACCTGCGCCGGCGGCGGCGGGCCGACGCGCACGCCTTCCATGGCCAGCATCTTCTCCTTGGTGTTCGAGCCGCCGGGCGCCGAGAAGCCGCCGATCTTGCCGCCGGCGGCAAGGATGCGGTGGCAGGGGATGACCAGCGGCACCGGATTGGCGCCAAGGGCAGCACCGGTTTCGCGCGGCAGACCGCCATGGCCGGCGCGTTTGGCCAACTCGCCATAGGTGGTGGTTTCGCCATAGCCGAGCTTTCGCGCCGCGTCATAGATGGCAAGGCGGAAGTCGTCGACGCCGTCGAGATCGACCGGTACGCCGGTGAAGTCGACGTCCTCGCCGGCCGCATAGGCCTTGATCGAAGAGATCAGGTCGATGACCCATGGCGGCTGGGCGGTGGAGGCGGAAACGCCGCCGTGACGCATCAGGCGCCGCTCCACCGCCTCGCGGCTGCGTTCGGGCAGGCAGAGCCGGATCAGGCCCTTTTCGCTCCAGGCGATGCCCATGAAGCCGATCACTGTTTCTAACACTGCGTGGCCGGCCGTGATCGAAGATGTCGTTTCCATGATGCGTTCCTTCCGCAAAGTGGCGAAAACCGGGAGTCGTCCCGGTACATATCCAGAACAATATGGCATCCTGGCCAGGGTCTCGCCACCCGAAAACCACCTGACGGCCCCGATTGCCGGTCATGAATCGCTGGTGTAAGGAATTTCTTAATAACCCGACAAATCGGACCCGAGCGCGGCTTGCCAGCAAAACACACTCTTATCGCGATCGGCGTGATCCTGGCCACCGCCGGCATCAGCGGCTGCACGTCGACCTCGCAGATGAAGTCCGCGCCTGCTCTGACCGAAACAGCGACGACCGCCGGCGCTGACGCCGGCTTCACGATACCGTTGCCGGACACCGTTTCGGTGCTGCCGCAATCATCGGGAATCGCGCCCGTTCAGACGGCTGAATTGACGTCTGCCCCGACCACGCCGGCACTCGATCCCGCCGTCCAGCCGGCTGCAGCGACCGCTGCCTTTGCCGGATCGACACCGGCAGCGCCGGCAGTACCCGCCATCATGACCGCCAATGCCTGGCAAGCGCCGCCACCGGCGACTGCCAATGAGCCCGTCAAGACAGCCGAGACCTATACGACCGCCGGGCTCGTCATGCCGGCGACCGCCAAGGGCAACCGGAAAGTCATGCCAGGCGTCCAGCAGGTTGCCTATGTCGTGCCGCAGAACCCGGCGGCCCTTGTCCAGTTCCCGACGGCACCCGTGCAAGAAGAATATTCGACGGGCGTGCGCGGTGACGTCGAGCGGCTGATCGACAAATACGCCGCCCTCTACCAGGTGCCGGTGGATCTGGTGCGCCATGTCGTCAACCGTGAGAGCACGTTCAACCCGAAAGCCTACAACAATGGTCATTGGGGGCTGATGCAGATCAAGCACGCGACGGCACGCGGCATGGGCTATGACGGACCGGCCAAGGGCCTGTTCGATGCCGAGACCAATTTGAAATACGCGGTCAAATATCTGCGTGGCGCCTGGCTGGTGTCCGGCGGCAATGCCAAGCGGGCCGACTGGCTCTACCAGACCGGCTACTATTTCGACGCCAAGCGCAAGGGCCTGCTCGAGGCGACCGGGCTTGGCCGCGACCGCCAGCGCCGCCTGCAGCCCGACGCCTGAGCGCGATGCCTGAACCGCGCCCGCCGGCTCTGAACGATATCCGGCTGCGCAAAATCCTCGACGAGACGTTGGTTCCTCCGCACTGGCCGGAGGGCTTTGTCATGCGCTGCTTCGAGGCCGGTGACGCAGCGGCCCTGCATGCGCTCTTGACCGAAGTGTTCGACGACGGTGCCGATGGCCCGTTCGACGAGTGGTGGCCGCGTATATCAGGCGATCCTGAATTCGACCCGGCGCTGTGTTTCCTCGTCATCGACGCCAAGGGCCGGCTGGCGGCGGCGGCGCTGTGCTGGACCTCGGCCTTCGTCAAGGATCTCGCCGTCCACCCCGAGGCACGCGGCAAGGGCGTTGCCGAGGCGCTGATGTGGCACGCCTTCAGCACCTTTCGCGATCGCGGCGCTGATTATGTCGACCTCAAGACCAACACGGTCGAGAACCCCGCCGCCGTCCGGCTCTACGAGCGGCTGGGGATGAAGCCTGTTGCCTGGGAAGGCTAGGCTGCGTTGATATTCAGGTGATGCCGGCCTGCAAGCGTCGATTCCCTGCGCTTCCGGTACTCACGTACGAAAAGTACGCTCCGCTCCGGTTCTCGGAAACCACCGCTTTCGGCTCGGCCTGACCTGAATCTCAACACGCCCTAATGCAAGTCGCCCAAAAGTGGCCCGCGGTGGCTTGCGTTGGGAACCCAAAGCGTTCCTCCGCATTCAATGCAGGGTGGGGTCCGACAAGCTGCCGGCGCGTGGGAGGTCTTCCGTTGCCAGCTGCAAAGGGAGATCCACCATCATGAAGCTTTTTCACGCATTCCTGGCGCTTGCGGTTGCCGCCCTGCTGGCTGGCACGCAGGCGCGGGCCACCGACCTGTCGATCGTGTCGGGGGACACCGGCAACGGCATCAAGGTGCTTCGCGAGATACTCGACCGCTACGAGAAGCAGAGCGGTAACAAGGTCACCATCGTCGTCATGCCGCCGTCGACGACGGACCAGTTCGGCCAGTACAGGCTGTGGCTTGCCGCCGGCAACAGCGACATCGACGTCTACCAGACCGATGTCATATGGGCGCCGCAGCTCGCCAGCCAACTCGTCGACCTGACCGCTGCAACCAAGGATATCGTCGGCGCCCATTTTCCGTCGATCATCCAGTCGCAGACCGTCAACGGCAAGCTCGTCGCCTTGCCGATCTTCACCGATGCGCCGGCGCTCTACTACCGCAAGGATCTCCTCGACAAATACGGCGCCAAGGTGCCGGCCACCTGGAAGGACCTGGCCGAGACCGCCAAGCTGGTCATGGACAAGGAGCGTGCGGCGGGCAACAACGATATCTGGGGCTTCGTCTTTCAGGGCAACGCCTATGAGGGGCTGACCTGCGACGCGCTCGAATGGGTGGTGTCGAATGGCGGCGGCCAGATCATCGAACCGGACGGCACCATCTCCATCAACAACCCGCAAGCGGCGGCCGCGCTCGACATGGCCAAGGGATGGGTTGGAACCATCTCGCCTCCCGGCGTACTTGCCTACCAGGAAGAGGAATCGCGCGGCGTGTGGCAGACCGGCAACGCGGTCTTCATGCGCAACTGGCCCTATGCCTATGCGCTCGGCAACGGCGAAGGCTCGCCGATCAAGGGCAAGTTCGACGTGGCACCGCTGCCGGCCGGTACGGGCGAAGGCGCCCGGCCGACCGCGACACTGGGCGGCTGGAACCTTGCGGTGTCCAAATATTCGAAGAACCCGGACGCGGCGATCGAGTTGGTCAAGTTCATCGCCTCGCCCGAAATGCAGAAGTACCGGACGCTGAAGACGTCCAACCTGCCGACCATCCAGGCGCTCTATGACGATGCCGACATCGCCAGGGAACAGCCGATCATTCCGCGCTGGAAGCAGGTCTTCCTCAACGCGGCGCCGCGCCCGTCAGCCGCGGTCAAGATCAAGTACAACGAGGCGTCGAGCCAGTTCTGGAACGCCGTCCACAAGACCATGTCGGGCGAAGGCAGCGCGGCCGACAATCTGGCCGATCTCGAAGTGACGCTGACCAAGTTGAAGGGCAGTGCCTGGTGACGCTACAGCGGCCAAGCCGGCCGAGGCATCCAAGCCAGCAGGAGACAAGAGCCAGCGGATCTGCGGTGGCAAGAGCGCAACCGACGCCTGAAATCGCCGCGGCCCGGCGCCCGCCCTCGCGGTTGAGGCGCCAGCGCGTGCGCTCGGCATGGCTGTTCCTGGCGCCGATGCTGCTGGTGCTCGCAGCCGTCGCCGGCTGGCCGCTGGCCCGCACGGTCTATTTCAGCTTCACCGACGCCTCGCTGGCCGACCTCGACGCGCGCCAGTGGGTCGGCTTCGCCAATTACTTCTCGGTGCTGCACATGCCGAGCGGCCGGGCCCTCTATGACGGGCTGCTCGTCGACCCGGTCTGGTGGCGTGCCGTCTGGAACACAGTGCGTTTCACGGTGATTTCGGTGACCTGCGAGACGATCCTCGGCATGATCGTCGCCCTGGTTCTCAATGCCGAGTTCGCCGGCCGCGGCATAGTCAGGGCAGCGATCCTAATCCCCTGGGCGATCCCGACGATCGTCTCGGCAAAGATGTGGCAGTGGATGCTCAACGACCAGTTCGGCATCATCAATGTCGTGTTGCTCAACCTCGGCCTGATCAGCGGCAAGATCGCCTGGACGGCCAGCGCCGACACCGCGATGGCGGCCGTCCTCATCGTCGACATCTGGAAGACGACACCGTTCATGGCGCTGCTCATCCTCGCCGCGCTGCAGATGCTGCCGGGCGAGATCATCGAGGTGGCGAAGCTCGACGGCGCCAACCCGTGGCAGATTTTCTGGAGGGTGACCTTGCCGCTCATCCGCCCGGCGGTGATGGTGGCGGTGATCTTCCGCGCGCTCGATGCCCTGCGCATCTTCGACCTGATCTATGTGCTGACGCCCAACAATGTGCACACCAAGTCGATGTCGGTGTTCGCCCGCGAGAACCTGTTCGAGTTCGACAAGTTCGCCTATGGCTCGGCCGCCTCGACCTTGCTCTTCCTCATCCTCGCTCTGCTCACCATCGTCACTATCCGGATCGGCCGGATTAGCCTGGACGGAGGCCGCTGACATGTGGACCCTGAAACGCACCGCCTTTTACCTGCTGGTCGGGGGAATCGTCTTCGTCGCGGTGTTCCCATTCTACTACGCCATCGTCACCAGCCTGAAATCAGGAACCGATCTCTTCCGGACCGATCTCTGGCCGACGACGGTCAGTCTCGCCAACTACAGGAACGTGCTGACCGAAGGCACGTTCGTGCGCAACCTATTGAATTCGCTGTTCGTCTCGGGCGCGGTCGTCGCCCTCTCGCTGTTGCTCGGCGTCACCGCCGCCTACGCGCTGGCCCGCATCCGCTTTCGCGGCCGCTCGGCCCTGCTGTTCACCATCCTGTCGGTCTCGATGTTCCCGCAGGTGGCGGTGCTGGCCGGGCTGTTCGAACTGATCCGGATGTTCGGCCTCTACAATTCGCTCTTCGCGCTGATCTTCTCCTACATGATCTTTACCTTGCCGTTCACCGTCTGGGTGCTCACCACCTTCGTCCGCGACCTGCCGGTCGAGGTCGAGGAGGCGGCGATCCTCGACGGCGCGACGCCGTGGATCATCATCACGCGGGTCTTCCTGCCGTTGATGTGGCCGGCGCTGGCGGCCACCGGGCTGCTGGCCTTCATCGGCGCCTGGAACGAGTTCCTGTTTGCCCTGACATTCACCTCCAACAACGCGCAGCGGACCGTGCCGGTGGCGATCGCGCTAATCTCCGGCAACTCGCAGTTCGAGATACCATGGGGCAACATCATGGCCGCATCGGTGATCGTCACGGTGCCGTTGGTGGTGCTGGTGCTGATCTTCCAGCGCAAGATCGTCTCCGGCCTAACCGCCGGCGGGGTCAAGGGGTGAGGGGCCGATGCGAGGAATGCCGCGAAGCCGCGTGGGTTCCAGCAGCGGAAAGGAAATGTCCACCAAGCCGGCAGGTCGCGTCTTGCCGGCAACGGTTCGGTTGTTAAGCTTCGGTCGGTGGGGCTTTGCTAGAACCGGAGGAAACATGATGCGGCTCCTGCTCTCCAGCCTCGCCACCCTGATCCTTGCCGCTCCGCTGCTTGGCGGCGTGGCGCGGGCCGACGACTGCGCCAACGCGCAGGACCAGGCCACGACGGACGAATGCGCCGGCAAGGATTTCGACGCGGCCGACAAGAAGCTCAACGGCGCCTACAAGCAGATCGAAGCCCGGCTGAAGGACAATGCGGCGTCGAAGAAGCTGCTGATCGATGCGCAGCGCGCCTGGGTCGCCTTCCGCGACGCCGAATGCGCCTTCCAGGGCGGCCCGCCCGCCAACGCGGGCAGCGTCCGTCCGATGGTGGTCGCCAATTGCCAGGCGGGGCTCACCAACCTCAGGCTGAAGGATTTGCAGGACTATCTCCACTGCGAGGAAGGCGTCCTGGACTGTCCGGTGCCGGCGGCACAGTAGCGTTCGTCCGCCCTTCGGGAAAGTACGCTCCCTCGTCGCCGCGCGGCGTGCAAAAATGTCGGAACCGATCGCCGCGAAACGTCCTTGGTTCGTAGAGCAACCGCGCCGGGACGCCGGCGCGACGACCCAAGGAGCCGATCATGATCACCTTTCCCAACGAATCCGCCCGATATCGCACTGCCCGCGAAAAACTGCTGCTGAAGGAAATCGAACTGCGCCGCGTCATGGAAGAAGTCGCGGTTGCGCGGCGCGCGCTGCCGCCCGGCGGACTGATCCGCCAAGACTATGTGTTCGATGCGCTGGGACCGGACGGCAAGCCCGCGAAGCTAAAGCTGTCGGAGCTGTTTGCGCCGGGCAAGGATTCCCTCATTCTCTACAACATGATGTTTCCGCGCCATCCGCAGGAGACGCGTGACGTGGCCACAGGCGGCGACACGGCGAAGCTCGCGCGACAGGACCAGCCATGCCCGTCCTGCACGGCGTTGCTCGACCAGTTCGACGGCGCGGTCGGTCATCTCGAAGTAGCCGGGTTCAATTTCGCGGTGGTGGCGAAAACCGCGCTCGAAAACCTGGTCACCCTCGGCCGCGACCGTGGCTGGCGCAACATGCGGCTGGTCTCTTCGGCCTCCAACAGCTTCAAGTGCGACTACAATGCCGAGGACGCGGATGGCGCGCAGATCCCGCTGCTGTCGGTGTTCCATCGCGACGCCGACGGCATCCGCCATTTCTGGTCGTCCGAGCTCGGCTTCGCACCGCCGGAACCCGGCCAGGACCCGCGCGCCATCGGCACCTGCGAGATCCTGTGGAACCTGATGGATTTTACGCCTGACGGCCGGCCGGGGACCTGGCGAGAGCAGTTGCAGTATGGTGGGGCGTGTTGTCATTGAGCGGGTGAGCGCCATACCTTCTCCCCCTGTGGGAGAAGGTGGATCGGCGCGCAGCGCCGAGACGGATAAGGGGTGCTGGAAAAAATGAGGCGTTGGCAATTGTGCGCCGTCTCGGCGCTGATGGGCCGTTTTGAGTAGGCGTATCGCCAAGCTGGAACACCCCTCATCCGACCTCGCTGCGCGAGGCCACCTTCTCCCAAAGGGGGAGAAGGGAAGGCGCCCCAATCCGGGCCCGCGCAATTTCACCGCATCTGCCGCGCTGGGCCTTCGAGAACTGAGGGAGAAGCCATGCCCAAGATCGACCTGTCAGCCGTGCCGGTGCGCAAGGGCTCCGGCTACCCCGCGCCTTTCGATCAACCCTGTGCCGATCGCACGCGGCGGCGGCTGGGTGATGCCGGCGGGCTCACCGATTTCGGCGTCAACCTGATGACCTTGCCGCCCGGCGGCTGGTCCAGCCAGCGCCACTGGCACAGTCATGAGGACGAGTTCGTCACTGTGCTGGAAGGCGAGTTGACGCTGGTCGAGGATGGCGGCGAGACCCTGCTCAAGGCCGGCGATTGCGCCACCTTCGCCAGGAATAGCGGCAACGGCCATCACATGATCAACAAATCCGCCACGACAGCGCTCTATCTGGAGGTCGGCTCGCGCAACCCGAATGATGTCATCTCTTGCTCCGACATCGACATGATGAGCCCCAGTTCCGATGGCCGCTTCCTGCACAAGGACGGCACGCCATATCCGGGGCAGGGGTAGCTCTGGACCATGCATCCGCGCTGGCGTTCCGCCAGTGTCGAGATAAGCTCCCTGCAAACCCAGGGAGGATTGCCATGAAGAAAGAAATCATCGAAGTGCCGGTGCTGTCGGCAGCCGTGCGTGCCTTGGGCTTGCCGCTGTCGCTGGTGACCAAAGCCGCAGGGCTGGTCTTCGTGTCCGGCACGCCGCCGCTCGACATCTTGACCGGCAGACTGGTCAAGGGCGACATCGAAACGCAGACCGAAGCGTCGCTGAAGGCGCTGAAACATTGCCTGGAAGCGGCTGGCACCTCGCTGGACAATGTGGTGATGGTACGCATCTACGCCGTCAATTCCGGCTTCTACAACGCCATCAACCGCGTCTATGCCAGGCATTTTCCCGAGAACCCGCCGTCGCGGACCTTCGTGCCGGTGGCGTCATGGCCGATGGAGTTCGATATCGAGATCGAATGTGTGGCAGTTGCGTGAGCTGAGCGGGCCAGGACCATGGCTCGGCTCTGGCGTTCGGCCGGTGGCGCGATAAGCTCCCTGCAAACCCAGGGAGATTTGCCATGAAGAAGGAAGTCATCGAAGTGCCGGTCATGTCGGCCAAGGTGCGGGCGCTCGGCCTGCCCTGTTCGACTGCGGTCAAGGCCAACGGCTTCGTGTTCATCTCGGCGACGCCGCCGGTGGACATGGTGACCGGCGAGATGGTGCGCGGTGATATCGAAACGCAGACCGAGGCGTCGCTGAAGGCGCTGAAACATTGCCTGGAGGCGGCCGGCACCTCGCTGGACAACGTGGTGATGGTGCGCATCTACGCCGTCAATTCCGGCTTCTACAACGCCATCAACCGCGTCTATGCGAAGTACTTCAACGTCAACCCGCCGGCGCGCAGCTTCGTGCCGGTGGCGTCGTGGCCGATGGAGTTCGATATCGAGATCGAGTGTGTGGCGGTGGCGTGAGAGGGCTTACTTCGGTCCTTCTAGGAGCCTGAACCAATCCTTGACTGTCAATTTCAACCGGTCAATTTCGTCTTCCGCAAGCAAGCCACAGTGAGCGATAGGCCCCCGAAGCGTGTTCAATGAAAACATTACCCTGCCTAACGCTTTCTGATTGCTAAGGATTCCGCCGAACAGAACCCAATTCGATCGGATTATTTCACCTAGTTGACCGAACGAAACATAGTCTAGTTCATTCTCCGAGCGACTGGTAACAGCCGATTCCTGTTCTCTTTGCTGATTAAATTTGCACTCCTCTTTTGCACTGCCTGGAGAGTATTGATTCCACCAATTAACGCCGTAGGCTTCAGCTAAAGTTTCATCAATCAATTTTCTAATGTCATTTTCGAGCATGTAGAATAGCCTGTAGTACTGCGCCATGAGATCGGCGTTCTCGCGAGCGTCGCTGGAAAACTGATTGATTGAGGCAAAAATTTCTGGCTCCTTTTCAATTTTCCGGGCGGTGATAGCTGCCGGAGAGATGCCGTCTACCGACATCTTCAAGGAAGCGCACTTGAGTATAAACAATTCAATCTTTTCAGACTGGCTCATTTCATCAAATTTTCCTTGATGCTCTTAAATATCGCATTGAGAACGTTTAGATCGGACGTTTCTGGCAATACGATATTTATATTGTAGAGCAGCCCAATTTCTCGTGATGAACTATCACGAACTTCTGATCGCAAAGGCGACTTATTTTCCAAATGGTCCGTCGATTCTTGAATCTCAGTGCTGGGAGCGCTTAGGTCGAGGTTTGCAGGAATGTAGGATTTGATAACGTTAAATGTGCTGCGGATGGCCATCGCAACAGGATCGTTGGGTTTAAGGCCAGTTATTTCGACAATTATGTCTTTAAGCTTAGATTCCTCCACTGAATGTGCGTATTCGCTCCGTCGGAAAACTTCTTGAAATGCGCTTCGCAGGCCTAGCAAAGCCGCCGCTCCTCGGCCGCCGTCTGTTCTAAATTTGGCGTACTGTTCGGTCGGTGTACCGTCGCTGCCGAGGAAGTTCATCTTCTTTAGTACTGGTATTGTAGCTCTGGCGGCTCCACCCGAGAGCTTGAGCACATTCTCAAGAAAATCAACGCTAAATCTCTCCGGGCGCTGAGCTTCGATCAGGCGGTCGAGGGCTTTCTTTAGAGTTCCGCTGGCGGTCAAGTAGGGCAGATTTCCGGGTATTTTTCGTTGCGGTGTATTTTGTTTTTCTCCACCGGTTACCGGTGGGTCTGGCAACTCAGAAGTCTCTTCAATTTCATTCCTCTCAAGCTTTTTTGCCATTTTCTGCCCCCTTTATTTGCGGCGAATTTGACAGATAAAATGATGCTTATCAATTGTAGACGCATCATTGTTACGGGCGACCCTGTGTTGTCGCACCCCTATAACGGTGGGATCCCAATTGTTTGGGCGAGATGGGCGGCATTCTTGTGCTATGACGATTGAGGCGTTCAGCAGTATCCAACGTCAGCAGCCCCCTCTGGAGTGCCGGCCGTTTGCTTGCGCTGTGCACCGGCGTTAGGCTCCCCATATTCACGGGCCGCCGCGGTGGCGGCAGCCGCCAAAGGCTGACAATGCTTCAGGAGCCGGAGCAATGAGCACGAGCCCGCTACGCGTGGCGGTCGTTGGCGGCGGCATCGGCGGCGGCGCCACTGCTGCCGCCCTGCTTCAACGCGGCATGGACGTCCGTCTCTACGAACAGGCGGTGGCCCTGGCCGAGGTCGGTGCCGGCGTCGCGATCCAACCGAACGGTGTCCGGATGCTTCGGCGGCTCGGCCTCGGTGACGAGCTGATCCGTTCGGGGGCCAGATGGATCGACCCACAGTTTCGTCGCCCCGATGGATCGTATGCCGCCGCGATGTGGCCCCCCGAGCTTGCCGGCCAAATCGAGTTCTACGGCATGCACCGCGCCGATTTGCTGGCAATGTTCGTCGATCGGCTACCTGCCGACATTGTGAAGGCCGGCCACAGATGTATCGGCTTCGAACAGGACGATGAGCAGGCCGTCATCACTTTCGCCAATGGTTTGCGCACCACGGCCGACGTCGTGATCGCGGCTGACGGTATCCATTCTACCCTTCAGCAGTTCGTGGTCGCCCCGTCCGCCCCGCTCTATTCGGGATCGGTCGCCTATCGAGGGGTGATCGCGGCGGCTGGTGTCTCGTGGCCGCCAGGAGCGATGCGCAACTGGCTCGGTGCAGGCAAGCATTTTCTCGTCTTTCCGGTGCGGGCCGGCCTGCTCATCAACTACGTCGGCTTTGTGACGACTGACGAGCCGATGAAGGAGTCATGGTCGGCACGGGGCGATCCCTCCGCCCTTGCCCGGGAGTTCGCCGGCTGGGACCCAATGGTCGAGACGATCATTGCCCAACTGAAAACGACGTTTCGGTGGGGCCTGTTCGATCGTGAGCCGCTCGCAAGCTGGACTCGCGGACGCCTGACCCTGCTGGGCGACGCGGCCCACCCAATGCTGCCGCATTTGGGACAAGGAGCCAATCAGGCCATCGAAGATGCAGTTGCCCTGGCGACCGTGCTGAGCCACGCGGACCGCAAGTCAGCCCCACGGGCGCTGCTGATTTACGAGCAGCTACGGCGCGAGCGGACTGCCGGCGTCCAGCGCATGGCGCGCGTGAGTGGTGCTCGCTATGACGCCAGCGGCAATTTGCATGCCCGCGACCGCAAGCTTGATGCTCAGCCGCAGGAACGTGCCTGGGTCTGGAATTACGACGCCGATGCCGAAGCGGAGACAGCCGCAGCTTCGCTCTAGCTCTTTGTTTTGACGCAATTCCCTAAGGGAAAGCGCTATGCGCTTTTCCCGGGAAAACCGTTTCACACTTTTCCTGGAATTGCTCTAGGCAAAATACTCCTGCAGCGGCCGCACCTCGAGGCTCCCCGCCTTCAGCGCGGCAATCGCCTCGGCCACCGCGGCCGCACCCGACAGCGTCGTGTAATACGGCACCTTCTGCATCAGCGTGGCGCGGCGCAGCGATTTGGAGTCCGACACCGCCTTCTGGCCATCCGTGGTGTTGAAGACGATCTGCACCTGACGGTTGCGGATGGCGTCTTCGATGTGCGGGCGGCCTTCCAGCACCTTGTTGATCTTCTCGGCGACGACGTCGTTTTCAGCGAGGAAGCGCTGCGTGCCTGAGGTCGCCAGCACCTTGAAGCCGAGGCCGGCCAGGCGCTTCACCGCCGGCAAGATGCCTTTCTTGTCCTCGTCGCGCACCGACACGAACAGCGTGCCGGAGCGCGGCAGGTCGACGCCGGCGCCGAGCTGGCTCTTGGCGAAGGCGAGCGCGAAGTCGCGGTCGAGGCCCATGACCTCGCCGGTCGAGCGCATTTCCGGCCCGAGCAGGATGTCGACGCCGGGGAAGCGGGCGAAGGGGAACACTGCTTCCTTGACCGCGATGTGGCCGGGGCTTCTGGGGTCGGGCATGGCGCCGTAATGGGCGAAGGCGTCTTCGAGATTCTCGCCGGCCATGATGCGGGCGGCGATCTTGGCAATCGGCCGCCCGATGGTCTTGGCGACGAAAGGCACGGTGCGTGATGCGCGCGGATTGACCTCCAGCACATAGACCGTGCCGTCCTTGATCGCATACTGCACGTTCATCAGGCCGCCGACATTGAGGGCTCGGGCAAGGGCGGCCGTCTGGCGCTCCAGCTCGTCGACCAATTCCGAAGGCAGCGAGTGCACCGGCAGCGAGCAGGCACTGTCGCCCGAATGGATGCCGGCCTCCTCGATGTGTTCGAGAATGCCGGAGACGAAGGTCGCCTTGCCGTCGCAGAGGCAATCGACATCGACCTCGATGGCGCCCGAGAGATAGGTGTCGAACAGCAGCGGGTTCTTGCCCAAGAGCGTGTTGATCTGGCCGGTCTTGTCGTTGGGGTATTTCTGCTTGATGTCCTCCGGCACCAGGCCGGGCACGGTGTCGAGCAGGTAGGATTGCAGCATGCCCTCGTCATGGATGATCTGCATGGCGCGGCCGCCGAGCACATAAGAGGGGCGCACCACCAGCGGGAAGCCGAGCTCGCCGGCGACGAGGCGGGCCTGCTCGACCGAATAGGCGATGCCGTTCTTCGGCTGGGTCAGGCCGAGCTTGTGCAGCAGCTTCTGGAAGCGGTCGCGGTCTTCGGCGAGATCGATCATGTCGGGCGAGGTGCCGAGGATCGGGATGCCGGCCTTCTCCAGCGCGTCGGCCAGCTTCAGCGGCGTCTGGCCGCCGAACTGGACGATGACGCCGACCAGTTCGCCCGACGCCTGCTCGGCACGCAGGATTTCCAGCACGTCTTCCGCCGTCAGCGGCTCGAAATAGAGCCGGTCCGAGGTGTCGTAGTCGGTCGAGACGGTCTCCGGGTTGCAGTTGATCATGATCGCTTCATAGCCGGCGTCGCGCAGCGCAAAGGCGGCGTGGCAGCAGCAATAGTCGAACTCGATGCCCTGGCCGATGCGGTTCGGCCCGCCGCCGAGGATGACGACTTTTTTGCGCGACGAGACCTGCGCCTCGTTGGCGAGCGCGCCAGCAAACGGCACTTCATAGGTCGAGTACATGTAGGCGGTGGGCGACGCGAACTCGGCCGCGCAGGTGTCGATGCGCTTGTAGACCGGATGAACGTCGAGCTTTTCGCGGATATTCTGGATCACCTCGGCGTCGGTTTTGGTCAGCGAGGCGAGGCGGGCGTCGGAAAAACCCATCGCCTTCAGCATGCGCAGGTTGACGGCATCGCCAGGGATGCCGTGCTCGCGGATGCGGGCTTCCATGGCGACGATGCCAGCGATCTGCTCGAGGAACCAGGGGTCGATCTTGCACATGGCGTGCACGTCTTCCAGCGATGTGCCCATGCGGATCGCCTGCGCCACCATGCGCAGCCGGTCGGGCGTCGGCGTGCCGAGCGCGGCGCGGATGGCGTTGCGGTCGTCGGCATGGTTGGCGGGCGCAGTCCCATGGCCAAGGCCGGGGATCTCGATCTCGTCCAATCCGGTGAGGCCGGTCTCCAGTCCACGCAGCGCCTTCTGCAGCGATTCCTGGAAAGTGCGTCCGATGGCCATGACTTCGCCGACCGACTTCATGGCGGTGGTCAGCACCGGCTCGGCGCCGGGGAATTTCTCGAAGGCAAAGCGCGGGATTTTCGTCACGACGTAATCGATCGACGGCTCGAAGGAGGCCGGCGTGGCGCCGCCGGTGATGTCGTTCTCCAGCTCGTCCAGCGTGTAGCCGACGGCGAGTTTTGCGGCGATCTTGGCGATCGGGAAACCGGTCGCCTTCGAAGCCAAAGCGGAGCTGCGCGAGACGCGCGGGTTCATCTCGATGACGACGAGGCGACCATCGGCCGGGTTGACGGCGAACTGCACGTTGGAGCCGCCGGTCTCGACGCCGATCTCGCGCAGCACCGCGATCGAGGCGTTGCGCATCATCTGGTATTCTTTGTCGGTGAGCGTCAGGGCAGGGGCGACGGTGATCGAATCGCCGGTGTGCACGCCCATCGGGTCGATGTTCTCGATCGAACAGACGATGATGCAATTGTCCGCCTTGTCGCGGACGACCTCCATCTCATACTCCTTCCAGCCGAGCACGCTTTCCTCGATCAGCACTTCGGTGGTCGGCGAGGCGTCGAGGCCGGACTGGACGATCTCGTAGAATTCGGCGCGGTTGTAGGCGATGCCGCCGCCGGTGCCGCCCATGGTGAAGGACGGGCGGATGATGGCGGGCAGGCCGACATGGTCGAGCGCCTGGGCTGCGATCGCCATGGCGTGGCTGATGTAGCGCTGCTTGCGGTCGCCTTCGCCGAGGTTCCAGCGGGTTTCCAGCGCGTCGAGCGCGGCGTCGAGGTCGGCTGGGGCTTCGGCCTTGACGGCGGCGCGCTCGGCCTCATGCGTCTTGCGGTCGGTGTTCTTGACGTCGGTGGCGTTGGCCAGCATCGACTTCGGCGTTTCCAGCCCGATCTTCTTCATCGCCTCGCGAAACAGCGCGCGGTCTTCGGCCTTGTCGATGGCGTGCGCGTCGGCGCCGATCATCTCGACATTGTAGCGGTCGAGCACGCCCATGCGGCGCAGCGACAACGCTGTGTTGAGCGCGGTCTGGCCGCCCATGGTCGGCAGCAGCGCATCGGGCCGCTCCTTGGCGATGATCTTGGCGACGACTTCAGGGGTGATCGGCTCGATGTAGGTGGCGTCGGCCAGTTCCGGATCGGTCATGATGGTGGCCGGATTGGAATTGACCAGGATGACGCGGAAACCTTCTTCCTTCAGCGCCTTGCAGGCCTGGGTGCCGGAATAGTCGAACTCGCAGGCCTGGCCGATGACGATGGGGCCGGCCCCGATGATCAGGATCGACTTGATGTCGGTGCGTCTTGGCATGGGCGAAAATTCCGTTCGGCGGGCGGCTTGCACAAAAAACCGGGACGGGAAGACCCGGCCGGTTGTGCTCGCGATTCTGGTATCAGGCTAGGAGGGCCTTATAGGGAAGAGTTTTGCCCGATGTAACCCCGAAAATGCGGGCAGGGAAGTAGGGCAGTAGGGGTTCGAGCGCGTTGTAAACATACTGCCTTACTGCCCTACTCCCTTACTCCCCTAAGAACCTAACCGCCCAGCACCAACCGATCAGTAATCTCGAAGCGTTCGGAGACGCCGACGCGGATCATGTTCAGGCTGCCTTCGCGGGTGAAGCGGAAGTCGCTGCGCGCGTCGGAGCCGGCCGGCTTGCCGGCGACGAAGGAGATGACGCGGGTGCCGCCATCGGGCCAGGTGACCGTGACGTCGGCCTTGTCCGTGCCAGCGCGCACGACGCTGACCGCACAACGCGTCATCGGCTCGCCGACATAGCGGGCGCAGGGAATCTCGCTGGTGGCATCGGCGGCATGATCGGACGGCGGTTCCAACCGCGCGACGGTCTGCGGGTCAGGCGGCGGGGCAGTGGATGCCAGGGCCGCGACCGGCTCTTCGATCTCGCCGGTCGTCGGGTTTTCCTGCGCAGCGAAGGCCAGGCCGTAGGCATCCTGCATAGCCGTCTGGCCGATTTCGGCGGCTGATTTCAGCGTGCTTTGGGCCCCAGCCACCGGATCAGGGCCGCCCAACCGCTCCGTCAGGTCGGGCGGTGGTGCGACCGCCGGCTGCGGCTTTGCAGGACTGTCCGTGCCGGTGGTCTGCGGGCTGTCCGGCGGCTGTGCCTGGTCGGCCTCATTGCCGCTGGAGGCGACCTCCGTCGCATCGACCGGTTTTGTCTGGCCTTCGACATAGGGGGCCGGATTGAGGGGGGTGAGGTAGCGCGCCGGCGCCCATCCGCTCAGCTTTTCCTTGCCGGTGCTCTCGATCTTGCACCATTCGTGGCCGTTGACGTCGTTGCAGCCGAGATTGGTGACGCTGTCGCCGACGGCCAGACGCGTTTCGACCTTGGCGATCGGCGATGCGGTCGTGCGGACATTGAGAAGATCGTCCGGTGCCAGGCCGGTGACGATGGAGATGACGAGATCCGACGCCTCTTCGGCCATGGCAATGGCCGGCCATGCCGCCATCAGCAGCGGAACGGCAATCAGCGCAGGCAGGGTTGTTCGGAGCGTAACTGTGCGCCTCATCATTTGGCCGTGCGCTGATACTCAAAGACACTATGCACGCTGCGGCTCGAGTCCGCCGCATGCCCGGCCGGTTTTATAAGGGACGACGTGCCGCCATGTAAGCCCGAAAATTCGACCGCCGTTTCGACTGTACCAGCTGTCGGCCGGTCCGATGGGACGCGAGCCAGTTCGGTTGGGCGGCATGAACGCAAGGGCGTTCAGCCTGGCATGAATCCCGTCCTGAGCGCGTGGGCCCATTCCGGGCGTCCCGCCTGCTCGGCTTGTCTGGCCGCCGCCTCGTGGTCGTAGTCGACGGCGATGGCCTCGAAGCGGTCGGGCTGGCCCGCGCCACCCAGGGTGACGATGCCATAGCGCGCATGCGGCGAGCCCTGCTCGGAGACATGCGCCGGCGGCGTTGAATCGTCATAGGCGGGGCAGCCGATGCTGCCGGGATTGAAGATGACCGGACCACCGGGAACGCGGATCAGCTCCGCCCGGTGGCTGTGGCCGCACAGCGCGATGCGGCAGGCCGGGTCGAGCGCCTTCAGCCGCCGCCGGATCGCCGCCAGTGGTGCGCGCACCAGCTGGCCATCGGTGATCGCATCGGCCAGATATTTCTCGTCATGGTCGGGGCGGGCGTGGAAGGCGATGACGCCGGGCGCGATCTCAAGCGTTAGCGGTTGGGCGAACAGCGCCTCGCGCTGCGCCTGCGTCAGCCGCTCCTGCGCATAGGCGTCGGAAGGCCACATCGCGTCGTCGGCCGGATCGGCGGCGACGCGACGGTCGTGGTTGCCGCGCACCGTCGGCAGGTTGAGTGCTTCCAGCCGTTCCATCGTCTCGCGCGGCCACAGCGGGCCGGAAACGCTGTCGCCGAGGTTGACGGTCAGGTCGGCGCCGCCGCGGTGCTTCAGATCGTCAAGCACGGCGTCCAGCGCCAGCACATTGCCGTGGATATCGGCGAGGACGGCAATGCGCATTTTGGGTGGCTCCGTGTGTGAGGCAGCGTTTCTCAAGCGGGGCGAGGAACAGCCTCAGGCGGGGATTTCGATGTCGAGGCCGCCGACCGCCGGCAGCGCCGGATCATCGCCGGCGGCGGCGATGACGCTGCCGAGCAGGCCGGGGAAACGGGCGTCGAGGTCGGCGCGGCGCAGCGTGATCATCCGGTTGGTGCCGACCGCTTCGGTGCGGGTAACGCCGGCCTCGCGCAGTTTGGCGAGGTGGTAGCTCAGATTGGTCTTCGAGCAGAGATCGAGGAACTGGCTGCAGTTCAGCGGCACGCCTTGCTTGCTGGCGAGATAGCGCACGATGGCAAGCCGCGTCGGATCGCCGAGCACGCCGAGTACGATCGGCAGGCTGATCTGATCGGTATTGGGGTGTGGCAAGGTCATGGCTGGAACCTAAGCGCAGTTCGGGCCGATTTCAACGCATCCGTCCCGCCGTGGCCATGCACACTGTTTCTCCGTTCCATGATCCGTGCTGACCGACTGTGCTGACACAGGGCTGTCAGGAGGGTTCAGCTATTTTCCCTTGGCTTCATTGACATCATGCCCTGTTATGTCCAATTGTTCAATAAGTTTTGAACTAAGGACACCGCCTCATGGACAAGCGCCTCTTCTGGCTTGCGCTCGGATCGTTCACGATCTCGACCGAAGGCTTCGTCATCTCCAGCCTTCTGCCCGACATCGCGGCGGACGCCGGCATCTCCATTCCGCTGGCCGGCACGCTGATCACCGCCTTCGCGCTCGCCTATGCGGTCGGCACGCCGATCCTGGCGACGCTGACCGGCGAATGGGATCGGCGCCGCGTCATCCTGTGGACGCTGGTGTTCTTCGTCATCGGCAACATTGCCGCCGCCTTGAGCTCTTCCTTCGAACTTCTGTTGATCGCGCGCATCGTCATGGCGCTGTCGTCGGGCCTGTTCGCCGCGACCGCGCAGGGAACCGCGGTGGCGCTGGTCGATGACCACCACCGGGCCCGCGCCATCGCCGTCGTCGTCGGCGGCACAACGGTGGCCGTCGCGGTCGGCGCGCCGCTCGGCGCGCTGGTCGCCACCTTCGCCGGCTGGCGTGGTACCTTCTACGCCATTGCCGGCCTCGGCGCGCTCGCCGGCGCCATCCTGTGGTACCGGCTGCCGCGCGGCATCGTCGGCACCAGGCTGCCCCTGAAGCGCCGGCTGGCGGCGGCCCTGCGTCCCGGTGTCATGCCGATCCTTTTGACGACATTGCTGGCGCTGACCGGCGCTTTCACCGTCTTTGCCTATGTCGCGCCGCTGGCCATCGAGGGCGGCGGGCTCAGCCAGATCGCGCTGCCCGGCATGCTGCTCGCCTTCGGTGTCGGCGCCGTGATCGGCAACATTGCCGGAGGCCAGGCAGCGGATCGCTTCGGCGCAACGCGCACCGTCGGCTGGTCGCTGGCGCTGAGCGCCGCCATGCTGGTCCTGCTGTCGGTCATACCGACCTTCCTGCCGCCCCACATTGCCGGGCCGGCGCTGATGGCGATGATGGTGCCTTGGGGCATTGTCGGCTGGGCGTTCCCGCCGGCGCAGGCCAGCCGCATCATCAAGCTGGCGCCCGACGCCGCCCCGATCGTGCTGTCGCTCAACGGTTCTGCGCTTTATCTCGGCGTGGCGCTGGGCGCCGTGGTCGGTGGCGCCGTGCTGCGCTACGGCGCGCCGGCCGATCTCGGCCTGGTCGCCGCGGCCTTCCCGCTGATCGGGCTCGGCATCGTGCTGGCCGGTCGGCTGGTGAAGCCGGTTGCGGTCCCGGCAGAATAGAACGGTCCTTGGATCGCCGGCCGGCTCAGCTGGCTGGCAAATCAAAATCCAGCGCGGCGATGTCATCCAGCGCCGCGCGCAGTTTTGCCGCCTGATCCTTGCCGACCACATCCTCGAAGCGCTGCTGGGCGACGCTCCACAATTTCATCGCCTCGTCGAGCTTGACCAGACCCCGCGGCGTCAGCCGCACGCGCTTGATGCGGCGATCGTCCGGATCGGCAAAGGTCTCGACATAGCCGTCGCGGATCAACGGCTTCAGCGTATGACCGAGCGCCGACAGGTCCATGATCAGGGACGCGGCAATGGCGCCCATCGCCGGCTCGTTGCCGATGTGGATCTGGTAGAGCAGGCCCTGCTGCGTGGCTTTCAGGCCCGAGGGCGCAAGCACATCATCATAAAACTGGCCGAGCTTGCGCGCAGCGCGACGCAGCATCGCGTTGTTGCACAGTGTCAGGCCGGGCAGCGAGTCTTTCGACATGATGTTATCCTTAGCGACGGCGACAGGATGTCCGCCCGCAGCGTCCATAAATAATCCTCGTTCCGATCATTGACAAGATAGTGGCATATGCCTACTTCACTAATGGTGGCATATGCCACTAAATGAAATCAGGCGGCTTGCCGGCAAGGTGAGGGCGATTGCCAGCAGTGCCGGCGGCCAGGTTGAAGCGAAGCAAATCGGTCAAAGAAGGAACAGGACAATGAGTGGACAGGACAACAAGGGCACGGCGGTCGTCACCGGTGCTTCGGCGGGTATCGGCGCGGTCTATGCCGACCGGCTGGCAGGGCAGGGCTATGACCTGGTGCTGGTGGCGCGGCGCGCCGACCGGCTCGAGGAACTGGCGGAGAAGCTGCGCTATGCCTACGGCCGCAAGGTCAGCATGATCAGCGCCGATCTCGCCGACGACAATGATATCCGCCGCGTCGAACAGGCGATCGCCGCCGACGACAGCGTAACGCTGCTGGTCAACAATGCCGGCATCGGCGGCCAGCAGGTCGTCGCAACCGCCGACGCCGATGCGGCCGAGCGCATGATCAAGGTCAATGTCATCGCCTTGACGCGGCTGACCCGTGCCGTGCTGCCGGGGCTGGTGGCGCGCAACCGTGGCGCCATCGTCAACATCGCCTCGGTGCTCGCCTTCGACACCTCGTTCGGCGGCATCTACAGCGGCACCAAGGCCTATGTCGTCAACTTCACCGAGGCGCTGCAGCGCGAAGTTGCGGGTACGCAGGTGAAGGCGCAGGTCGTGTTGCCGGGGGCGACCCGGACCGATTTCTGGGAGCTTGCCGGCAGTGATATCGACAGCCTTCCGCAGGAGATCGTCATGACGGCCGATGATTTGGTCGATGCCGCGCTAGTCGGGCTGGCCAAAGGCGAAGCCGTCACGGTGCCGGGGCTTGCCGACGCGGCCAAGCTGGACACTTTCCTCGGCGCGCGGCAAGCCTTTTACGGCAGCCTGCATGCCGACAAGCCAGCCGCCCGCTACGCGGCTTGACGAGAGCGTGGCGGTTGGCGTTTAGGCCGACCGCCACATCGGAATGATCGAGGCGGCGAGCACCAAGCCAAGCACGATGTTGAGCGCGCGCCATTGCCATTCAGTCTTGAGCAGCCGGGCAAGCAGCATGCCGGCCACGCACCACAGCGACAGCGAGGCGGCCGCCGCGAGGCCAAAGGTGGCGCCGAGCAACAGCGCAAGCTGCAGCGGGCCGCTGGCCAAAGCCGCGAACGAGGCCGCAGCACCCAGTCCCATCGCCCAGCCCTTGGGGTTCATCCATTGAATGCCGGCGCCGCCGAGAAAGCTGTTCGGCCTGGCCATGGTCACGTCCAGGTTGGGCGGCCCGCTGCGGCCGATCTTGATCGCCAGCCAGACGAGATAGAGCGAGCCGATGACCTTCATCGCCAGTTGCAGCGAGGGCACGGCAAGCAGCAGGCCGGCAAGCCCGGCCGCCGCGGCCCCTGTCACGGTGGCGAGGCCAGCGGCGCTGCCGACCAGCAAGGGAACGGAACGGCGAAAGCCGAACTGCGCGCCGGACGCCGTCGACAGGGTCGTGGCGATGCCGGGCGTGGTGGTGGCAACGATCGCAAACAGGACGAGGGGGATGATGGGCTCGAGCATGCGACTTCCTCTGTAGGAAGTTGCCATCGTAGCCGCGCGCGAACTTCAGTAAATGCAATGTTTGCCATGGTTGGCATTAGCAGACATAATGCAGGCCATGATCCGAAATCTCGACATGGCGCTGATCCGCACCTTCGTCACCGTCGCCGACAAGGCCAGCATGACGGCGGCGGCCAATGCGCTGCACCTGACACAGGGCGCGGTCAGCCAGCAGGTCAAGCGGCTGGAGGAGGCGCTTGGCTCGAGCCTGTTCGAGCGCGACCGGCGCGGCTTGCGGCTGACGCGCGCCGGCGAGCGGCTGTTCGGCAAGGGCAAGCGGCTGCTCGGCCTCAATGACGAGATCTGGGCCGAAATGGCAGGCACTCCGGTGGCCGGCCAGGTGCGGCTCGGCGTGCCCTACGATCTTGTCGGCACCTTGCTGGCGCCGGTGCTGAAGCGCTATGCCGAGACCTATCCGCAGGTCGAGATATCGCTGGTCTGCGCCTCGTCACCGGAGCTGGCCGCCGCCCTTGCGGCGGGAACCATCGACCTTGCGGTGATCGAGGAACGGGTCGGCACGTCGGCCGGCGAGTGCCTTGCCATCGACCGGCTGGTCTGGGTCGGCGCCAAGGGCGGCGTTGCCCGCGCCAAGCGGCCGCTGCCGGTCTCGATCGTCGCCGACACCTGCGCCTTCCGCCCGGCGGTGCTGTCGGCGCTCAGCGAGCATGGGCTGGAATGGCGCACCGTGTTCGAGAACGGCAACATCGACGCGACGACGGCGACCGTGCGCTCGGATCTTGCGGTCACCACCTGGCTGGCCTCCACCGTGCCGGCCGATCTCGACATATTGCCGCTCGATTCAGGCCTGCCGCCGCTGCCGAATTTTGCCATCAACCTGCATCTGCCCAGGCACGGTGTCGGGCCCGCAGCGCAGGAGTTCGCGCGGCATATCCGTGACGGGCTGGCGCGGCGACTGGTGGCGGCTTGAGGGTTGTAGACTTGGGTTCCTCGTCCCCACGAATGTGGGGGAGAGGTGGCTCGGCGCAACTGAGACGGAGAGGGGGACCGGCGCGACGGTGCCCAGTTCCAATGGGCATTCGTTCTACGAAAACCCCCTCTCCGTCCGCTTCGCGGCCACCTCTCCCCCGCTCTGGCGGGGGCGAGGAACCCAGGTCCCGCTACTTCCAGGTCTTGCGCCGCTCGATCTCTGCCTCGGACGGCTTCTCCGGCGCGAACGATCCAGCCTTGATCTCGCCGCCGCGCTCATAGGTCGCCATGATGACGCCGGTGCTCGAGGCCTGCGAGCGGGTCAGCTTCAAGGCGGAAGGCATTGTGCCGTTGCCGAACAGCCGTTTGCCCTTGCCCAGCACCAGCGGAAAGATCAGCAGGCTGATCTCGTCGATCAGATCATTGGCCAGCAAGGTCTGGATCAGGTCGCTCGACCCCTGGATGAGCAGATCCGGGCCGTCTTCCTGCTTCAACTGGCGCAGCGTCGCCACGACATCGTCGCCCAGCGACTGGCTGTTGTTCCAGGTCAGCGTGTCGTGCCGGTGCGTGGCCACATATTTGGTGACGGCGTTGAAGCTTTCGGCGATCGGATCGTTGTCCTGGTACGGCCAGTGGGCGGCGAAGATGTCGTAGGTCTTGCGGCCGAGCAGCAGGTCGAAGGGCTTGGTGAAGGTCTCGCCCATGAACGCGCCCATGGCATCGTCCCAGTAGTGGAACGTCCAGCCGCCGAACTTGAAGCCGCCGACCGGATCCTCTTCCGGACCGCCGGGGGCCTGCATGACCCCATCGAGGCTGACGAATGTCGCTGCGATGATCTTTCTCATTCCAATACTCCCGTTTTTCAATCCACACCGTCGTGGCCGGACTTCAACCCAAGGACGGGCGACCGGTCACCCGCCCGACAGTCCATGTGAAATTTCTGGCCATCTGAAATTTCCGGCAAACCCGCCATCGGCGCGTCAATTGCGCGGCCTGCCATCGAGGCTGCGCGAGGAGAACCAGACCTCGCCGAAGATCGCGGTGGCGGTGCGGTCCGGCGCCTTGTCCGACGTCAGCCAGATCGAGCGGCTGCGCGCGGCCTGGTCCCGTGTCGGGATCTTCGCCGCAGGGCCTGCAACCGAGGCGCCGACACATGGAATGAACCACGAGCGCATGAAGGGATCGCAAGCGAAGCCCTTTTCGGTGCAGGTCACCATCACCGCCAGCGGGACGCGCTCGGCCGGGCGCCAGGGAAAGATCATGCGGCCGCCCCGCCGCAGCGCCTTCAGCCATCCCGCCGGTGGCGCGGCGACGCCGGCATTGACATAGATGATGTCGGATGGCGGCAAGGGCGTCGTCACGGCATCGCCATGGACGACGGTTACATTGCCATAGGCTTCGAGATTTTGTCGTGCGAGCTCGGCCAGGTTTTTGTCGAGTTCGAAAGCGGTGACGGTGCCGCCGGGCGAAACCAGCCTGGCCAGCACCGCGGTGTAGTAGCCGGTGCCGGCGCCGATGTGGCAAACGGCCTCGCCGGGTCTCAGTGCAAGCTTTCCGATCCACATGGCGTGCAGGAACGGCTCGCCATTGTTGATGCCCTTGGCGTCGTCGAGCGCCACCAGCACGTTCTGGTAGATGTGGGCCGGATCGGCGCTCGGCGTCGTGATCTTGCCGTTGCCGGCGACGATCCTCCACGGCCCGGGGCCGAGGAAGGCTTCGCGCGGCACTTCGGCGAAGACCGCCTCCAGGCGCGGATCGCGCGAGCCGGCGTTGGCGGCCATCAGCCGCGCGTAGAACGTCCTGATGTCTTCGATCCCGGTCATGACGCGGGACAAGATAGCGCGGATTGCCGATTTGTCGCGAGATTACCTCTTCGCAGAGGGCAGTCGATTTCTCGGCGACGCCGAAACTCAGCCGACCCCGAACATGGTGTCGTAGAGCAGCTTGAAGTTGAGCACCAGGATGACCGCGGCGACCACCCAGGCCAGTGCGGCGACGCTGCGCGGAATGGCAAGGTTGCCCATCTTCTTCTTGTCGGAGACGAACTGCACCAGCGGGACGACCGCGAAGGGCAGCTGCATCGACAGGATCACCTGGCTGAACACCAGCAACTGGCCAGTGCCCTTTTCGCCATAGAGCGCGGTGACGACCACCACCGGGATGATGGCGACGCCGCGTGTCAGCAGCCGGCGTGCCCAGTTGGGGATGCGCAGGCGCAGGAAACCTTCCATGACGATCTGGCCGGCCAGCGTCGCCGTCACCGTCGAGTTCAGGCCGGAAGCCAGCAGCGCCACGGCGAACAGGATCGAGGCGATGCTCAAGCCCAGCAGCGGCGACAGCAGCTCGAAGGCCTGGCCGATCTCGGCGACATCCTGGTGGCCGGTGTTGTGGAAGGCGACCGCCGACACGATCAGGATCGAGGCGTTGACGAACAAGGCCAGCATCAGGGCGATGGTCGAGTCCGTCGTCGCCCATTTGATGGCGTCGCGCTTGCCCTTGTCGGTGCGTTCATAGGCGCGGGTCTGCACGATCGAGGAGTGCAGATAAAGATTGTGCGGCATGACGGTGGCGCCGATGATGCCGATGGCGATGTAGAGCATCGCCGGATTGGTGACGATCTCGGACGACGGCACGAACATGGCGTGCAGGATCGAGCCGGCCGGCGGGGCGGCGACAAAGATCTGGATGGCGAAGCAGCTGAAGATGATGATCAAAAGCGCGATGACGAAGGCTTCGAGATAGCGAAAACCCTTGTTCATCAGCAGCAGCACCAGGAAGGCGTCGAGCGCGGTGAGCATGGCGCCGCCGATCAGCGGTATGCCGAACAGAAGCTGCAGCGCAATCGCCGTGCCGATGACTTCGGCCAGGTCGCAGGCGATGATGGCCAGTTCGCAGGCGATCCACAGCACGAAATTGACCGGACGCGGATAGTAGGCGCGGCAGGCCTGGGCAAGGTCACGGCCGGTGGCGATGCCGAGGCGGGCAGCCAGCGCCTGCAGCAGGATCGCCATCAGGTTGGACAGCATGATGATGAACAGCAGCGTGTAGCCGAACTGGGCGCCGCCAGCGAGGTCGGTCGCCCAGTTGCCCGGATCCATATAGCCGACCGAGACCATGTAGCCGGGGCCCATGAAGGCGAACAGCCGGCGGAACCAGACGCCCGAACTCGGCACTGCGATGGAAGAATTGACTTCCCTCAGGCTGGGCTGGTCGTCGTCCTCGGGCCTGGCGAACCGCCATGTGGACCGGGAGGCTGTGGCTTCGACTTCAGACATGAGGGGGCTTTCCGCGAGACGTGCTGATGTTCCCTTAAGCTATGCCATGGCTCAACATTATGCAATATGCTATATTTCATTGTCGGTGCTTTTTATCTGGCGCATGGTCGGTGTGCACAAGGTGCAATCGGGAGTGCCGGTTGCACCTGCGGCGGAATGCAAATAAACGGCCTGAAGAATCAGAGCCCGTGCTATAAATGCATGGACGGCTAAACTCCCAGGAGGGGCGCGCATTGGCGCTGAAGAACAGACCGGTCCCGCGCGAAAAGCCGCTGCCTGACGCCGACGTTCATTCGGAAGGGTTCAGGCATACGCGCGAAGCGCGCCGCAGCGCGCTGGTCGAGGATTATGTCGAGCTGATCGCCGACCTGATCGAGGACGGCAACGAGGCGCGCCAGGTCGATATCGCGGCACGGCTCGGCGTCGCCCAGCCGACGGTGGCCAAGATGCTGACCAGGCTGTGCGCCGACGGCCTGGTGTCGAGAAAGCCCTATCGCGGTGTGTTCCTGACCGATACCGGCCGCAAGGTCGCGGTGGAGAGCCGCATCCGTCACCAGACTGTGGAGGCATTCCTGCGTTCGCTCGGCGTCAGTGCCGAGACGGCGCGCATCGATGCCGAGGGCATCGAGCACCATGTCAGCGCCGAGACGCTGGAAGCGTTCCGCAAGGCGATGACGGCGGCGCGCTAAGCCGTATCGCTGTTGATTCCCACCTGCGAGCCGCTGGAACCGCCTGATGTTACGCACGTTGCTACTGACACCGCGCGATTGTCGCGCGCCAAGGGAGGAAGCGATGGGCGTTGAACAGGCACCGACCGCAAAGGGCAAGCAGGCGGCCAAGGGATTGAAGCAGGCGGCGGCGAAGGACGAGCGCAAGACCGAGGCCGAGACCGGTCACGCGCTGAAGAAAGGCGCCGCGCGCTTCGAGGAGCGCTCGAAAAGCTCCGACGGCAAAAGCGCTGGCGCCAAGCAGCGGGACTAGGCTCTCCCTTCGGGCAGGCTGCCTGAGCCGCGTGCGGCAAGCTCACTCTCTGACATCCTGCACCCAGCTGCGCGGGTGGCCGTCGACGCGGAACTGGAAGATGAAATAGGGCGGGATGCAGGTGCCTTCGCCGGCTTTTGCTTCCGCAGGTCATCGTAGCCGGCGGTGCAGATATAATCCTCGCGACAGGGATGCGCCTTGTCGCAGGCACGCAGGCCAGCGGTCTTGGTGAATTCCTTGGTGCAGAATTTGTGGTCCTTGCCCGACGCGATGCAGTCGTTGAAGCCGGTCTTGGCCAACCGGCCGCACGTCGCCTCGTCGGGAAGCTTGTCGCAACTCGCCTTGCGCAGCATGCCGCCGGGAAAGCCGCCGGTCTTCTGCTGCGGATTGTCGTAGCGCTGGCGCGCGGCTCCATAGCCGGCGAGCTTGACCAGCGGCTTCTTGTCCCGCGCCGGATCGATGGCGCATGCCTTGGCGGTGGCCGGCGACAGGCGGCAATACTGGTCGTTGCCCCATGTCGACATTTTTATCTCGCCGAACTCGACGGGATCGCCGACCGCGGTGCCGGCCTCGCTGACGCAGGTGCCGAAGCCCGGATGGATGGCGCTTTCGTGGACACCGGCGCAGCGCAGGCCTTCGCCGCAACTCCAGTCCTTGAAGCTTAAATCCTCGCCGCGATAGCAGATCGAGCCCCAACCATTGTAGAGGTCGGTGCCTTTCAGCGCCTCGGCATATTTCTGGTCCGGACGGGCTGCGAAACCTCTGGTGAAGTCGGGGTGGCCGCCGGCGGCGAACTGCTCGACGATGGCGCGTCGGCGCGGCAGGTCGGCGAAGAACACGGCGGAGCCCGGCACGAAGACGGCGTTGCGGCGCGGCTCACTGGCCGGATCGGCGCCTGTATAGTGGAAGCCGGCAATGCCATGCGTCTGGTGGCAGCCGGTGCAGGTCATCTCGTTGAGCCGCAATTCGAAGCCGGCCACCGACTTGACGGTAGCGAGCGTGTTGCCCCTGGCGACGTAGTCCTTCAGCGCCTTGTCGATATCGGCGTCGTCGACCAGCCCGTAGGCGATGTTGTTCTGCGACCGGCTCAGGCCGCCGGGCGCGACGGAGACGGCGCTCTTGGCCAGGAATTTTTCGTCGACGACCAGCCGGCCATGGTCGAGGTCGTAGATGTTGCGGTCGGTGAGCAGCCATTTGGCGAAGGACGGCTTGTCGGCCAGCACGATAGCCCTATCGATCTGGTTCTCCATCTTCGATTCGTAGAAGCTCGAGGTGGCCGGATTCCATTTGAAGATCTTCAGCAGGTACTCGGCGTGGCCGCCGAAATCGCGCCGCGTCGAGGCCGATAGCCTGAGCACCTGCATGTTGAGTTCGAGCCGCATGATCTGCGACGAATTCAGCATGGCGCCGGAGAGCGGGCCTTGGTCGGAACGCAGCGAGGCAGCGAGTTGATCGGGCGCGAGGTCCTTCTGCCCGGCGGCAAGCCAGCGCTTGGCGACGTCGGCGCAGGACACGTCCGTCGCGCTCGGCAAGTCCTTTGAAGCGCGGGCCTGCGCTCGCGTGGGCTTGGCGTTGAAGACTAGGCTCATGGTCAACGGCAGGCGCGAGGAAATGCGCTGGCTCACCTTTCCCTTCACCGGCTTTTCCGCGACCGAATAATGAAAGCGATAGATCAGCCGGATCTCGCCGCATTCGGTGTGGCCGAGATAGCCGCGATCCATGCGGTTGACGACGCCGGTCAGGTCGAGCGTCGAGCCGTCGTCGTCGATGTATTTCGGATTGAATTTCTGGCTGGTGTCCGTCGACTTCGCCATGGCCGCGATTGTCGACGTCGCGGGTGAGGCCGAGTGCTGGGCCCAGCAGGCGGCTGATCGACAGGCCGCCACGCTCCAGCGCCTGCAAGGTGGCGGGATCGGTGACGGCAACGCTGGAATCGAGCGTCACCGCGCCGGCTGCCCGTAAGCCAAGGCAGCTCAATGCCAGTACAATCAGCATTCGGGCCAGTACAAGCAGCATTCGGCCGATCGTTCGCAAGCGCTCCTCGCCCCCTTGGTTCAGGCGATGCTACAGGGCTTGTCTTCTCCCGACCAGAGCGGCGCAGCCGCCATGCCGGCACTGCCTGGGTCGCGAAAAATGCTGTGACTTGGCGCAACCATTGCGATAATTGTTTGTTGGGTTGAGCCGGGCTTACCGGGACAATGGGGAAGTTCGCAGCGCGAGGAGTTGCCATGCTCTGGAGAGGCCGTCGTCAGAGTGACAATATCGAGGACGACCGCAGCGACAGCGGCGGCGGCGGACTCGGCGGCGGCAGCCCTGGTCAGTTCCGTATCCCGATCGGCGGCCGTGCCGGCGGCGGCGGTAGCATCTTCCTTGTCATCCTGGTGGTGCTGGCCGGATGGTATTTCGGCTTCGACCCGTCGACGATCCTGGGCGGTGGCGACGGCGGCCAGATCACCGACAACAGCGGTGGCCAGGACAGCGGCGCCACGCCCGCCAACGACGAGATGAAGCAGTTCGTGGCCACCGTGCTGGCTGAGACCGAAGACACCTGGACCGGCATCTTCAAGTCTCAAGGGTTGACCTACGAGGACCCGAAGCTGGTGCTGTTCAGCGGCCAGGTCCGCTCGGCCTGCGGCTTTGCCTCCGCGGCGGCCGGACCTTTCTATTGTCCCGGCGACCACAAGGTCTATCTCGACATGACCTTCTTCCAGCAACTCGACCAGCAGTTCGGCGCTTCGGGCGAGTTCGCCCGGGCCTATGTGGTCGCCCATGAGATCGGCCACCACGTGCAGAACCTGACCGGCATCATGTCCAAGTTCAACCAGATGCGGCAAGGCATGAGCGAGGTCGAGGCCAACCAGATGTCGGTGCGCATCGAGCTCCAGGCTGACTGTTTCGCCGGCGTGTGGGCACATTACACCGCGCAGAAAGGCATATTGGAGCAGGGCGATTTCGAAAGCGCGCTGAACGCCGCCAAGCAGATCGGCGACGACACGCTGCAGAAGAAAATGCAGGGCTATGTCGTGCCGGAAAGCTTCAACCACGGTACTTCGCAGCAGCGGCAGACCTGGTTGACGCGCGGCTACAAGAGCGGCAAACTTTCGGACTGCAACACGCTGAGCGGTCCGCTCTGAGAGACTGTTTCCCGAGCCTCCCCTGACGGCGAAGCGTCGTCAGGGGATGTCAGGATAAACACATCCGGCCTGTTCCCTTATTGTTCCGTGCGGCAAGCTCGCCTATAAGGTGCGTCCGCCTGCGCACCAGGGCGAGCAGAGGAGCTTGACCCTTTATGATCGACCCCAAAACCGCCAGACGGGGCCTTGCGCTCGTCTTCACCACGCTGCTGCTCGATATCATCGGCTTCGGCATGATCATGCCGGTGCTACCGGCCTATCTCAGGGAATTGACCGGCGTCAGCATCAGCGGAGCGGCGATCGAGGGTGGTTGGCTGTTCTTCGTCTATGCTGCGATGCAGTTCTTTTTCGGGCCCATCATGGGCGGCTTGAGCGACCGCTTCGGACGGCGGCCGATCCTGCTCGCCTCGGTGCTGACCTTTTCCATCGACAATCTGATCTGCGCCTTCGCCTGGTCCTACCCGATGCTGTTCATCGGGCGCGTGCTGGCCGGCATTTCGGGCGCCAGCTATTCGACGACATCCGCCTTCATCGCCGACATCTCGAACGATGAGAACCGGGCGAAGAATTTCGGCCTGCTCGGCATCGCTTTTGGCGTCGGCTTCGTCATCGGGCCGGTTCTGGGCGGGCTGCTCGGCACGTTCGGGCCGCGCGTGCCGTTCTATTTCGCTGCCGGGCTGGCTTTCGTGAACTTCCTGATCGCGCTGTTCCTGTTGCCGGAAACGCTCGATGACAAGCACCGCCGCCGTTTCGAGTGGAAACGCGCGAACCCGGTCGGGACGCTTCTGCAGATGCGCCAATACAAAGGCATTGGCTGGATCGGGCTTGTCTTCTTCCTGATGACGCTTGGACACATGATGTATCCGGCGGTGTGGTCGTTCGTCTCCAATTACCGCTATGGCTGGAGCGAGCAACAGATCGGCTTTTCGCTCGGCGCCTTCGGCCTGTGCGGGGCGATCGTCATGGCGACTGTGCTGCCGCGCGTGATCCCCAGGCTTGGCGAGTGGAAGACGGCGGTCATCGGCCTTGCCTTCACGGCGCTCAGCGCCTTCGGTTACGCCTTCGCGTCGCAAGGCTGGATGATCTATGCGGTGATCGTCGCCGGCTGCCTCGAAGCGCTTGCCGATCCGCCGCTGAGGAGCCTCGCCGCCGCCAAGGTGCCGCCTTCGGCGCAAGGCGAACTGCAAGGCGCGATGACCTCGATCTTCTCGATCACCTCGATCATCACGCCGCTGCTCTATACGGCGATCTTCTCATGGTTCACGGGGCCGAATGCGCCCGTGACCTTCGGCGGCGCGCCCTATCTGGTTGGCGCGGTTTTCCTGATGCTGGCGCTCATCGTCTTCGTCACCAAGGTGGCAAAGCCGGCGGCGCTCAGAAACGTCACCACCGGCGTCGCGGAAGATGGAGCGCAGATATGAGCCATGACGGGCGTATCGCCCTGACCAAGAACGGGCCGTCGCTGTCGCGGCTGGTCTTCGGCGCCTGGCGCCTGCTCGATGGGGCTGTTCGCCCGGATGCCGAGGCGGTGGCCCGGCTGATCGACACCGCCGTCGATCTCGGCCTGACCAGCTTCGACCATGCCGACATCTATGGGAATTACGAGGTCGAGGCGGCCTTCGGCGCCGGGCTGGCGCGCTGGAAAGGCAAGCGCGACGAGATCGAGCTGATCTCGAAATGCGACATCATGCTGGCGTCGGACAACCGGCCGCAAAACCGCCTGAAGCACTACGACACCAGTGCTGCCCACATCACCGCCTCGGTCGACCGCTCGCTTGCCAATCTCGGCACCGATTATCTTGACCTGTTGCTGCTGCACCGACCGGACCCGCTGATGGATGCCGACGAGACGGCGGCAACACTGGCCGGGCTGGTCAAATCCGGCAAGGTGAGGGCGGTCGGCGTTTCCAATTTCACGCCCTCACAGTTCCATTTGCTGGCGTCGCGGCTGCCCTTCACGCTTGCCACCAACCAGATCGAGATGTCGGTGCTGAAGACGTCCGCATTGACCGACGGCAGTCTCGATCATGCGCAGCGGCTTGGCTATGCGCCGATGATCTGGTCGCCGCTCGGTGGCGGCTCGCTGTTCACCGGACAGGAGGGGCGAGAGGCGCGGGTGCGTGCAGCGCTGGCGGCTGTGGCTGCTGAGATCGGTGCTGGCGATCTCGCCGCAGTCGCCATCGCCTGGCTGCTGCGCCATCCGGCGCGGCTGGTGCCGGTGCTCGGTTCGATGAAGCCGGAACGGCTGGCTGCCATGGTCAAGGCGATGGAGATCGTGCTCGACCGCCAGCACTGGTTCGCCATCCTGGAAGCCAGCGAAGGCCGGCCGGTGGCGTAGACCTTCCGAAGGCACGACGTTTGTGGCGTGCTCCTTGCGGCTGACGTTTGCGCTGCCCCTCACCGGAGCTTTTGCCAATTCCCAACGTTGCAGAAAAAAGTGCCCAGGTTGCGGCCAGCCCCTTCTCCCCGTTCACGGGGAGAGGATGGCGGCAGCCAGATGAGGGGCAGCGTTAACGGCTCGAGTTAAGTCCGTTCGGCCAGCAATTCTTCGCCGCGCTTTTCGCGGATCAGATTGACGAAGCGTCGGAACAGATAGTGCGAATCCTGCGGGCCGGGCGAGGCTTCGGGGTGATGCTGGACCGAGAACACTGGCCGGCCGGTCAGCGTGATGCCGCAGTTCGAACCGTCGAACAGCGAGACATGGGTTTCCTCGACGCCGGCGGGCAGCGAGTCGGCATCGACGGCAAAGCCGTGGTTCATCGAGACGATCTCGACCTTGCCGGTGGTGTGGTCCTTGACCGGATGGTTGGCGCCGTGATGGCCCTGATGCATCTTGGCGGTCTTACCGCCCAGCGCCAGCGCCAGCATCTGGTGGCCAAGGCAGATGCCGAACACCGGGATGTCGGTCTTCAGCAGGTCCTGGATGACCGGCACGGCATAGTCGCCGGTGGCTTCCGGGTCGCCGGGGCCGTTGGAGAGGAAGATGCCGTCGGGCTGCATGGCAAGGATTTCTTCAGCGCCGGTCTTGGCCGGCACCACGGTGACCTTGGCGCCGAGGCCGGCGAGCAGGCGCAAGATGTTGCGCTTGACGCCGTAGTCGATGGCAACGACATGCATCGAGGGTTCGGCCTGTTCGCCAAAGCCTTCGTTCCACACCCAGGGCGTCTCGCGCCAGACCGAGGACTGGCCTGACGTGACTTCCTTGGCGAGATCGAGCCCGATCAGGCCCGACCATGCGGCGGCGCGCTGCTTCAGATCGTCGAGGTCGAACACGCCATCGGGCGCGTGCGCGATGACGGCGTTGGGCATGCCCTTTTCGCGGATCAGCGCGGTCAGCGCGCGGGTGTCGATGCCCGACAGGGCGACGATGCCGCGCTTCTTCAGCCATTGGTCGAGACCGGTGCCGGCGCGGTAGTTCGACGGGTTGGTGACATCGGCCTTGAACACGGCGCCGACGGCGCCGGCGCGGGCGACCGGATTGAGGTCCTCGATGTCCTCGTCATTGGTGCCGATGTTGCCGATATGCGGGAAAGTGAAGGTGACGATCTGGCCGGCATAGGACGGGTCGGTGAGGATTTCCTGGTAGCCGGTCAGCGCGGTGTTGAAGCACACTTCGGCGACGGCGGAGCCGGTGGCGCCCAGGCCGCGACCCTCGATGACGGTGCCGTCGGCCAGCACCAGAAGGGCGGTCGGCTTTTCGGTGGCCCAAGGGGGCGTCATCTCGGCCATGGCGGCACTCCTATCAGGCTGCGCGCTTCAAATTGGCCCTGTGGGCCATCGGCGCAGCAAATGGCGCAAAGCGGCGAATTCGCGGCTTCCACGCACTCAAGCTTCAGTTCATGCAAGGCCCAGTACATAGGGGAAGGGGGCAGAGTGGTCAATGATGATGCGAAATCGGGGTCTGATTTATTTCGTCAAGCAATATCAGTGACTTGCCTAAAGATATCAGAGTTTGCGTTGGCTTGCCCTCGGCGCTATTGTCCGCGCCGATCGAAGGAGAAAGCACCATGCGTGGCAAAATCGCCGAATCCCTGAAGAGCGCGATGAAGGCGCAAGACAAGCACCGGCTGCCGACGCTGCGGCTGATCCAGGCGGCCATCCACGACCGCGACATCGCCAATCGCGGTTCTGCCAAGGAGCCGGCCAGCGATGAGGAGATCCTGCAGATCCTGGCCAAGATGGTGAAGCAGCGCGAGGAATCGGCCAAGGCTTTCGACGACGGCAAGCGGCCGGAACTGGCCGCACAGGAGCGCGGCGAGATGGAGATCATCCGCGCCTTCCTGCCGACGCAGCTCGACGATGCCGCGGTAGCCGTGGCGGCGCGCGAGGCGATCGCGGCGACGGGTGCGGCCAGCCAGAAGGACATGGGCAAGGTGATCGCCGCACTGAAGCAGAAATATGCCGGCCAGATGGATTTCGGCAAGGCGAGCGGCATCGTCAAGGGTCTGCTGCAGTAGGCCTTTTCCCGCCGCGTTGTAGCGCGCTTCAAGACGCTGACTCTCAAGCTCTTTTCCTCAAAGGCTATCAGGTTGAAATAACCCAATGCCGAATTTGCATGCCAGTGATTGTAAAGCCACAGCCGATCAGTGCTGGCCTTTTCGATCAACTGCCGGACGAAGTCGTCGACGCGCTGCCAGGCCTCGGAGTACCTGACGAAGTGCGTTTGGGCGCATGCACTCGACTACGATGACGCCTGGATTGTCAGCGGTCCCAAACCGCGGGGCATTAAGCTTCGGAGTCATTGACGGTTTCGAGATCGGCTCCTGGCGTCGGAAGATCTGGCCCCTGACCGGAAACTACGCGAGGGCACGGAGACGAGCTCGAAAGGGTCATCAACCCCGATAGGCGGATTTCGGCGGTTCGAGCGCACGGCGCAGCGTCGGCACCTCCTGCTGGATATGATCCCACAACCGGTTCGCGATCGGCCCGTGCGGCCGGTCGCGGCGGCGCGCCACCACCAGCTCGTCGGTGCGGCCTGGCAGATGACGACCGGCAATGGATTGCAGGCGTCCGTCGCGAAGCTCGTCCTCGATCAGGAAGCGGGGCATGTGACCCCATCCAAGACCCTGCAGGATGATTTCCTTCTTCATGCCCTGATCGGCAACCATGCATTGCGGCGCACCTTCGATCATGAAGTAGTCTTGTTGTGGTGAATGGCTGGCCGTGTCGCGCATGACGCATTGGGTGAACGCCTGCATCTGATCCGGCGTGATTGGCTGCCTGATGCGCTCCGGCAGAAAGCCTGGCGCCACCACTGGAATGAATGGCACCTTGCACAGGTCGACCCATTCCACACGCGGGTCGCTCTTGTCGATCCAGTGCAGGATCAAATCGGCTTCGCCGTCGAAGAGGCGCTCCCGTGGGCCGCCCACGGCTTCGAAGTGCAGATGCAGGCGCGTGCCCGGGTATTGTGCGAAGAACCGTCCGAGCATTCCCAGTGCCTGCGGGCGCGGGCACAGGTCGCCGATCACCACGTGGATCTCGCTTTCCTCACCCATCGACAACTGAGCGGCATGAACCCGCAGGCCTTCCAGCTCGCGCAGCAGCTGACGTGCCCGGCGGTGGAACGACAGCCCCGCCTCGCTCGGACGCACGCGATAGCCGCTGCGATCCAGAAGAATGAGGTCGAGTTGTCGTTCCAGCTTCGCGACGGCGGCGAACACCGCCGGATGCGAGCGATGCAGCATGGCCGCCGCAGGCTGGAAGCCGCCGGTGCGAACCACGGCATCGAAGCATTGCAGGTCATGCAAGGTGAATTCGGCCATGTCAGCTTCTACTACAGAGATTGTTCTATCTTTGTAATATCATCAAAAACGAAGGGCGGCTACGCTTTGCCTCATTCAACGCTCCCAAAAGGAAGGTGTCTTCACCATGAATGAGCTGAATTTCGTGACAACAGGCGATGGCACACGCATCGTCTATCGCATTGATGGCGATGCCGGGAAGCCGGTGCTGGTGCTGTCGAACTCCATCGCCACCACGCTGCATATGTGGGACAGGCAGGTCGGCGAGTTGTCGAAGCATTTCCGTGTTCTGCGTTACGACTTTCGCGGTCACGGCGGATCAAGCGTTCCGGCCGGTGCCTATTCGCTCGACCGGCTAGGCCGCGACGTCATCGAGCTGCTCGATGCGCTCGGCATTGAACGCGCGCACTTCCTCGGCCTGTCGCTGGGCGGTTTCGTCGGGCAGTGGCTCGGCATTCATGCGCCCGAGCGGATCGACCGGTTGATCCTGAGCAACACCTCGTCCCATCTCGGGCCGGCAAGCTATTTCGACGAGCGGATTGCCGTCGTGCAGCAGGCGCCGGACATGTCGGAAACCGCCGAGGTCTTCCTCAGCAACTGGTTCCCCGCGCCTATGGTGGCGGCCAACGAGCCGGTCATCGAGGAATTCCGCACCATGCTACTGACTATCAACCGGCACGGCCTGGCGGGCCTGTTCGCGGCGGTTCGCGATGCGGACCTTCGCCGCACCGTAGCGCTGATCTCCCTGCCGACACTGGTGATCGCCGGCCAGCACGACACGGTGACGGCCGCCAGCCACAGCGAGTTGATCGCGGCGACGGTGCCCGGCGCGAAGCTGGTTGTCCTGCCCGCGGTTCACCTGTCGAATGTCGAATACCCTGCCGAGTTCATGCAGGCCGTGCTCAGTTTTCTGCGCTGAGTGGGCGCGAAACCAACAGTGAAGTTCGCAGCCTCTCCGGGTGCGGACTTCAAGACCCCTTGCAGATCGGCAGCGGCTGCGGCGGCGGTGCCGGATGATCCTTTTTGTATTGAGCAATCATCGGCTCGAGGGTTTTTCGCGGCCAGAATTTCGGAGCGCCGATTTCCTTCAGGCAGGACGCGTTCCAGTAGGGCCTACCGCCCGACTGCGAACGGATAGCCGCCACCGCGGCGATGTCGCGTGATTCAGGGTAGATGTAGAGCGTCGTCGGGTTGTCCTTGACCATCGAGATGATCTGTTGGGCATCCGCCGGCGACCAGCTGGTGCAGCCATTGCTGCGGCCGCCGGCGTATTCCACCAGCTTGCCGAACGGCACGAAACCGTCATGGTCGGCGTATGAGCTGTCCGGATTTTTGCGCAGGCACATGCCGCGCAGCACCTGGGCCGCGTGGCCGCCGATCACACGCTGCCTGGCGTTAGCAGCTTCGCCCTCGCCGTCGAACTGTATGAAGGTGCGCAGAAATGCGGCGTCCTGCTTCGCGCCGGTGCGATAAAAGCCTTTGAACGACGTTTTCGCCTCGCGGGTCATATAGGCCCCGCCGGCGGTCAATTCCGAATCCATGGCGTTGCCGAAGTTCTTCGAGCACCGCCTGCCATTTGAAAAATCGACAGTGCCTTTCAGGTTTCGACCACCGCCGTGACCTGATGAAATCGCGCGAAACGACTGGCTGGCTTCGCAGATGACATAGTATCGGCGCCCCAGCACTCCGTTGCCCAGATCGCCGGGGCGTGTTGCATCCATGGCGAAGTAACAGGGGTTCTTGACGGCACCTTGCGCGACTTTTTTCAGATAGAGCGCGCGCGCCCGCTCCAGAACCACTTGTGAGATCTGACCGTCGCTGTCGCCGACATGGGCCTGCAGCCAGGCTGGAACGCCCGATGGCAGCGCGGCAAACGACCGGGCCGACACCGTCAAGGCGATGACGACAAGGAGGAGGCTGGCGACGACACCCAGCAAGACAGATCTCAACCGCACCGGATCACTACTCCCCGCCAAAGCCATCTTGCGAATCCTTGCGGTGTTTCCGCCAGGAACCAATCATAAAAGACCGCGCGCCAATCGGCGAAACACATCTTGTTTAGCGCACCCGAAAGGAAGCCCGCATGAGAACCGCGGGGGAAGCATACTCCGACTACTGGTTCAAGGGTTTCGGCGGACTTCTCCACGTCCGTAAAATCCGTGATTTTCGATCCGCGGGGATTGCGCTATCATTTTGATTCTGGCGCGGCCCGCGCCTCCTCCCTCCGCGGGGAAGCATCATTCGTGCGGGGCTATCCATTCACCGAACCAACTGTTCGAGCGCCAGGCATAAGGAGGGGTTGCGAAAACTGCTCGCATCAGGAGGTTTTGCGATGAAGCTGTCCGGGCCCATCTACTACCTGAAACGTCAAGCCAGGCTGTTGTCCCGCCAAGAGAAGCTTCCGCTGCACGAGGCGCTTGACCGTGTTGCGGCACAGGAAGGCTTCGCCAGCTGGAGCCTGCTTGCGGCCAAGGCAACTGAGGCAGCGCCCGCCGGCAGATTGTTTGCACACCTGGCGCCCGGCGACCTGGTTCTGGTCGGGGCGCGACCGGGCCACGGCAAGACACTGATGAGCCTCGAACTCGCGATCGAAGCCATGAAGTCCGGCAATCGCGGCGTGTTCTTCACGCTGGAATATACGGAGAAGGATGTGCTGGACCGGTTTCGCGCCATCGGGGCGGAACCGGCGCAGTTCAACGACCAGTTCGTATTCGATAATTCCGACGCCATCAGCGCCGACTACATCGTCAAGACTTTGGGATCGGCGCCGCGCGGCACGCTGGCGGTGATCGATTATCTGCAGCTGCTCGATCAGAAGCGGGAAAATCCCGACCTGATGGCGCAGGTTCGCACGCTCAAGGCCTTTGCGCGCGACAGGGGATTGATCCTCGTCTTCATCTCGCAGATCGACCGGTCATACGATCCGGCGAAAAAGCTGGTTCCCGATCTCAGCGATGTCCGGTTGCCGAACCCGCTGGATCTGTCGCTGTTCAACAAGACCTGCTTCCTGAACAAGGGCGAAATCCGGTTCCAGGCAGCGAGCTGAGCACGCGGTCACTGAGGCAGCGTTGATTTGGTGATCGCCGGTGCCGAAACCGTCAGGTTCAGCAGGTGCGCAATCGGCGTCGGATTGTGCTGCGCGCGCAGCGCGTCGGCCGATTGCCGAACGACTTCGGAAATCCGCAGCAACTGTTTGGCGATCGGGCTGGTCTTGCGCCAGACCATGCCGATCGTTCGCGACGGTTGGGGGCTCCTGAAGCGTGCGATGGAGACCGACGCCGAGCGCGTCTCCACCGGCACGGCCATTTCCGGGATCAAGGTGACGCCGATGCCGGCGCTGACCATCTGGACCAGGGTCGACAACGAACTGCCGTCCAGCAACTCGCGTGGTCGGGCCGAATGCATGTTGCAGAAGGACAGTGCCTGGTCGCGGAAACAATGACCCTCTTCCAGCAGAAGCAGCCGCATTTCACGCAGCATTTCGCGATTGGGCACCGGCTTTCCCTCGTCTTCGCCGGGCCGGACCAGGACGAAATTCTCGGCAAACAGCACGATTTCCGTCAGCGACGGTTCGGACACCGGCAAGGCAACGATGGCCGCATCGAGCCGACCGTCCGCCAGTTCCTGGATCAGCTTCTGCGTCTGCGTCTCGCGCACATGGATATCGAGGCCATCATGCATGCTTGAGAGGTTGCCAATGATCGTCGGCAAGAGGTAGGGCGCGACCGTCGGGATGACGCCAATGCGCAGCCGACCGACCAGCCGGTCGCGCGAAGAGCGTGCGAGGTCGGCGAGTTCGTCCACCGAACGCAGGATGTCGCGGACGCGCAAGGCAAATTCTTCGCCGAAATTGGTCAGCCGGACCTGTCGCGGACCTCGTTCGAAAAGCTCCGTGCCCAGCGTTTCCTCCAATTCCCTGATCTGCACCGAAATGGCAGGCTGGGAGATCGCACAAGCGTCCGCCGCGCGTCCGAAATGGTTGTGCCGCGCCAGCGCCTCGAAATAGCGCAGCTGCTTCAGGGTCAGGTTTGTCATAATGTCATCTTATCGCTGCAATCAGGAAATCCAACTTAAATTAATCGTGCAGCTTTGCTATAGGAGCTGCAAGGGAGATGAGGAGCAGCCGGGACGGCTTCGTCCAGGGCGCGCCCGCAGCGACAGGACATCCAAGATATTCGGTCGCGTATCTGGCATACGGTCATCGCCAGCCATGAAACGGACCGCTTCCAGGGACATCCATTGTCCTTGTTCACGCAGCAGTTGAAACAGCTCAACACAGCCACGATCGGAGAAAAACATGGACGCACAAACTGATGATCCCAGCACGGGCAAATGCCCGGTCGTGCATACTGCCGTCGGCAGGGTCAACCGCGACTGGTGGCCGAATCAGCTCAATGTCCAGATTCTCCACCAGCAGTCGCCGCTGTCGGATCCGATGGGTGAGGCGTTCGACTATGCCGAGGAATTCAAGAGCCTCGACCTCGACGCGGTGATCAAGGACCTGCATGCGCTGATGACGGACTCGCAGGAGTGGTGGCCGGCCGATTTCGGCCATTACGGGCCGCTGTTCATCCGCATGGCGTGGCACAGCGCCGGCACCTATCGCATCGCCGACGGCCGTGGCGGCGCCGGGGCCGGCCAGCAGCGCTTCGCGCCGCTGAACAGCTGGCCGGACAACGTCAACCTCGACAAGGCACGCCGGCTGTTGTGGCCGACCAAGCAGAAATACGGCCGCAAGATTTCCTGGGCCGACCTTCTGATCCTGACCGGCAACGTCGCGCTGGAATCGATGGGCTTCAAGACCTTCGGCTTCGCCGGCGGCCGCGCCGACGTGTGGGAGCCCGAGGAGGACATCTATTGGGGTCCGGAAGGCAAGTGGCTGGCCGACGAACGCTACAGCGGTGACCGCGATCTCCAGGATCCGCTCGGTGCCGTGCAGATGGGCCTGATCTACGTCAACCCGGAAGGGCCGAACGGCAAGCCTGATCCGCTGGCCTCGGCGCGCGACATTCGCGACACCTTCGCGCGCATGGCCATGAACGACGAGGAGACCGTCGCGCTCATCGCCGGCGGCCACACCTTCGGCAAGACCCATGGTGCGGGCGATGCGACGCTGGTCGGCGTGGAGCCGGAAGGCGCCGACATCGAGCAGCAAGGCCTTGGCTGGGCGAGCAAGTTCGGCACCGGCAAGGGCGGCGACGCCATCGGTAGCGGCCTGGAAGTGACCTGGACGACGACGCCGACGAAGTGGAGCAACAACTTCTTCGACAATCTGTTCGGCTTCGAATGGGAGCTGACCAAGAGCCCTGCCGGGGCGCACCAGTGGACGCCGAAGGGCGGCGCGGGTGCGGGCAGCGTGCCGGATGCGCACAATTCGGCCAAGCGCCACGCGCCTTCCATGCTGACCACCGACCTCGCTTTGCGGTTCGATCCTTCCTACGAGACGATCTCGCGGCGTTTCCATGAGAATCCGGATCAGTTCGCCGACGCGTTCGCCCGCGCCTGGTACAAGCTGACCCACCGCGATATGGGCCCGCTCGTGCGCTATCTCGGCCCGTTGGTTCCGAACGAGGAACTGCCCTGGCAGGACGTCATTCCGGCGGTCGATCATGTGCTGATCGACGAAGAGGACGCTGCAGCGCTCAAGGCCAAGATCCTGGCGTCGGGCCTGTCGGTGTCGCAGCTGGTCTCGGCGGCGTGGGCGTCGGCCTCGACCTTCCGTGGTTCCGACAAGCGCGGCGGCGCCAATGGCGCGCGCATCCGCCTTGCGCCGCAGAAGGACTGGGCCGTCAACCAGCCGGCCGAACTCGCCAAGGTGCTCGACAAGCTCGAAGCGATCCGTGATGCGTTCAACGCTTCGCAGACCGGCAACAAGAAGGTCTCGCTTGCCGACCTGATCGTTCTGGGCGGTGGTGCGGCGATCGAGAAGGCCGCCGGGCACGGCGTGACGGTTCCCTTCACGCCGGGACGCATGGACGCCTCGCAGGAGCAGACCGACATCCACTCCTTTGCGCCATTGGAACCAACCGTTGACGGCTTCCGCAACTATGTCAGCGGCAAGCAGCGGCTGACCGTCGAGGAAGCGCTGGTCGACCGCGCGCAACTTCTGACGCTGACGGCGCCGGAGATGACGGTTCTCGTCGGCGGCCTGCGCGTTCTCGGCGCCAATGCCGGGCAGTCCAAGCATGGCGTCTTCACCAGGCAGCCGGAAACGCTGAGCAATGACTTCTTCGTCAACCTGCTCGACATGGGCACGGAGTGGAAGGCGACTTCGGACGCCAAGGATGTGTTCGAAGGCCGCGACCGCAAGACCGGCGAAGTCAAGTGGACCGGCACCCGCGCCGATCTCATCTTCGGCTCGCACTCGCAGCTGCGCGCGCTGGCCGAAGTTTATGCGACGGCGGACGCCAAGGCGAAATTCACCAGGGATTTCGTGGCGGCATGGGCCAAGGTGATGAACGCCGACCGCTTCGACATCGCCTGAGCTCACACAAGGACAATCCGGCACGGCCTAGGAATGGCCGCGACGGAGCGCCGGTTCCTCCCAAGGGCATAAGACAAGGGCCGCGTTTCCAGCGATGGGAACGCGGCCTTGTCGTAAGAGTATGCGCTTTGGTGGACCGTGCCTTCCCGGGCAATGCTGCTATTTTGCCGGGGGTAGCGTCTCCACCGGTGCAACATGGTCCAAATCGTCAAACCCGCGCTTGAACATTTGGCGTCCTACAAGGCGGCGCTCGAACGCGGCTGGTCGCCAGACAATGTCCGGCTCGAGCAAGCGACGCGTGAGCAGCTTGCCGCCATCGAAAAGGATCCCGTGGCCTTTCTCGCCGACCTCGATGATCCCCTGGCCAAGGGCGGCCCGATCACCTTGCCCGACGGCAGAAAGGTGCCGCGCCTGCCGGGCTTCCGCCGCTGGATCTGGGACGGCGAGGCATCAGGTTCGATCGGCTTCCGCTGGCAGAAGGGCACGGCAGCGCTGCCGCCGCATGTGCTTGGTCATATCGGCTATGCGGTGGTGCCGTGGAAGCGGCGGCGCGGTTACGCCACCGAGGCGCTGCGGCTCATGCTGGACGAGGCGAGGGCGGTCGGCCTGCCTTATGTCGAGATCACCGCCAAGCCGGGCAATCCGGCTTCGCACAAGGTGATCCTGGCCAATGGCGGCAAGCTCGTCGATCGATTCTTCGAGGATGCCGCCTATGGCGGGGCGGAAAGCCTGCGGTTCCGGCTGGAGTTGTAAGGCGCGCGCGACCTATCCTCACCCGTGCTCATCAGCGCAAAGCGCGTGGTCGGACAGGGCGCGGATGACGTAGCAGTCGCCGACCGTCTTGCCGTCGCAGCAAGAGGCGATGCGTTCGAGTTCGGCCTCCAGCCGCTTCAGCTGGGCGATCTTCTCCCGAACGGAAATCAGTTGCTCCTCGGCAATCCGGTCGGCATGGCCGCAGGGCTGCTCGGGATGGCCGCTCAATTCGATCAGCGAGCGGATGTCCTCGACGGCGAAGCCGAGGTCGCGGGCATGGCGGATGAAGGCCAGCCGCTCCAGCTCCTGCCTGCCATAGCGGCGCTGGTTGCCTTCCGAACGCTCGGGTGCTGCAACCAGACCCATCTGCTCGTAATAGCGGATGGTTGGCACCTTGACCCCGGTGCGACGGGAGAGATCGCCGATCGAAAACATGTTTTTGCCTCTTGAAGCTCTAGTGACTAGAGCAATTACAGTGCCTGACATCAGGATTCAAGACCCATGCGGCGGTCACCGCGCGGGCAAGACAGGCAGGTGATGTGATGACGGCTCCCCTCAGGCAGACGCGGTTCAAGATCGGCGGCATGGACTGCGCCTCCTGCGCGGCCAAGATCGATACGGCGGTGCGTCGTCTCGATGGCGTCGCAGATGTGTCGATTTCGGTGACCGGCGCCAGCATGACGGTCAGTCACGGTGGTGCGCTGCCGGAGGACAAGGTGGTGCAACAGGTGGCGCGGCTCGGCTACGGCATCGTCAAGGCGGAAGCCAAGACCGACGGGCGTGCTTCAGTGGCCAGGGCGCATGACCATCCCGACCATGATTACGAAGGCCACGATCACGAAGGTCACCACCTTGGCGGTGAGCCGGCGGGCAAGCGAGCTGAGGGTTCCGCCCATCTCCACAGCGATGGCGGGCCGGGGCAGGCGTGGTGGCGCACCCGCCGCGCGGTGCTGACGCTGGCTTGTGCGGCGGCACTTGTTGCCGCCTACGGCATCGGCCATCTGTTTCCGGCGGCCGAGCGCTGGGTCTTCCTGGCCGCGCTGCTGGTCGGCCTGGTGCCGATCGCCCGGCGCGCGCTGATGGCGGCATTGGCCGGCACGCCGTTCTCGATTGAGATGCTGATGATCATCGCCGCCGTTGGCGCGGTGATGATCGGCGCCACTGAAGAAGCTGCCGTCGTGGTGGTGCTGTTCCTGATCGGCGAACTTCTGGAAGGCGTCGCCGCCGGCCGCGCGCGGGCCAGTATCCAAGGTCTTGCCGATCTGGTGCCGAAGACGGCACTTGTCGAGCGGGCCGGCGGCATGGCCGAAGTTCCAGCCGAAAACCTTGCGGTCGGTGACGTGATCGTGGTGCGGCCGGGTGATAGCATCCCGGCCGATGGTGTGATCGTCGAGGGGTCGAGCGATATCGACGAGGCGCCGGTGACCGGCGAGAGCACGCCGAGGCGCAAGGGGATCGCGGAAATTGTCTTCGCAGGCACGATCAGCACCGATGGCGTGCTCAAGGTTCGGGTGACGGCGGTTGCGTCCGACAACACCATCGCCCGCGTGGTGCGGCTTGTGGAGGAGGCGCAGGAGGCCAAGGCGCCGACCGAGCGCTTCATCGACCGCTTCTCGCGATATTATACACCCGCGGTGCTGGCGGTCGGTGCACTGGTGGCGCTGCTGCCGCCGCTCGTCGCCGGCGGCGACTGGAGCGAATGGACCTACAAGGGCCTGGCGATCCTGTTGATCGGCTGTCCCTGCGCGCTGGTCATCTCGACCCCTGCAGCGATCGCCGCAGGCCTGGCGACCGGCGCGCGGCGCGGCTTGCTGATGAAGGGTGGTGCTGTGCTGGAAGGGTTTCGCCGGATCACCGCCGTCGCCTTCGACAAGACCGGCACACTGACCGCTGGCAAACCGGTGGTGACCGACATCGTGGCCTATGGGCGCGACGAACGCACCGTGCTGGCGCTGGCGGCAGCACTGGAGCAGGGCTCCAGCCATCCGCTGGCGGTGGCGATCTTGGGCAGAGCCAAAGCCGCCAGGGCGCCGGTGCCGCCGGCCCTGGCAGCGAAGGCGATTTTAGGCAAGGGCGTCGAGGGCAGCGTCGGCGGTGTCGCGATCTTCCTCGGCTCCGGTCAGGCAGCGGGAGAACGCGCTGCGGTGACCGAGGCGCAGCGTCTTGCCATCGACAGTCTCAACGGCCAGGGCAAGACCGTCTCGGTGCTGGTCGCCGATGGCGTGATGGCCGGGCTGATCGCCATGCGTGATGAGCCGCGGCCGGATGCGGTGGCCGGCATTGCGGCGCTGAAGGCCGAGGGCATCCTCACGGTGATGCTGACCGGCGACAACCGCCGCACCGCCGAGGCGATCGCCGTTTCGCTCGGTATCGAGGCGCGGGCTGAGCTCTTGCCGCAAGACAAGCAGCGCATTGTCGGCGAGTTGCAGCGCGAGGGGCTGAAGGTGGCCAAGGTCGGCGACGGCATCAACGACGCACCGGCGCTCGCCGCCGCCGACATCGGTATCGCCATGGGTGGCGGCACCGATGTGGCGTTGGAAACGGCCGAGGCGGCGATCCTGCATGGCCGGGTCATGGATGTCGCGCGCATGGTGCGGCTGTCGCGGGCGGTGATGGCCAACATCGGCCAGAACATCACCGTGGCGCTCGGGCTGAAGGCGGTGTTCCTGGTCACCACCATTGCCGGCATCACCGGCCTGTGGCCAGCGATCCTGGCCGACACCGGCGCCACCGTGCTGGTCACCGCCAACGCCATGCGACTGCTGCGCTGGCGTGGGTGAGGTGTTTTTGCTTGATCACGATCTTTTCGGAAAACCGGCGTCCACTTTTCCGGATCGTGATCTACTCGGCTGGGGCCGTCAGCGGCGGCGTGGCGTTGCTACGCCCTTCCCAGACAAAAGAGGCGAGCGCCACCGCGACGGCGACCAGCATGGCGATGGCGCCAAGCAGCGGCAGGCTGCGGTAGCCGTAGCCGGCATTCAGCATGGCGGCGCCCAGCGATGCAGCAAGCGCGATGCCGACATTGAAGCCGGATGGAATGAGCGAGGAAGCGAGGTTGGACGCATCGGCGGTCCAGGCCAGGATGCGGGTCTGGATCGGCGTGCCGATGGCGAAGTTGAGACCGCCCCAGATGACGATCGCGACAACCATCGGCAAGGGATAGGGGCTGACGGCATAGATCACCGCCAGCGTCACCGCCTGCAGGGCCAGCATGGTGATCAGCGACGGCATCAGCTTCCAGTCGGAAAGCTTGCCGCCGAGGAAGACGCCGAGCGTGGCGCCGACGCCGTTGAGCAGCAGCACCCACGGCACCAGGCTTTCATCAAGGTCGGTGATTTCGAGTAATGTCGGCGTGATGTAGGTGAACAGGCCGAACTGGCCGATCATCAGCATCAGCATGAGGATCAGCGAGGTCCAGACCTGCTGGCGCGCCAGCACGCGAACCTCACGCGCTAGGCCGGCGGGCTTGGCTGACGATCCTGTGGTGCGCGGCAAAAGGGCTGCCATGGCAAGCGTTGCCGCCACGCCCAGCGCACACATCACCCAGAAGGTCGCACGCCAGCCCCAGATGTTGCCGATTGCCGTGCCGGCCGGCACGCCGATGACATTGGAGGCGGTGAGGCCCGACAGGATGACAGCGACCGCCATGCCGCGCTGGTCCTCGCGCACGAGACTGACCGCCACCACCATGGCGACGCCGAAATAGGCGCCATGCGCTATCGCCACAGCAATGCGCAACATCAGCATCGAGGTGAAATCGGGCGCCAGCGCACAGGCTGCCTGGCCGATGGTGAAGGCGACGGCGAGGCCGAGCAGCAAGGTCTTGCGCGACAACGACTTGGTGGCGAGCGCCAGCAGCGGACCGCCGATGGCGATGCCGCCGGCATAGCCGGAGACGAGATAGCCGGCCGATGGAACCGAGACGCCAAGCCCCTCCGCCACTTGCGGCAGCACGCCGGCGATGACGAATTCGGTGGTGCCGAAAGCGAAGGCGGCAATGAACAGGGCGATGAGCGGAAGCGACATGGCGGGAAGGGGTTCCTCGAATGCAGGCCTCAAACCACGGATGGGCGTCGCGGGCAATCCAGAAATTGTTGGCGCCGCTTTAGCTTTTCTTGATCGACTTCTCGTGTCGCCCAGTCGCGTGGCGACTGGGTGAGAGGACGCCCGGTCGCGCCGGGGTTGCTACGCCGGGGTCTTGCGTCCGTATGGAATCTTGAGCCACGCCCGCTCGTGGAAATAATAGAGCAGCGACTTGGTGACGACCTCGGTCAGGCCGATGGTTGCAGCGAGCTTGATGCTTCCGGTCACGACCAGCGAAATGATCATCGTGTCGATGGTGCCGGTCACGCGCCAGGAAAGCGCCTTGGCGAAACTGCGCGAACGGGTGTCCATCGATTTCCTCCGAAAGGCTGGCCAACCGACCCTTATCCCGACTGGTGGAAACAGAGCAAAGGTATTTTGCCGCCGAAACGAAGACGGTGCGTGATCGCGTCGTTAAATCAGCTCGCCTTCAACCGCGATCCGGTGAGCAGGCCGCGCTCTTCCAGCACCGGATAGGCCATCGACGCCAGCAGCGAATTGATCTGCTTCAGATCGCGGATGGTATCGAGGTGGATCGAGCTGGTCTCGACGCTCTTGGCGGTGCCGTCGCGCAGCCGCACGAAATGGCTGGCGCTGGTTTCCTTCTCGCGGTCGCGCAGCTGGTCCTTTTCCAGCACCAGCTGGCGGGCGGTCTCGGGATCGCGCGATACCAGCACGTTGAAGGCGAGCCGCGCATTGGCCAGCACCGAGCTATGGAAGGCGCATAATTCGCTCCAGCCCTCGTCGGTGAATTCCAGCCCGCGCTCGAGCTTCTTCTTCACATGCACCAGCATGTTGCGCACGATGATGTCGCCGACCTGCTCCAGCTTGACGCAGGCGCCGATCAGCTCCTGGCAGCGCAGGGCCTCGTCCTCGGTCAGCGGATTCCTGGTAAGCTTGGCCAAATAGAGCTTGATCGCCGCATGTTTGCGGTCGACGCGGTCGTCAAGGGCTGCCAGCGCCTTGATCTTGTCGGCGTCGGCGCTCTCATAGAGCTCGATGATGCGCTTGAGCATGATCTCGACGGTCTCACAGACCCGCACCACTTCGCGCGTGGCGTTGGCCAGCGCCTGGCTTGGAACGTCCAGCGCGCTTTCGTTGAGCGCCGACAGTTCGACGACGTCGAGCGTCGAGGCCGGCGCCGGCTTGGTGCCAAGTGCCACGATCTTTTCCGAAGCGCGGTAGACGAACCCGGCCAGCGGCAGGCCGGCGAGCAGGATCAGCACATTGAACAGGATGTGGGCGTTGACGATCTGGTCCGCTGCCGTCGCGCCGAGGAAGGCGACCTGCGGCCTGAAGGTCATGAACAGGATCAGCACGACCAGCGAGCCTAGTCCGCGCATCAGGAGATTGCCGATCGGCACGACGCGCACGGCAGGCCCGGCCGAGCGGGTCAGCATCGGCGCGATGATCGAAGAGCCGAGATTGACGCCGAGGATGAGAACGACGCCGAGTTCCGGGCTGATCACGCCGCGGCCGGCCAGCGTTGCCATCAGGAGAACAGCCGCGATGCTCGACTGAAACAGCCAGGTGATCAGCGCCGCCAGCAGATAGGCGGTGATGGAATCGCTGGAGAAGTAGTTGATGATGACCGGCATGAGCTGGCTGTTGCGCAGCGGCTCCGAAGCCTGGCCGATCATCTCAAGCGACAGGATCAGCAGGCCGATACCGACCAGGATGCGGCCGGACTGGCGCCAATCGCGCCGCTCGGTGGCCATGAACATCACCGTGCCGGTGATCAGGCAGAGCGGCACCAGCAGCGTGAGATCGAAGGTCAGCAGCTTGACCACCAGCGCCGAGCCGATTTCGGCGCCGCGCACGGCAAGCTGGCCGGCGGCGCCCGAGACGATGCCGGAGCCGGCGAAGGAGCCGACCAGCAGCGTGACGGCGGTGGAGCTTTGCAGGGCGATGGCGAGGCCGGTGCCGGCCAGCACCGCCATGATCGGATTGCGCATGGTGGCGCGCAGACGATGGCGCAGCACGTCGCCATAGGCGCGTTCGACGCCGGTCTTCACCATGCGGGTGGCAAACAGCATCAGCGCCACAGCGCCAGCCAGATGCAGAAGGACGACGGAACCGCTCATGTCGCCGCCCATATGCGGACAGGGCTCGCGACGCGGACGGCGCGGCGATCAGAGGCAAAAGCGAGGTTGCGAATCAAATTCATGGCAGTGACCGACAATAGCCCGACTATTTTAGCCGGATAATAAAATCTTGTCGATTTCGAGGGGCCGTTGCCGCGCGACAGGCGGTGTCGGAAAATGGACGGACACGCAAATGGTTGCATTGCGAGGCCGCTGTAGCACGGCGGCTGCGGCCTTTGCGACGATGTTCAACTCTCCTGGGTAAGTAAAGGAATTCATTACAGAATTGTAATGCAGGCGTTCAGTTTCGGTTCATCGGTGGGTCGCTATCCCTTGGGCATCGACAACCAAGGAGACTTCGTATGAAACGCATTGTCCTTTCCGCTCTCGCTTTCTCGATGCTGGCCGCCACGTCGCTCACCGGCCAGGCTGCGCCGATGAATGCGCCGAACGCTCCGCAGTCGAACTACAGCCAAGTCGACTGGCAGAAGCCCGGCAAGCATGTCGACGTCAGGAAGCGCGTCGTGAAGAAGACGGTCGTCGTGAAGCGCAGCCATTGGCGCAACGGCCAGAAATATTCCAGCTGGAAGCGTCACCAGCCGATCCGCGACTATGGCCGTTATGGCCTGCATCGTCCCGGCCGCGGCCAGGAATGGATCCGTGTCGGCAACGACTATGTGCTGGTCGGCGTCCTCTCCGGCGTCATCTTTGGCGCGCTTGCCGCGCAGTAAAACCTGGCGGAGCCAGCACAAGGCTGGAACTTGAAAGAAGGCGGCCCGCAACGGCCGCCTTTCTTTTTGCCCTGTGGAAACCGGGCATCGTCCGCATTAGGGGTCGTCGGATTCCGCGGGCATGATTATATGGTCGGGAAACGAGTTCCCCGATGCGCTTTCCGCCCGCCTTCCTCGACGAAATACGCGACCGCGTGCCGATTTCATCGGTGATCGGCCAGCGCGTCGCGTGGGACAGGAAGAAGACCAACGCGCCGCGCGGCGATTATTGGGCCTGCTGCCCATTCCATGGCGAGAAAAGTCCGTCCTTCCACTGCGAGGACAAGAAGGGCCGCTACCACTGTTTCGGCTGCTCGGTGTCGGGCGATCATTTCAAGTTCCTCACCGAACTCGACGGCATGAGTTTTCCCGAAGCGGTCGAGAAGATCGCCGACATGGCCGGCCTGCCGATGCCGGTTCGCGATGCGCAGGAGGAACAGCGCGAAAAGGAACGCGCCAGCCTGACCGATGTCATGGAGATGGCGACCGCCTTCTTCCAGGAGCGGCTGCAGGGGCCGGAGGGCGCGAAAGCCCGCGCCTATCTGCGCGACCGTGGGCTGACGCCGGCGACGCAGCAATCGTTCCGGCTTGGCTTCGCGCCCGACAGCCGCAATGCACTCAAGGAGCACCTCGCCGCCAAGGGTGTTCCGAAAGCCGATATCGAAGCCTGCGGGCTGGTGCGCCACGGCGACGACATCCCGGTTTCCTACGACTGGTTCCGCGACCGCATTATGTTCCCGATCCCGGATTCGCGCGGCAAGATCATCGCCTTTGGCGGGCGCGCACTGGCACCGGACGCGCTGGCCAAATACATGAACTCGCCCGACACCGAGCTCTTCCACAAGGGCAATGTGCTCTACAATTTCGCCCGCGCCCGCAAGGCGCTGGCGAAGGGCGGCACGGTCATCGCCGTCGAAGGCTATATGGACGTGATCGCGCTGGCGCAGGCCGGCTTCGAGAATGTCGTGGCGCCGCTTGGCACGGCACTCACCGAAAACCAGCTCGAGCTGTTGTGGCGCATGGCCGGCGAGCCGGTGCTGTGCTTCGACGGCGACAAGGCCGGCCTGAAGGCGGCGTGGAGGGCCGCCGACATGGCGCTGCCGTCAGTGCAGGCCGGGCGCTCGGCGCGCTTTGCGCTGCTGCCGGAAGGCAAGGATCCCGACGACCTGGTCAAGGCCGAAGGGCCGGATGCTTTCCGTTCCGTGCTGGCCGACGCGCGACCGCTGGCCGACCTGTTGTGGATGCGCGAAACGGCCGGCGGCGTCTTCGACACACCGGAGCGGCGGGCGGAGCTCGAAAAGACGCTGCGCGAGCTGACCAGCCGCATTCGCGACGAAAGCCTGCGCTACCACTATCAACAGGAGATGCGCGAGCGCGTGCTGAGCTTCTTCGGCGCCCAGCGCGGCACAAGGCAAGGCCGCCAGGAAGGGCGGCCGGGCCAGGGCAAAGCGCCGCCGCCGGGCGGACAGTTCGCCAAGGCCGGCGGCGGACGCACGCCGATCACCGAGAGCCTCGGACGCTCGGCGCTGGTCAAGCGCGGCAGCGAGGGGATGTCGATGCGCGAGGCGACGATCATCGTCGCGCTGGTCAACCATCCGGCGCTGATCGACGAGAATTTCGCTCATATCGAGTTTCTCGATCTCGCCAACTCCGATCTGAGGCGGCTGCACGCCGCCATCCTCGATGCGATGGCGCATGACATGGCCAATGACCGCCAGGCCGTTATCTCGACGATCGAGCGCGCCGGCTGCGCCGAGATCTGGGAGCGGGCGGTCGGGCTGATCCGGCGGGCGCGGCAATGGCCGGCGCTGGAGACCGCTGCCCTCGAGGATGCCCGCGACGCTTTCAGCCAGGCCCTGCACTTGCAGCGCAGCGCGCGCACCTTACATAAGGAGCTGAAACAGGCGGAAGCGGCGCTCGCCACCGATCCCACAGACGAAAACTACCGGCACCTGATCGAAATTCAGGCGCAATTTCAGGATGTACAAGCGACGGAAGCGCTGATCGAAGGATTCGGCGTGTCCTCGGGCAGGGCCGGGCGGGCTTAAAGCATGATCCCGAAAAGTGGGAACCGGTTTTCGGATAAAGTCATGCTCCAACCAAAAGCATGATCCCGAAAAATGGGCACCGGTTTTGGGATAAGGTCTTGCTTCCACCAAAAGAAGACAGAGCCCTTGCCGGCCCATAGGGGCGGGACGGGCTCGGTAAGAGAGTGAAATGTGAAAGCGTTGTTGCGCGTCCAAATGGCGCGCGGCGGGCTAAGTCGGGTAATTGATTCGCTTTTTTAAGGCGAATCATGCGAGAGGCGCTTGACCTTCTTGCAGAATGGCGGAATCAGGACGATTCGAAACGTTAACCCGAACCCGCGTCGACGGGAAATAAGCGATGTGAGGTACTGGTCACTGGACAGGCAGGCTGCCTGCCACAGATATCAGGGTTAATCTGGACTTAACGATAGATGCAGTTACTGGCCCGGTGAGGCGCGTTTCACAAGCGAGCGCATCCGATTTGACTGGTCCGACAGCTTACGCGGCTTTGATGTTCGGCCGCTAGGAGAAGATAAAGACTATGGCGACAAAGGAAAAGGAAGAGGTCGAAACCGAACGCGAAGGCGCCACCGATGGCCCTCTGCTCGACCTTTCCGATGATGCTGTCAAGAAGATGATCAAGGCCGCCAAGAAGCGCGGCTATGTCACCATGGACGAGCTGAATTCGGTGCTGCCCTCCGAGGAAGTGACCTCCGAGCAGATCGAGGACACGATGGCGATGCTGTCCGACATGGGCATCAACGTGGTCGAGGACGACGAGCAGGGCGAAGAGCCCGAGGCCGCGGACACAGCGGCCGATGCCGAGGAAGACGCCAACGAGCTGGCCGAGCAGACTGGCACCGCCGTTGCCGCCACCACCGCCAAGAAAGAACCGACCGACCGCACCGACGATCCGGTGCGCATGTATCTGCGCGAGATGGGCTCGGTCGAGCTTCTGTCGCGCGAGGGCGAAATTGCCATCGCCAAGCGCATCGAGGCCGGCCGCGAGACGATGATCGCGGGCCTGTGCGAAAGCCCGCTGACCTTCCAGGCCATCATCATCTGGCGCGACGAGCTCAACGAATCGAAGATCCTGCTGCGCGAGATCATCGATCTCGAAGCTACCTATGCCGGTCCCGAGGCCAAGCAGGCGCCGGTGGTCGAGCGCATCGAGGAAGCCAAGGTCGAGGAAAAGCCGCGCCGTTCGCGCGACGAGGAAGATGACGTCACCAATGTCGGCGCCGACACGCGCGGGCTGGTCGATGACGACGAGGAAGACGAGGACGAGGCCAGCCTGTCGCTGGCGGCGATGGAAGCGGAACTGCGCCCGCAGGTGATGGAGACGCTCGACGTCATCGCCGACACCTACAAGAAGCTGCGCAAGCTGCAGGACCAGCAGGTCGAGAACCGGCTGGCCGCGGCCGGCACGCTGTCGCCCAGCCAGGATCGCCGGCTGAAGGAGCTGAAGGACCAGCTGATCAAGGCGGTGAAGTCGCTGTCGCTCAACACGGCGCGCATCGAGGCGCTGGTCGAGCAGCTCTACGACATCAACAAGCGCCTGGTGCAGAACGAGGGCAAGCTGCTCAGGCTGGCCGAAAGCTACGGCGTGCGCCGCGAGGAGTTCCTGAAGGAATATCAGGGCTCGGAGCTCGACCCGAACTGGACGCGCGCGATCGGCAACCTGACCTCGCGCGGCTGGAAGGAATTCACCAAGAACGAGAAGGACGCCATCCGCGACCTGCGCGCCGAAATCCAGAATCTGGCCACCGAAACGGCGATCTCGATCCTGGAATTCCGCAAGATCGTCAACCAGGTGCAGAAGGGCGAGCGCGAAGCCGCGATCGCCAAGAAGGAAATGGTCGAGGCCAATCTGCGTCTCGTCATCTCGATCGCCAAGAAATACACCAATCGCGGCCTGCAGTTCCTCGACCTGATCCAGGAAGGCAATATCGGCCTGATGAAGGCGGTCGACAAATTCGAATATCGCCGCGGCTACAAGTTCTCGACCTATGCGACATGGTGGATCCGGCAGGCGATCACGCGTTCGATCGCCGACCAGGCGCGCACCATCCGCATTCCGGTGCACATGATCGAGACGATCAACAAGATCGTGCGCACCTCGCGCCAGATGCTGCACGAGATCGGCCGCGAGCCGACGCCGGAAGAACTGGCTGAAAAGCTCGCCATGCCGCTCGAAAAAGTGCGCAAGGTGCTGAAGATCGCCAAGGAGCCGATCTCGCTCGAAACGCCGGTCGGTGACGAGGAAGATTCGCATCTGGGCGATTTCATCGAGGACAAGATGGCGATCCTGCCGATCGACGCGGCGATCCAGGCCAATCTGCGCGAGACCACGACGCGCGTGCTGGCCTCGCTGACGCCGCGCGAGGAACGCGTGCTCAGAATGCGCTTCGGCATCGGTATGAACACCGACCATACGCTGGAAGAGGTCGGCCAGCAGTTCTCGGTCACCCGCGAGCGTATCCGCCAGATCGAAGCCAAGGCGCTGAGGAAGCTCAAGCACCCGAGCCGCAGCCGCAAGCTGCGCAGCTTCCTGGACAGCTAGGACCTGCCGACAGCAAAGAGTTCAAGGGCGCCAATGGCGCCCTTTTTCGTTTCGTTCATGGCACGCTCTTGCGGCTCTTATCCTTCGGGAGGATAATTTCGCGTCGGATGCATTTTTCTGGGCGACAAACCCGGATGCCCGCCCCGGCGAAGCCGCCGTGCTCCGTGGCCCGGAGGGAGGTGTGCATGACAAGCTACATCGTGCTGATGAACTGGACGGAACAGGGCGCCAGAAATGTGCGCGATTCACCGAAACGACTCGACGCCGCCAGGAAGCAGCTGGGAGACATGGGCGGATCGTTCAAGGCGTTCTACCTGACCATGGGTGAATACGACATGGTGGCGGTGCTCGAAGCGCCCGACGACGCGGTGCTGGCTCGCTTCTCGCTGATGCTGGCGGCGAGTGGCAACATCAGGACGCGGACGCTGAAAGCCTTCCCCGAATTCGCCTACCGCGAGATCATCACCTCGCTGGGATAGAGCCCTGAAAACAGCGCGGAGGCCGACGCGTTTCAGGTCTTTAGTTTATGCATGTCGCCCAAAACCGCTGCGCACTTTTGGGCGACATGCGTTAGGATGCGGCCATGTCCGAACCGAATTCACATGCGCATCTGTGGCCCGGCGTGCCGCTTGCTCTTGGCTCCGCCATCCTGTTCGGCGCGGCGCCGCCGCTCTGCAAGCTGCTGCTCGACAGCGTCAACCCCTTCATGCTGGCCGGCCTGCTCTATCTCGGCGCCGGTGCCGGGCTCGCCTTGTATCGCTTGCTTCGAGGCAAGCAGGCTGCAGCCGGCGAAGCGCAACTGACCGCTGGGGATATTCCCTGGCTGGCGCTGGCAATCGGCATGGGTGGTATCGTTGCGCCGGTGTTGCTGATGTTCGGCCTCAGCCTCAACACGGCGTCCAGTTCCGCGCTGCTGCTCAATCTCGAAGGGTTGGCGACGATGGCGATCGCCTGGCTCGTCTACCGCGAGAATGTCGACCGGCGCCTGCTCCTGGGCGCCTTCGCCATCCTTGCCGGCGCCGTTCTGCTGTCGTGGCAAGGTCAGGGCGTCGCCTTCAACCTTGGTGCCGTGCTCGTCGCCGCGGCGTGCCTGGCGTGGGGGCTGGACAACAATTTCACACGCAAGATCTCGGCCACCGACCCGGTGGTGATCGCCATGCTCAAAGGGCTGGCGGCGGGTGTCGTCAATGTCGGACTGGCGCTTGCCGGCGGGGCTTCGTTTCCGCGAGCGTCAATCGTCGCGGTCACCGCGGCCGTCGGCTTCTTTGCCATCGGGGTCAGCCTGGTGATGTTCATCGTGGCGCTGCGTCATCTCGGCACGGCACGGACAGGGGCCTATTACTCGCTCGCCCCCTTTATCGGCGCGCTGCTGGCAATCGCCATCCTGGGTGACGCCGTCACGCTCAAGCTGGCGGTCGCCGGGGTTATGATGGGCTTCGGCCTCTGGCTGCATCTGTCGGAACGCCATGAGCACGAGCACGATCATGAGGCGCTGGAACACGAGCACAGCCATGTGCATGACGAGCACCACCAGCACCATCATGACGGACCGGTGAGCGAGCCGCATTCGCACTGGCACCGGCATGCGCCCATGCGCCACCGGCATCCGCATTATCCTGACCTGCACCACAGGCATGGCCACGGCTGAGCATGATTCCAGAAAGCAGGCGCCGGTTTTTGGAAGAATCATGCCCGAGCAACAAACCAAGCCTTTGCTGACCGTCTGGTACAACACGCGCTGCCCGGTTTGCGATGCCGGCATCAGCCGGCAGAAGCGGCGGCTGATCGAAGCGGTCAAGGCCGGGCGGATCGAGTTTCGCGACATCAACCTTGAACCGGCAGCACTTGCCGGATTTGGCGCTTCGCTCGAGGATATCCGCCGCCGGCTGCACGCCACCGACGCCGCCGGCCGATTGCTGGTCGGCGCCGATGTCGCGATTGCCGTGTGGCAGGCAACGCCGGGCGAGGGCTGGCTGGCGAGGTTTTTCGGCAATCCGGTCGCCCTGCCGCTGACGCGTTTTGCCTATGATCGTTTCGCCGACCTGCTCTACGCCTGGAACCGGCGCAAGGGCCGCTGGTAGCGGTTCCCATCGGTGATCGGAGCGAATGGAGGTCCGGAACCATTTGCGGACCTCCATTCGCCGGGCCTTATCGGCTGGCCGGCTCGCAGAGCGCGCCGACGATGCGGCGCACCATCGGCAGCACCAGCAGCAGCGTTGGAAACGCCACCATCCAGGACAGACCCCAGGCGGTCATCCAGATGGACGGCAGGCTGGGATGGAAACCAAGGCTTCTCAGCGTCGAGATGAACGAGACGATGAAGGTCATCAACAGCGACAGCACCAGCGGGCTGAGGATGGCAGCATAGCGCGCAGGCAGCTTCCTGCGCCGATTTCTTGCAGTCATTTTGGGAGTTTCCCTGAAGTGTCCGGTCCGTCGCATTTGGCATCCATTCGCCGGTGACCGGCGGAATTGCCCGGAAAGACCGGGGTTGGATGCGTTGCTTGACGTCAGACGCTTACGGAGCAGCCGAGGCGCTCGCGGGCTTCTAGCGGCGCGTTCCAGCAAAAGCAAGCCTCTGGTGCCGCATTCAGATACATCGTAAGATATATCTTGACTCCAGTGATTGGTGCGCCTAATTAAGATATATCGTAAGATAGAACTCAAGGAGCAATCAATGCACAAGCAATTTGGGCATAATCATTTCGGCGAACGCATGTTCATGCACATGGCCGGCAAGTTCGGCGGCCGTGGCGGCGGTTTCGGTCCATTCGGCCATGGCGGTCGTGGCGGCGGGCGTGGTGGCCCCGGCGACATGTTCCGCGCCGGGCGCATGCTGGCCGACGGTGATCTCAAGCTGATCACGCTGTCGCTGCTGGCCGAGGCGCCGCGCCATGGCTACGACATTATCAAGGCGCTGGAAGAGCGCACCAGCGGCATCTACAGCCCGAGCCCGGGCGTGGTCTACCCGACGCTGACCTTCCTGGAAGAGGCCGGCTATGCCGCCTCCGCCGCCGACGGCAACAAGAAGGTGTTTTCGATCACCGAAGCCGGGCAGGCGCATCTCAACGACAACCGCGAGATGATCGACGGCGTGCTCGACCATCTCGAGCGTTTCGGCCGCAAGATGGCCAAGGCGCGCGACTGGTTCGGCTGGAACGACGAGAGTGAAGAGGGCGGGCGTCGTGGCGGTCGTGGTGGCCGCTCGGAAGCGCGCGACGAGTTCCGCGCCGTGCGTCACCGGCTGCGTGCGGCTCTCGGCGACTTCGTCGATGCCCCGGCCGACAAGCAGGCCGAGGCGATCGCCATTCTCGAAGGCGCCGCCGAGGCGCTGGAAGCGCTGTCGCGCGGCTGAAGCTGCCGGTCCACTACAGACAAAAAACCAGTACAGACAAAAAAGCCCGGGAGACCCGGGCTTTTTTTCGTCTTCAGGCATGCTCGGGGATCATTCCTTGCCGACATATTCGCTGATCAGCTTCTCGTTGCATGCCTTCTCGATCTTGACAGTCATCTCGGCCGACAGGCGGCGGCAGGCTGACGAGATCGGCCAGCAGATCGACCTGCTGGTCGACGTCTTCATCAGGGGACTGGAACGCGGCGGCACATTCGCGCATGCTGGGACAACAACGTCGTGAATCGCGAACAGGGCAGGCCGCGATTGCAGGACGAACAGGGAGACTTGAGCGATGTCTTTTCTAAAGCGTCTTTTCGGTGGCGGTGGCGGAGCCGAGGCGGTTGACCCGAATAGTGCCGCACCCGCCAAGCAGGTCGAGCACAAGGGGTTCCTGATCAGCGCCACGCCCTACAAGACAGAGGGCCAGTACCAGACCTGCGGCGTCGTCTCCAAGGAGATCGATGGTGTGGTGAAGGAGCACAAATTCATCCGCGCCGACCGCTTCGCCGGGCTCGACGATGCCGTCGACATCTCGATCAAGAAGGGCATCCAGCTGGTCGACGAACAGGGTGAGCGGATCTTCGGGTAGGGTGGACTGGTCGAGGCGACGATCGTCGGCTTTGCGCGACAGGAGCGGACATCAAGTCCAGCCAATCGACCGTTTTGCATGGCCGAGATCATGCACAGTTTGACCTCTGCTTCCCTTACGCCGAGCTGTTTTTGGCGACTTTGCCCAGTTCCTGCTCCAGATCCACCAGCTCCTTGCCGCCCGCCATCAGATTGAGCAACTGATCGCGATCAATTTCGCTTTTCGCATAGGTGCCGGTGCATCTGCCACGCTTCAACAAGGTAAAGCGGTCGCCGACCACATAAGCGTGATGAACGTTGTGGGAAATGAAGATGACGCCGATGCCGCGCGCCTTGGACTGGACGATGAGCTTTAGAACCACGGATGCCTGATGGACCCCCAGCGCCGATGTCGGCTCATCCAGGATCAGCACTTTGGCGCCGAAATAAACGGCGCGGGCGATGGCCAGGCACTGCCGTTCCCCGCCCGAAAGCGTGCCGACAGGCTGTTCGGGATCGCGCAGCTGGATGCCCATCGCTGCCAATTCGTCATACGCGGTGCGGTTGGCGAACTCGGCGTCAAACTGGCTGATCGGGCCGAACTTGCGCATCGGCTCGCGCCCAAGAAAGAAGTTTCGCGCTACGCTCATCAGCGGCACCAAAGCCAGGTCCTGGTAGACCGTTGCGATGCCGCTGTTGCGCGTATCGGCCGGCGACGCAAACCTTGTCGGCTTGCCCTGTACGCGGATTTCACCCTCGTCGGGCGCGTAGACGCCGGACAGCGTCTTGATCAGCGTCGACTTGCCCGCGCCATTGTCGCCGAGCAGGCAATGGACCTCGCCGGGACATACGTCGAAGGACACATCCTTCAGTGCAACGACCGATCCGAAATACTTGCTGACCGACTTCAGTTCGACATAGGGCTCGGCCATCACCGGCTCCTCATGGCGCGGTTGCGCACATAGCTGTTGAACAGCACCGCGATGACCATCATGGCGCCCATGAACAGCTTGAACCAGTCCGTGTCGATGCCGGTGTAGAAAATGCCCATTTGCACCACGCCGAAGATCAATGCGCCGAACATGGCGCCGATGGCCGATCCGTAGCCGCCGGTGAGCAGCGTGCCGCCGATGACGACGGCAATGATGGCCTCGAACTCCTTCTGGGTGCCGCGCAGCGTGTCGGCCGATCCCGTGACCAGGACCTGGATCGCCGCAAAGAGCGCAGCCGCCATGGCGGTCATGACGAACAGCGTGATCTTGGTTCGCGCTACCGGCACACCGAGATTGCGCGCGGCATTGGCTTCACCACCCGCAGCGAAGATCCAATTGCCGAAGCGGCTGCGCGTCAGCAACCAGGTACAGACCAATGTCAATACGATCCACCAGACGATCGATACCGGAATGCCGGAGATCGACGGCAGGCCGTCCGCCCGCTTGCCGACCAGGCCGATGTCCGAAAGCCACGCGATCAGGCCGGAAAAGACCTGCCCCGAAAACAGGCTGTTGAGAGGATCGTGCAACGCCAGTTCATGCACGCCGGACACCTGGGTTCGCCCGGATATGCCGCGCGTGAGACCGAGCGTCAGGCCGCGCAGCATGAACAGGCTTCCGAGCGTAACGATGAAGGACGGCAGTCCGGTCCTGACGACGGCGAGCCCGTTGAGCGCGCCGATACCGCCGCAGACAGCGAAGGAAAACAGCAGCGAAAGCCAGATGGGCCAGCCCCAGAACACGGAGGGGATGGCGATCAGGATTCCGGCAAAACCAATCATCGAGCCGACCGACAGGTCGAACTCGCCCGCGATCATCAACAGGGCCACGGGTGCGGCGAGAATGCCAAGTTGGGCCGAGACCTCGAGGAAATTGATGATCCCCTTGGCACTGAAAAGTCCCGTATTTCCCGCCGCGATGGCGAAGAACACAAAGACCAGAACGGTCCCTGCCGCCGCACCAAGTTCCGGCCTGCTTAACAGGCGGCTCAGGCGGGAGACGGACCGGACCCGCTCGTCGCGAATCTCTGCAGCCATGGATGCGTTACCTTCATCAGTGAAAGCGGCCGGGCCGAGGCCCGGCCGCGAGCGGTCAACGCTTGCCCAGTTTTGCCAGGTCGATGACCGAGGCGGCAGTATCCTTGGTGACGAAACCTGGGCCTGTCGGATAGTCGGCGATCGGCATGATCTTGTACTTCTTCCAAAGGTCGAACATCGCGACCGGGATATAGCCCATGGCATATTGCTGGGCGTCGATGCCCCACTCCATCTTGCCGGCAACAACGGCCTGCAGGATCGTGGGAGACAGATCGAACGTGCCGGTTTTCACCTTGGCCGCGAGGCCCATTTCATCGAGCGCGGCCAGCGTCGGTTCGGCACCGCTGGCGCCGACAGCGAGGATGAACTGTGTATCCGCATGGGCGGTCATGTAGGCGATCATGCGGTTCTTCATTTCCGTCGGGTCAATGACGCCATTCATCACCGGAACGTCGACGCCCAGGCCCTTGGCAAAGCCCGCGCAGCGGTCGTCAAGGCTGGAATTGCCCACCTCATGATTGGCGCAGACCGCCTTGGTGAGACCGAGCGCCTTGATGCGCTCGCCCGCCATGACGCCCGCCTGAAATTCGTCCTGTCCCATGAACAGCAGGCCGCCAAGATCATGGGTCAGCTTCGAGCCGCCGGAATCGATGACGATGACCGGGATGCCGGCAGCAATCGCATTCTTGACCGGAGCTGAAAGGGCCGCGGCGTCAGGGATCGAAACAACCATGCCGTCGGGCTTCGAGGCGGCGATAGCGTCGATCATCTGCGCCATCTTGGCCATGTCGAAGGTTTCGGGCGCCAGATATTCGGCCTTGACGCCCAGGGTCTTGGCCGCATCGTCCATGCCGTTCTTCACGACCGACCAGTAGGGGTCGCCGCTCTGGCCATGGGTTACAAACACCACGCGCGTCTCATCAGCGGCCGCAAGGCTGGTGGCCGCTGCCATCATTGTGACGCCGGCCAGCAGGCCGAGCGCAGGCTTTATTAATTTTGAAAGCGAAAACATAACAACCTCCTGTTTGTTTTCCGCCGCCGCAGTTACGGTCGGCAGTCCAGTTGCCCCTTTATTCCAGTTTCATTCATCAGCACTGGTTCCCTGGAGGCCGCATGGCGGCCTCGATCATTCCATGACGGTAAATCCGGCCTCCCTGGCCATGCGCGACAAATTCCGGAATCCCATTGTCGCATAGATCAGCGGATTGGCCTTGCTGGGATCCTGCTCGGCCTCGACGACCAGCCAGCCGCTGTAACCATTGTCGGCAAGCACGCGCAAAATGGCCGGATAGTCGATGAAGCCGTCGCCGGGAACCGTGAATATCCCTTCCATGACCGCACCCATGAAACTCATGTCTTGCGCGCGGGCACGTTCAAGGACGGCTTTGCGCGCGTCCTTGCAATGTACATGCACGACCCGCTTGACGTGCGCCCTGATCAAAGCCAGCGGGTCGCCGCCCGAAAATATCGAATGGCCGGTGTCGTAGAGCAGCCCGACCGCATCGCCGGTGTGCCGCATCAGCAGGCCCACCTCGGCATCGGTCTCGACGATGGTTCCCATATGATGGTGAAAGGCCATGCGCACGCCGAAATCAGCCATCCGCTCGGCTAGCGCAGTCAGTTTTCTGCCGTAGGCCGGCCACTCCTGCGGGCTCAGGGCCGGGCGCTGCGAGATCGGCCCCCAGATCGCGTTGTGGCGTCCGCGCGAGGTGTCGGCATAGACGACATGCGTCGAGCCCATATCCTTCAATAGCTGGAGATGCGGCATGATCGCATCCATTTCCGCGCCGACATCCTTCTCGTCGCAGCGGCCATCATACCAGCCGGAAATCACGGCAAGGCCATAACGCTCCATGATCGGCTTCAGGTCAGCCGACCGGCGCGGAAACTTGCCGCCAAGTTCAGTGCCGGAATAGCCGGCCTGTTTGGTTTCGCCGAGACAGACCTCAAGCGGCGTATCGCCGCCGAGCTCCGGCACGTCATCGTTGCTCCAGGTGATCGGGTTTATGCCGATGCGAACCTTCACGGGCTAACTCCTGATTGCTTGAGCTGGGCAAGATGATGCCGGGTGAGGCCGGCCAGCAGCGTCATGTCGCGACGAGCCTGCTCGGCGGTGGTGCGCACCGGCGTGCCTTCGACGATCGCCGACCAGAACCCTTTCAACTCCTCGACAAACGCCTCTTCGTATCCGCTGCGGATGTCACGGCTGGAAAGCGTATGGCCGTCACTGGTGCGCAGGGTCAGTCGCGTCGCCTGGTGGTTGAGATAGGGCGAGGGAAATTCCAGTTCGAGCGCGGCGTGATCGAAGTAGAGCGTGATGCGCTCGCGATAGTCGGCGAGCCCAGGTACGGCCAGATGCACCATGTTCCACAACGCCTGGCCACCGAGCAGCCGCACGGCACCCTGGCCGCCTTCGCCCCTGGCAAAGAGCGACGCGCCGACAACGTCGCCATCCGCGATCCCCAGCGCATCGAGCAACCCGTGGACGGCGTTCACGTCGTGTACGATTGCTGAACAATAGGCGCCGACAAAACCACGAAAGGCGTCGGGATCGTCCAGGCCGGGCACCGCTCGATCCACCTGCTCGCGTTGCCTGGCTTCGGTCGAGGCAACCAACCCCACTGCCACGTCGTCACCCCGGCATGTGGAGTGGTGCCGCACGAACGGCCACGCATCGGGATCGCAGACCTCGACCGAAACGTAGCGAAGCGTCCGCGCCGTGCCCGGCAGCATCTTCAGCGCCGCCTCGTAGCTCGGATCGAAACGCTTCATGTAGCCAACCTGAAGCACCTTGCCGGCGTGATCCCTGGCGGCGATCAAGTCGTCGATGTCCCCGGCGCTGTAGCAAAGCGGCTTTTCGCAGAAGACGTGCAGCCCTCTGGCGAAGGCGGCGAGAGCCTGTTCCCAGTGCAAGGCATCGGGCGAGGCTATGACCACCGCGTCAAGCGGCATGGCGAGAAGCTCGTCGAGATCGGCGAATGTGCTCAGGCCGAATTCCTCGCCAACAAAGGCGCGGACTTTGCGCGAAGGATCATAGACGCCGAGGATCTCGAACTGCCGGTGCAACTTGAGCAGATTCGGAATGTGCTCGACCTGGGCGACGCCACCCGCACCGATCACTCCCACCTTTATGCACTGCATCGGTCAGCCCCATCTGAACCCGAACGCATTTCTCTTGAGCCTAGGACTGCTTTGGTTCCATTGTTAGAACCAGATTGCATTGATTTTTCGGAACCACGATGAAGACCAGTTTTCCAATCGACGGCATCGCACTGGATCGCGGCAGTTCCGCCAACCTGCACCGGCAGCTCTATGTCCAGTTGCGTGACCTGATCGAGCGGCGCGTGCTGCCGAGCGGCCAGGCGCTGCCCTCGACACGGGTGATGGCGCGGGATCTGCATGTGGGCCGCAACACGGTGATTGCCGCTTGCGACCAGCTGGCGCTGGAGGGTTATCTGGCCATACGGCCACGCAGGCCCTCGGTGGTCATGGATCTGCCCACCCGTTCGACCGCGGCGGAACATGTATCGGCCGAGGGCGAGAATCCCATATCATTGCGCGGGCAGACCATGCTCGCCCAACCCTATCATCACGGCAGACCTGGCATGCTCGCATTTCATCCCGGCATGCCGGACCCGGATAATTTCCCGTTCAACACCTGGTCGAAACTGCTCAGCCGCCGGACAAAATTTGCGCATATCGATCTTTTCGGGACCTATCACGTCAAAGGCTATCCGCCCCTTTGCGAGGCTATAGCTCGATATCTCACCGCGTCGCGGGGCGTTAAGTGCAACGCCGAGCAGATCGTCGTGACCAATGGTGCCCAGTCGGCGTTCGACCTTCTGGCTCGGCTGCTCATCGATGAAGGCGACACGGTATGGATGGAGGAGCCAGGATATTACGGGGCCGGTTCGGCTTTCGTCTCGGCTGGGGCGAAACTGGCGCCGCTGCGCGTGGGCAATGCAGGCTGGAACCTCGATCCACCGCCTGTCATTCCGCGCATGATTTTCGTGACGCCCTCCTGCCATCACCCACTCGGCGTAACCATGCCGATGGAACAGCGGCTCAATCTCCTGCACATGGCCGAGACCTGGCGCTCATGGATCATCGAGGATGACTACGATGGCGAATACCGTTTTCAAGGGCAGCCGATACCGGCGCTGCAGGGCATCGGCGCGTCAAACCGGGTGGTCTATGTCGGTACCTTCGCGAAGATCCTGTTTCCGGCCATGCGCCTCGGCTTTCTGGTGGTGCCCAAGGCAATAGACCATACAATTGTCTCGGCGCTGAGCGTGACCGGCCAGTTCGCCCCATTGCTCACCCAGGCTGCGCTGGCGGACTTCATGAACGAGGGGCACTTTACCCGCCATCTCAGGCGCATGCGGCGTCTCTATGCGGAAAGGCGGCAGTTCTTCCTGGAGAGCTCTCAAAGGCATCTCGGAGAATGGCTGGATTTCCATGCCACCGAATCGGGCATCCAGGTTGTCGGCATTTTCCGCGAGACATCTAACGACGCGGCGATTGCCGAGGCGTTGCTCCAACAGGGGATCAACGTCTCGGCCTTATCGATCCAGTACCGTCACGGCACAAAACAGAACGGTCTTGTCATGGGCTTTGCGGCTGCCGATGCGCAGACCACCGAAAAGACGATGCAAAAATTTCGTACCTTGCTGAAAGCCCATTTCGGGTAAATTTCCAAGATCACGCCGTCTGCAGCTCCCGGCGTGGCAGCGGCGGGAAGGCGATGGCGATGCCGACCGCGCCAAGGCCGATGATGGCCGAGCCGATGAACAGCCAGGAATAGTTGGCATAGGCATCGAACACCATGCCGCCGGCCAGCGGACCGAGCGCCATGCCGAGGCTGGACAGCATGGTCGCGGCGCCGAACACGGTGCCCAGGATGCGCTGCCCGAAATATTCGCGCGCCAGCACCGCATAGAGTGGCATGACGCCGCCATAGGTGGCGCCGAAGATGACGGCCAGCATATAGAATTGCTCGAGCTGGCTGATGCTGAGATAGGCGGCAATGACAATCGCCTGGATCGCCAGGCCTGCGATCAGCACCGGCTTGACGCCCAGCCTGTCGGCAAGCACGCCGTAGAAAAGCCGGCCGCCAAGGCCAGCCAGGCCCTCGACGCTGTAGATCGAGACTGCCGCCATGGGAGCCACGCCGCACAGCATGGCATAGCTGACCATGTGGAAGATGGGCCCGGAATGCGCGGCACAGCAGGCAAAGAAGGTCAGCCCGAGCACGATGAATTGCGGCGAGCGCAATGCCTGGCCGACCGTCAGGCCGGCGCCTTCGGCAACCGGCGCGGAACCGAGATCGGCCATGGCTGGCTTCGGCGGCTGGCGGACCAGCAGCACGGCCGGCAACAGCAGCACCCATGCCGTGATGCCGATGTCGAACATGGCCGTGCGCCATTCATAGGCTGAGATCAGCCAGCGGGCGAAGGGCGAGATCGTCATCGGTGCTACGCCCATGCCGGCCGAGACCAACGAGACCGCAAGGCTGCGGTTGGTGTCGAACCAGCCGGTGGTCAGCGCGATCATCGGCGCAAAGAAGGCGCTGGCCGCGAGGCCGACCAGAACGCCATAGGTAATCTGGAAGGTCAGCAGCGAGCCGGCGCGGCTGGCCAGAACCAGTGCCAGGCCGAGCAGCACCGCGCCGATCGTGACGACGATGCGAGCGCCAAAGCGGTCGGACAGGGCGCCCCAGGCGAAGCCGCCAAGGCCCATCACCAGGAAGTTCAGCGTCATGGCGCTCGAAATGCCGGCGCGCGACCAGTTGGTGTCGATCGCCATCGGCTCGAGGAAGATCGCCAGCGAAAACATCGTGCCGATGGCGACACAGGACATCAGCGCGCCAGCCGCGACGATGACCCACCGATAGGAAAGGTTCATGTTTTTCTCCCATGCCAGAGGGCAGCGCTACGCGCTGCTTGCATCCCGAAGGACGCTGACGCAGAGGCCGATCCTACAATCCGGTTGCATTTTTTATCCAGTCTGAGGTGGCGCCGTTCTCCCGGCGGCACGGTCTTTTTTGGACCTATGTCGTTTTCCCAAAATCGCATCGCATGTTTGGGCGACATGCGTCAGATCGGCAACTCCGACGTGTATTTGATCGTCTGGCTGGGAACGTCGGTCTTGACGTTCTGCACGCCCTTGATGCGGCTCAGATGCTCCGACTGGAAGCGGCGGTAGTCGTCGATGCCGGCCGCCACTACACGCACCATGGCGTCGCAATCGCCGAGCATCAGGTAGCATTCCATCACCTGCGGCAGCTTGGCCACTTCGGTGGCGAAATGCTCGATCGTGTCCTCGTCCTGCGCCTTCAGCCAGATGCGGGTGAAGAAGGTCAGGCCCTTGCCGATGCTGGCCGGGTTGAGCACGGCGACATAGCGGTCGATGACGCCGGCCTCCTCCAAAAGCTTCACGCGCCGCAGGCAAGGCGATGGCGACAGCCCGACCTCGTTGGCCAGATCGTTGTTGGCCATGCGGCCGTCGCGTTGCAGCGCCCGCAGGATGCGCTTGTCGATCTCATCCAGCTTCATGGCTACAAATTCCATTTCTTTGGCGATTTGTGATATTCAATGCCAAAATTCGATGAAATACAACAATCTTCGCAACCAAATTGCGAGAAGGTTTGGGTATGTTTTCCGCCGACATCACTGATTTCAAACGCAGCGAAAGCGGCGGCCGCGAGGCCAGCCGATGGGCAGAGCATGAGCATTTCACAGGCAGTCGAGGCGGCAGGCGACGGTTCGAGGTCCGAGTTCCGCCGTGGCGTGGCGTCATGCGCGCCGGTGCTCTTCGGCACCATCCCCTATGCGCTGGTGCTCGGCGCCCAGGCCACCCAGAAAGGCTTGAGCGTTGTCGAACTCTCGGCAATGACGGGGCTGAATTTCGCCGGCGGCTCGGAATTCGCGGCGATCCAGTTGTGGACGTCGCCGCCGCACATCGTGCTCATCGTCGCAATCACCTTCCTGGTCAACAGCCGGCACCTGCTGATGGGGGCGGCACTGGCGCCGTTCCTGCGCCACCTGCCGCGGCGCAAGATGTTTCCGGCGCTGTTCTTCCTATGCGACGAAAGCTGGGCGCTCGGGCTTGCCGACGCCAGACAGCGTGCCGCGGCTGGTATCACACCGGCCTTCAGCCCGCGCTACTATATGGGTGCGGCGCTGGCGATGTATCTCACCTGGGTGGTCTTCACCACGACCGGCGCCTTGCTCGGCCCGATGCTTGGTCACGTCGAGACCTATGGTTTCGACATGGCGTTCCCGGCCGTCTTCCTGGTGTTGATGCGCGGTATGTGGAAGGGCGGGGCCGCCGCGCGGCCCTGGCTGGTCAGCCTCGTCGTCGCGGCGCTGACCTATCTCATGGTTCCCGGCGCATGGTACGTCGCGGCGGGCGCCGTGTCGGGGCTGGTCTCGGCCTGGTTCTTCTGGAGAGAAGCATGATCGACGCGGCGACCCTGCTCACCATCGTGCTGATGGCCGGCGTCACCTATCTGACCCGGATCGGCGGCTATGTCGTGCTGCGCAACCGCACGCTCAGCGCCCGTGCCACGGCGGTGATGGAAGCGGCGCCCGGCTGCGTGCTGATCTCGGTGATCGCACCGGCCTTCGTGTCGAGGCACCCCGCCGACCTTCTGGCGCTGGCGATCACGTTCATCGCCGCAACACGGTTCTCCATGCTGCCGACCGTGCTGATCGGCGTCGCTTCGGCAGGTCTTCTGAGGCATCTGATCGGCTAGGACAAAAAGGCAGGCGCCGGCGCCAGCTTTTCTCATCGGCGGCCATCTCGCCGCCGCGATCTATTGGATCGTGGACGTGATGCGCCGACCCTCGGCGTTGAACAGATGGAGCTGTGTCAGGTCCGGGGCCAGGAAGACCTGCTGACCCGGTATCACGCGGACCCGCTCGCGCAGCAGCGCGCTCAGCGTGTTGTTGCCGGCTTTGGCAATGACAAGGGTTTCCGAGCCGGTCGGCTCGACCACTTCGACCACTGCCGGCACGCCGCTGTCGGAGAGCCTGAGATGTTCGGGCCGGATGCCCCAGGCAAGCGCGCTTTCGATCTGTTCCAACACCGGTAGCGGGAACACGATGCCGTCGCCGGCAGTGAAGCCGTCGGCGGTGGTGCGGCCCTGCAGGATGTTCATCGCTGGAGAGCCGATGAATTGGGCTACGAACAGGTTGGCCGGCCGGTCGTAGAGATCGAGCGGGGCGCCGACCTGTTCGACGACACCGCCATTCATGACGACGATCTTGTCGGCCATGGTCATGGCTTCGACCTGGTCGTGAGTGACGTAGACGATGGTGGTTCCCAGGCGCTGGTGCAGAGCCTTGATTTCGGAGCGCATCTGCACGCGCAGCTTGGCGTCGAGGTTGGAGAGCGGCTCGTCGAACAGGAAGACCTTCGGCTCGCGCACGATGGCGCGGCCCATGGCGACACGCTGGCGCTGGCCACCGGAAAGCTGGCGCGGATAACGCTCAAGCAGATCCTGCAGTCCCAGGATCGTCGCGGCGCGTGCAATCTTGCCGTCGATCTCGCGCTTGTCTTCCTTCTTCAGCGTCAACGCGAAAGCCATGTTCTCGCGCACTGTCATATGCGGGTAGAGCGCATAGTTCTGGAACACCATGGCGATATCGCGCGATTTTGGCGCGATGTCGTTGATGACCTTGCCTTCGAGTGCGATCTCGCCGGTGCTGATGTCCTCCAGCCCGGCGATCATCCTCAGCAAGGTCGACTTGCCGCAACCGGATGGGCCGACAAGGGTGACGAATTCGCCCGAAGCGATGTCCACCGACACGCCGTGGATGACCTTCGCCTTGCCATAGGCCTTCTCGACATCGGTGATGGAAAGCGCGCTCATCGTGTCATCCCTGGAAAAGATCTGGCCTTGGAAAAGATCTGGCCTTGGAAAAGATCTGGCCTCAGAAAGAGACCTTGTCGCCGCCCTTGAGTTGCAGGATCTGCCGCGCCTCGTCAGGGGTGGCCACCGAGGCGCCGAGACCCTCGATGATCTGGCGCACCTTACGCACCTGCTCGGCGTTGGATTTCGCCAGCTGGCCCTTGCCGATCCACAGTGAATCCTCCAGCCCGACCCGCACATTGCCGCCCAGCGCAATCGCCTGGGTGGCGATGGGCAGCTGGCTGCGCCCGGCGCCTAGCACCGACCAGCGGTAGTCGTTGCCGAACAGGCGGTCGGCGGTGCGTTTCATGTGTGCGACGTCCTCCGGATGGGTGCCGATGCCGCCGAGGATGCCGAACACGCTCTGGACGAAGAACGGCGCCTTGACCAGGCCGCGCTCGACGAAATGGGCGAGCGTGTAGAGATGGCCGATGTCGTAACACTCGATTTCAAAACGCGTGCCGTTTTCCGCGCAGGTGCGCAGGATGTGCTCGATGTCGCCAAAGGTGTTGCGGAAGATGCGGTCGCGCGACCCTTCGAGATATGGCCGCTCCCATTCGTGTTCGAAGGTCTTGAAGCGCTCCAGCATGGGATAGAGGCCGAAATTCATCGAGCCCATGTTGAGCGAGGCGACTTCCGGCGCAAAGGTCGCCGCCGGCTTGACCCGTTCCTCGACGCTCATCGTCGCAGCACCGCCGGTGGTGATGTTGATCACGCAGTCCGAGCGCTGCTTGATCACCTGCAAAAAGGGCGCAAAGGCCTCGGTCGACTGGTCGGGACGGCCATCGGCGGAATTGCGCGCATGCAGATGGACGATGGCAGCACCAGCCTCGGTGGCTTCGATCGCGGCCTGGGCGATCTGCTCGGCGCTCACCGGCAGGTGCGGCGACATCGATGGCGTATGGATCGAGCCGGTAACGGCGCAGGTGATGATGATCTTGTTCTGGTTGGCCACTTGAAAGAATCCTCGTCTATTTGACCGCGCCTTATTTGACTGCACCCTGGGTGATGCCCGAGATGAACTGCTTCGACAGCACGATGTAGAGCAAGGTGATGGGCAGCGCCGCCAGCGTCAGTCCGGTGAACAGCACGCCCCAGTCGGTGGTGAACTCGCCGACGAAGACGGTGAGGCCTTGCGGCAGCGTCTTGAGATCATCCGAAGTGATCAGCACCAGCGGGAAGAAGAAATCGTTCCAGATCGGAACCGCGTTCTGGATCGCGACGATGACCAGAGCCGGGCGCGCCAGCGGCAGCATGATCGATCGCATGATGCGAAATTCGCTGGCGCCGTCCATGCGCGCCGACTCTTCCAGTTCGCGCGGCAAGGTTCTGAGGAAGCCGGTCATGATGAACACCGCAGAAGGAATGCCCATGGCGACATAGACCAGCACCAGGCCGGCATAGCTGTCGACCAGTCCCAGCGTATCCAGTTGGATGAACAGCGGAATAATTGCCAGTTTCAACGGCACAGTCATGCCGCTCAGGAAAAACATCAGCACCAGTGCGCTCAGCCTGAACTGGTAGCGGGCGATCGCGTAGGCGGCCATGGTGCTGAACAAGAGGATCAGAGCCACCGCCGCCGTGGTGATGCCGACCGAATTGGCGAGGTAGCGGACGAAGTTGGTCTCGGTCCACACACGTTCGGCATTGGCGAGCGAAAAGCTCGACGGCAGGGCGAACGGCGAACTGAAGATCTCCGCATTGGTCTTGAAGGACGAGATCACCATGACGAAAAGCGGATAGATCATGATGACGGCATTGAGCGCCAGCATCAGCTGGATGGCGCCGTTCTTCAACAACTCGCCGCGGTCCCTGCTGCCGGCTGTTGCGCTCACAGTTCAATCTCACGGCGGCGCAGGTAGCGAAGCGCGATTGCGGTGACGCCGGCAACGATGATGAACATCATCACGGCCAGTGCGCTGCCCTGGCCGAAATCCTGGATGCCCGTCGTCGTACTGCCGAAGGCGGTGCGGTAGAAATAGAGGCCGAGCACGTCGGTGGCGCCGCCGGGCGAGCCGGTAAGGCCAGCCATGACATAGGGGATTTCGAACCAGTTGAAGCTGCCGATGAAGGTCAGGATGGTGACGATGGTGACGCTCGGCGCAATCAGCGGCCAGATGATCCGGGTCATCAGCACATAGTCGCCGGCGCCGTCGAGACGGGCGGCCTCGATCACTTCCTTGCTGACGCGCTGCATGCCGGCCAGCAACACCAATGTCGGGAAGCCGAGCCAGTGCCAGATGTTGGCGAACAGGATGCTGCCCAGCGCCGTCGATTCATTGCCGAGCCACGGGATGGCGCCGATGCCGACAAGCGCCAGCGTCTGGTTCACCAGCCCGAACAGCGGATGCAGGAACAGTTTCCACAGGAAGCCGACGATGACCGCCGAGAGCACGACAGGAAGAAAGACGATAACCTGGTGGATGCGATGGCCGGGCAGCGCCTTCAACAATGCGTAGGCGAGCAGGAAGGCGGTGCCATTCTCGAACAACATCAGCGCCACGAAGGCGATGATGTTGTGCTTCAGCGCATTGTAGGTCCAGTCGCTATACGGCGTCTCGAACAACACCTTGCGGAAGTTCTCGAAGCCGACGAAGCCAGTGGGCTGCAAGCCATTGAACTCATAGAAGGCAAGGCGGAAGGCCGAGAGCAGGGGCCAGAGCACGAACAGCACCATGACCACCAGGGCTGGTGTCAGCAGGGATGCGATCCAGAGCGACCGGCGCCACCGAAAGACTTTTGCAGTGTGGCGCCAGCCGTTGTTCATTTCACTTGCCCTGGAAAGGCTTGTACCACTTGGCGAGCCCGTTGGTCAGGTCGGCGGCCAACTGGTCCGGGGTGATCGAACCCGACATCATCTTGGTGATGTCGCCCTGCAGCAGCTCCGATCCCGTCGGCTTCTCGAAACGGAAGTAGACGACATTGATATGCGGCATGGCCGTTTCGTTCAACTTGGCGACGTGGGCGAGCAGTTCGTCCTTGATGACGACGCCCTTGATGGGCGAGATGTTGCCGAGCAGGGCCGAGAACTTGTCGCCGAACTCCTTGGTGCCCATCCAGTTGACCAGCTTGAGCGCGGCCTCCTTGTTGGCCGACTTGGCGTTGACGGCATAACCGCCGTCGAAGAACTTGGTCACTTCTGGCGTGTCGCCGGTCTTGGCCATTGGCGGGGCAACGAAGTCCATGTCGATCGCTGGGTTCTGGGTCCGGTAGGTGGCGATGTCGAAGCTGCCACCGGCCAGCATTGCCGCCTTGCCGCTGATGAACAGCTGGCCTGCAGTTTCATAGTCGATGCCTTCGAATCCAGGAGGCATGTAGTCGCGCAGCTCGAGCAGCTTGCCGAGTGCCGCGACATAGCGCGGGTCCTTGAAGGTGGTCTTGCCCGACGTCAGGTCGCTGACGAAGTCCTGGCCGAGGAACGGGTTGGTGAAGATGGCCACGAACATCTCGTTGAACCAGCTGGTGCCCATGCCGTTGGCCAAGGGATAAATGCCCTTTTCCTTGAGCGCCTTGCTGACGGTGATGAATTCGTCCCAGGTGGTCGGCGGGGTCAGCCCGGCCTTGGCAAAGGCATCCTTGTTGATGAACAGACCGAGCGTCTGCGAAGCGAAAGGCAGGGAATAGACCTTCTTGTCGGCGCGGTAGGTGCCGGCCACCAGCGCATCGGCGGGCTGGTTGGCGAGCGAGGGCACTGATGTCATGTCCTGCGGCTCGAAATAGCCGGCCTTCACGAACTGCTCCAGCCAGCCATAAGCGTGGGTGTGGATGACGTCGCCGCCCTTGCCGGCGGCCAGCGCGGTCGAGACGATCGTTGGATAGTTCTCGTCCGGGAAGGACTCGAACTTCACATGGATGTCCGGGTTGGCCTTGGTGAAATCGGCGAAAAGTTCGTTGTAGGCGGCCTTGTCTTCCTGGCGCCAGGTCCAGAACGAGATGTCGGTGGCATGCGCCACGCTTGCTGCGAGTCCCCACGCGAAAGACGCGGCCGCGAGGGCCAGACCAATCCTTCTCCTGCTCATGTTGCAATCTCCCATGCGCTTGATGCGCTTTTCACGACGATTATCAAATCATAGTTCTTGCCGTCTGGAAAGATAGTTTGTAAAGTTTCCTAACTAATAGAAATTGGACGAAGCAGCCCGCTTCGTCCGGCTTGTGCGGTGGATGTCGTTGACCCAGGAAATCATTGCAGGCGTGGACATCGGCGGCACCAAGACGCGCATCATGGTGTGCCTGAGCGAACGCACGATCGCCGACGAGGTGCTGGTGACCGAGACCTGGCGTGTCCGTGAGATGGAGACCGATGCCACAACGTTGGCCGGCATCGTTACCAATCTGTGCGGCGGCATCGCGCCCGCTGCCCTGGCGGTCGGCGCGCATGGCTGCGACACGGGTGAACAGTGCCTTCGCTTCCAGGCGCTGCTGGCGACCAGAACCGGCGGCGCGGTGCAGGTCGTCAACGATGCCGAGTTGATGGTGCCGGCCGCTGGCCATGTCGACGGCATCGGCGTCGTCTCGGGTACCGGCTCGATTGCGGTTGCACGCACGGCTGAAGGCAAGATGCTGGCTGCCGGCGGCTGGGGCTGGATCCTCGGCGACGAAGGCAGCGCGCCTGCCCTAGTGCGCGAGGCGGCCAAGGCTATCCGCCGCACGCTCGACCGTGGCGAGGATGGCGGCGACCCGCTGATTGGCGCGCTGATGCGGGAACTCGGCACTGACGACCAGACCAAGCTTGGCATCCTGCTCAACGAAACGCGCGGTGCGGCGGTCTGGGGCCGCCATGCCAATGCCGTGTTCGATGCGGCGATCGCCGGCTCGGCGCTGGCTATCCGTGTGATCAGGGAAGGCGGGGCAGGGCTTGCCGCATTGGTCGAACTGCTAATCGAGCGCGGCGCCAATCCGGCCCTTGTCGTGGCCGGCGGTGGCGTCATATCGGAGCAGCCGATGTTGATGACGGCCTTCGTCGACGCCATGGCAAAAGTCTCGCCACCCAGTCAGGTGCTGCTACTACGCGAACCGCCGGTGCTCGGCGGGGTCGCGCTGGCTAGGCGGCTACTTGCCGGCCAAGGTGTGTCCTCACAGATCGGAGCCGTTTGAATGATGAAGCGTATCGGCTACCGCCAGGCGGTGGCGCGCCAGACGGAAAGTCTCGAAATCGGCAGGCGTTCGGTGACCAGATCGCTCGATGGTCTCGACCTCGACGCCTTTGCCGGCAAGGCGATCGGGCTTGCCGGCATTGGCGCCAGCTATCAGGCCGCCCTGGCCGGTGCGCTTTATCTGCGCGCGTGCGGCATGCGGGCCTTCGCTTACACGCCGACCGATCTTTATGGCCGGACGGAAGCCGCCGCGGATGCCTTCATCGCGCTTTCGGCCTCGGGGCAGAGCCGGGAAATTTCGGATGTCATGCACGAGGCGTCGGAGGCACCGCGGCTGGCCGTCTGCCGTGGCAGCGACAATCCGCTGGCTGATCTGACCGGCGCCGTGCTTGCCACGGATTCGGGCGCCGACAATGGCGCGAGTTCGACCGGCTATACCGGCACCTTGCTGGCGCTCGGCATGTTGATCGACAGGCTTGCCGGCAACAGCTTCGACTGGGCGCGTTTGCCAAGCGCGGTCGCCACCGTTCTTTCTGGTGCCGAGCAGGCGGCCGGCCAGGCGGCAACGCTGCTGCAGGGCAGGACATCCATCGATATCGTCGGCGCCGGTGTCAGCTTCGCCAATGCCGGCGAGGCGGCGATGCTGATCCGTGAGGCGGTTCGGGTACCGGCATCCGGATGGGACACGCTGAACTATCTGCATGGGCCGATGGAATCGCAGGATGCGGCGACCGGACTGATCGCCATCGGCGACGGCCGCGAGGTGAAGATCGCCACCGATGTCGCCATGTTTGGCTGTCCGTCGGTGTTGGTGACGCGGCGCACGGCTGTCGCCTCTGCAGACAGGCTGGTGGTGATCTCCATTCCCGCCCTTGGCAACGCCGTCGCCGACGCCATCCTGGAGATCATCGCCATCCAGCTTATCGTCGGCGACATGCAGGATGCCGCTGGCCTCACAGATATCGTTTTCCGTTACCGCCAGACCGATATCAAGCTGAAGCCTTGGTCGCCGACCGAAGTCTGACGCATCCGCCAGATATCGAGAAAATTGCCAAACCGCCCGGCAATGAGGCATTGAGGACGGGTGCAGCTGTGAGTCGCGGCGGCGTGTTCGCTCTCACGGACCGGCAACAGGATTGGCAGGGCAAAGCTCGAAAGGCAGAGATGGCGGCTGCGGAAATCCCCAATCTGACCGACAGCGCCCGCGCCGTGCTGCGTGTGCTCGCCGCGCACGGGCCCGTGACGCGGCCGAAGCTCGGCGCGATGCTCGACCTGTCGAAGCCGACCATGTCGGCAGCGGTTTCGGAATTGAGCGAACTGGGGCTCGTCGCTTCGCGCGGGCTGGAGCGCGGCGCCATTGGCCGCACGGCAACCATCTATGGCATCGGTCCGGGCGCCGGTTATGCGATCGGCGTCGATGTCGGCGCAGCCCAGGTGCGCGCTGTCGCTTATTCGATGGACGGGCAGCCGCTGTCGGCGGCGGAAGAGCCGATACCGGAAGCCAAATCCAGCCACCCCGACGAGGTCGGCGCCATTGTGCTGTCGGTGGCGCGTGCCACCATGGCCAAGGTGGGCAAGGGTTTTCGTGCGCTGCGCGCCGTTGCCGTGGCGGTGCCGCGTATCGTTTCCAACGACCGCTTCGACCGGCCGGGCGGACCGTCCGCCGTGCTTGGCCTGCTGCGGCGTCATGTCGAAGTGCCGATCATCCTGGAAAACAACGTCAACTGCGCGGCAATCGGCGAAATGCATTACGGCGCCGCGCAGGGCCACCAGACCTTCGCCTTTCTGCAAGTTGGCGTGCGGGTTGGCCTTGGCTTCATCACCGAGGGACGGTTGTTTCGCGGCGCCGGCGGCGCCGCCGGCGAAATCGGCCGCATGCCGTTTCCGTGGTCCGTCAGCGAGACGCCCTATCGTGAAGGGCTCGAACATTATCTCGGCTCGCGGGCGCTGATCGAGCGATGCCGTGCCGACTGGCCCTTGCAGGAAGGCGCGCCGCCCGACTCGGCCAAGGATCTGTTCGCGCGGGCGGGGCAGGGTTCAGCGTCTGCGATGGCGGCTGTCGAGCGTCACGCCGCCGATATCGGCAGACTGGCGGCCGGCTGCATCGGTATGCTCGATCCCGGCCTGATCGTGCTTGGTGGCGGCGTTGGCAGAAACCCGCTGATGACGGAAAACGTTGAGCGCGTCGCGGCAGAGCTTGCGTGGCCGACACGGATCGCCGTCAGTTCGCTGGGAGACGGTGGCACCGCGCTCGGTGCGATGAAGCTGGCCGTCGACTACAGTCTGGGGCTCATGCTGCGCGAAGGCCGGCATCCGGCTGTCGTGTTGCCGCCTTTGCCCGAGATGGCGCAAGACGCGACGGATATGATCGCTGAAGCAAAGGACGCTTGACCAAAAAAAGAGGCAGGCGCCAGGCGCCTGCCTCTCAAATTCGAACGATTGGTGGCTTATGCCGCCGCAGAGATCTGCTGGCTGGCCGCTACCACGGCATCGACCTTGGCGGTCGCCTTGGCGAGCGCGGCGGTCACCGCGTCAGCACCCATGCCGACGCCTTCGATGCGGATGACGTCGACATCGGTCATGCCGAGGAAGCCGAGCACGCCGCGCAGATAGGGAATGGCGTGATCCAACTGCACGGCCGCGCCTTCGGAGTAGATGCCGCCCGAAGCCAGCACGATATAAACCTTCTTGCCGGTGACGAGGCCCTTGGGGCCGTTCTCGCCATAAGCAAAGCTCTTGCCGGAGCGGGCGATATGATCGACCCAGGACTTCAGCGTCGAGGAAATGTTGAAGTTGATGAAGCCGGTGGCGAGGATCACCGTGTCGGCGGCGAACAGCTCGTCGAGCACGACGTCGGAAACGCCGACCACTTCAGCCTGGCGCGGGGTGCGCGCTTCGGCCGGCGTGTAGATGCCACTGGCATAATCGGCATCGATGTGCGGCAGCGGGTTGGCGACGAGGTCGCGCACGACAAGGGTGTTCGACGGGTCGGCGGCGACAAGCTTTTCAGCGAATTCAGTGGCAATGCGGGTCGAGTGCGAGGCAGCGCCTCGTGGGCTCGATGTGACGAGAAGGATGGACATGTTGGCTCTCCAGGGGGTTGGAATAATTTGTCCCGCCGGATATGGGCCTATCGACCCATTTGAAAAACTGGTATATTTTCTATACTACCCATCCATGAAATGGATATGATCATGCAGCCCAATCCGACGCTCGACCAACTTCAGGTCTTTTTGACTGTCGCCGAGACCGGCAGTTTCTCGGCCGCCGGCCGCAAGCTCAACCGCGCGCAATCCGTCATCAGCTATGGCATCGCCAATCTCGAGGCGCAGCTTGGCCTGAAACTATTCGAGCGCGAGGGCACGCGCGAGCCACAGTTGACCGAGATTGGTCGGGCGATGCTGGAGGACGCCCGGCGCATGGTCGGCGTGCTGCAGAGGATCCGCTCGCGTGCCGACGGCCATCATCAGGGCCTGGAGGCCGAAGTCGCGCTGTCAGTCGATGCGGCGCTGCCCTCGCCGGTGCTGGTTCGGGTGTTGAAGGCGTTCGAGGCGCAGTTTCCAACCGTGATGCTGCGCCTGCATATCGGCTCGCTCGGCCTGATCCCCGATCATGTCGTCGGCGGGCAGGCCGATCTCGGCATCGGCGGCCTGCTGGGCGAGGTCGACGATGTGCATCTTGTGCGCATTGGCTTCATGTCGATCGTGCTGGCTGCCGCGCCCGAACACCCACTGGCGCTGCTGCCGAAGCCCGTGGCAATCGAGGATGCACGCGAACACATCCAGCTTGTCGTGACCGACCAGTCCGAGCGCACCAAGGGGCGCGACTTCGGTGTCTTCGCCTACCGCACCTGGCGGCTGACGGATGTGCGCACCAAGCATATTCTGATGCGCGAGGGGCTGGGCTGGGGCGGGCTGCCGCGCTGGCTGATCGCCGACGATCTGGCAAACGGCCGGCTGGTGGAAATCGACCTCGAGCCTTTCAGGGAGGTGAGCTCGCCACTGTTTGCCATGCATCGTAACGACAGTACCCCGAAGCCGGCGGCGGCCTGGCTGATCGAGCAGTTCAAGCGCCAGCTCGGCTGCTTCAACGAATTCGAACCGGGCGAGGTGCCTGAGGAAGAGCCGGAGACAGTCCATCGATCAGCGCCATGAGAACGGCGCGGTAATCCTCGGCTGACGCGCCAGCCTCGATGGCCAGGGCGGCGCGGTCGAAGGCGGAAGCCAGCAGCGCGGTCAGCGCTTCGGCCGGCAATCTCGTCATCGTCTGCGCCCGCATCGCGGCGACGAGGCCCTCGCGCAGCGAGCGGTTGCCGTGGCGGTTGTCGATCGCATCCATGGCGGTGCGGCCAAGCACGGCGGGACCATCGAGCAGCAAGAGCCGCGTGCGGCCGGGCGCACGCATGGCGGTCAGATAGGCATCCGAACCGGCGATCAGCGCGTCGCGGGCAAACAACGAGGGCGGCGAGGCGCGCTCGATTTCGTCAGCCACCACCGCTGCCTCTTGCTCGACCACGGCGGCAAACAGCGCCTGCTTGTCGGCAAAGTGGTGATAGAGCGCGCCGCGCGTGACGCCAGCGGCGGCGACGATCTCGGGCGTGCCGGTCTCGGCATAGGATTTTTCGGTGAACAGCTTGCGCGCCGCGGCGATCAGGTCGGCGCGCGTCGCCTCGGTGCGGTCACGGTTGGAACGGCGCGCGGATTCCTTTTGCATACATGCAGCCTGTATGTTAATTCCCTTTACATGCAGACTGTATGTTGTTTGACGGGAGAAGGAAAGATGAAGACCACGAGCTACTACCCGGTGCTGATGACAGGCGATGTTGCCGGCACCAAGGCCTTCTATGTCGCGCATTTCGGCTTCAAGCCGCTATTCGAGAGCGACTGGTACGTGCATCTGCAATCCGCCGACGATCGCCGCGTCAATCTCGGCATCGTCCATGGCGATCATGAAACGATCCCGGAAGAGGGGCGGGGCCGCACGTCCGGCCTGCTGATCAATTTCGAGGTCAGGAACCCAGATGCTGTCTACGAACGGATCACCGCTGCCGGTCTGCCGATCTTGTGCAGCCTGCGCGACGAACCCTTCGGCCAGCGTCATTTCATCACCAAGGACCCCAATGGCGTGCTGATCGACGTGATCAAGCCGATCCCGCTAAGCCCGGAGTTTCAGGCTCAATTTACCGAGGGAGCCTGAATGGGGCCGCCGGCAGAACTGTCGGCAGAGATGGGGCGGTTCCGGCCGCGTGACCTGGCGGGCATTCGCGGTCTATGGTGGGCTTGGCAAACCCAGGCCCTTCCATGCGTGAAATCTGCCTTATCCGCGCCCCGTCCAATCTTGGTCTTCGCCCGCTGCGGCCCGGCCATGTGCCGGGGACATGCGGGCGCCGCAGGCGCTGAGTGAGGCCGGCCTGGTCGAGGTGGTTGCGCCCGCCAAGGTGGTCGATCTCGAACGGCCCGCCTACAGCACGGAGCCGCAGCCGGGCACCCGGCTGCGCAACGGTCCCGCGATCCGCCGCTTCAATCTGGAGCTTGCCGAGATTGTCGCCGGCGCGATCGGGCAGGGCGAATTTCCACTGATCGTCGGCGGCGATTGTTCGATCCTGCTTGGCGCGCTGGCGGCCGCACGGCGGTCCGGTCCACTGTCGCTGGTGCATGTCGACGGTCACAGTGATTTCCGTCATCCCGGCAATTACGATGCCGACGCCGCGCTTAGCTCGGCCGCCGGCATGGATCTCGCACTCGCCACCGGACGTGGCGAGCCATTGCTGACCGGGTGGCCTGATGTCGCCGGGCCGCTTGTGGCCGACGAACGGGTGATCCAGATCGGCGAGCGCGAGAGCCGCGATCCGGACTTCGCCTGGCCGGACATCAATTCCACCGCCATGACGTTGATCGACGTCTTTGCCGCGCGCGAGCTTGGCGCGGCGAGGGTGCTGGAAAAGACCCGGTCGACGCTGGCGCGGTCTCGCTACTGGATGCATCTCGACATCGACGTGCTCGACCAGACGGTGATGCCGGCAGTGGATTCGCCCGGCAGCCCCGGCATCGATCCCGACGATCTCGTCGCCATCCTGTCAGCACTGGTTGCCGGTCCCGCCGGCATCGGCATGGACATGACGATCTTCGATCCCGACCTCGACCCGACCGGCGAACTGGCGGCGTTGCTGGTCTCGCTGCTTGGGCGGGTGCTCAAGCAGCGATAGACCTCAGCTGCGCGCCACCGGCGTCACCGTCACCTGGCTGACGCCGGTGCGGCGCACGACGGTGCACAGCGTCTCGCGGCCGATGCGCTCGGCATCGAGCAGGCGCACCAGATCGTCGACGCCGGTGACCGGACGGCCGTCAATGGCGGCGATGATGTCGCCTTCTTTCAGGCCGGCCTTGGCCGCCGGGCCATTCTTCTCGACGCTGCGCAGCCGCACCGCCGTGCTGGTCGAGACTTGCGACAAAAGGGCGGCGCGGCGCGGCAGGTTGGTCGTGTCGGCGGAAACGCCGATGAAGGCGCGACGCACGCGGCCGAAGCGGATGATCTCCGAAATGACGAAATTGGCGGTGTTGGAGGCGACGGCGAAGGCAATGCCTTGCGCGCCATGGATCATGGCGGTGTTGACGCCGATGACCTCACCGGCCGACGACACCAGCGGCCCGCCGGAATTGCCGGGGTTGAGTGCTGCGTCGGTCTGGATGACGTCGTCGATCAGCCGCCCGGTGGAGGCGCGCATCGAGCGGCCGAGCGCCGAGACGACACCCGAGGTGACGGTCCATTCGAAGCCGAGCGGGTTGCCGATGGCAATGGCGATCTGGCCGCGCCGCAGCCGCTTGGAATCGCCAAGCGGCGCGACATCGGTAAAGCTGCCGTCGGCGCGCACCAGCGCGATGTCGGTGTCGGGATCACGGCCGAGCACTCGGCCCTCGCGGGAGGCGCCGTCCGGCATCGAGACGCGCACCGTCTTGGCGTCGCCGACGACATGGAAATTGGTGACGACCAGTCCGTCCGGCGCGATGACGAATCCGGAACCATGGCCGCCCTGGCCGCCAATGCGCTCGATGCGGCAGACGGCGGGGCCGATGCGGTCGACGGCGTCGGCAACTGTCGTCGAATAGGCGTCGAGCAATGTATCATCGGACTGGAATTTGGCGGCGGCGAGGGCCATGGGCGGGCTCCGTGTTTTCAGGCTTTATCGTGACTATATGTGCGGAGCGGCTGGAACCGCCGCGACCTGACCAGATGGCCAGTCAAACCGCCAACTAGCCGTCAGGCGAGTACCTCTGAGCGCACTGTCGAGCGATATCTGGGGCATGAAGAAACCCAGGAGACCAATATGAGCGATTTCAATCTGAGTGCGTTTTCCCAAGCCATCGCCGATCTCGCCGCCAAGGCGGCGCCGGCAACGGCGAGTTTCGCCACGCATCATCATCGCACGGCAAGCGCCTTCCACTGGCGCGACGGCTATTTCGTCACCGCCGAGGAAGCCGTCGAGGCTGGCGAGGAGATCGAACTGACGCTGGCCTCTGGCGAGACGGTGAAGGCCGAACTCGTCGGCCGCGACCCATCGACCGGCGTTGCCCTGCTGAAGCCGGCCGATGCTATCAACGCCGCGCCGCTGGCCAAGGCTGATGCGGTACGGCCCGGCAATGTCGCCATCGCCATCGGCAACAGCCAGGGTTCGGCGCTGGCCGTGTCGGGCTCGGTCGGTGAAGTCGGCCCGGCCTGGCGCTCGATGCGCGGCGGCACCATCGACCGGCGCATCAATCTGGCCGTCGGCGCCGGCGGCCGTTTCGAGGGCGGCCCGGTGCTCGACGCCAAGGGCGCGCTGATCGGCATGCTTTTGTTCGGGCCGCGCCACAGGGCGCTGGTCATGCCTTACGAGACGATCGAGCGGGCAGTTGCGACCTTGCGCGAAAAGGGTCATGTCGCGCGCGGCTATCTCGGCGCCGGGCTGCATCCGGTGCGCGACCGCAACGCGCATGGTGCGATGGTCATGAGCCTCGACGACGAGGGCCCGGCCAAGGCCGCCGGCCTTTCGCTCGGCGATATCATCGTGGCATGGAATGGTGAGGCCGTGCATGGCCCGCGCGACCTGATCCGCAGGCTCGGACCCGACAGCGCTGGCGTTTCGGTGACACTTGGTGTCGTGCGCGGCGGCGAGCAGCGCGATGTCGTGCTGACGATCGGCGAAAAGCCGCTTTCCTGAGAGGAGTGATGGACACGCTCACCAGCGACCGGATTGTGCATGACGGTGCCGCCTCGCGGCGGCTGGTGGTGCTGATTGCGCTTGGCGACGCGGGGCGCGCCGAGCGCCTGGCTGCCTCGCTTGCCGCGAGCGACGACCTGCTGCCGGTCGTGGCCGGCGGCGGCACGGCCGATGTCGCCATCGTCGACGACAGCAGCGGTGATGCCGTGCCGGCCTCCACGCCACGGGTGCTGCTGTCGGGACGCGGCGAGCGGCCTGCCGGCGAGGTGTTGGCCGTGATGCCTGCGGGCGCGGACGATTTGTTGATCGCAGCGGCGGCGCGGCTGGCGGCGGCCGGCTATCGCGTATCAGGCGATGGCAGAGGCGGGCGCCATGAGGATTTCCATGCCGGCGATGGCGAGCCGTTCGAGGATGAAGCCTCCGACGAGCACGCCGCCCGGCCTTCGCTGTCGCCGCGCGAGGCGGAAGTGCTGGCGCTGCTGGCCGAGGGCGCGCCCAACAAGGTGATCGCACGGCGGCTGAACATTTCCGTGCACACGGCGAAGTTCCATGTCGCCGCGATCCTGATCAAGTTGGGTGCCGCCAACCGCACCGATGCGATCGCCATTGCGATGCGGCAGGGGCTGGTGCTGGTTTAGTCATAAATCCTACGCAGCGTAACTCGGCGTCCAGCGTGTCGGGCCTTGCGCTGTGGTCGCCTGCCGCGCAAAGGTTCGCGCCTGCTATGTTGCAAGGGAGGCGCGAGGAAATGTCGCTCAAGGGAAAGACGCTGTTCATCTCCGGCGGGTCGCGCGGCATCGGGCTGGCGATCGCGCTGCGCGCCGCGCGCGACGGCGCCAATGTGACGATCGCCGCCAAGACCGCCGAGCCGCATCCGAAGCTGCCGGGCACAATTTACACCGCCGCTGAAGAGATCGAGCAGGCCGGCGGCAAGGCGCTGCCTGTGCTGTGCGACATCCGCGAGGAAGCGCAGGTCGCCGAGGCGGTTTCAAAGACCGTGGAAAAGTTCGGCGGCATCGATATCTGCGTCAACAATGCCAGCGCCATCCAGCTCACAGGCACGCTGGAGACCGACATGAAGCGCTACGATCTGATGCACCAGATCAACACGCGCGGCACATTCCTCGTCTCCAAAATGTGCATTCCGCACCTGAAGTTGGCTAATAATCCTCACATTCTAAATCTGGCGCCGCCGCTCGACATGAAGGCCAAATGGTTCAAGAACCACGTCGCCTACACCATGGCCAAGTTCGGCATGTCGATGTGCACGCTGGGCATGAGCGCCGAGTTCGCCAGGGACGGCATCGCGGTCAATTCGCTGTGGCCGATCTCGACCATCGACACGGCCGCGGTGCGCAATCTGCTGGGCGGTGCGACGGTGGCGGCGATGAGCCGTTCGCCCGACATCATGGCCGATGCCGCGCATGCGATCTTCATGCGACCATCACGCGAGGCGACAGGCAATTTCTACATCGACGAAGAGGTGCTGCGCGCCGAGGGCGTCGGCGACTTTTCGATCTACTCACCTGATGCGACCGGGCCGCTGGCCGGCGATTTCTTCGTGCCGGACGAGGTGTTTGCGAATTCTGATACCAAGATCAGGAATACGTTTTAAAGATGCCTAGGGTAGTCCATTCGCTGATGCAAAATGCGTACAACATTGATGGAGCGATTGGCCATTCGTAGAAATTGCACATGAGAGCCTACGGCATGTTTCACCAAGCCGGGGCGAATATTCTCCGCATTTTTAGCCATCGCTGGAAATTGGCCTATCAAATTTATGATTGAGCGAATGGCGTGGATATAGGCTTCCGCTCGCTCGGGACCCCATTCTTTCAGGGAATGGTCCCAAATCTGGTCAAGATCTGCTTTCGCTTTTGGTGAGAACCTGACGGTTCGCTTCATCCGCGCTTCTTGGACTCTAGAAAGGCATCGAAGTCGAATGGCTCTGGATCGCCTGACATATCTCCCTCATCGATGGCAGACCGGAGTTGCTCAAGCTTGAGTTCCTGTTCTTCCAAAAGACGAAGGCCGGCCCGAACGGTTTCGCTTGCCGACCCAAAACGGCCGTTCGCTATCTGCCGCTGGATAAAGGCATCGTACTGATCACCTAGGGTGATGGAGGTGTTCTTGGGCATGATGAATCTCCAATACCAATAGATGGTATCAATTTTCCCGAATGCTAACAAGCATAGGAGTGCGAGGCTTTCACTCCTCGTCCTTCTTGCCTTTGCTCAGAGCGCATAGATGGCCAGCGCCACGCCCAGCCCCAGATAGAAGACGACCAGCAGCCAGCGTGAGGCAAGGATGATCGATTCGATGGCGAGTTCGAGACGCTTCGTAGAGTGGTTCCGGTTGGTTCTCTTGGGATAGTGGGCCGTAGGGTGGTGGGTCGTATTTCGGTCAGGCCGCCCCTGTTTGAAGGACAAAAAACCCCGCCGGCGAGGGACCGGCGGGGCTCAATGCGTCCCGCTGGAGTCGGGACGGGGCAGGGAACGCCCAGTCCAGAATCTGGGGTGGGTGAGCCCGCGATTCAATGAGCCGGCTCTAATGCCGATGCAATTCTTGTTGAACCTGGCACGTCGAACCATCCCCGGCAGGACCGGGGATGGTTGCTTCTCGTGCAGAGTCCGCAAACCAGGTCATGGTTTTGAAATCATGACCTAATTGTTGCTGGCGACAGGCGCCACCAGCGAGGTGATGCGGCGAATGGCGACGCGCCGGTTCTCGCGGTTGGGCGCGGCGGTGTTGACCTTCAGATACTGCTCGCCATAGCCCTGCGTCGTCAGGTTCTCCGGCGGGATGCCGAAGGCATTGGTGAGGGCCTCCGCGACCGATTCCGCGCGGCGATCGGACAGGGCCAGGTTCGCTTCCGGCCTGCCGACGGCGTCGGTATGACCTTCGATCAGGAAGGTCTCGGCCGGGTTCTTCTTCAGTAGCTTCTCCATGGCGTTGGCGACACCCTCGAGCTTCTGCACCTCGGTGTCGGAGATCGAGGCCGAGCCGAATTCGAAGTTCAGCGTGTCGAGGTCGACGCGGCGTGCAATGTCGCGCACGCGGGCCGAACGCTTGACCTCGTCGATCGAATAGAGGCGCTGGACCTTCTCCACCGGCGGCTGTTCGAGGAAGGTGTAGTAGTCGTCCGGGCTCTCGACGTCCTCGGAATCGAGGATGTATTCCCGGCGCGGGATGGTCAGCCGCATCGGCGGCAGGTCGTCGCCGGGATCGCGCCAGTCGCCCTCATCCTGATAGTCCTGCTCGTCGACATAGCTCAGCACATATTCGCGCCCATCCTGCGTGATCCGTGAACGCTGGATGACGTCGCCGTAGCGGTTGCGGATGGTGACGATCTGGACGCCATTGTCGCGCTCGACGATTTCCCGAGTGCGATCGCCTGACAGATCCTCATAGTACACATTTCTGGCGCCGCGGGTCATGCGCGGGGCGTCATTGCTCTGGACGAATGTCTGGTTGTTGAACTGCAGGATGACGCGGTCGCCGAGTTCCCTGACGACGTCGACGCCTTTCGGACGCCGGCGGTCGCGGACGTTCTCATCGGGTGCACGATCTACGCGCTTGCCCTTTTCCTCCGTCACCGGGGCGATCTTTTCAGGCTGGATTGCCTGTTGGGCCGACTTGTCGTCGGTGGGCGGGGGTCCCTGGTCGACCGGAACCGGCTTTGGAGCTTGCGCCTGCTCGCCATTCTGCTGAGCGGGCTGGTTGGCCTGCTCGCCATTCGCATTCTCGCCTCCCTGCTGGCCGTTCTTGCCCTTGCGCTTGCGCAGGACATCCTTCTGGCTATCAAGGATGGGAGCTGCGTTCTTGTCAGCCGGGGCTTCGCCCTGGGCAGCATTTTTTTCACCTTGGGCCGGCTGTTCGCCGGTCACGGGCTGCTGGCCATTGGCGGGCTGTTCGGCCGTTGACGGCTGTTCTCCAGTGGCCGGCTGTTCTCCCGTCACCGGCTGTTCGATGACAGGCTTCTTGCCGCGCTTCTTCTTATCCTGAGGCTGTTCGCCCTGGGCGGGCGCCGCCTGCTGCTCAGGCTGAAGCGGTTCGGCCTGCGGAACCGGCTCGCCGGCGGGCGCTTCCTTCTTGGCCGGCGCCTGTTCGGCGGGTGCGGCTTCGATCTGCTGATCCTGCTTGCGCTTCTTGCGCAGGGGCTGTGGGTTGTTGTCGTTTGCTGGGGCCGCCTGCTCGGCAGGGGCGGCCTCGATCTGCTGCTGCTGATCACGCTTCTTCCTGCGCGGCTGCCGTTCCTCGGCCGGAGCGACCTGTTCGGCTGGCGCCTGTTCAGTCTGCTGCTGCTGATCGCGCTTTTTCTTGCGGGGCTGCTGCGCCTCGGCCGCCGGAGCGGCTTGCTCGGCTGGCGCCTGTTCAGTCTGCTGCTGCTGATCGCGCTTTTTCTTGCGGGGCTGCTGCGCCTCGGCCGCCGGAGCGGCTTGCTCGGCCGGCGCCTGCTCAGTCTGCTGCTGCTGGTCGCGCTTCTTCCTGCGCGGTTGCTGCTCTTCGGCCGGGGGGGCCTGTTCGGCTGGCGCCTGCTCGGTCTGTTGCTGTTGCTTCTCACGCTTCTTGCGCGGCTGCTCCTGCTCGGCGGGCTGCTGGCTCTGGGCGGCGGGCGCCGCCTGCTGCTCTGGCTCGGCCTTCTTCCGCTCCCTTTGTTTAGGCTGCTTCTGCGCACAGGCCTCGGCCGATTCGCCCTCGGCGCACGCTGCCTGCGCCAAAATGAACGCGGCTGACGTGTGCTGGGCGGGGCCGAAGGCGGCACTTCCCTGAAGCGGGAACGCGCCCAACGGCGCGGATGCCATCAGCAGGCCTAGTGCGGTGCCTGCCAGAATCCGGGGTTGGCGTTTCATCGAAAACTCTCCTTGTGGGGTCCCATCCTTGCCGAAACTGATCTTGAGCCGATTGGTTCCAGTTTGGCTGGGATAGAGGCCGTACGGGGCGATTGGCCGACCTTTTGAAGGCAACTTCGTGTCATTCACCTGGCAACCGCCGCATTCCGGCCGCTGCCGCGCTTGACCTTGCCGGCGGCTGGGGCCACATGCCGGGAATGGAAAAGCCCTTCTGGAAAACCAAGGCGCTGGAGGCGATGAGCCCGGCCGAGTGGGAGTCGCTCTGCGACGGATGCGGCAAATGCTGCCTGTCAAAGCTTGAGGACGAGGACACCGGCGAGATCTACTGGACCAGCGTCGGCTGCCGTCTGTTCGACGCGCAGAGCTGCCGATGTTCGGACTATGCCAACCGGCTGGCGCGCGTTCCCGACTGCGTCGGGCTGACGCCGCAAAATGTTCGCACCATCAGCTGGCTGCCCAGCACCTGCGCCTACCGGCTGGTGGCCGAGGGCCATGACCTCTACTGGTGGCACCGGCTGGTGTCGGGCAGCGCCGAGACCGTTCATGAAGCCGGCATCTCGATGCGCGGGCGGGTCAAGGCGAGCGAGACCGACCTTGCCGAGCCGGAAGACTATTTTGATTACATGCTGGACGACGAGCCCTAAGGCTCGCGCTGGGACGACGAGCCTGATCTTCAAGCCGATCTGCTGGATTGGGAACCGGGGACTGACTGAGGCGTTTTGGAGCATTCACCCCTGCCGTGGACGATGGTAAATGGCCGGCGAATTCCTTTCCGCCACATGAACCGGAGATGAATGGCCGGTTCGCAAAAAGTTCAGACAGGCAAGTGCATTCTCCCCCCATCGGTTCACGAGGACGGGCGAAAGCCCGCAACAAGGAGAGAAGACGATGTTCAACACGATCAAGACGGCAGCCCTTTCGGCTCTGGTCGGTCTCGGCACGCTGGCCGCGATCCCGGCCCATGCCGACAGCCTCTATCTCGGCTTCGGCAACAACAACGACACGCGTTTCGGCGTCTATGCCGGCGACGATGGCTATCGCCATCGCCGTGATGAACGCCGCGGCGACTGGCGCGGTGATGAACGCCGCTACGGCTGGCGCCGTGGCTGTTCGCCGGACCGTGCCCTCGACAAGGCCGAACGCATGGGTCTCTACCGTGCCCGCATCGTCGACGTCAGCCGCCGCACGGTGAAGGTGATGGGCCGCCAGGACGGCGACCGCGTTGTCATCGTGTTTGCCAATGACCGCGGCTGCCCGGTTATTTATCGCTGAGATCGGTTCAAGATACGACCTCCTCGAAGGTCGGTCTGGAGGCATGATCTTCTGCGAAGATCAGCCTGGCGGCATAACCCTCTGCGAGGGTTAGCCGGGAGTAGCCGAGCCCCTTTCCGTCTGAAGGGTGTGGCTCGAAAAAACCCCGCGGGAGCAATCCCGCGGGGTTTTTCATGCACGGCAGTGGTCTTTGACCGTGGCCGAGCAAGGCTCGGCCACGGATCGTCAGGAGCCGCTTACTTCAACTCGAAGGTGACGGTGACCTGGACATTGTAGGAATTCTCGCCGGCCTGCACCGGAGCCGCAGCACCCGCCGCGGCATCGAAGGCCTTGGCGTTGATCGGCATCGGCGTTGGCGCGATGTTCTGATCGGTGATCTCGAGCACCCGGCCGAGGCTGACGCCGGCGGCTTCGGCCAGCGTCTTGGCCTTGGCCATGGCGTTGGCGACCGCCTTCTTGCGGGCCTCGGTGACGGTCGCTGCCGGGTTGTCATTGGTGAAGGCGATGCCGCCGCCCTGGTTGACGCCGAGCGACACCGCCTTGTCCAGAATCTCGCCCGTCTTGTCGACATCGCGCACCCGCACCGACAGCGTGTTGGTCACCTGATAAGCGACGAGTTCGGCTTCCTGGCTGCCGTCCGGCTTGTTGGTGTAGTTGTAGCGCGGGTTGATCTGGATGCCCGCGGTCTGCAGGTCGCGGTCCTTGATGCCGGCCGACTTCATCGCCGCGATCACGGCGGCCATGGCGTCGTTGTTGGCGTCGAGCGCCGCGCGCGCGGTCTTGGCCTCGCGCATGACGCTGAGCGTCAGGACCGCCAGATCGGGGGCTACGGTTGCATCGCCTTCGCCCGACACAATGATGCGGGGCGGCGTCGGCAAATCGGTGGCTCCAGCCATCGCCGGAAAAGCGATTGCAGCGGCGAGCGCGAGAGGCAAAAGGCGTCTGGTCATGAAAATCTCCTTGGTCCGCGATCAAAGTCGCTGAGGTCGCGTAGAGCGCGATTATGGGTTGATTTGGGCGATCAGTGGAAGCCTGACGGGAAAGCCTTGTGCCGCGATGCGAAAAACATTAATCCAGCCCGCGTGGGGCCTGTAGCTCAATGGTTAGAGCCGGCGGCTCATAACCGCTTGGTTGGGGGTTCGAGTCCCTCCGGGCCCACCAGATGCACACTATCAGAGGCTTACTCGAAAGCCTTTGTCGAAGACACACGTCACCCTTTACAGAAATTGTGGCGTCGAAAGGTTGCTCAAGGCTCTGTGCGGTGATCGGCGGCAACGACGTGCGAATGGGATGGTTTGAGCGATTGATCGAGAATGCCGCGACGGCCAGTTAGCTGGCGCGATAGGCCGCTCTCACGACGATTGGTCCTTGCAGCCGCGATATCCTGTCTTCTAGGTGCGGCAAAGTCGCATAACATGCAGCCTGGAACTTCAGCGGCAACCGAGGATAGACCGACAATCCACTGCCGTTTGCAGGGCATCACAGACGACGAGCGCAAAAGACGAGAGAGCGCTGATGGCCAGCTCGGCAATTTGCGTCCAAACGGGTTCTGTCGTGCCAGCCAATCTATGTCTTTTAGTGGCTTTAGCGGCGGTTTGCCATCATTGTCTGGCCGCAGTCACGGTCTCAGATACCATAATTCTATCGGCTGCCTAACGACAGAAGGTCGCCGAAAGTTGTGTCGGCCAAGTTGTACCACCTCGACAGTAGCGGATGGACCATGCAAACTCTCCAGCGATTTGGCGGGGAGAGGCAGCTATGCTCAATCGAAGAGCTTTTCTGACGAGCGCTGGCGCAGCGCTGATCAGCGCTCCGACGGTGTTACGCGCCCAAACGACACCTAGTAAGAAGCTTCGCATTGTTGTCATTGCCAATCGCAATCACGAGGCCGACGGCCTTATGGCTGCTTTGTGCAATCAAATGACTCATAGTCTCATTCTTAGCGCTCCATATAATGTCGATTGGCCGCGCTGGCCGCGCGTTCAATCCGATCCACCCGCTCCAACTAGAGATCCCGGAGTGCCGCGCTGCTTAATCGATGTATTTGCGTTCCAATCCGACAAGGCCCCGACAATAGCAACAATTGAGATTTGGTGTATCGACGACCTTGCCGTCACGGGCGGTAAGAGCGACAAGAAGGTTACCGCCATGCAGCAAATTACGAATTATACGAATCCAGCGAGCACACCGGATGGAGTGATAGCATTTGGCACTGCCGCATATCCTGGTCTTGTCTCTAACAACGGGTGTGCCTCGATTGGCGGCACGATGTTCATCCATGATGCTTCAAATGGTGCCCCCGGCAGTTGGACTTGGCCCGGCTATATGGACACGCTTATTCCTAGCAAAACTCCAGCTTCGTTCTTTTCTAACGTTTCGGCCGATCAGAAGACCTTGGTAGCGATCAGTTCCGAAATGATCGCGCCGCAAAACCGTCCTGCGAGCGTTCTTCAGCTTATCATTGCTGCCGATGCCGTTGGGATCAGCTCAGTTAACGAACCTCCTCCGTACTGCGACGCGGACGCCAACTCTATCATGAAAGCAAAGCAGGCTGGCGCCACAAATATAACCTCTGTCGAAACGACACACGGGGTTATCCGCTCCATGTGGGATAAGCCGTTCATTTACGTCACGGCCATACCCAACCGGCTTTGTCACTTTCCAGATGAAGCCCAGAGCGTCTATGCTCAAGAGTTTCCCTCCTCCCATAACGCTGGCGTCGCGCTAAAATACGTGGTTCCGTATTTCGTAAACGCCATTGCTCAATAGCTAGTCGAGAAGGTGTGGTGGACCTTCGAACTGATTAGCGCCACCCCGCCATTGAAGCAAAAATTCGGAACGATGCCTGATCCGGGGGCGCGACCATTCCAATCCATCAGCAGACGCCGGCACTCTTCGACCTCCGAGCAAATTAATGCTTCTGCCGCGCCCTCTACGTATGCGCCAGGTCATGACCTGGGCTCTTCCGGGCCATCGTTTTGACCGCTGCCGCGATTGCTTTTTGTGCTCGCGGGTGAAATCGGTCACACTGGGCCGAGGTGGTCGCCTGAGGTCGACTGGATCGCGCCGCTTGCGGAAATGGATATCGATTTCATGCGTATGATCGCGGCCGAGGAAGAGGACCGAAGGGGTTAATCTCGGAGACCTTGCCGCTTGCGCGCTGCAGCCGGCAAGGGGAGCTGCGCCGCGGCTCGACTCCAACCCGGAGATCCTTCGTGCCTCTACGCCGATCTCCCAATCTTGGCCGACAGCGTTTGGGCGCAATGGCGCCCGGCGACACTCGCCGAACTCATAAAAACATGGCCCTCTCGTCCCGGCTCCAAGACGAGCCGCGGGGTCTGGGGGCAGCCCACGCTCGACGAGTTGCGCGTGGCAAGAAAGGCTGCCAGCAGCAGGGAGCGGCAACCTAGCACCGGCGCCTAAGCGCGGTTGTTGAGATCCCGCTCAATCTGTCGTGCGGAGGCAAGAATGTCATCGAAGCTCGGCGCTGCGCCGAAGATCATGGCGGTCGTGTTGGCCTAATCCATCGGCCGCACCGTCGCACTTGCGGACCTTGATCGCCGGAAAGATCAACCAAGCTATGATCGAGCGCAACTGGCCCGACATCCTGCGCATCGCCGCCACCATTGCGGCCGGAAGCATCGCGCCAAGCCAGATCCTGCGGAAACTCGCCTCCTATCCGCGGCAGAACTAACTTGCCACGGCTTTGCGCGAGGTCGGTCGCGTCGAGCGAACCCTGTTCATGATCGACTGGATTCTGGATGCCGATCTGCGACGCCGCGCCCAGATCGGGCTCAACAAGGGCGAAGCGCATCATGCGCTGAAGCGGCCAGGTTCCATCGCAGGGGTGAATCCGCGACCGTTCCGGCGAAGGCCAGCACTACCGGATCGCCGGCATGAACCTGCTCGCCGCCATCATCATCTTCTGGAACACCATGAAGCTCGGCGAAATTGTCGCCAGCCAGAAACGCGACGGAAAACTGCTATCGCCCGATCTGCTGGCCCATGTCTCGCCACTCGGATGGGAGCATATCAATCTCACCGGAGAATATCGTTGGCCGAAGCCTTAGCGTAGGATTCCGCCCCCTCCCGCAAACGACCCCCTCTTGTCAAAGCCGATAGAAGCCGCCTTTACTGAATCCAACAGCCGAACGAAGTGATCCCGGCCCTTGTAAATTCGATGCTTCAATATGCGCGCGCTGTCGAAGACAGCGTCGCCGAATCGAAACCCTCGATCGAAGATCGCGTCGTGCCGATGACTCGGTTGATAAACTAGGGTCAGGACCCATTAAACCAGCAGTGCGGGGATAAGGGCTGCGAGCCCGAAGGGTGATTGTGCAGCCTGCTGTGCTGTACGCGAACCTCTCCCCGGTTCACGTCAATCGCTCGGCGAATACCGTGAGTTGGTCGATTGTGGTCCCCCACCCATCGTGGAATCCCATTTCTTCATGCTTTCGGGAGTCCGCAGCGTTTTTGTGTAACACGCGAGCCGCGTAGCGGGTGCCGCTGCCCTCCGCCTCGAAGGTTATGATCGCGGTCAATGCCAACCAGGGTTCGGTGGGCTTCCAGGCCTCGGTGAGGACCGTTGTCCAGACCAGGCGGCTTTCAGGAACGATTTCTAGGAAGCAGCCTTCGACATGCGGTTGGAATTCACCGCCACCCTCGCGCATAAGCGTCTCGAACCCACCACCTGGGCGGAGTTCCAACTTGATCACCTTGCATTCGATGGGGTCGGGTATCCACCATTTCGCCAGGCGCTCGGGCGTGCTCCATGCTTTCCAAACAACGGCTGGCGGCGCATTGATGAAACGCTCAATGGTCAGTTCGGATTCTTCAGCTGGCATCTTCAATACTCCTGGACATTTGGGTTTCGACATAGTCGGCAAGCCGATCCGTTCTGGCCTGCCAAAGCTCACGTTGCTCGGAGAGCCATGACTCGGCGCCCGCCAGCCTCTCGGTATTCACCCAGCAGGTGCGGACGCGGCCGACCTTTTCGGAGCTGATCAGGCCGTCTTTCTCAAGGACCCGAAGGTGTTTCATGAAGGACGGCAGTCCCATATCGAAGGGCTCCGCCAGTTCCTTGACTGGTGCGGGACCCTTCGTAAGGCGGCTGACGACTGCCCGTCTGGTGGGATCAGCAAGGGCATGGAAGGCAGCGTCAAGAGATGATTGATAGTGTTCCATATGGAGAACTATAAACAAAAGTTTTCCATTTGGCAAACTAAATCGCTTGCGGGGGCGGTCCTGGATTGATTCAATGGCTGCGCGAGGAGGCGTTGCTATGAGTGATCTGATCTGGTTGTCGGCGGCACAGATGCGTCGGATTGAGCCGTATTTTCCATTGTCACATGGGGTGCCGCGGGTTGATGACCGCCGGATCGTCAGCGGGATGATCTTCGTTATCAGGAACGGTCTGCGCTGGCGTGACGCGCCTGCGGCTTACGGCCCGCACAAGACGATCTACAACCGTTTCATCCGCTGGAGCCGATTGGGCGTGTTCAATAAGATCTTCGCGGCGATGGCAGCCAAGGGTGGCAAGCCGGATCAGTTGATGATCGACGCCACCCATCTGAAGGCGCACCGCACTGCGGCCAGCCTGCTCAAAAAGGGGCTGTTCCCCGACGTATCGGACGCACCAAAGGCGGTCTGAATTCCAAGCTCCATGCCGTCTGTGACGGCAAAGGCCGACCACTGATCATGCTGCTCAGCGAAGGGCAGATGAGCGACTACAGGGGCGCGGCGCTGATGATCGGCGCCTTGCCCAGGGCCAAGGCGCTGCTCGGTGACCGTGGCTACGACGCCGAGTGGCTCCGCGCCGCCCTGGCCGAGCGCGGCATCACTGCCTGCATCCCGTCAAAGATCAACCGCAAGGTGCCGATTCCGCATGACACAGTGCTTTATAGACAACGCCACCGCATTGAGAACATGTTCGGCAGACTCAAAGACTGGCGGCGCATCCATACCCGCTACGACCGATGCGCCCACACCTTCATGTCAGCCATCTGCATCGCTGCCACCGTCATCTTTTGGCTCAATCAATGAGTCCTGACCCTAGCACTACTTTGGCAGTTTAGGTTTGACGGCGTCTGCGAGCAGCTTCTCACAGTGAGGACATCTGCGGCGTGGCGGCCGCGTGAAGAGGTCGAGAATGGCT
>NZ_JBHLYT010000008.1:0-219109 GCF_042431665.1 Mesorhizobium kowhaii
GACATCCGCCGCAAATCGAAATCTCCATAGCCATCGACTGTGGCCCGCGGGTTCCTTCCTCGGGGACTTTCGTACGCCTGCCGGCGCCCGAAACTCTTCACGGATGTTGACGGTCTGCTTTGGTACTGACTTGTCAGAAAGCAGCCGTTACGCTGCCGACCTCAACCTCATCGTAGCCACCGCTCCAACCTGTCGAACGAGTGGAAGTCTGCGCTACTCTTGGTCCTGTCGTTCGGACACATCCGCTTTCACGTCACTGCGACAACGGATAAACCTCTCGAAGGTGGGGTGGCCGAGGCTCAGACTTCCCTAGTCTCGAAGAGCAAAAGCTCCACGCCGCCGTTAGGCCCGACACCACCAGACCATCACCGGCTCCTATTGGGCGCCCGGGGATGAAACACCACCATCTCGACGAAGCGGCTGGACAGGATTGACAGGCTCCGGGTTTACGTCGGTGCTTTTCGTCGAGCGCTTATAGAAAAGCCCTAATATCAGCAGGAAATATCCAACCTGCAATACAATCAGCGTGAGGACAGCCCAAGCGAGTGCCGTCCGGATGGAACCGGTTTCTATGCCAGCCCAGATCGCCATGATGAGCGACGTCCCGAACATGCCCACCAGAAATTGGGGAAAATACATAGTTGCAGCACCCAAAGTTTTGGCGATTTTGGGGGGCTTTTGAATTAGCGGTTAAAGAGCCCACCGCTCCATTTGCGAAGCGGTGGGGCCCCCCAAAGTTTACCCCCCGAATGCCGGGGTCGTCGACCCCGGCATTGCTGAGAGTGCAATTGCGGTGCCAGACTTATTGACCCATTACGGGACATCTATGCCGATGGCGCAAGACTGGATTTCCGAATAATATTAACTGTGGCTAATGTATCGCACTTGGCCGGAAGCGACCAAAGTGGAGAGGTTTCTGGCAGGCCACAAGTCGGCTGCTAAGGAGGCCGCCGGACGAGCAAGAAAATCAATTAGATTGCCCGCTCGGCTTGGTACGCGAGCCAGTGCTCAAAGACGTGTCCCGTGCCTTCGCCACGCATCGTTGCAGGATTTCTGGGACGAAGATTAGCGCACCGATTGTCGCGGCGGCGTAAGGATTCCAAGAAACTCTGCGAGTGATGCTGGATCGACAGGGCGTTTCCTTTGGGTCGAGATGTTCTTGGTCCGACTGAGCCTAGCGCCCGCTCGATCCACCAGCATCCTTCATGATAATCTCGCGGTGCGGATAGGGGATGCTAATGCCGTTTGCCTTGAATGTGTCCCACAGCGCCAGCAGTACCTTGCCGCGCACGTTGGTCAGGCCTTGCTGGGGATCGCGGATCCAGAAGCGCAAGACGAAATTCAGCGAGGAGTCGCCGAAGCCAGTGAGCCAGCAGACCGGGCGCCGATCGGCTTCGACCCGGCCGACACTGATCGCGGCTTCTATCGCCAGCTCGCTGACCTTGTGCGGGTCGGCGTCATAGGAGACGCCGAAATTCACGTCGAGCCGCACGAGGTTGTCGCTGAACGACCAGTTGATGACCCTTTGGGTGATGAAGTCTTCGTTGGGGATCAGAAATTCGCGACCGTCGCGCGTCACCACCGAGACGAAGCGCCCCCGCAATTCGCGGATCCAGCCGAAGGTGCCTTCGAGCGATATGGTGTCACCCGGCTTGATCGACTTGTCGAGCAGGATGATCACGCCGGAGACGAAATTTGAAACCACCTTTTGCAGCCCGAAAGCGAGACCGACGCCGATCGCGCCGGAAAACACCGTCAGCGCCGTGAGGTCGACGCCGACGGCGGAAATAGCGAAGGCGCCGGCCACCAGCACGAGACCGATCTTTGCCATTTTACCAACAAGGACGCGGATCGAGGGTGTCAGTTCCTCGGAGATGCGGACGCGCTCATCGATATAGTTGCCAATGACCACCGCAAGCCAGACCGTGGCGATCAGCAGCAGCGCCGCTTTCAGTAGCACAAGAACCGAAAGGCGAATCGCGCCCAAAGGGATTGCCAGGCTATCCAGGAAGGACGCGGCCTCGTCACTGATACCCAGGATGACAAGTGCTGCATAGATCCAGATCAGCCAGCCGAGAAGGCGGGCGACGAGGCGGTTGCGGATGATGCGCGACAGCACCGACGCGACGAGCCAGGCGAGGGACAGCGAAAGCACGATATGGAGAAGATGGGTGCGGCTTGGCCAGGTGACGGCGCGCATCAGGTTGAGCGCGGCAAGCAGGAAGAGCGTGAAGAGGATCCAGTCAGTGCGCCGCAACAGGGCAATCACGACCCTCAGCAGTCCGGGATGGCCCTTGATCTGGCGTGCCCGGTCCTCCACGAGCGGCTCGATCCGCCGCGCCGCGAGCTTGGCCGCGAGGAACAGCGTGACGATGATGGCGGCCTGATAAAGTATCCACGGCGTGGCGGCATAGCCGAACCATCCGCTAGCCCAAGCCAGCGCTCGACCGATGGCATCGCGAACGTCCATTGCCACACGACCATTATGGACCGGCTAACGAACCTCAACTCGTCTCGAGGTCCATTTCGGAGCTACGCATTCATCGTTCTGCGGGCAGCTATGCGCCGGCCGAACCCGTGCCGGCAGGTTGCCGTTTGTCGGACGAATCCTTTTGTTGATCCTCTTCGTCGATCTCGTCCATCGCCTTTTCCCAAAAGCGCAAGTCGGCGCCGTCCGGCTTGCCTTCCTTTTCCCAAAGCTCATAGGCACGCTGGCGGATGCGATCTTCTCGACTCTGGTCGGCCATCGTTTCCTCCTGATCTCGATTTACCATAAGGAACGTTGGTGCTCTCAAAACGATCCATGCTGGCCTTGGCCGCGGCTGATTTTGTCGGAACCGCGTGGCGCTCCTCACCTTGATGCGACCAAAGTGGAGAGCTTTTTTGGCAGGCCACAAGTCGGCCAGAGGAGGCCGCCGGACGAGCAAGAAAATTAATGTAGTTGCCTCGAGCTATTGAAGGCTCGGCCCGCCGGATCGCTGGCGGTCGAAACCGTGCGAGAAGGGAGCGAATGACTACAGACGCAGGGGTCCGCTTTGCGCCGGGAGCGGTCATGTCAGCCTGTGCTCGGAAATGACCGCAATTGGGCCGCAAGCAGTAGAGTCCGCTTGCGGTGCAGGGAAGAACGATAGCAGACGTTAAATCTCAGGATCCGGCGTCCTGAGTTGACCCAGGACAGACCTTTGGCGGTCGCTCGGTGGTCGACTGCTTCGCGCACCTCTGCGGACATTCGAAACCATGATGTTTGACTAAAGCGCGTCGCGTCGAAACGGATTCATGCGACGCGCTTTAAGCCTTTGTTTCTATGCATGTCGTTGTCTCAAAACCAGGGCCACTTTTGAGCGACATGCATTAGCTTGAGATGCAATGCGCTCCAGGGTCGGCACTGCCAAGCGGCAAATCAGGCCGGGAGCCGCCACATTCGGACACGACCTGCACCACGCAATTCCGTTTCCCCGAGTGGGTCGCAAGCAAACTTTGGTCCAAGCAGTTGGTAAGTTGCATCCGAAATACGGATTTCATCGGGCTCCGCGGACGTTTGAATACGTGAGGCGAGATTAACGGTCTCACCCCACAGGTCATAAGCGAACCGCCTCTTGCCTATGACGCCCGCGACGATTGGCCCCGAGTGAATTCCAATTCTCAGTCTTATCGGTTCTCCTGCGAAGCGTTCGCGCTTGACCGCCTTCCGCAGTTCAACCGCATAATGCGCGAGGGCCTTTGCATGATCGGATCGCGCGGTGGGCAGGCCAGCGACCACCATCACACAATCGCCGATTGTCTTGATCTTTTCGCAGCCGTATCGTTCAGAGAGCCGATCCGCCGCCTTGAAGAAGTAATTTAAAATAGCGAGCGTCGTCACGGCTCCGACGCTGCGCGCTCTTTCCGTAAAACCGACGATGTCGGCAAAAAGCACACTCACCTCTGCGTGGTTGTCGGCAATTTTTTTGTGCGCTTTCAACCGCTCCGCGATCGACGCCGGAAGAATGTTGAGGAGCAGGGATTCGGCGCGCTGGTATTCACGCGACAATCCCTCTTGGCTCTTCCTCAACGCCTCGTTCGTCGATTGTAATTTCTCGTTGAGTTGACGCTCCCTCTCTTGCAGGAGCGTCATTTCATAAGCCTTCTGTTGAAGCCGCTGCTTGTTGTCGCGTTCGGCAGTGGCGTCAAGAAAGAGCAGCCACACGCAGTCGTCGTCAGCAAAAAGATGAAGGTCCGCGACGCGCCCGCTGGGCAGTTCGACCATGGCCATATGATATGGAAGCTCCGGGCAAGGCAGCAAACCCTCCATGAATTCAAGCTGATCGGTAACAGGCTTACCGATGCGCAGGGATGAGAGCCCGTAATGTTTAACGTTACCGCCCTTCGCCGCTATGCAAAGCTGGGCGTCAATTTTCACATATGCGATAGAGTGCTCGTTGTAGAAGAAATTGTAAATCCAACTTCCGACTTCTTTTGGCAATCTATGCATGGTCTATTTGGTGACCATCGAAGCAAGTTGACGAAACGCATCATCGACATGTTCACCCGAAAGCGCACTTGTTAGATAGATTTGCCATCCAAGTTGCCTCAGTTCGTTAATCTCACTATCCGATATTTCCCACCGATCGGCCAGATCGGATTTGTTGAACAGCAATACAAACGGCATAGCGCCGAATTCGGCCTCGACCCGCTCGCGCAGCGTGAGCGCAGCGGCAAGAGTAGCGGCGCGGGTTCCATCGACGACAAGCACGAGCCCGGTCGCACCTCGCACATGGCTGACGCGGAATGAGCCGATATCGTCTTCGCCGGCCAAATCCCACAAAATCAGATCCACGGTTTTGTCCGGGAGTGCGACACTCTTCTTGTCGATTTTCACTCCCACCGTGGTCAAGTAGGTTTCTGAAAAGATGCTTTGCACAAACCTGCGAACCAGACTCGTCTTTCCGACAGAGAACCCGCCCAACATGCAGATCTTTTTTTGCAACATCCTGGGCCCCGCCCTAGTCCAGGTTTACCGTAACCGAAACCCGGCGATTGGTGGAGCTACCAGTTTGACTATTTTCAGGCACCACCGGCTCAAAGGTGCCCGCACCCCGAACCAGCAGCAGCTCCGGAGCGACGCCGCGCCTGTTGAGAAGCGCACGAACTGCCTCGGCGCGGGCGGCGCTGATCGACACGTTGGCCGTCTCACGGCCCGTGCCGTCCGAATGGCCGGTCAACATGAACCGCGCTGTTACGCCTGACTTGCGGGCACTTTGGGCGAATTCCTTTAATTGATCCGCCAATCTGTCGAGAACCGGCGTCTGCTCTGGTCCCGGCACAGCTTTGCCGGAATAGAAGAAAATATCGGTCGCCTGGATGGCCTCTCTCAACTGATTGAGTTCTGCAAGGTTCAGCTCACGCAGCTGTGAGACATCCAGAACCACTCCGTCCGCCGAAAGTTGTTCGGCGGCGGCCCGCGCCCGGTTGATCCAGCCGGCAGGAGCCTCACCCACGACAACGATGCGACCCTGGACTATCGAAAGCAGAACCGATTTCGGCGGGGTCAGCGACGCCGTCAGCCGCTTCACCACGAACTTCGGATCAAGGCTCTGATAGAATTGCCACTGCGAATGAACGCGGGCAGGATCAACCTCCGTTCCGGACAGCAGAGCTTGCGGGTCGGCGGCAAGCGGGTCTCTCAGACCGGAAATGTAGAAATGTCCGCCCCTCGCCGTTTGTTGGGCGACGATGATTCCCGATTGGGCCTCAAGTCGCGACACATAATATTGCCAGTGCTCCGCCGCGCGTGCTTCGGGGCTCACATCACGAACCTTGGAGATGTCGAATTCCGGTCCGCCTGCCGAAAGCTGTCGGGCCGCTGCGCGCGCCCGATCTATCCAGGTGTCGGGAGCCTCACCCTCGGCAACGATGCGATCATTGACGATCGAAAGTCGTACTGTATCCGGCGGCGCCAGCGAGGCCATCAGTCGCTTCAGCACGAACGCCGGCTCCAGGCTCTGATAGGATTGCCACTGCGAATGAACGCGGGCGGGATCGATCTGAGTTCCGGACAACAGCGACTGCGGGTCGGCGCCAAGCGGGTCTCTCAGGCCGGCAATATAGAATTGGCCATCGCGTATCTTTTGTTCGGCAACGATGATGCCCGGCTGGGCCCCCAGTCGCGACACATAGGCCTGCCAGCGCTCCGCCTCGCGTTCTTCGGGGCTTACATCACGGACCCTGGAGATATCGAATACCGGGCCGCCTGCCGAAAGCTGCTGGGCGGCGGCCTGCGCCCGGTTGATCCACGTGGCAGGAGCCTCACCTTCGGCAACGATGCGATCATTGACGATCGAAAGTCGTACCGAATCCGGCGGAGCCAGCGACGCCGTCAGCCGCTTCAACACGAACTCCGGCTCAAGGCTCTGATAGAATTGCCACTGCGAATGAACGCGGGCGGGATCGACCTGCGTTCCGGACAACAGCGACTGCGGGTCGGCGGCAAGCGGGTCTCTCAGGCCGGCAATATAGAATTGACCGTAGCGTATCTTTTGTTCGGACACGATGATGCCCGGCTGGGTCCCCAGTCGCGACACATAGGCCTGCCAGCGCTGCCCGGATTGCCAGGAAAGAAAGAACCAACCGCCTGCCAGACTCAAAAACAGCACGGCCACAGCCACCACCAGCCATGGAAATCCCTGGTTTGATTCCTCCTGCTTCAGCTCGACGCATGTCTGCAACTGCGCCTCTACGCCGGCCAACTGCGAACCGTCGCCGTCAAACTCCCCTAAAGCCTCTGAGGATTCCTCATGGATACGAAGCAATACATCGCGAACTATTTCATGTAATTCCTCTGGCGGATTTCCCCGGATCACCGAAACCAAGGTCGCAAACTGGCCAACTTCCGACCAGAGACGAAGGTCGCCAAAACGGATAGTGTCCAGACTGCTCTGTTCTTTTTCGTTAAATGAATCTTTCACGAAATCTTGAATTGCACTAAGCATCGAAGAAATGAGTTGAGGATCCTCGCTCGTTGCATTATCGGCAGTTACATGCGCGATCAAAAGCCCGGAATTTCGGCTAATGAGAAAGACATGTTCTACGCGATAGACAAGAGAGTGCTTCAGAACAACTTCCGAGAAGCTGGCACCAGTTCTCCAAGATTCAAATCTCCACTTGAGCCCATGCCAGGTAAATATATGTCTTAAAGTTTCATTCAGCGACTGAAAGGTCTGGTCGATCTTTTCCCCGATCGACTTGCGAATTGCCGGCAGAAACACCGGGTACAATATATCCGTCAGCGTGCGCGGGCTCTTCTGGATCGACCGTTGCACAGCCCTCTCGACAGCTGGCGCAAGGGCCTCGCCGAGTTGCGCATGAGACGCCCGTGCGGCTGCACTGGGGAGAACGCCCCCCACTGCAGTCGCAAGCTGCTCCGGTTCGCCCAGCAGATGCGTAACTCGTGAAAGCTCCGAAATTTCGCGGCCGACCAGCAACTGGCGCAGCGTTTCCATGCGACGATCGGCGGTTGGAACTCCGTCGAAACGCGCATGATGGTCCGGATCGACGTTCCGGGCAATTTCGACCAAAAGCCTAGCCAGAGCCGCGCGATCGATCTCGGTATCGTTCGAGGCGGCTCTTTGAGGAAGGCTGATTGGGTCGACGGTCGACGTCAAGTTCCGATCAACTCACTTTCCAGCCACGTTCCGAGTTGCTCTTGCTCCCGCCGGAATCCTGATTTATGCATTTTGCAACCTCGACAAACAGGCCAGCCAAAAGATTTCTGTCGGTCTTGACGTTGCTGAGATCGGAAAACATCTTCTCCATTAGCATCTGAATGCTTTCATTCTTTTGCTTGATTTCCTCACGCAGCAAATGATCGCTTCGATTTATCCGGTCCGCAACGTCGCGCTCAAGCTCGCTCAATTGATCCGACAACGCGCGCACCTGCTTTTCAAGTGCCTGATTTTGCTCGCGAAGATTCCGGTCAATCTCCTTGTCGGCATCGGCTCGTGCATCTTTTTCGCTCCGCAATTGCGCCGCGAGCGATTCGACCTGCTTCTTTGCATTTGACTCGTACGTTTCAAGATTGCGCTTGGCCTCGGATTCGACATCCTTGAAGCGCTGCAAGAACCGTTCTTCAAGCTTGGAAAAACGGCGGTCATAGTCCTGCATCTGGTTGCCGAACAGCAGATCACGTATCTTGTCGACACCTACAGCCTCACCGGAGATCCCGGCCTCGCGAGCCTGGGCCGCCATGAAGTTCAGCCCGTTTCCCTCTGCATTACCTATCGGATTTCCCTCCGCCTTACCTGCTGAAGAAGCGTTACTCGAAGATTCCTTAGCCATCCTTATGCCCCTCTATTTGACGCCTGCCACAGTGCAGAATTCATAAACAGGCAAACATGTCAGCAAAATACCCGGCCCGCAAGCCGGAATCTTCTTGACTTAAGCCGATTCGCGGGGCAGCCGAGCGCGAGTCGCCGACGTAGCAATGGACGTTTGGGGCGATGCCATCCTAAAAGCGGGCGGCCGCGTCTAATCGGCAAGCGCGCGGTCGTCCAGGCAGCCACGATCCGCAATCTCTGCGCTCCCGGCGTTCAACCTCAAGGCGATCAACCGAACGGCGGCAGGGCGCAACATCGCGCTCAAGGAGGGCGATCCGATCAAGCTCGATAAGAAGCGTCACCAGTTACACGGCAACACTGCGCAGCGCAGCTGGAGCGGCCTCAGGATCCAAGTCGGTAGACGGGCTGTTGCGTTTGCCAATTTGGGCCATACCGACCTTGAAGTCGAGGCGATTGAACTCGCCGAACTGGCCCGGCAGCAGCCAGGCGACGAAAGTCATGCCGGCGAGCATGGTGGAGCCGAAAGGTGCGGGCGCAACTCGTGCGGCTACAATGTGCGAACGCCTGCTTTCGGGATCGAATAAGTCTGTGTCCAACGGCTGACATGCGGCGCAAAGCAGCCATTCAGGATTCGGTCTGCGAAGGTCGACTTCGGGCTCAAGCTCATTCAGAGCCGGTTTTTGCCCCCTAATGCACCACCGCCCGCAACCTCTCCCGCAACTCCCTTGGCGCCACATCATACCTGCTCTTGAACGCCCGCGAAAAATGCGCGCTCGAATTGAACCCGCAGGCAAACGCGATTTCGGAGATCGAGGCCGAGGCGCGGGCGGGGGACAGCAGTTCTTCCTTGCTGCGCTCCAGCCGGCGGTGCCAGACGAAACGTTCGAGCGTGGCGCCTTCGCCTTCGAAGGCGCGGTGCAAATAGCGGCGGGAGCAGCCCATGTGGCGGGCGATGTCCTCGGCCGACAGGCTGCTGCGCGCCAGATTGGCGTCGATATAGGCGACGATGCGCTCGCGCAGCGCTTCCAGCGGCGAGCGGCGGAATTCGGGCGCCATGGGCTTCGCCTGGATCAGGCCGTTGACCAGCTGGATCAGGCTTTCGCCGACGCGCCGGCTGCCGGCCTCGTCGAGCTTGTGCGCCTCGCCGATCGCCATCTGCATCAGGCCGGAGACGATGTGGGTGAGGTCGCCGGACGAGTTGCACCGCCTCTATCTCGGCGGATAGGGCCGAGCGGAGGCCGTCCCGGCGGGCGCCGATGTGCCTGCTGCCGCCGAGATCGGCGGCAGGCAATGGTCGGCTATTTGATCTAATTTCTTTCCAAGCCGTTAATGCGGCCATGCTGTTAATCAGCATTTGCTAATGAATCATCCGAACCTGAGGCAAGCAATGACCAAGAATCTCGGCAATGCGCGCCACACGCCGGCGAAGGACCAGCAAGTCTCCTCTCTCGGCAAGGTCGCGCCGGCGCTGTTTCCGCTGGTCGTGGCGGCGCTGGGCTACATGATCGGCAGGCAATTCTTCGGCATCTAGCGGGCTTGCCGCTGCCCGGCTTGGCGCCCTCAAACGCCTTCGCGGACTGACCAGGACAACGCGCGGGCCGCCATTTGCGTTGCAGCCGCCCGTCGCCAGACGTCGACGTCAGACGTGGACATCGCCGAAGGAAAGTTCGCCGTCGTCGTCGGCCGCGAAAATGACGAAGGCGAGCAGCCCGGCATAGAATGCCCCTACGATAACCACGATCGCCACACCGGGAATGGGGCCAAGGGCGGCGCTGTCGACGGCCTGGCGAAGCGAACCGACAAACCCGGTCCTGAGGCCCACGGTTTGAAGGCTGGGGGTCGATATCTTGACCACCCAGGCCAGCAGCAGGATCATGAATAGGTAGATGTAATTTCGCCGCAGGCGGCGCGCCAGCGCAGCGCGCTGCGATAGCAGAAACTTCGGCGCGCGCAGGCCTTCGCCGACGACGAGCAGCCAATCAGAGGCAAAGTCGGGCTGCGGGGAGAATATCTGCGCGAAATAGTGGCGTTCGAACTGCCGCACGCGAGCCCGGTAGAAGTCGAAGAAGCGATAGCGGCGCGCCTCGATCCACAGCAGCAGCAGGATCAGCAGCATGGCGAACAGCAGCACGCCGTGATGCGCACTGGCCGTGGACAGCGATACCGAAAGCAGCGCCGCCACCACCGTGATCGCCCAGTTCGTCGTCCGGTCGAGCCGGTCGCGCCATCCCGCCATGCGGGCGATCTCGGCTCGGTGAAAATGCGACAGCGTATTCACGCGCTCCGTCGATGAAAGGACGAGGCCCGCGGGTTTTGCCGACGCATCGTTCATGACATCCTCCGGCAAGGACTAGAACAGTTTGCCGGCAACATCGTTCCCTGGCGCTCACTCCGATTCGCCGATCCAGTCGACCAGAAGAGCAAAGAGGCCGAAGGCAGCGCCGGCCGTGCAGACTGCCCCCCATCCGCCCCAGGTCCAGGCGATGCCGGCCAGCATCGAGCCGATGGCGCCGCCAATGAAGAAGATGCCGACGAACAGGCCGTTGAGACGGCCGCGTGCCTTCGGCTGCAGCAGGTTGATGGCGCGACGGCCGAGCGTCTGGTCGCCGGTGACGCCGATGTCGAGCAACACGGCGCTGATACCCATCGGCACCAAGGGTCCCCATGAGGCTCCCATCTGGAAGGAGCCGGCCCAGGCCGAGAGCGCCATCGAGCCGATCAGCAAGAGATGGCAGGCGATGGTGGCGGAGCGCGTCCAGCCGCGATCGCCGGCCCGGCCGAACACCGGCGTCACCACCGCGCCGCCGGCGCCGACCAGCGCGAACAGCGCGATGCCGCGCTGGCCGAGATCGAAAGGCGGCAAGGCCAGGCGCAACGCCACCGCCGTCCAGAACAGGCTGAACGCCGCCATCACCAGGGCCGCTGTCAGCGCCCGCCGCCGTAGCACCGGCTCGTCGCGCAGCAGGTCGAGCAGCGAGGCGATCAGCGCGCCATAGGACGATTTCGCTGCCGGCCGCCGTCGCGGCAAGGTGAAGGCGAGCACGCATGTGAGCACGACAAGGGCTGCGGCGCTGAGGCCGTAGAAGGCGCGCCAACCCCAGGCATCGGCGATCAGGCTGGCCAGCGGACGCGCCAAGAGAATGCCAACCATCAACCCGCTCATGACGTCGCCGATGACGCGGCCATCCTGTCCGGGCGGAGCCATGGAGGCAGCGATTGGCACCAAGATCTGGATGGCCGAGCAGGCAGCACCCAGGATGAACAGGACGACCAGCAGCGCGGCGGCGGTGGGCGCCAGTGCGGCGACGCCGGCCGCCAGGGCCGCCGCGATCAGCATGCGCAGGATCAAGGCGCGGTTCTCGGAGAGGTCGGCGAGCGGCACCAGGAAGAACAGGCCGGCGGCGTAGCCGAGAAGGGTGGCCATCGCAACGAGGCCGACGCTTGCCGCATTGGCGCCGAGCGATGGCCCGATCAGGCCGACCAGCGTCTGCGGGGCGAACAGATTGGTGACGATGATGCCGGCCGCGGTGGCAAAGAGTAGCGTCTGCGGACCGGTGATGGTCGCGGCCGGCGCCGCCATCTGGCCGTCATTCGTATCAGGCATTGGCGTATCAGGCATTGGCGTATCGAGCATTGGGTCCTCAGTTGATTGCATATCGTGGGAGGACTTTATGCCGAAGCATTATCATGCTACAATTCAATCAATTCGATAATGATTATGCGAGAAGCGCATGAACATCCATGATCTCGAAGCCTTCATCGCCGTGGTCGAAACCGGCTCGATCGTCGGTGCCTCGGCCAGGCTCAACCTCACCCAGCCGGGCGTGACGCGCCGCATCCAGAATCTGGAGGATGGGCTGGCAACGGAGCTGCTCGACCGCCAGTCGAAGCCGCTGAAGCCGACCGCCACCGGCCGCGAGGCCTATGAGCATGGCCGCCGCGTGCTGCGCTCGCTCGAAGACCTGAAGGCCGGCGTGTCGCCGCAAGGCGAGGTCAAGGGCGAGTTCAGGCTGGGCATCATGCCCTATCTCTCCGATGCCGCGCTGGCGCTGCCGCTCGACAGCCTGCGCGCCGCGTTTCCGCAATTGACGCTACGCATCACCTCCGGCTGGTCGCCGAGGCTGGTGGAGCAAGTGGCGCGCAGCGAGCTCGACGCGGTGGCGGTGTGCCTCGCCGAAGGCGTGGCGCCGCCGGACGAACTGGTCCACGACGATCTCGGCGTGCAGTCGGTGCTGCTGGTTGCGTCACCCGGCCTTGGCGTGCCGAGGCCCGCCGACCTTGCCTCGCTGTCGCGCTACCCTTGGGTGATGAATGAAAACGGCTGCGGGTTTCGCGCCTTCATCCGCCAGAGTTTCGAGGCCGCCAGGCTGCCGTTCCAGGTCGGGGTGGAGGCGCTTAGCGTCGACCTCAGAATGTCGCTGGTGGCACGCGGCCACGGCATCGGCATCGTCACGCCGGGCGCCTTCGCCGACAGCCGGTGGCGCAATGCGGTCGAGGTCATCGACTGTCCGGACTTCAAGCCGCAGGTGCGCGCATGGCTGCTGCATCGCCCGCCGGCCGGCCGGCTCGGCCGCCCCATCGCACTGTTTCGCGACGCGCTGATCAAAGGGCTTGAGGTGCCGATGCCGCTGGTGTCCTAGTGAGGGCGAGCAACGGGCAATCCGGCTGGCGCCCCTTGAGACCCAAGGCATGCCCAATATGAGTGGTTCGCCAGTGTGTTAGACACGCTTTGCATTCAACGATCACATTGCATTACCAGGTCTTGACGTCATAGCCGCGAACCCCAGATCGATCATGCCGGCGCCGGATGGGGCCGGTGCAGACGCGGGCGCCGGCTTGATGGGCGGCGCCGCACTGATCGATGGCCTTGTGACCATCGAATTCGGGTATCACGCGCCGGAGGCGATGAAGCCGCGCGAGAGCCGCGACCGGTTCCCAAATGTGGAGCGGATCGGACCAGAAGCAGAGCGAAACAGCAAGCGCAAACGGGGCCGGCAGCGATGCCTGCGCCCGACGGCGCATTGTCCTCGAGCATGATTGCCAGAGCATACAAACGAACCAGAAACAGAATTAAGAAGGGAGCAAGTGCAATGACTATTCGTGATCTCATGCCGTGGAGCCGCGACACCAACCAGGCTCCGAGCCTCTTTCGCGAAGGCGACCGGGACCCGTTCACGGGTCTGCGTCGAGAGATGAGCCGCCTGGTCGACGACATGTTCCGCAGCTTCGATTCTCGGCTTCCGTCCTTGGGCAGGTTCTCTTCCGGTGGTGGCTGGCCCAGCGTGGAAATCTCCGAAACGGACAAGGAGATCCGCGTGACGGCCGAGATACCCGGCATGGAAGAGAAGGACATCGAGGTGTTGCTCGATGATGGCGTCCTGACGTTGCGCGGCGAAAAACACGCCGAAGCCGAGGACAGGGAACGTCAGTTCTCCGAGCGGTTCTACGGCCGCTTCGAACGTCGCATCCCGCTCGGTTTCGAAGTCGCAGAAGATAAGGTCGCGGCCGATTTCCGCAACGGTGTGCTGTCCGTCACCTTGCCGAAGTCGGAGAAGGCGCAGAGCAAGGCAAAGCGCATCCCAATTGGCGGCAAGAGCACCAAGCACTAGAACAGACTGGCCGGGCGGGCCTCTCGCGCACGCCCGGCATAGAGCGGCGGATTTCGCGCCGGTCGCCCTTGAGAATCTCCCAACCTTCGGCAACATGGCGGCGAGGCAGGGAGCGCAAGGATGAACAAGGCCATTTCCTCTGCATCGCCATGCAAGTCGGAGCCGCGCAAGGCGCCGATGGCACTGACCGAGGAACTCGTCGCTCTTACCATGCGCGCGGTCGAGGATGCCGGGCCGACGCCGGGCATGGTCTACATGACCGACGCCGATTATGCGCGCATCCGCGACGAGGTGCTGGCCGGCGCGCCGGCTGGGCCCGTAAAACTGTTCGCCTATGGCTCGCTGCTGTGGAAGCCGGTCGGCGAGGTGAGGGGTGGCGAGCGGGCAGTGGCGACCGGCTGGCACCGTTCGTTCTGTTTTACCGTCAAGCGGTTTCGCGGCACGGTCGAGAATCCTGGCCTGATGATGGCGCTGGATCGCGGCGGCCAGTGCCAGGGCATGGTGTTCGAGATCGCCGATCCGGTGGCGGCCAATCTCGAAGCGCTGCTGCGCCGCGAGATGACCATCCTGCCGGCCGTCAACGTGCCGCGCTGGCTGCAGGTCAGGACCGACGGCGGCATGTGCTCCGCGCTCGGTTTCGTCGTCGATCCGGCCAATCCGCGCTATGTTGGCAAGCTTGACAAGCAGGCGATCGCGGCGACGCTGGCCAATGCCGTCGGCCATTGGGGCTCGGGTGCCGAGTACCTCTTCGAGACCATTCGCCATCTTGAAGCCTGCGGCATTCGCGACCGCAATCTGTGGCAGTTGCAGGAACTGGTGGCCGAGGAGATCGGCCGCGCCCACGCCGGCTGAAGCGCAACAACCGCTCATTTTCAGCGTCTCAAATAATATTCAACCAAACGGTTGACAATCAAAAGCCGCGCATGCATATTCAACTACATGGTTGAATTACTCACATACGAGATGGATCAGGTCTTTCACGCCCTTGGCGATGCGACCCGCCGGCAGATGCTGCGCGAACTCGCTGGCGGCGGGCGCACGGTGAGCCAGTTGGCCGAACCGTTCGCGATGTCGCTTGCGGCTGCTTCCAAGCACATCAAGGTGCTGGAAAATGCCGGGCTGATCCGCCGCGAGGTGCTTGGCCGCACGCATGTCTGCCACCTCGAGCCCGGGCCGCTGGCCAGCGCGCATGAGTGGCTTGGAGCCTATTCGCGCTTCTGGACGGGGCGGCTCGACATATTGGAACGATTGCTGCGCGAGGACGACGCGCGCAAATCCGCGACGCAGAAGAAGGGAGATCAGACATGACCGACCGCAACGGCTTGCCCCCCTATGGCACGCTGACCGAGCCCGCCACCTTGACCATCGAACGGCTGCTGCCGGGTCCGGCTGAGCGCATCTGGGCCTACATCACCGACTCAGAGTTGCGCCGCCAGTGGTTGGCGGCTGGCCCGATGGGACACGAGGCCGGCTCGCCCTTCGAACTGACCTGGCGCAATGACGAGCTGACCGAACCGGCCGGCGAGCGCCCGCCAGGATTTCCAGCCGTGCACAGCATGCAAGGCGAGATCACCGAGATCGAACCGCCGCACCGGCTCGTCATCACCTGGGGCAGCACCGGCGGCGTCACCTTCGAACTGACCCCACAGGGCGAAGATGTGCTGCTCACCATCGTCCATCGCCGCCTGGGTGACCGTTCGCTGATGCTCAACATCGCCCCCGGCTGGCACATGCATCTCGACATTCTCGCCGCCCGCTTGCGCGGAGAACAGCCGGAGCCGTTCTGGGATGGCTGGGCGAGATTGAGGCTGGACTACGACCGGCGCCTGCCGGCCTGAACAGGAGAAATGCCAATCTACGAAAGGAGACTATAGCGAGAAAGCACTTCGAGACTTGCCTGAACGACGACTGACCAGCGGACGATTGCCCGCATGACCACCGCTGCCTGCAGCGGCCTTTCCAAACATTTCCCGAAAGTTTTGAACCGCCGGCCCGCGGGCCGCACAACCGCGCCTTTGTGCGCCAAGGAGACGATCATGGACAGCTTTACCACCACCTTCACCGTAGACCGCAACCCCGAGGCCGCCTTTGCCGCCATCACCAATGCCAGAGGCTGGTGGTCGCAGGAAATAGAAGGCCGCACCGACAAGACCGGCGCCGTTTTCGACTACCACTACCGGGACCTGCATCGCTGCCGCATCCAGGTGACGGAACTGATCCCCGGCAAGAAGGTCGCCTGGCACGTACTGGAGAACCACTTCTCCTTCACGCATGACAAGACCGAGTGGACGGACACGCGGATCGTGTTCGAGATCACCGCCAAGCGCGATGAAACGGGGGGCGGCGAGACGGAAGTCCGCTTCACCCATGTCGGCCTGGTGCCCGACTATGAATGCTATGAAGCCTGCTCCCAGGGATGGGGCACCTACATCAACGGCAGCCTTCGCGCGCTGATCCTGACCGGCAAGGGCCATCCCAATGTCGGTGAGGCGATGACCGAAAGCGAGCGCGCGCTCGCCTGATAGACCGCTGCCTTCCGGCAGCGCCCCAAACCACTCTGCGAAAATTTCAACCGGATATCGCGCCTCTGTGCGCCAAGGAGAATGCTATGCGTAAATTGATCGCCGCCATGAAGATTTCCGTCGACGGCAAGGCGGAGGGACCGGCCGGTTTCGCCGACTGGGTGCATGACTGGGCGGAGGATTATGGGCTGACGGATCAGGTCGATGCCTGCCTACTCGGCGGCCGCATGTATCCAGGCTACGAACAGTACTGGACCGCGATCCAGAACGCGCCCGACGAGCCGCTGCCGATGACCGGCAAGCCCGCCGCGCGGGAAGAGCTTCCATGGGCACGCTTTGCCGCCAAGACACCGCACTACGTGCTGTCGAACACGCTGAAGTCAGCCAACTGGCCGATGACGCGTTTTCTCAGGTCCAACGACGATGTCGCGGCACTGAAGCGCCAGCCCGGCAAGGACATCTACCTGATGGGAGGATCGACGATCGTCGACAGCTTGACCGAGGCAGGGCTGGTCGATGAGCTTCGCCTCGTCCTCTATCCGCTGATCGCCGGCGAAGGAAAGGTGCTGTTTTCGACCGCGCAGCGCCGCGACCTGGAACTTACCAAGGTCGAGCAGATGCCGGGCGGGCGGCTGAGCCTGATCTACAAGATCGGCTGAGCGCTCAGACCCTGTTTGGAAACTCCACAGGCTCTCTCACCCGTCCCTGAGCCACACCAGCATTTCGCCGGCCTCGCGGTTGTCCCAGGCGAAATAGGGAATGGCGGTCAGGCGCGTTTGAGTGGTGGCTGGCGGCGCGGGCCGGTAGAGCCCGCTTTGCCAGCCGTCGCCGGCATCGGCCTGCGCGGTGGTCGACAGCGTCACCACGCCGCCGAGAAGCTCCGGCCGCTGCTGCGCCTCGACGCGTGCCGTCCTCGGCAGCGTCAGGCGATGCAGCTGGCTTTTATTGTCGGTCGCCTCGACGCAGTAGATCAGCGGACCGCGCGACAGCGCGACCCGGCCGGCATCCTGCCGCACTTGCGGGTTGGCATAGAGCCGCTCGATCGGCATTTCGAGATCGAGCCGGACCTGATCGCCCTTTTTCCATGTGCGCCGGATCGCGGCATAGCCGTCGCTGGTGACATCGTTGAGATTGACCGGGTCGCCGTTCACCGTCAGCTCGGCGCCGGTGCTCCAGGCCGGGATGCGCAGGTGGAGCGTGAACTCCACCGGCGCCTGCGGCTCGAGCGCGATCTCGACGGCGCCGTCCCAGGGGTAGCGGCTCGCCTGCGTCAGGCTGACCGGGACGCCCGATATGTCGAAGCGGGCGGTCGAGTCGCCATAGAGATGCACGGCAACAGCATCGTCGGCCAGGCTGTAGAAATAGCTGCCGATCGAGGCGACCATGCGCCCGATATTGGGCGGGCAGCAGGGGCAGCGGTGCCATTTCCAGCGGTTGTGGGCGCCGCGGCTTTCGAGCGGGTTCTCATAGAAGAACAGCGAGCCGTCGAGCGACAGGCCCGAGATCGAGCCATTGTAGAGGGCGCGTTCCATCATGTCGGCGTAGCGGGCGTTCGGCCCCATGCCGAGCATGCGGCTGGCCCAGAACACCAGCCCGACCGCGGCACAGGTCTCGGCATAGGCGCTCTCGTTGGGCAGGTCGTAATCGCTGGTGAAGCCCTCATTGTCCGCCGACGGCCCCAGTCCGCCGGTGATGTAGAGGCTCTTGGTGGTGAGATCGTCCCACAGCCGGTCGAGTGCTGCCCGCAGCGTGTCGTCGCCATATTCGGTGGCGATGTCGGCCATGCCCGAATAGAGGTACATTGCCCGCACCGCGTGGCCGACGACCTTGTCCTGCTCGCGCACCGGAATGTGCGACTGGTTGTACTCATAGGTCTTGAAATGGAAATCCTTCGGATCGGCGCCGCGGGCGCGGGCCTCTTCGTCGAAATAATGCGGTTGCTGGCCGCGCTGGTCGATGAAGTATTTCGCCAGCTCCATGTACTTTTGCTCGCCCGTCACCCGCGCCAGCTTGACCAGCGCCAGCTCGATCTCCTCATGGCCGCAATAGCCATGTTTCTGGCCGGGCTGCGGCCCCAGCACCGTGGCGATATGGTCGACGAAGCGGCACATCACATCGAGCAGTTTGCGTTTTCCCGTGGCCTGGTAGTAGGCGACCGCGCCCTCGATCAGGTGGCCGGCGCAATAGAGCTCGTGGCAGTCGCGCAAATTGGTCCAGCGCAGGCCGGGCTGGATGCGCTGATACCAGCTCGAGAGATAGCCGTCCGGCTGCTGCAGCTTCTCATACATGTCGATGACGGCATCGATCTTGCGCTCCAGTTCGGGGTTCTTGCGCCGGTAGAGCGAATAGGCTGCGGTTTCGATGGTCTTGCCCCAGTCGGAATCCCAGAACATCTGCGTCGTCACCGTGCGGGCGGTGAAGCCGTCGCTGACATGGAACGGGATGACGACGCCGGGCGAGGGCCGGTCTGGGTCGATCTGCTCCAGCATGCGGGCCTCGACGCAGCGGTCGTAGAGGATGCCGGCGGTGGCGCTGGCGACCGCGTCCGCGCGGTCGCCCCAGAAGCCGTGCACGTCGACCTGCGGCACCGGCAACGGGCGGAAGGCGAGTTTCGGCTTGCCCGTCTTTTCCAACGTATTTGCCTTGAAGGGTTGGGCGGATGGCGATGCGGTCATGAACTTACTCCATTCGGTCGATTTACTTGACGGCCCCGGCCATCAGGCCGCGGATGTAGAAGCGCTGCAGAACCAGGAACAGGATGAGGCACGGCACCATCATCACGGTGACGCCCGCCTGCACCGCGCCCCAGTCGATGGCGCCGAAGCGGCCCGACTGCAGCGCCGTCATCATCACCGGCAGCGTGAATTTGGACTGGTCGGTCATCAGCACCAGCGCGGCGAGGAATTCGTTCCAGGCGCCGAGAAAGGCAAACAGCGCGATGGTGACGACGCCCGGCCAGACCAGCGGCAGCATCACCTTCCAAAGCATGGTGATATTGCCGGCGCCGTCCATGCGGGCGGCTTCCTCGATCTCGCGCGGCACCGCGTCGAAGGCGTTGCGCATCATGAAGATCGAGAACGGCAGTTGCAGCGTCACATAGACGCCGACCAGGCCGGTCAGCGTGTTGTGCAGGCCAAGCTTGGTCAGGACCAGGAAGATCGGCGTCAGGATCGACTGGAACGGGATCATGATCGTCGACAGGATGAGGACGAAGAACAGGTCCTTGAACGGAAACCGAAACCGCGAAAAGCCGTAGCCGGCCAGCACGCTGACGGCGACCGACAGCACGACGGTCATCGCCGAGACGTAGATGCTGTTCTGCGCCGAGACCCAGAGCCCGTCGCCGAAGGTGTCGAGCGTGGCATAGTTCTCCAGCGAAAAGCCTGTGGTTGGCCAGGGCGGCAGCGGCGGCAGGCGCGCTTCCTGCGCCGGCTTGAAGGCCGACAGCACCGCCCACACGATCGGCGCCGCAAACAGCAGCGAGGCGATAATGCCGGTCGAATGCTCCGCGATACGGGCGGCGAGCCGGCGGTTGCGGGAGGCGGCCTGCGCCATCAGTCGAGACCCTCCGGCTTGCGCAGCAGCCACAGCTGGACGAGGCTCAGCGCCACCAGGATCACCAGCAGCACCATGGAGAGTGCCGCGCCATAGCCGAGCTTGAACGACACGAAGGACTGGTTGAAGATCCAGTAGACCGCCGTCAGCGTCTGGTTGCGCGGGCCGCCGCGCAGGATGATGTAGAACTGGTCGAAGGCAAGGATCGAGCCGGCGACCGACAGGATCAGCGCCAGCGCCAGCGTGCGGCGCATCAGCGGCAGGGTGATTGCCCTGAACCTGGCGAACGGCCCGGCGCCGTCGATGACGGCGGCCTCCTGGAGGTCCTGAGGGATCGATTGCAGGCCGGCCATCAGGATGATCATGGTGAAGCCGGCGACCTTCCAGACGACCATGGCGATGATCGACCAGAAAGCCGGCTGGAAGGTGGCCAGCAGGTTGAACTTCCTGTCGATCAGGCCGAGGTCGTAGGCGGCCGGGCTGAACAGGCCGGAATCGACGTTCAAGAGCCACGACCAGAGCAGGCTCGCCGAAGCAAAGCCGACAACAGCCGGCATGAAGAACATGGTGCGGTAGAGATTGGTCAGCGGACGCGGCCGTTCGACGAACAGCGCCAGCGGAAACGCCACCACGAAGATCGCGATGGTGACAATCACGGTGTAGTAACCGGTGAATTTGAGCGCGTTCCAGAACCTGGTGTCGCGCAGGATGGCGGCATAGTTGCCAAGGCCGATAAAGCTGTGCTCGCCCATCAGCGGCCAGTTGTGCAGCGACATCCACGCCGTCATGCCAAGCGGGATGAGGAAGAAGACGACGACCAGCGCGACGGCCGGCGCGACATAGAGCAGGCCGATCCACTGCCAGCGGCCGGCACCGACCAGCTTTCGGGCGCGTGGCGGGGCAGGGGTTGCTGCTGCGATGGAGGTCATGGCTGTTCTTCCGTTAGCGGTGCGTCTCCCTCCCCCTCGAGGGGAGGGTCCGGCCGCAGGCCGGGGGTGGGTCTATGCAGCGTGCCGACAGAAAAAACGTCGAGCACGTCCGAGACGACCCCCGCCCGGACCTGCGGTCCGACCTCCCCTCGAGGGGAGGTGGGCGGCCACCCGCCCAGGGAGACGGACGGGCGGCCGGCAGGCGTCCGCTACTTCTGCGGCGCCTGGTCGATGATCGACTGCATCGTCTCCTGCGCATTGGCTATCGCGCCATCGACGTCGTCGCCGAAGAAGACCTCGTTGATCATCTGCGTCCACGGGCCGTTGGCGGAGTTGATCAAATCGTTGAACACCACCGAATAGGGCGTGCGGCCCTTGGCCATCGCCTCGGCGGCGATCTGGTAGCGCGGATCGAGATCCTTCAGCGCCTCCTTGGCGATGTCGCCGCGCACCGGCAGGCTGCCGTACTTGGCCAGGATGGTCTGGCCCTCGAGCGAATAGGCGAAATCGAGGAACTCCTTCACCACGGCGAGTTTCGTGGTGCCCTTGGTGACGACGAAATTGTCGCCACCGGCAAAGGACGACCAGCCGCTGTCCTTGCCCGGCAGGAAGGTGACGCCATAGTCGATATCGGGATACTGGGTGTTGAGCGCGCCGATGGCGAAGGCGCCGGATGGCGAGATGCCGATATTGCCTGCGGCAAAGGCGGCAAAGAAGTTGGCGCCGGTGTCGGTCTGCGCGCCTGCCGGTACCAGATCCTTCTTGACCATCGAGCGGTAGAGATCGATGGCGCCGCGCAGCTGCGGGCTGTCCAGCGTCGCCTTCGAGCCATCCTCGCTGAGGATGTCGCCGCCTGACGCCCAGATCAGCGGCGTGAAGGTGAAGATGTTGCAGCCGCCGCAATTGCCGGAGAAGTAGAAGCCCTTGACGTTGCCGCCGAGCGCGTTGACCTTCTCGGCGTCGGCGGCGATCTCGGCCCAGTTGGTCGGGCCTTTTTCAGGATCGAGGCCGGCCTGCTTGAATAGCTTCTTGTTCCAGATCAGCACCGAGGCGTCGGCCGAGAACGGCAGGCCGTAGATGTGGTCCTTGTAGGTGCCGGTCTTCACATGCGCTGGCGACAGGCTCGAGAAATAGGGCAGGGACTTCGCCCAGTCGGTGATGTCTTCCAGCTGGCTGGCGGCGGCGAAGGACGGCGTGTAGATCAGGTCGAGCGACAGTGCGTCGGGCGCCGTGCCGCCGGCTGCCGCCGCACCATATTTCGGGATGATCTCGGCGTTGGGGATGATGTCCAGCTTGATCTGGTTGGTGTGCGCCTTGTTGTAGGCATCGACGATCCTCGGCATGAAATTCGAGCCGTCGGCGCGCACCCAGATGTTGGCTGTCTCGGCGGCCGCGGCACTGACGCCGCCACCCAGAACGGCAGCGGCCAGGGCCAGTTTGGCAATCAGGTTCCTCATGTTCTCCTCCTCCAGGGTTGGCCGCGATGCGCGGCTTGGCGCCGATTGCGCGGCGCTTGGTTTTCAGCCATCCAGCGGATGGCCGCATGACTGCCGCACCACCAGCCGGCACGGCAGTTTTCGAATGCCCGGCGCGGCGGGCTGGCCGCCGACCAGCGACAGCAGGGTCAGCCCCGCCTCGCGCCCGAGGGCGACCAGGTTCATGTCGACCGAAGTCAGCGGCGGGCGCGTCGCCTCGGCCACGATCTCCCAATTGTCGAAACCGATGACGCCGACATCGCCGGGAACGTTCAGGCCGCGCTCGCGCAAGGCATCGATGACGCCGCGCGCGATCTGGTCGTTGCCGCAAAAGACGGCGTCCGGCCGTTCATTCCTGCTGTCGAACAGCTGCGCCACCGCCTCGTGACCCCAGGCTTCCGACCAGGAGCCGAGCAGCGGCTCGGTCACCGGCAAGCCGTTTTCGACCAGCACGTCGCGATAAGCCTGCGCCCGCGCATGCACCACGGCGAAGCTCGCTGGCCCCGTCACATGGGCGATGCGCCGGCGGCCGAGCCGGCACAGATGCTCGACAGCCAGCCGTGCACCGCCGGCATCGTCCGAGACGAAGGCGATGGCGTCGGGATCGGGCTGGGTGAAGGCATAGATCACCGGGACGCGCAGATTGGACAGGTCGACCGGCAAATGGCGGTCGATGCGCTTGCCGGTGGCGATGATGCCGTCGACACGCTTGTCGAGCATGGCGTCGACATGCATCTGGCCGAGGCGTGGATCCTCCTCGACATTGCACAGGAACACCGAGACGCCATTGTCGACCAGCGCGTCTGAAATGCCCGACATCAGCGGCAGCGAGAAACGGCCATAGGTATCGTTGGTGAGCAGGCCGACGGTGAAGCTGCGCCGCCTGAGCAGGCTCTGCGCCAGGCTGTTTGGCCTGAAGCCGAGACGCCGGGCCGTCTCGCGAATGCGCTCGCGCGTTTCGGCGGTCATGCGCCCCTGATCGTTGAGCGCCTTCGAGGCGGTGGCTACGCTGACACCGGCCTGCGCCGCCACGTCACGCAAGGTGACTGGCTTGGAAAAGATCGGGACCGGTTCCGATGCCATCGCGGCAAAAATCCTTAGCTGGGAAAAGGTTTTCTCTTGCAGTTCGTAGAAACGGCTAGCCTTGCGGCCAACCCAGTCAAAACTGTTGGAAAAACCTTTTCTCAAACCAAGGCTAGGCTACATCCAGGGCTTGTTCAAGGGAAAAGTTGCAGGCGCCTGCGGGGTGGGATTTTCGCGGCAATTGCGGCCGAGCCGGGCCACCCGTCAGCGAAGTGTTAATCGCTTGCACGCCATGGTGGTCGCCCGCCAGGACAGCAGAGCCTCGACATGCCCGACATGCCCGACACGCCCTACACCCCGAAAGGCCCGGCGCGGGCCTCGCAGCCCGGCAGGCTGGCGGGGCACGACAGCTCCGACGAACGCCGACGCGAAGCCGCTACCATCGCCCGGCTCAAGGCGGAACTCGCGGCACAGGCGGCGCTGATCGCCAGGCAGGAGCTTTCACTGGCCCATAGCCGCAAGATCTTCGATCGCGCCTCGGCTGCAGCGCGCCTCGGCGTGTGGGAATGCAGCCTGCCCGACGAGCGGCTTACCTGGACCGATGTGGTCTATGACCTGTTCGACCTGCCACGCGGCTCGGTGCTCGATCGCTCAGAGATCATCAAGTGCTATCCGACGGAGTCGCGCAAGGCGCTGGACAGCTTGCGCGGCCGCGCGATTGCCGAGCGCAACGGCTTCCATCTCGACGCCGAGATCACCACCTTTGCCGGGCGCAGCCGCTGGATCCGCATCAGCGCCACCGTCGAGTGCGAGGACGGCATTCCGGTGCGCATCTTCGGCATGAAGCAGGACATCACCGAGGAGAAGATCCTGTCGGACCGGATGCGCTATCTGGCCGAATATGACGTCATGACGGGGCTGGCCAACCGCGGCCGGTTCCAGGCGCGGCTTGCGCATGCGGACGAGGGGCGCCCGCTCGGCGTGCTGCTGCTGGTCGATCTCGACGGCTTCAAGGCCGTCAACGACACGTTCGGCCATGTCGTCGGCGACGAATGCCTGAAGGAGGCTGCGAAGCGCCTAGCGGACGGCTGCGGCGAGGCGGATCTGGTGGCGCGCGTCGGCGGCGACGAGTTCGCGGTGCTGCTCGGCCCGCATCTCGACCGCGGCGTGGTCTCCGGCCTGGCGCGCGGCATCATCGAGGCGATGGGCAAGCCGGTCGCGGCATGCGGCCAGTCGCTCAGGCTTGGCGCCTCGGTCGGCATCGCCTTCGCCGCGGCGGGCGCGCCATGCGACCTGTTCATGCAGGCCGATACCGCGCTCTATGCCGCCAAGGCGGCAGGGCGCAACACGTTCCGCATCTTCAAGCCTAGCGCCGCCGCGAAAGGCCGCAGCGCCGCGGCCTGAGGACCAGGCTGCGGCTTGTTGCATGGCCTCGCCGACTGGGCCCGCGCATCTTTCACCAATGCAGTCCCTATCTGCATTTGGCATGCAGGGCGCTCGCGAAAAGAGTGCTATGAAAGGCAAGCGAGCATCCTTGCTCCGGCTCCTTCCCAATATCTGAGGTCATTTCCGTGCGTGAACCGTCGCTGCTGCCCGTGTTTGGAAAACTTGGCGCCAAGTCGCCTGTCGCCACCGTCACGGCGCCGGTCTCGTCGGCAAGTGTCGCGTTGCGGCTGCGGGAGTTTCTGGCCGCGCATGGCGGCATGGTGCTGAAGCTGTCGGTCGTCGCCTGGACAGTGCTGATCCTGGCCGCGGTGTTCTTCATGATGCAGGGCTGACCGGCATGGCCAGTCGCTACACGCTGCGCATGGAGCTGCCCCAGAGCTGGACCATCATCGATGTCTTCACCGGCCAGCCTGCCGTGATCCGGCAAAAGGTGATGGTCGGGATGGGCCCGCGCGAGGCCGAGGACATGGTCGTGCAGATGAATGTCCGTGACGTCAAGCGCCGCGAGAGGGCGGAGCGCAAGTCCTGACCTGTCCAGCCACTGCCGAGGGCGACGTTTGGCCGCCGGCAGAGCTGCCGCACCGCAAATCAGAGGTCCCCCGTGAGAGCCAGCCTGAAGCAGAAGATACTGGAGGTCTGCGACCGCAAGATTTCCGAAAAGGGGCCTGGCGTCGGCTTGTCGTTCTACGCGTTCTTCGCCAACCGGAACGACGACCCCGACCTGTTGATGGAAGCCGCCGAATGGTGGATCAGAACCCACCGCCTCGACCATTTTGAAAAGGCTGAAAAGATACGCACCATGGTCGAGAAGATGGACTTTTAATCTTCGTTTCCATGCATGTCTTTGTCTCAAAACCGAGGCCGCTTTCGAGCGACATGCATTGGGCTGATCAGCCGAAATCGGCGGCCGTCAGCACATACATGCTCTTTCGGGTGCGGTCGTAGGCCCTCGACGCCACGTCGCGGATGGCGCTGCTCTCGGTGTCGAATGTGGCGAGGTAGCCGGCTTCATTGCTCACGGTCGCCGGCTGCATCTTGGCCATGGCATCGGCGGCGACGGAGAACGAAATCTGGAACATGCCGTCATGGCCGACGAAGCGAATGCGCTTGCCGGCTTCGTCATAGCTGCGGCTGCGGTTGGGAAAGGTCAGGCTCATGTCTTCACCTCCGTCGCGGCGGCCTTCTTGACCACCCGCTTCTTCTTCGGCGTCGGGTTCAGGGCTTCGGCAACGCGGTCTGCCTCTTCCTTGGCCAGTCGCAACTCCCGCAGCCTTGCCGTCTTGATCTCCCTGGCCCGTGCCTCGGACATGTACTCGGCGGTCGCCTTGTTGCGCTCCGCCGTTTTCTTCTGCTTGTCGACAAAGCGGGCTTCAGCTTTTTCCATGATCGTCTGATTGCCTTCGGCCATCGAAGAAATCTCCCTTGTCCCTGAAATCGTGAAAACGAACTTGTCCGATAAATAGGCACTCAATCGGCAAAATTCAAATTTTTGAATTATTTGACCAACCGGCGATATCACGAAACCAGGTGGCGAAATAATACTTTTGAATATTTAATTCCGGCGGCGAATAATTTTTGGCACTCCTATCTATCGAGTGCCAACGCGTCTATATAGGACGGGCGTGGCCGCCTGTGCCGGCCCCAGAAAGAAGTTCCCATGAAATTTCGGCCACTCCATGATCGCGTTGTCATCCGGCGCGCCGAAGGCGACACCAAATCCAAGGGCGGTATCATCATTCCCGACAATGCAAAGGAAAAGCCGCAGGAAGGCGAAGTCATCGCCGTCGGCCCCGGTGCACGCGACGAAAACGGCGCGCTTGTTCCACTTGACGTCAAGGCCGGCGACTTCATCCTGTTCGGCAAATGGTCGGGCACCGAGGTCAAGATCGACGGTGAAGACCTGCTGATCATGAAGGAAGCCGACATCATGGGCGTCATCGACAAGAGCGAGACGGACGTCATCGAGAAGGCCACCAAGGCCAAGAAGGCCGCCTGACTGGAGCGAAGCGCATCCTTCGGGATGCGCTCCGAGCATTGATCTATGGAGGGCAGGGCTCTGCCTTCCTCAACCGAACTGGATGAAAAATCATGTCTGCCAAGGAAATCAAATTCTCCACCGATGCGCGCGACCGCATGCTGCGCGGCGTCGAGATCCTCACCAATGCGGTGAAGGTCACGCTCGGCCCCAAGGGCCGCAACGTCATCATCGACAAGGCCTATGGCGCGCCGCGCATCACCAAGGACGGCGTCACCGTCGCCAAGGAAATCGAGCTTGCCGACAAGTTCGAGAACATGGGCGCGCAGATGGTGCGCGAAGTGGCCTCGAAGACCAACGACCTCGCCGGTGACGGCACCACCACCGCCACGGTGCTGGCCGCCTCGATCCTGCGCGAAGGCGCCAAGCTGGTCGCCGCCGGCATGAACCCGATGGACTTGAAGCGCGGCATCGACCAGGCGGTCACCGCCGTGGTTGGGGAAATCAAGGCGCGGGCCAAGAAGGTCAAGTCGTCGGCCGAGATCGCGCAGGTCGGCACCATCGCCGCCAATGGCGACGCCAGCGTCGGCGAGATGATCGCCAAGGCGATGGACAAGGTCGGCAATGACGGCGTCATCACCGTCGAGGAAGCCAAGACCGCCGACACCGAGCTCGATGTCGTCGAAGGCATGCAGTTCGACCGCGGCTATCTCTCACCCTATTTCGTCACCAATGCCGACAAGATGCGCGTCGAGCTGGAAGAGCCCTATGTGCTCATCCACGAGAAGAAGCTCGGCAATCTGCAGGCGATGCTGCCGATCCTCGAAGCGGTGGTGCAGAGCGGCAGGCCGCTGCTGATCATCTCCGAGGACGTCGAAGGCGAAGCGCTCGCTACGCTGGTCGTCAACAAGCTGCGCGGCGGCCTCAAGGTCGCGGCCGTCAAGGCGCCGGGCTTCGGCGATCGCCGCAAGGCGATGCTGGAAGACATCGCCGTGCTCACCGCCGGCCAGATGATTTCCGAGGATCTCGGCATCAAGCTCGAAAACGTCACCATTGAGATGCTCGGCCGCGCCAAGCGCGTGCTGATCGAGAAGGACACCACCACGATCATCGACGGCGCCGGCACCAAGGCGACCATCCAGGCGCGCGTCGCCCAGATCAAGGGCCAGATCGAGGAGACCACCTCGGACTACGACAAGGAAAAGCTGCAGGAGCGGCTGGCCAAGCTCTCCGGCGGCGTTGCCGTCATCCGCGTCGGCGGTGCCACCGAGTCGGAAGTCAAGGAAAAGAAGGACCGCATCGACGACGCGCTGAATGCGACGCGCGCGGCGGTTGAAGAAGGCATCGTGCCCGGCGGCGGCGTGGCTTTGCTGCGCGCAAGGTCGGCGCTTGCCGGCCTGACCGGCACCAATGCCGATGTCACCGCGGGCATCTCGATCGTGCTTCGCGCACTCGAAGCGCCGATCCGCCAGATCGCCGAGAATTCCGGCGTCGAAGGCTCGATCGTCGTCGGCAAGCTCACCGACAGCAAGGACCACAATCAGGGCTTTGACGCCCAGAACGAGGTCTATGTCGACATGATCAAGGCAGGCATCGTCGACCCGGCGAAAGTGGTGCGCACCGCACTGCAGGATGCCGGCTCGATTGCGGCGCTTTTGATCACGGCTGAGGCCATGATCACCGACATCCCGGCCAAGGACGCGGCACCTGCGGGTGGCGGCGGCGGTGGCGGCATGGGCGGCTACTAAGATTCAGCCGGCTGCGAAGGTGGTTTCATAAAAGCCACCTTCGCGGGCCTGACCTGAATCTGCCGCGCCGGCTCATCACTGAAGTCAGATAATTACCGCCGGGGGCAGTCTCTCCCGGCGCGCAGGCCTCTAGCCCAGGAGACGGATCCATGATCACGTTCGTGCAGAAGCCAGAGACGGTCGTCACGACCGAAATCACCGAGGAAAGCCGCTTCGACCGCATCCGCAGGATTGCCGCCGACAAGCACAAGAAATCCGATTCCGACACGGCAGCGCCATCAAAGAGCGAACCCAAACGCCCGATGTGAATCTGCGGCGCCGCCGCTGCCTTCCACGCAACGCCAGCACCACATCGCGCGTCAGCGGCGCGAGACGATCGCGCCGACCGAGCGTGGTCCAGCCGGACACCTTCCTGTCGGCGGTATCGGCGAGTCTGGTATTGTTATTATATTAGCTTCAGCGCATATTTATCCGGCAGTGGGTCCTTTGGCTGCCAAGGCGTCCAAGGACGCCTGCGGTCGTTACCGAAAAATAGGTCAGTCCGTGCCGCTCGAATTACTGAGCAGCCACGAGACAGTAACATTCGGAGGAACACCCATGAAAGTGACCATATTGGCAAACTATGCGCCTCATGCCGCCAAAGGATTGATGCAAGGCTCAGACAGGCAAGCTGCGGTCAAGGCACTTTTTGAAAGCGTTGGCGGCAAGGTGAGCAGCGTGATGTTCACGCGCGGCATCTATGACGTCGTCGTCAATGGCGAGGTGCCGGACCAGGCCGCGGGGATGGGCTTATCCCTTGCGGTGCGAGCGAGCGGCTCGCTGACCGAGATGGTTGTACTGGAAGAACTCGACATGAAGGCAGTGCTCGCGGCTGCCAACAAGGCTGCTGGCGTGTACAAACCCGCCGGCTAATGAACTTGCCTTGTTGATCAAGGCAGCACGGTTCGATGGACGTGCCGTGCTGCCGAGTGTCGGACAGGGCATCTTCTCCCGACTTTCGCTGCCACCGGAATTCACGCTAGTATCGTCCGGTGGTCGTTTGGTGCAGAGCTTGCGGAAACGGAAACCGCGATCCTCGATACGGAGACAAGTGATGTTTGCGGCCAAGGCCATCGACACGTCAGACAAGGCCGCGTTCTATCGCGACCTCGCCACCCAGCTTAAGGCGCTGCTCGAGGACGAACGCGATTCGATCGCCAACGCCGCCAACACCGCCGCGTTGATCTTCCAGATGGTACCGGACCTCAACTGGGCCGGCTTCTATTTCCTGCAATCCGACGAGGAAATGGTGCTCGGGCCGTTCCAGGGCAAACCGGCCTGCGTGCGCATCGCGGTCGGCAAGGGCGTGTGCGGAACGGCGGTCGAACTCGGCACCTCGATGCTGATCAAGGACGTGCATGAGTTTCCCGGCCACATCGCCTGCGACGCCGACTCGCGCTCGGAACTGGTTGTGCTGCTCGAAGACGATGACGGCGTCTTCGGCGTGCTCGATCTCGACAGCCCGTTGCCCGGCCGCTTCGACAAGGCCGACCAGGCCGGCATCGAGACGCTGGCGGCGATCTATGCCGCCGCGAGCTCCTTCGAGGACTAGGGCATATTGATATCTAGGTGAGGCCGGCCTGACCTGAATCTCAACATGCCCTGGCCTGGTCTAGACGAGTTTCACCAGCATCAGGCTGAAGCAGCCGATGAACAGGAAGGCCGAGAAGGCGAGCGCCAGTGGCCGCAGGCCGCGCGAGCGCAGCTGCGAGATGTCGGCCTGCAGCCCCATGGCGGCCAGCCCCATGGTGAGCATGATGGTGGTGGCGAGCGCCATCGCCGACTTCACTTCGGGCGGCACGGTGACCAAGCTGTTCAGCGCCACGACAGCGACGAAGGCGGCGACGAACCACGGCATGGGCGGCCGTGCTGCCGTCTGGTCGCTGCTCTTGCGGCGCGCCATCAGGCCGAGCGCGATCACCATCGGCGCCAGCATGGCGACGCGCGTGAGCTTGGCGACGGTCGCGATCTCGCCGGACTGGGTGCCGTTCTGGAAGCCGGCGCCGATGACTTGCGCCACCTCGTGGATGGAGGCGCCGGCCCACAGGCCGAAGGCGTGCTGGTCGAGGCCGAGCACGGGCGCCAGCAGCGGGAAGCCAAGCATGGCGACGGTGCCGAACAGCGTGATCGAGGCGACAGCGTAGGTGACGTCCTCGTCGCGCGCGTCGGTGACGATGTTGGTGGCGACGATGGCCGATGCGCCGCAGATCGAAGTGCCGGCGGCGATCAGCTGTGCCAGCTTGGCGTCGACGCCGATCAGCCGGCCGAGCGTGATGGTGAAGACGAAGGTGGCGCCAAGCGTCAGCGCCACGATGCCGACGCCGCCGGCGCCGATCGACACCACCTGGCCAAGCGTCAGCTGGAAGCCGAGCAGCACGATAGCGAAACGCAGCAGCCGGCGCTGCGAAAACGCGATGCCTGCCTTGGCGTGGGCGGGGGTGCCGAGCACGTTGGAATAGATCATGCCGGCGACGACGGCGAGGATCATCGGGCTGAACAGAGCGAAGCCCGAGACATTGCGGGCCGAGAAGGCGACGCCTGATATCATCGCGACCAGCACGATGCCGGGCACAACGCCGTTCCACACCGAATTGAGGGACTTTCGCCCTTGGGCGAGTTCGGCGGAAATCAGGCTTTTCGGAATATCGTTCGCGATGTGGGTAAGGGAAGACAATGCAATGCTCCAGGCGGGTACGCTGGAGGAATGCCATTCCTTAACCGATCTTTCCAACGAATTATTTTCGTCAGAATGATCGATTTTTACGAACGATTGCCGTTCGCCTCAATGCAGGAATCAGCAGGTACTTTTGGGCGACGTGCATTAAAGCTGGGCTTCGATCGCCGCCTTGTCGATGACCGACCAGACATGCCTGATCCTGCCGTCGAGAAACTCATAGAAGACATTCTCGCTGAAGGAAACCTTCCTGCCGTTGACCGGCAGGCCAAGGAAGTTTCCCGTTGGCGCGCAGTTGAATTGAAGCCGGCTCGCTATGAAAGGTGTGTCGGAGATCAGCAGCTGGATGTCGAAATAGAGGTCCGGAATCTCGGAAAAATCCCGCTCCAGCATCTTGCGATAGCCTGACAGCCCGATCCGGTCACCGTTGTAGTGCACCTCGTCATGGACGAACCGGTGCAGGTTCCGCCAGTCCTGATTGTTGAGGCAAGCGATATAGCCGCGATAGGTGTCGGCAAGGTCGGTATCGGTCACGGCAATGGCTCCGGTGCTTTTCAGAAAGGATCACGCTGGCGCAGGAAGATAGAACGGCCTTGGATGCAATCCAGATCGTTCGCATCTAGCCGCGATAGCGCAAGGCCTCGACCAGCAGCGAGAAGGCCGGCGTCGCCTGCCGGCGGCTGGGGTAATAGAGGTGGTAGCCGGGGAAGGGCGGGCACCAGTCGGCCAGCACCCGCACCAGCCGGCCGTCGGCAAGGTGCGCATGCACCTGGTCTTCGGGCAGATAGGCAAGACCCAAGCCGGCGAGCACGGCATTCAACCGTAGCGCGGCTGTGTTGAACACCATCTGGCCTTCGACGCGCACCTTCAGTTCGCGGCCCGCCTTCTCGAACTCCCAGGCATAGAGCCCGCCATAGGTCGGCAGGCGCAAATTGATGCAATTGTGGGTGGTCAGGTCCTGCGGCGTGCGCGGCTTTGGCCGGGCAGCGAAGTAGGCCGGTGCGCCGACCACCGCCATGCGCATGTCGGGGCCGATGCGCACCGCGATCATGTCGCGCGCCACCTGTTCGCCAAGCCGCACGCCGGCGTCGTAGCGTTCGGCGACGATGTCGGTCAGGCCGTAGTCGACGATGATCTCTATCCTGATGTCGGGATAGTCGGGCAGCAGCCCGGCGATCGCCGGCCACAGGACCGCATCGGCGGCATGTTCGCCGGCGGTGATGCGGATGGTGCCGGCGGGTTTTTCGCGCAACGCGCTCAAGGCGGCGAGTTCCATCTCGATCTCGTCGAGCCTCGGCCCAATGCTGCGAGCCAGGCGCTCGCCCGCCTCGGTCGGCGAGACGCTGCGCGTGGTGCGGGTCAGAAGCCGTACACCCAGCCGCTCCTCCAGCGCCCGCAATGTGTGGCTGAGTGCCGATTGCGAGACGCCGAGCTTGGCCGCCGCCCTGGTGAAGCTCTGTTCACGCGCGACGGCGAGGAAGGCGGTCAGTTCGTTCAGATTGTCTCGCGGCATTCATGAATCCTTCTCATAAGTACATGCCGGATATAGCAGCTAATCGCGATCAATCGCAGGCCCTAAATAGGCACCATCACAATCGGGCGCCAAATCAGGCGGCCCTGAAAATGGCGGCAGCGACTTGCCTCGTTTGAGGGCGGACCCCGCGTGAAAAGGGACAAAACCATGGACATCAAGCGAAGCGGCTCTCAAGCCTCCGGCAAGGGTCCGGGCGACTGGTTCACCGGCACGGTGCGCATCGATCCGCTGTTTCAAGCCATCGCACCGGCGCGCGCGGCCGGCAATGCCGTCACCTTCGAGCCCGGCGCGCGCACCGCATGGCACACCCATCCGCTCGGCCAGCTGCTGATCGTCACCGCCGGCTGCGGCCGCGTGCAGCGCGAGGGCGGCCCGGTCGAGGAGATCCGGCCCGGCGACGTGGTTCGCTTCGAGCCGGGCGAGAAGCACTGGCATGGCGCGGCACCGACCACAGCCATGACCCACATCGCCATCCAGGAAGCGCTGGACGGCAAGTCCGTCGACTGGATGGAGCATGTCAGCGACGCGCAGTACCAGGCCTGATCGCCGGAGCCAGCAAAAAATGTCCATGCCCGCGACCGCACCGCACAAAACGGCCATCCTGGCGATCATCCTCGTCAGCTATGTCATGATCGTGCTCGATACCTCGATCGTGCTCACCGGCCTGCCCAGGATCCATCAAGGCCTCGGCTTCACGGATGCCGGGCTGGCATGGGTGCAGAGCGCCTATACCTTGACCTTCGGCGGCTTCCTGCTCCTCGGCGCGCGGGCGGGAGACATTCTGGGCCGCCGGCGCATGCTCATCGTTGGTCTCGCCCTGTTCACCGTTGCCTCGCTGGCGATCGGTGCGGCGCAATCGGCGGCCTGGATGATCAGTGCGCGGGCAATCCAGGGCCTTGGCGCCGCCATCCTGGCGCCCTCGACGCTCGCTTTGCTGCAGACCACCTTTGCCGAAGGCTCCGAGCGCACCCGTGCCGTGTCCTATTACAGCGCCGTGGCCGGTGTCGCGGCCAGCGTCGGCCTGGTGCTGGGCGGCGTGCTTGCCGACTGGATCTCGTGGCGCGTCGGCTTCTTCATCAATCTCCCCATCGGCATCGCCATGATCATCGCCGCGCGCCGATACATCGTGGAAACCGAGCGGCGCGCCGGTGCGCTCGACATCGTCGGCGCACTCACCTCAACCGTCGGCATGACGGCGCTTGTCTACGGCTTCATCCGTTCGGCCGACACCGGCTGGACGAATGCCGGCACGATCGCGTCGCTGGCCGGTGCTGTGCTGCTGCTTGGCGTCTTCGTTGTCAACGAGTGGAAGGCAAGGCAGCCGATCATGCCGCTGCGGCTGTTCGCCAGCCGCGAGCGCGCCGGCGCATACGCAGCCCGCATCCTGTTCCTGGGTGCCATGATCGGCTTCTTTTTCTTCACCACGCAATATCTGCAAGGCGTCCTCAACTACAGGGCATCGCTGACCGGCATGGCCTTCCTGCCGATGACAATGGTGAATTTCGCCGTGGCGATGGTGGTGCCGCAGCTGACGCGCCGGTTCGGCAATGGCCGCCTGCTGGCCGGCGGCCTCACGCTCTGCCTGCTGGGGATGGCCTGGCTGAGCCGCGCCTCGTTCGACACGGCCTACCTGACCGGGGTGGCACTGCCGATGGTGCTGATCGGCGCCGGGCAAGGCATGGCGCTCAGCCCGCTGACCACGTCGGGCATTGCCGGCGTGGTGCCTGCCGATGCCGGCGCAGCCTCGGGCGTCGTCAACGTCGCCCATCAGCTCGGCAACTCGCTCGGCCTCGGCGTACTTGTTGCCGTGGCGGCCGTCGGCGCCGGCGCGCTCGATGGAAGAGAGCTGCTCGCCTACCGCTTCGGCATGGCGGTCACCGCCGGCTCCGCCATGCTGGCGCTGGCGCTGCTGATCGTCTGCGCGCTGATCGTGCGGCCCCGCAAGGCGGCGCAGGCGGTTGCGACCGGCGCGAATGCCTGAGCTCCAGATAGGCCAGCGGCCTTCAACAGGAATTGAGAGAGAACCACGATGCAAAAACGCACACTCGGAACAAGCGGCCTGGAGGTTTCGGCCATCGGCCTCGGCTGCATGGGGCTGAGCTTCGGTCTCGGGCCTGCCACGGATCGGCGAGGCGCTTGAACCGGTTCGCGATCGTGTTCTGATCTGCACGAAGTTCGGCTTCAAGATCAACGAGAAGCGCGAGATGGTGGGGCTCGACAGCCGGCCGGCGCATATCCGCGAGGTTGTCGACGCTTCGCTGAAGCGTCTGCGCACCGACCGCATCGACGTTCTCTACCAGCACCGCGTTGACCCGGCCGTGCCCATGGAGGATGTCGCCGGAGCGGTGAAGGCGCTCATCGGAGAAGGCAAGGTCAAACATTTCGGACTGTCCGAGGCGAGTACCGCGAACATCCGCAAGGCTCATGCCGTGCAGCCCGTGGCGGCGGTCCAGGATCACTATTCCTTGTGGATGCGCGAACCCGAGCAGACGAAGTTTTCGGTCTGCGAAGAGCTTGGCATCGGCCTCGTCGCCTGGGGGCCGCTTGGCCAAGGGTTCCTCACCGGCGCGATCACCAGGGACATGAGGTTCGACGACCCCAACGACCTGCGGAAGGATTTCCCGCGCTTCACCCCGGATGCACTGGAGGCCAACTTCAAGGTGGTCGATTTCCTGAAAGGGCTTGCCGGCCGCAAGGGCATCACGCCGGCCCGGATCGCGCTTGCCTGGCTGCTGGCCCAGAAGCCATGGATCGTGCCGATACCGGGCGGCACGAAGGTGGCGCATCTCGATGACAATCTGGCGGCGGTTGACGTCGAACTGACGGCCAAAGACCTGGCCGAAATCGACGCCGCCTTTGCCACCATCGACATCATGGGCGCTCCGCTGTCGGCGGGGCTGGACGCGGCGATTGATCGTTAGGCAAGCAAGGAGAACAACAATGCAAAAGCGCACACTTGGAACAAACGGTCTCGAAGTCTCGGCCATCGGGCTGGGCTGCATGGGGATGAGCCAATCCTACGGGGCACCGATGGAGACGGCGGATGCAGTCCGCCTGATCCGGGCGGCGTTCGAGCGCGGCGTCACCTTCTTCGACACCGCGGAGGTCTACGGCCCGTTCAAGAATGAGGAGGTCGTCGGTGAGGCGCTGCAGCCAATCCGCGACCAGGTGGTGATCGCCACCAAGTTCGGCATCGACATCACTGGTACAGCCGGACACGACGGCATGGACAGCCGGCCCGAGCATATCCGCGACGTCGTCGAGGCCTCGCTCAAACGGCTGAGGACCGACCACATCGATCTCCTCTACCAGCACCGCGTCGATCCGGTCGTACCCATCGAAGAGGTGGCCGGCGCGGTTAAAGACTTGATCCAACAGGGTAAAGTGAAGCATTTCGGCCTCTCCGAGGCGGGCGTGCGTACGATCAGGCGCGCGCATGCGGTGCAGCCGGTCGCCGCGCTTCAAAGCGAATACTCGCTGTGGTGGCGTGAGCCCGAGGAGGCGATCCTGCCGGTCCTCGAAGAACTGGGGATCGGCTTCGTCCCCTTCAGTCCATTGGGCAAGGGCTTCCTCACTGGCGCCATCAACGCCAACACGACGTTCGACAGCAGCGACTTCCGCAACACCGTCCCGCGTTTTGCAGAGGAGGCCCGCAAGGCGAACCAGGCTCTGGTCGATGCGATCGTTGCGATCGCGGCCGAGAAGAAGGAGACCCCAGCTCAGGTCGCGCTCGCCTGGCTGCTGGCACGGAAGCCCTGGATCGTGCCGATCCCCGGCACCACGAAGCTCAATCGCCTCGAGGAGAACATCGGATCGGCCGCCGTTGCGCTGACGGCCGACGATCTTCGCGACATTGAGAACGCGGTCTCGGCGATTGCCGTGCAGGGAGAGCGCTATTCGCCGCAACAAGCGGCAAGGATCGATCGCTAGGGGCACGCGCCAAGGAGGCCGAGATGAGCAAACCGAGCCTGTTCTCAAGACGGGGTGCACTGATGACCGCGCTTGCATTGCCATTGGGCACTGGATTGAGCCTGCCTGCCAGCGCGTCGAAGGCGCGGCCGGCAGGCGGCGCCAAAATTCTGGTGGCGTACTACACCCGCACCGGCAATACGCGTGTCATCGCGCGCCAGATTGGTCGGGCTCGCGGAGCTGACATCTTCGAGATCCAGACCGCCAATCCCTATCCCGAAGACTACGCGGAACAGGTCGCCGTGGCGCAACAGCAGCGAGACTCCGGCTTCGAACCGCCGCTCGCCGCCACGGTGCCGGGCGTCAAATCCTATGAAACGGTCTTCTTGGGGTTTCCGATCTGGGGCATGACCGCGCCTTCGGTGATCCGCTCCTTCCTGTCGCGGCACGATCTGTCCGGCAAGACCTTGGTGCCGTTCATCACCCATGGCGGCTACGGCCTCGGGCAGAGCCTGAAAGTCCTCGCCGACCATGCGCCAGGGGCGCGGCTCATCGAGGGATTTTCCAAGCAGTGCGACCAGGAACGCGAGACGCTCGAGCAGGTCACAGGCTGGCTTGGCCGGGTCGACGTGCCCGGCTGAGCCGCCAACTCGAACGCCCAAGCTGCGGCCGGCAGCAATGCCAAAAATCAAAAGGAAGAGATCATGAGCGAGAACATCAGGGACAAGGTCGTTGTCATCACTGGCGCCAGCAGCGGGCTGGGCGAAGCCGCCGCGCGGCTTCTCGCCAAAGAGGGCGCGAAGCTGGTGCTGGGCGCGCGGCGTCTCGACCGGCTGCAGGCGCTCGCCGAACAGCTGTCGCTCCGCAAGGACGCCATTCTGGCGACCGACGTGACCGATGTCGGCCAGGTCCGGCGTCTCGTCGATCATGCGGTCAAGATGCATGGCCGGGTCGACGTCATCATCAACAATGCCGGGCTGATGCCGCATTCGCCGCTCGAGCGCGGCAAGGTCGAGGATTGGGACCGGATGATCGACGTCAACATCAAGGGCGTGCTCTACGGCATCGCCGCCGCGCTGCCGCATATGAAGGCGCAGAAGAGCGGCCATATCATCAACGTGTCGTCGGTGGCCGGCCACAAGGTGGGGCCGGGCGGCGCCGTCTATGCCGCGACCAAGCACGCGGTGCGCATCATCTCGGAGGGCCTGCGCCAGGAAGTAAAACCCTACAACATCCGCACCACCATCATCTCGCCGGGCGCGGTGGCGACAGAACTGCCCGACAGCGTCACCGAGCCCGATGTCGCCGAAGGCGTGCGTGCACTGTACGACCGGGTGGCGATCCCCGCCGATTCCTTCGCCAGGACGGTGGTGTTCGCCATGAGCCAGCCCGACGAGGTCGACATCAACGAGATCCTGTTCCGGCCGACGGCCCAGGAGTATTGAGGGTTGCTCCGACCGCCGCCTTGACAGCGTAGCGGTTCCTGCTCCAGCTTGACGCCATGTTCGTCTTTGCGCCTGCCAACACCAAGCGACGCCGCTTCTGCACAATGCGGAGCGGCAAGCTGATTGCGCGACGACAAAGACCGGCACGATAGGCCCGGTTCGTTCGTTTCCAGCCCCGCCCGCGACATCCGCCGGCGGGGTTTTCATGCCTGGAGCATCTTGATGACTAAGGATTCTTCTTCCATCCGGCTTCGTCCGGCCGAGCCGGCGGATGCCCCCGCGATCAGGGATATCGTGCGCGCCGCCTATGCCAAATGGGTGCCGGTTATCGGCCGCGAGCCGCTGCCGATGCGCACCGACTACGACAAGGCCGTTGCCGAGCATCCGTTCGAGCTCGCCGTCGAGGATGGCGGTATTGTCGGGATGATCGAAACCATGGTGGCGGAGGATCACCTCTGGATCGAGAATGTCTGCGTCGCACCGCTGGCGCAGGGCAGGGGCATCGGCCGGCTTTTGCTGGAACGGGCCGAGCACAAGGCGATCGAAGCGGGACGCCGCGAGCTTCGCCTGCTGACCAATGGCGCCTTCGAGGCCAATGTGTCGCTCTACAAAAGATGCGGCTATATCGTGGACCGGGAAGAGCCGTTCATGAATGGTGTGACGGTCTATATGAGCAAGAGGCTGGCAGGCTGATGTGGAGCGGTCCGCCCCAGGACGACGAAGGCATATTGCACAGGCTGGCTCAATCACTTGGCTCTTGCGTTTGACAGCGGCGTTTGTGCATCGTTATCTCCAGCCACATATGACGGCCGGCAGGGCCATGCGGTGCATCTCAGGGAGAAAACCATGTCACACAATCTGCAGTTCTATATCGATGGCGCGTGGGTCGATCCGGTTGTGCCCAACACATTCGACGTCATCGACCCGTCGAACGAGGATGCCTTCGCGCAGATTTCGCTCGGCTCCAAGGCCGATGTCGACAAGGCGGTGGCCGCTGCCAAGCGCGCCTTCAACACGTTTGGCTTTACCGAGGTCGGCGAGCGGCTCGAACTGTTGAACCGCATCATCGCGGTCTACAAGAAGCGCAGCGCCGATCTGGCGCTGGCCGTGTCGCGCGAGATGGGTGCGCCGCGCCAGTTCGCGCTCGACAGCCAGGTCGGCGTTGGCCTCGCGCATCTGCAGAAGATGGCCGACGTGCTGAAGAGCTTCGAGTTCCGCCATGTGAAGGGCAGCTCGCTGGTGGTCAAGGAGCCGATCGGCGTCGTCGGCCTGATCACGCCGTGGAACTGGCCGCTGAACCAGATCACCTGCAAGGTCGGTCCCGCCCTTGCCGCCGGCTGCACCATGGTGCTCAAGCCCTCCGAAATCGCGCCGCTCGACGCCATCATCTTCGCCGAAATCCTGGACGAAGCCGGCGTGCCGAAGGGCGTCTTCAACCTCGTCAACGGTGACGGACCGGGCGTCGGCCAGGCGCTGTCCAGCCATCCCGACATCGACATGATGTCGTTTACCGGTTCGACCCGCGCCGGCATCCTGGTGGCCAAGGCCGCCGCCGACACGGTCAAGCGCGTGCATCAGGAGCTCGGCGGCAAGTCGGCCAACATCCTGTTCCCCGATGTCGACCTCGCAAACGCCGTCACCAAGGGCGTCGGCGGCTGCTTCGGCAACAGCGGCCAGTCCTGCAACGCGCCGACGCGCATGTTCGTGCCGCGCGATCGCCACGACGAGGCTGCCGGCTATGCCAAGGCGGCGGCGGAGAAGTTCACCGTCGGTCCGGCGGACGCTGCCGGCACCAGGCTCGGCCCGGTCGTCAGCCAGATCCAGTTCGACAAGATCCAGGACCTGATCCAGAGCGGCATCGACGAAGGCGCGACACTGGTCGCCGGCGGCCCCGGCCGCCCGGCCGAACTCAACCGCGGCTATTATATCAGGCCGACCGTGTTCGCCGACGTCACCCACGACATGCGCATTGCGCGCGAAGAAATCTTCGGGCCGGTGCTGGCGATCATGCCCTATGACAGCGTCGACGAGGTGATCGACACCGCCAACGACACCGTCTACGGCCTGGCCTCCTACATCCAGACCAAGGACATGAAGAAGGCGCGCGAAGTGGCGGCGCGCATGCGCACCGGCAATGTCTACATCAACTATCCGACCTGGGACGCCGGCCTGCCGTTCGGCGGCTACAAGCAGTCGGGCAACGGCCGCGAATATGCCGAATACGGGCTCGAGGATTTTCTCGAAATCAAGGGCATCGCCGGTTACGAGGCGGCGGAGTAGGCACACGACCCGGTTTCGCCAAGGGCCGCCCTGATGATGTGCGGCCCGCGATCCCCATCCTTGCCATTTGGCATATACGTGCTATATATATGCCAATTGTGAGGAGCAAAAATGCAGCTTCAGCCCATAGTCACCACACCGGCCACGGTGGGAAGCGTCATCACCGACGACGAGGCGGGCGCGCTGGCGCGCACCACCATCAACCTGTTCAAGGCCTGGAATCTCACCGACCTGGAGGCCTGCATCCTGCTCGGCGGCATGTCGGCGCGCACTTGGGCACGCTGGAAGGAAGGCGGCGTCGGCAGGATCGACCGCGACCTGCGCACCCGCATGGCGCACCTGATGGGCATCCACAAAGGCCTGCGCTACCTCTTTACGGAGCCGGCGCGCGGTTATGCCTGGATCCGCAAGCCCAATGCCATCTTCGGCGGCCAATCGGCGCTCGACCTGATGCTGCGCGGAGAGATCGCCGACCTTGCCGCGATGCGCGAATGGCTTGATGCGGAGCGTGGTGCATGGTGAGTGGGCTAGCGGTCCGTCGCCGCGTCCACTGGCACCAGACCTTCCGCATCATCCGCTCCATCCATCCGCCGATCGACCTGTTCGAGGATATTGCCGACCCGCGCGACTGGGAGGCACTGGCCGCCGTCGAGGAGAAGACGAACCCGCGCATCCGGCTCGAAATCGGCGATCTCGGCAAGGTGTCGGCCGCCCGGAGGATTTCAGGCCCCGGCGCCAGCTTCGTGATGGCGCCCTTCGTGCATTGTTCGACCCTGCGGCCGGGCCGGTTCTCGGATGGCAGTTACGGACTCTATTATGCCGGCGACAGCGAAGAGGTGGCGCTCGCCGAGACCATCCACCACCATCAGAAATTCATGCGCGCCACCAATGAGGATCCGGGCTGGACGGCGGATTTCCGCGTGCTGGTCGGCAGCGTCGACCGCGACCTCGACGACGTGAACGCGGTGCCCGGCGTGCTCGATCCCGACGACTACACCGCCTCGCAAGCGGAAGGGCGGGCGCTGCGGGCGACCGGCAGCGACGGGCTGGTGTGGAACAGCGTGCGCATGCCGGGCGGGGGCTGCATCGGCATCTTCTGGCCGGACGCCATCACCATTCCGGTCCAGGGCCGGCATTACAGCTATCACTGGGACGGCGCCCGCGTGGATTTCGTGCGCGAGCACGATACGGGCAAGGTGCTGGCCGTCACCTGACAGCAAGGCACGGGGGCGGAAAGCCGGTCACGGTCAGCCGTCCGTCACTCAGGATTCCTGCCGACAAAAACTCGCTTGCCGCCGGCTCGGCATCCGATCTGCAAGGCGGCTGCTCGGGATCACTTTACAGGTCGCGAGAAAGCCGATATCCATAAATCCAAGGATTCGGATATATGGATAAAAAAGGAACTTTGAATGCGCTGGCGGCGCTTGGCCAGGAGACGCGGCTGGATGTCTTCCGGCTGCTCGTGCGCGCCGGTCCGGAAGGCATTCCGGCGGGCGAGATCGCTGCAAGGCTTGAGACGGTCCAGAACACCATGTCGGCGCATCTTAAGGTGCTGGCCCATGCCGGGCTGATCCATCCCGAACGCGACGGCCGGATCGTGCGCTACGTCGCCGACATGACCGGCTTTCGTGACCTCCTGGCCTATCTGATGGAAGATTGCTGCAACGGCGCGCCGGAGCTCTGCCGTCCCGTCATCAACGCCGTGACCTGTGATTGCTAGGAGCCCGCCGATGAGCGATCCGGAAGCGTCTGGACGAGATCGGCCGCAATCTGCCGAAGGCTGGCTGAAGGCTATGGCGGCCGATCTGCCGCGCCGCATCGTCGCGGAAGCCTTGGGAACCGCGCTGCTGGTCGCGACCGTGGTCGGCTCCGGCATCATGGCCGCCCGGCTGACGCACGACGTCGCCGTTTCATTGCTGGGCAATACTTTGCCGACGGGGGCGATCCTCGTCGTGCTGATCACGATCCTGGGACCGATCTCGGGGGCGCACTTCAATCCCGTCGTCACGCTGGTATTCGCGCTCCGTCGCGAGATCGAGGCGAACGCGGCGCTTGCCTATGTCATCGCCCAGGTCGCGGGCGGCATTGCCGGGACGTTTCTGGCCCACGCCATGTTCGAACTGCCGATCCTGCAAGCCTCCGCGACGGTGCGGACCGGAACCGGGCAGTGGCTCGCGGAGGCAGTCGCCGCCTTCGGCCTTGTCTTCACCATCCTGGCAGGCCTGCGCTTCCGCTCCGACGCGATCCCCTGGCTGGTCGGGCTCTACATCACGGCGGCCTACTGGTTCACCGCTTCGACCTCCTTCGCCAATCCGGCCGTCGCTATCGCCCGCGCTTTTTCCAACACGTTTTCTGGCATCCGCCCGATCGACCTGCCGGGCTTCGTAGCCGCCGAATTGCTGGGAGCGCTGCTGGCCATGGCCCTGGCGGGCTGGCTGCTTGCCGAACCGAAACCAACCAGACAGATGAAAGCCGCGAAATGACCATCACCATCTATCACAATCCGGCCTGCGCCACCTCGCGCAACACGCTGGCCATTATCCGGCAGTCGGGCGAGGAGCCGGAGGTGATCGAATATCTGAAGACGCCGCCGGCGCGCGAAAGGCTGGTCGAGTTGATCGCAGCCATGGGCATGACACCGCGTGAGTTACTGCGCGAGAAGGGCACGCCCTATGCCGAACTCGGCCTCGCCGACCCGAAATGGTCCGACGACGAGATCCTCGATTTCATGCTGGCGCATCCGATCCTGATCAACCGGCCGATCGTGGTGAGCCCGCTCGGCGTCGTGCTGGCAAGGCCGTCGGAAAAGGTGCTGGATATCCTGCCCAACCCGGACATCGGCGCGTTTACCAAGGAGGATGGCGAGGTGGTCTTCGACGCCTCGGGCAAGCGGGCCGGCTGACAGTATTTCCATATTTTTCGAAATTGGGTTGACGACTCGACAGGCGCCGCGTAGCTTACTTCCATGAAACTCGAAAAAGCAGCCGCCCAGCTTGAAGCGCTCGGCAACCCGACGCGGCTTCAGCTCTACCGCATCCTCGTGCGCGCCGGTGACGGTGGGCTTCCCGTCGGCAGCGTCCAGGGCAAGCTCGACATCCCGTCCTCGACGCTGTCGCATCACCTCAAACGGCTGGTCGACACCGGCCTTGTCACGCAGGAGCGGCAAGCGACGACGCTGATCTGCCGCGCCAACTATCCCGGCATGAATGCCCTGATCGGCTATCTCGCCGACGAGTGCTGCGCCGATGCCACCTGCGCGCCTGCCGTCGGCAAGGCGCTGGCCTGATTTTTTTTGCTCTGTAATTCGAAGATACCGGAAGGATCGAACATATGGACATGATGGCAAATCTTCCCGTCGCGGTGATCGGCGCAGGCCCGGTCGGCCTCGCCGCCGCCGCGCATCTCGTCGAACGCGGCATCCGTCCGCTCATCCTGGAACGCGGCGAAAGCGTGGGCGCTGCACTGCTCGATTGGGGCCATGTGCGGGTGTTCTCGCCGTGGCAATACAATATCGACGCGGCGGCACGGGCGCTGCTCGACCGCTCCGGCTGGACGGCGCCGGACATGCGCGGCCTGCCGACCGGTGGTGAGATCGTGCGCGACTATCTGGCGCCGCTTGCCGCACTTCCCGGGATCGCCGGCAACCTGAAGCTCGGCGCCGAGGTCACCGCGATCACCCGTCAGGGACATGACAAGGTCGCCAATGACGGCCGCAAGGACGCTCCCTTCGTCATCCGCTATCGCGATACCGGCGGCGAGCACCGCGTTCTCGCGCGCGCCGTCATCGATGCCTCCGGAACGTGGTCGCGGCCAAACCCCATCGGTGTCGACGGGCTGCCGGTTGCCGGCGAAGGCGGGGCCTGCGGGCGCATCGCCTACGGCATTCCCGACGTGGTCGGCAAAGCCAGGGACAGCTATGCGGACAAGCGTGTCCTCGTCATCGGCGGCGGGCACTCGGCCATCAATGTCGCCCTGGCGCTCATGGAGCTGCAGGACGCAGCACCGGGCACCGAGATCTTCTGGGCGCTGCGTCATGCCAGCGTCGACCGGCTGCTTGGCGGCGGCTTGAACGACCAGTTGCCGGAACGTGGCGCGCTTGGCCTCGCCGCCAAGCAGGCGATGGCGGATGGACGGCTGAACATGCTGGCAGCCTTCGCCGTCAACCGCATCGAGAGGCAGGGCGAGGGGCTCGCCGTCGACGCGACCCTGGCCGGCAAGCCGTTCAGCCTTGCCGTCGACCGGATCGTCGTCACCACCGGCTTCCGGCCCGACCTGTCGTTCCTCGGCGAAATCCGCATCGCGCTCGATCCCGCCGTCGAAGCGCCGCCGGCGCTGGCGCCGCTGATCGATCCGAATTTCCACTCCTGCGGCACGGTTCCCGCGCATGGCATAAGGGAACTGGCGCACCCCGAACCCGGCTTCACCATCGTCGGCTCGAAATCCTACGGCCGCGCCCCGACGTTCCTGATGGCGACCGGCTACGAGCAGGTCTGCTCGGTGGTCGCCGACATTGCCGGAGACCATGTCGCGGCCCGCGAGGTGCGGCTGGTGCTGCCGGAGACCGGCGTGTGCAGCGCCGACGTCGTGACGGGATCGGACAGCGAAGGCTGCTGCGGCGGGCCTGCGCCCGCCAACGTCGATGCCTGCTGCATCGAGGACGCGAACGCCAAGGCAAAGGGCGCGTCGGGCTGCGGTTGCGCGACAGGCCGCCCCTCGGTTGGCGCCAAGGCGACGGAGGCCGTACGCGCCGATGCCTGACCGGTCTGTCCTGCGCAAGGCGATCTGGGGACTAGGGCTGACCCAGATCATCGGCTACGGCACGCTCTATTACAGCTTCTCGATCCTGGCGCCGGCGATGGCCAGGGAATTCGGCCTCGCGGAAGGGTGGGTGTTCGGCGCCTTGTCCGCCTCGCTGTTTGCCGGCAGCCTGTTCGCGCCCACGGCCGGGCGCTGGGCCGACCGGTTTGGCGCCGGGCGCATCATGACCATCGGCTCGGTCGCGGCAGCCGTCGCGCTGGCGCTGTGCGCCGTCTCGCCCGGCCGCGTGACCTTCGTTCTGGCATTGCTGGCGATGGAGCTGGCCTCCAGCTTCGTCCTCTACAGCGCCGCCTTCGTGGCGATCGTGCAGATCGGGGTGCCCCGACCGCAACGCTCCATCACCCACCTCACGCTCATCGCCGGGTTTGCCTCGACCCTGTTTTGGCCGCTGACCTCGGCGCTGCATGCGGATTTGACATGGCGCGAGGTGTATCTGCTGTTCGCCGCGCTCAATCTCGGGCTCTGCCTGCCGATCCACGCCTGGCTGATGCGGCTGTCGCGCCGTCACGCGACGGCCACGCCGCAAGAGCGCGGGCCGGCCCATGAAGCGGCCGCGCCGCTCGATCCGCGGCGCGGCCGGGCGGCGTTCCTGTTGATGCTGGCGGGGTTCGCCACCGAGGGCTTCGTGCTGTCGGCGATCCTCATCCACATGGTGCCGCTGACGGCGGCACTGGGGCTCGGTGCGGCCGGTCTCTTCGTTTCGACCCTGTTCGGGCCGGCGCAGGTCGCCAGCCGGTTGATCAACATGCTGTTTGGCGGGCGCCTTCAGCAAACACATCTCGCCGTCATTGCCGCGTTGCTGCTCACGGCCGGGCTGTGCACGCTGCTGCTGACCACGCCATGGCTGCCCGGCGCCTTCCTGTTCGTGCTGCTGTTCGGCCTCGGTTCCGGTCTCACCAGCATTGTCGGCGGCACCTTGCCGCTCGAGCTCTTCGGCCGCGAAGGCTATGGCGCGCGGCTGGGATGGGCAAGCGCTGCCCGCCAGTTCACCTCGGCCTTCGCGCCGTTCGCGCTCGCCTTCATGATGGCGCGGACATCCGTCGCCAATTCGCTGTGGGTGCTGGTGGTCGTCGCCGCGAGCGGCGTCATCGCTTTTTTCGCCATCGCGTTGCTCAGGCGGCGCGACGGCCGGGTGGCATTTGCGATTGGCGGCAGTCCGGAAGAGGCGAGCTAGAGCCTGTTCCATCCCGATGGTATCGGGATGGGGCTCTATCTTCTTGTTTGAGCATGATTTTTTCCGAAAACCGGATTCCACTTTTCGGGATCATGCTCCAGCCTGGACGCTCAATGCCGCAGGATCTTGCTCAGGAAGGCCCGGCTGCGGTCGGTCTTGGGGTGCGAGAAGAACTCGTCCGGCGTGCCGCTTTCGACAATGGCGCCGGCGTCCATGAACACCACGCGCTGGGCGACCTTGCGGGCAAAGCCCATCTCATGCGTCACCACCATCATGGTCATGCCTTCCTCGGCGACCGCCACCATGACGTCGAGCACTTCCGAAATCATCTCGGGGTCGAGTGCCGAGGTCGGCTCGTCGAACAGCATGATCTTGGGCCGCATGCCGAGGCAACGCGCAATCGCCACGCGCTGCTGCTGTCCGCCGGAGAGCTGCGCCGGATAGGCGTTGACCTTGTCGGCCAGGCCGACCTTGGCCAGCAATTCGCGCCCGGCCTTTTCGGCTTCAGTGCGCGGGATCTTGCGGACATGGATGGGCGCCAGCGTCACATTCTCGAGCGCGGTCTTGTGCGGATAGAGGTTGAACGACTGGAAGACGAAGCCGATCTCGGTGCGCAGCTGCGTCATGTTGGTGGCGGCATCGCCGAGGCGCTGGCCGTCGACGACGAGATCGCCGTCCTTGATCGCCTCCAGCCCGTTGACGCAGCGGATCAGCGTGCTCTTGCCGGAGCCGCTCGGACCGCAGACGACCACCACTTCGCGCGGCTCGACGCTGAGCGTGATGTCCTTCAGCACGTTGAGCGCGCCGAACCATTTGTTGACGCCGCGAAAGTCGATCATACCGGTTTTGGTCATATTTGCCGGACCTTTGGGGTTCGATGTCACAGCTGCACCTCGCCATGCGCCGCGCCCATGCGGCGCTCGAGCCGGCGGGCGAGCATGATCAGGGGATAGCAGACGATGAAATAGCCGACGCCGACGAGGAAGAAGACCAGCAGGCCGTTGGGCACACGCTGCACCACCAGCCAGCCGACGCGGGTGAGGTCGGTCAACCCGATCGCCGAGACGACCGAAGAATCCTTGATCAGCAGCACATATTGCCCGACCAGTGGCGGCAGCACGATGCGCATCGCCTGCGGCAGCACCACCTGGCGCATGCGCTGCCAGCGCGACAGGCCGGATGCAAGCGCCGCCTCGACCTGGCCGGTCGGCACCGAACGAATGCCGGCGGCGACGATCTCGCAGATGAAGCAGGCGGCAAGGTTGGTCAGTGCGATGATGCCGGCGGTGAAGGCATCGAGCTCGATGCCGAACTCCGGCAGGATGAAGAAGATCAGGAAGATCTGCACCAGGAACGGCGTGCCGCGGATGAGGTCGACCCAAGCGCCGATGACGCTGGCGATCAGCCGGTTGCTGCCGGTGCGCAAGATGCCGAGGCCGAAGCCGAGCAGCGTGCCCAGCACCAGGCTGATCAGCGACAGCACCACCGTCATGCCGAGGCCGCGCAGCGCCAAGGGATAGCTGCCGGCGAGGCTGAGGAACTGTTGCCAGATCATGTCCGCGCCCCCGCTGTGCCGAGCCAGCGACCGGACAGAGCAGCCAGCCCCTTGAGGCAGTAATAGAGCAGCAGGTAGAAGGCGGCGATGGTGAGAAAACCTTCCGCCGGCATGAAGCGGTCGGAGGCGAGCAGCTGGCCGGCGCGGGTCAGCTCGGCAACCGAGATCAGCGACAGAAGTGCGGAATCCTTGACCAGCACGATCGCCTGGCCGAGCAGCGGCGGGATCGTCACCTTGAAGGCTTGCGGCAGGACGACCAGGCGCATGCGCTGGACATAAGTCATGCCCGAGGCGACGCTGGCTTCGACCTGGCCGCGCGGGATCGACAGGATGCCGGCGCGAATGATCTCGGCGACATAGGCGCCGCTGTTCAGCGACAGCGCCAGGATGCCGACGACCAACTCGGGCAGCACGAAGCCGAGCCGTGGCAGGCCGAAATAAAGGAAATAGAGCTGCGCCAGCAAGGGCGTGGCGCGCACGGCGTCGATATAGGCCTTGGCCGGCGTGCGAAACAGCCAGCCGCGCTGCAGGTTCATGGCGCACAGCACGATGCCGACGGCGAGCGCGCCGACAAAGGACAGCGCCGACAGCCACACGGTCGTGACCAGGCCCTGCCCGAACAGAGGCAGGTATTCGACGATGGTGCGGAAACTGAAATTTTCGAGCATCGCTGGGCGGTTCCCCAAAGCGGGCGAAGCGAAAGTCCAGGCGGCTTCGCGGCGCTCAAGACGCGCGCGAAACCGCCCGGGTTCTATGGCTGCTTACTCTTTGTTTTCATGCATGTCGTTGTCCCAAAACCGCTACGCACTTTTGGGCGACATGCATTAGTGATCCTTCTTCCAGGCGTCGGAATTGACCCAGTAGTCGAGGTTCTTCTGCAGGCGGCCGTCGATGCTGACCTGGTCGAGGAACAGGTTCATCCAGACCAGCAGGTCCGGCTCGTCATAGCGGGTGGCGAAGGCAAGCGGCTCCTTCGACAAAAGCTCCGGCATGATGGTGAAGGTGCCGGCCGGATAGGCGGTCGACTGGCCTGTCACCGCCGAGACGTCGTTGACGCCGCAATCGGCCTGGCCATTGTTGACGGCGTCGAGCAGCAGCGGACCGCCGCCCTTGTAGCTCTTGATGTCGGCATCGGTGAAGACGGCCTTGGCCTCCTTCTCGCCGGTGGCGCCGAGCAGTACGGCGATCTTGGTGCCCTTGGCCTTGCAGTCCTCGGTGGTCTTGAACTTGCTGTCGGCCTTGGTGAAGACGGTGCTGCCCGTATACATGTAAGGTTTGGTGAAGGCGACTTTCATGCCGCGCGCCAGCGTCGGCGTCATGTCGGCAACCAGAAGGTCGGCCTTGCCCGACAGCAGCGCCGGGATCAGGCCGTCCCAGTCGAAGTCGAGGAAGGTGATCTTGACGCCCATTTCCTTGGCCATCAGTTCGGCCAGTTCAACCGAGCTGCCGGTGCGTTCGCCATTGGCGCCGACCAGCGAGAAGGGCGGTCCCTGTGTCTGCACGGCGACGCGCAGTTCGCCGCGCTTGGTGATGTCGTCGAGCGTTCCGGCGCTGGCAGCGGTGGTGAGCCCGGCGAGTGCAAGTCCGGCGATGAAAAGTCTGGCAATCTTCATTTTGGCATTCCTCCTTGTTTTATTGTTCCACGTTGTTGTTTCACCCTTCGGGGTGCTTTTTGAGCGGCAGCGCCGTTGCCGGCGGCGGCCACCGTTCGAAAATTCTCAGTCCCAGGTCACAGTCTCGGCAACCGTGATGCCGCGCCGGGCCAGTTCGTCGAAGAAGCGGTCCTCGGGCACATCGAGCAGCGGGTTGAGCAGGCCAGGTTTGGTTATGTCGCCGCGCGCGAGCATCTGCGCCACGATGCTGGCGGGGTAGCCGACGCCGAGGCTCATGCCGAACAGGCCGGAGGCCAGGTCGCGCTCGATGATCAGGTCCGACGTCACCGTCTTGCGGCGGCCGCCTTCGAGGCCGGAAAAGACATTGCGCATCACGCACAGGTCCTTTTCGCCGGGGCCGTATTGCAATTGCGGCCCGAGCAGCCGGCCGAGGAATTCGCGTGGGCTGGAGCCGGTGCCGGGCACCTTGTCTTCGGAGAGGAAGCCGAGCTCCTTCAGCGGCGCCCAGAAGGCCGACCATCCCGGCCAGCGCAGCGTATAGCGGCCCGAGCGGCGCAGCCCTTTTGCCGCGTCCAGCATCTCGACATAGTGCAGCGCATCGCCATTGGGGAAGGCTTCAAGCCGGCCCAGGCCCGCGACCTCGATCTCATGGATGAAGGGATTGTCATGCTGCTGGCCGGCCGGCACCGCGACGCGTTCGCCGTCATCGATCATCACGCTGTCGCGGTTCTGGCTGACCAGAACCATGTCGAAGTTCCAACTCACCTTGTAGCAGAGGGGCTTGGCCATCGCCTTCGGTTCGGGGATGCCGCCGCAATAGGAATCGATCGCGGCGATGCTATCGAACTGCCTTGCGGCGCGCGCGTAGAGCACAAGGTCGATGCCGGGGTCGAGCCCGCATTCGGTCATGATCGAGACGCCGGCCTGTTCGGCGGCCGGCGCCAGGTCGGCGATGGCCTTGCCGTAATTGGTGGTGACCAGCGGCGTGCGCGTTGCGATCGCGGCCTGGATCGCCTCGCGCATCAGCGGCTGCGGCAACAGGTCGATGACGGCGTCGACATCCGCCAGCACGCCGGCCAGGGCGGGGCCGATCGCGCCTTGCGGTACCACGAAGCGCACGCGGGCAAGGTCGGTCAGGCCGTCAAGCCGAGCCGCACCATCCGCTGCCGTGTCGACGCAAACCACGTCCTCGACACCGCTGGCGACGAGATCGGCGATCGCCGCCCGGCCTTGCAGGCCGAGACCGCCGAGAACCGCGATCTTCATGCCGGCTCCTTGCGGACGCTGTCGTCCGACCAGCAGCCTTCCGGCAGGCTGACCCATTTGTTGCAGGAGGCCATGACGACGAAGGTCTCGCTGCGCACGACTTCGCCCGGCTCGCCGGCACCCGGGATCAGCTCGCTGGTGACGCGGTAGAGATCGGCGACGTCACCGGCCACCGTCACGTCGACGATGATGTCGAAGCGCCCGGTGACCACCGAGGCCGAGTTGACGAAGGGCAGTTCGGAAATGCGCTGGGCCAGTTCGCGGGCCCGGCCGCGTCCTTGCGCATTGATGCCGACAATGGCCGAGATCAGCTCGGGGCGCTCGGTCAGGTTCAAAAGCCCGACGACCTTGAGCAGGTTGCGGTCGAGCAGGTTGCGCAGGCGCGTGCGCACCGTCGGCACCGAAATCGCCAATATCTCGGCGAGGCGGTTGATGCCCGGCTGCGCGTCCTGCGACAGCTGTTTGACCAGCCGCCGATCGGTCAGATCGAGATGTTCCCGCAAAGGCCTTGTCTTTCATAAAAAGAAAAAATTCAGGCATTTTTTTTGCCAATGTGCAAACAAGCTACGTCACGAATTTTTGAAATGCAAGGCAATGATTCCACGCTGATGGGGATATGTCGGCGCCGGCCGGCGCGGGGTTGCGGCCGCTGGCGTGGCTTCAGACCAGTGCGGCGGCCAGCAATTTCGCTTGTGGCGTCAGCTCGTCGAAGCGGCGGGCGCAGAGATTGAGCTGGCGCGTCGCCCAGTCGTCGGTCAGCCGCAGGCTGCGCAGCGTGCGTGCCGACCCGCGCGCCGCACTTTCCGGCACGATGCCGATGCCCGCGCCTTGCGCGACCAGCCGGCAGACATTGTCGAGGCCAGGCACGCGGATGCGGATATGCAGATGGCCGCCAAGGCGGGCGGCCTGGCGCGTGATGTGCTCCTGCAGCGCATGACCGGTGCTGAGCCCGACGAAGGATTCACCGAGAATGTCGGCGAGGCTTGCTGTACGGCCTTCGAGGCCGGGCCAGTTCCGCGCTGCGATCACCACCAGGCGGTCGATGAAGAACGGTTTCTGCTCGAGATGCGAAAGGCCAGCCCAGGTGCTGCGCCAGCGGATGAGCGTCGAAACCTTTCGCACAGTGTTCTTTATCGGGCTGCTGGCGCTGGGGTCTATCTCGCGGGGGAGGTGGTGCTGTAGACTTATCCGTTGGATCAGCTACAGCCCCCGCCGGCCGTACAAGAAAATGGCAGACTGACAAAATGAGCCTTCATGTGCTGAAATTGGTAGCCTGCGCAGACGGGCATCAACAATTTATCGATGGGGAGCGCCGCGCGCTTTTGGTTTTTGCCAACACCGATAGTCTGGAGTCGGCGTTATGCTCAACGCCAACGCATCTTGTCACCTGTGGCTGGCAGCATATCGAGGTGCGGGACGCAAAGACGTTGGCAGTTGAAGTTTCTTCAATAGGCGATGACGTTTTGCGACATGCCGCAGAGGCAGCCCTTCAAGACGGATACGCGATCGTCGTCTATGCGACGCCTGTCACGGACTTTAACTCATAGATTCAAACAGACCCACCACCACGCATAGAGGTGACTGCGGCTGAGGTGCACGACCGGGCCTCGGCGAGTGAAACCGGATCCGACAGCGTCACGCAGCGTCCCACGGGGCCTTTGTCGTCATGGTACGGCGCAATCGCTCGTTCGGTTGCGGCGGCGCGTCGAGACGTGCCAGAAACGGAGCGTGGATATCCGGCTCGACGGTAAACACGGGACGGTCAAGCAACGCTTCCTCGGTGGCCCGTTGCGACGCTTCAAGCATGAAGTCCGTCCGATTCTTGCCGAGCAACTCTGCTGCCCGGTCAATCAGGGTGCGAACTTCCGGCTTGACGCGGATATTAAGCGGAACGCTCTTCGGCAACGGTTAATGTGACGTTGGCATGGATAGACAGCTCCTTTCATCGTCCAGACACAGCAGATCGCGATGACAATGTCACTGCGGGCAAGCGAGCATGGCGCAACGGCTCAATAGAGCCCGTCATCTGCGGCTGACCCTAGCGAACCACCAGAACCGGGATCTCGGTCTAGGACAGCACCTCGGCGGTCTGGCTGCCCAACGGCAGCCTGCCCAGTCCCCGGCGGCCATGCGAGGCCATCACAATCAGGTCGCAGCCTTCGGCCTGCGACAGTTCCAGGATCGCTTCGGAGGGCTTTTTGTCCTCGATATGCACCACCACAGCGCGCACGTTGCCGACCAGGCCAGGCGACCACACACTTTCGCGTCAGCCGGATTCCCCTTCGACAGATCGTCATCTAAGGTGCCGGCAACTTTGAGGGGCACCCGTATGAGCAGCACGTTTCCGCAGATCCATCTGGTCCGGCATGGCGAGACGGCGTGGAGCCTTTCGGGGCAGCACACCGGCCGCACCGACATGCCGCTGACGCCGGCCGGCGAGGCCGCCGCGCGCGGCGTGGCGGACCGCCTGAGGGGCCTGTCGTTCTCGGCCGTATGGTCGAGCCCGTCGCAGCGTGCCTACAACACCAGCGTGCTGGCCGGCTTTGGTGCCGAGAGCGTCAAGAAGGACGATTTGCAGGAGTGGGACTACGGCGCCTATGAGGGTCTGACGACAAAACAGATCCTGGCCGAGCGGCCCGGCTGGAACGTGTTTCGCGATGGTTGCCCGAAGGGCGAGATGGCGGCCGATGTCGGCGCACGGGCCGATACAATCGTCGCCGCGCTGCGCAAGGCCAATGCCAGCATCCTGGTGTTTTCCAGCGCGCATTTCCTGCGCGTGCTGGCGGCCCGCTGGATCGGCCTGCCGCCGGAAGGCGGCGCGCTGTTTGTGCTGGACACCGCAAGCATCAGCGCGCTCGGCTATGAGCACGATCTGACCGAGCCGGTCATCCGCAAATGGAACCAGAAGTAGGGGGCGCAGGCGCCAACTGCCAAAGCTGTCCCGCGACCAAATGGTTCGACGTGGCCTAATGCATGTCGCTCAAAAGTGGCCCCGGTTTTGAGACAACGACATGCATACAAACAAAGACTTAAAGCGCGGCGCATGAATCCGTTTCGACGCGACGCGCTTTAGAAAAGTGCGCGGTGTCGGCTTGCACTTTGATCGACATCGATCCGTTGTCGCATCTCCGATCTCCTATATGCTTAGTGCACGGCATAGGATCGGCCATGGCCTTCACTGTCATATGGTATGGGAAAACAGGCATTGTGGCAAAGACGCCATTCGATGCCGAGAAGGCTGCGAGGGATCACGCCATGGCGACTTTCCCCGCTCGAAAGCTGGAGGACGGCATTGTAGCGGTGGAGGTTCGCAAAGACGACGGCACGGTCGTTTTCAGCAAGGCAGGGTGACGAATAGCTGCCAATTGGACCTAAGGGCCAAAACGCCCGCCGACGTGATCGGCAATGCCATTGAAGTGATCGTGAAGGCCAGTGTCTCAGTTTGAAATTCGCCACGATCGCAGTGCTTAGGAGTGGCAATGAAGCTTGAGAGCACCCTTACTTGCCCTGAGTGCGGACATCAGTCTGTGGAAACGATGCCGACCGACGCCTGCGTTCACTTCTACGAATGCAAAAACTGCGGCGTGCTCTTGAAGCCCTTGGCGGGTGATTGCTGCGTTTTCTGCTCATATGCCGATCTGCCATGCCCGCCGCTTCAGGAAATAGCCGTGACCGCCGTTGCTAACGGCCAGAAGCCTCCGCCGGCGTAGTTGGCAATGCCGTGCGCGTCATGCGCATGATCGAGCGTTGAATTTCAAACTGACCCACCGCCGCAAGGCGCCTGGTTTGCCAAAGGCGCGACAGCTGGGGCGACCTGCGGCAGGGTCGCCATCGGCAGCTATTTGTCGACCTTCTTGATCGCCTCGGCGGTCACGGGCGTGAAGAAGTTCACCAGATTGCCATCCGGGTCGCGGAACAGCAGCGAGCGGTTGCCCCAGGGCATGGTGGTCGGCTTCTGCACGGTTGCGTCCTTGATGGTGTCGGACAGCCTGGCGAATTCCGCATCGACGTCGCCGACGCGGAATTCGATGATGGCGGTGTGGTTGTCGGCGGGGCGGGCGACGTCGCCACCGAACAGCTGCAAGGTGCGCGTGCTGCCGATCGCCAGCGTGCAGGCCGGTGTCGCCAGTTCGGCGAAGTCTTCCGTGTACATCGTCACGGGCATGCCGGTGATCTCGCCGTAGAAGCGCACGAGGCGCTGGACGTCTGACGTGATGATGCGGACGGAGACGAAATTCATTGTTTTGTTCCCTGATTGCTGAGCCGCCGCCGGGCTCCCGTGATCGCCTTATAGGCCAGGGCTCCTGACAGCTTACCGTCAGGAGTGGGGCCAGACAGGCGGCAGGCCGAAGGGAGCAAAAAGGTCGGGGCCGAGTGGGCCGACATAGACCGTCAGCGAGGCGATCCCGCCGTCGGCCGGCTCGATGACATGCAGCGACTGGGCGCGCCATTCGGGATCCTGGTGGCGGCGGGCGTAGATCGCGACCGCGGGCTGGCCGTTGGCCCTGGTGGCGACCGCGTGGTAGCCGGCGAAATTGCCCCAGACAGTCTTGAAGAAACCGCGGATCGCCTCGCGTCCCTGATACCAGTCCCGCCATGGCGGCATGTGGTAGGTGGCGTCCTCGCGCAGCAATTCGATGAAGCCGTCGAGATTGGCGGCCTGCCAGGCCTGCATGTAGCGTTCGAGCAGCAGGCCTTCCTCGCTGTTGGGGCGCGAGCGCTGCAGCGGACGCCCCTGCGGATAGCGCTCGCCAAGCGTTGCGCGGGCGCGCTGCAGGGCGCTGTTGATCGAGGCGGTGGAGCCGCCAAGCAATTGCGCGGTCTCGAGCGCCGACCAGCCCAGCACGTCGCACAGCAAAAGGGCGGCGCGCTGCCTCGGCGGCAGAGACTGGATCGCGGCGACGAAGGCGAGTTGCACGGCTTCGCGGGTCTCGTAACGCGCTTCCGGGCCAGGCTCGCCGTCGACGAGGTCCGGCAGCTCGGTGTCCGGGTAGGGCTCCAGCCATGCGAGCTCGGCGGCGGGTCCGGCGGCGGCGCGTCCTTCGGTCGGCGGCCGTCCGGGCGGCGCGACAATGCGCTGCGCTGATGACCGCGCCTTGATGGCGTTGAGGCAGCTGTTGGTGGCGATTGTGTAGAGCCAGCCGCGCAGCGAGCCGCGCCCATCGAATTGCGACCGGCCGCGCCATGCCTTCAGGAACGTGTCCTGGACGAGGTCGTCGGCCTCGTGCAGCGAACCCATCATCCGGTAGCAGTGCAGCTTGAGCGCGCGGCGGTGGGCCATTGTCAAGCGCTCGAAGGCCAGCCGATCGAGGATCGGCTGGCCTTGCTCGCCCAATGGCTCAAGCGGGCCGGGAGCGTCTGTCATATCGAGCCCACTGTGTTGAATTCGACTGGCATCCTGCGCGCCTCATGCCGCCGCCGCAAGTCCGCTGCCGCTGACGGTGAAGGAGACGCCTTGCAGCTTGCCGCCGGCGAGCGTGACCACGGCGTGTCCGACATCGGCCGGCGTCTGCATGTCGGTCATGCTGGCGAGGAAATCCGCCGGGCTGATGCCGAGATAGGCCGAGACGCCGTCGATACCGCGCTGGCCGACGCCGGTGCCCGGCATGATCCGCATCGGCACCAGCGCCATGAAGCGCAGGCCAAGGCCAAGCCGGTCCGCTTCCTTCTGACAATGGGCGGCAAGGAACATCTGCATGCGCTTGGCGCCGGAATAGCCGCCGGAGTTCGGCGGGCCGCCGCTGAGTGCTGCGCCGCTGGAGATCAGCACCACCCGGCTGTCCGGCTTCAGCCGGCCCTGAAGTGCGGCCTTGCAAAACAGGAACGACGCCTTGACGTCCATGTCCCAGTTCGCGGAGAAGTCCTCCCAGCTTTGGTCCTGCACGGGTGCTGACGGGGCAAGGGCGCCGGCACAGATCACCAGCACGTCCGGCTGAAGTGTTGCGAACACCGTATCGGGCGCCGCCTCTTGCGTGGCGTCGGCCGCCAGCGTCTTGACGCCTGACGTCTCCCAGGAAAGCTCTTTCAAATCGGCTGCCCCGCGGGCAACGGCGAGCACCGTCGCGCCTTCGCTCAACACGGTTTCGACGATCGCGCGGCCGACACCCCGGCTGCCTCCGACGACGACGACATTCTGACCTTGTAACGATCCCATGGATCACCTCGCTTGTCCGGCGTCTGGACCATTCCACCGCCTGTAGATCAGGACAGCGCGGGTGAGCGGAAATCATCGGTGGGTGGTAAAGATTTTTCCGAGGTGTCGCGGTTGAAGAAGCCAGCACCCGCCGTCGAGTGCCACAGAGCGCAGCCTTTGAGTTGTTCACTCACCCCGCCAGCAGCGCCAACTCCTCCGGCGTCAGGTGCCGCGCCGTGCCCTTGGCGAGGTCGCCGAGCGGCAGGCGGCCGATGGCGATGCGGATCAGGCGCAGCACTTCGATGTCATGCGCGGCGAGCAGGCGGCGGATGTGGCGGTTGCGACCCTCGTCGAGCACGACCTCCAGCCAGGCGGTGCGGCCGCCGCTGCGCAAAAGCTCGATCGCGTTTGTGGTCAGGGTCTCGCCGTCGATGGTCACGCCGGCGCGCAATCTCTCCAGCATCGCCGCGTCGGGCACCGTGCCGATCTGCACGTGATAGGTCTTAGGCAGATGCGAGGCCGGGTCCATCAGCCGGTTGGCAAACTGGGTGTCGTTGGTCATCAGCAGCAGGCCTTCGCTCGCCTTGTCGAGCCGGCCAACCGGCGAGACGAAGGGCAGGTCGAGCCCGTCGAGGCAGGCATAGACGGTGTCGCGCTGTTGCGGGTCGTCGCGGGTGGTGACCAGCCCGCGCGGCTTGTTGAGGATGAGATAGACCTTGCGCTCGGCAACCACCGGCCGGTCGTCGACGACGATGCGGTCGCGGTTGAGGTCGACGCGAAGGGCCGCATTGCGCACCACCTTGCCGCCGACGCGCACGCGGCCTTCCGCGATCAGCAGCTCTGCCTGGGTGCGCGAGCACAGGCCGAGCTTCGACAGCGCCCGGTTGAGACTGACGCCGGGTAGCCTGGCCGGCTTTCCGGCGGGTGGTGGTGGTCGTGCTGCCATGCTGCTGCGGATCGGTCCGTTGTGTCAGACAGATGCCACGGGCGATGACGGCTTCGCAAGCCGGATGCGGCGAGTGGGCGGTGGGGTGCTACTCTCGCCCGTTGAAAAACGCCGTCAGCACGGGCGCGTGCGCAGTGGGTTTCAGCATGTGGTTCCGGCCGGCCAGCGTCCGATAGCGGGCATTGGGCAGCGCCTCGGCCAGCGCCTTGTTGCCATGCTGCATCCAGAGCGGGCTCTTGCCGCCATCGGTCACCAGCGTCGGCACGCGCACCGAGGCCCAGCGGGCAGGGTCGAGCGTCTTGCCGAGCTGATCGCCGGCAACGATGGCGCCGTCATAGGGCAGTGTGTGCGCCACCGCCTTGAGTTTGCGCCAGATCGGCGTCAGCCGCATGAAGGCAATCAGCAGGCCGGGCATGCCGACCGATCTGAGGAAGGCGGTCACGGCGTCGCCGCGCCGGCCTTCCGCGATCGCGGCCCGGATCGTTGCCCAGTCGCCTTGCGTGGTCTCGCGGCTGTCGTCGACGACCAGTGGCGCCTCGTAGAGCGCCAGCTTGCTGATGCCGGGCAGGCGGGTTGCCGCCGTCAGCGCCAGCATGGCGCCCGACGACATGCCCCAGACGAAAGCCTCGCCGCCGGCTGCCTGGAGCACGGCCTCGATGTCGTCGACCTCGCGCTCGGCCGCGTAGGGCGCGGTGTCGCCGCTGTCGCCACGGCCACGGCGGTCGTAGCGGAATACGGTGAAGTTGCCTTCGAGCGCCTTGGCCAGCGGACCGCTCGGGCCCATGGTGCGGGAACAGAGCGCGCCGTCGACGAGGATGAGCGGATGGCCCTGGCCACGGCGCTCGCAGGCGATCGGCGTTCCATCCCGCGACAGGACGGCTTGCGTCGTTGGCCCTTCAGCCAGCATGGCTGCCTCCTATCAGCTGCTCGAGCCGGTCGAAGCTTTGCGTCCAGCCGCCGCGCATGCCGAGCGCCAGCAGGCGCTCGCGGTCGGCGACGCTGGCCAGCGTCACCTCGAAATGGACGTGGGTTCGCCGCGCATCCGGCGTGAAGGTTACCGTATGGCGGCTTTGCCCCGGCGGCTTGCCGGCCCATTCGCGCAATTCGGGATCCGGCTCGTCGGAATAAATCAGCCTGATGTTCTCAACGATTTCGAGATAGCTGCCCTGGTTGCGGTAGAGCGCGCCGCTGGCGGTCAACATGTCGATGCACCAGCGGCCGCCGATGCGTACGTCAAGCACACAATGCGGAATGGTGCAGTCCTTGATGCCCCACCATTGCGCCACCAGCACAGGATCCGTCCACAGCCGGAAGACACGCTCGACCGGGGCGTCGAAAACCCGCTGGATGGCAAAGCTGCGGTCGGCGGCCGAGGCCTGGGGCGCGCTCATTCCGGTTTGTCCGTGCCGCGCCGCAGCAAGTCCTCCATGCGGTCGAAGCGGCCTTCCCAAAGCTTGCGATAGCCGTCCAGCCAGCGGTCGATGTCGCACAGCGGCTTGAGCTCGATGCGGCTCAGATGCTTCTGCGCCGACCGGCTGCGGGTGACCAGGCCTGCCTGCTCCAGCACGCCGACATGCTTGGAGATTGCCCGCACGGTCAGCGCGAAAGGTTGCGCCAGTTCGGCGACCGAGGCTTCGCCGTCGAGCAGCCGGGCAAGAATGGCCCGACGCGTCGGATCGGCGAGGGCGGCGAATGTGTCGTCGAGGGATATTTGAATTGCCATTGTGGAACCAATTAGTTCTGGAACTATTTGGTTCTATAAAAGACGTCACTTGCTGCGTCAACCGAGAAAAGCGTGAAACGGGGTGTTCGTCATGATCGCGCAAAGCTCACACATTGAAGGCGGCCCGCGAAGGGCAAGGCGTTGCCCGCGCCAAAAATCCGATAATTCCGATAATTTGCTCAACAGTTCCGTTGCATCGATTATTGCGCAAAGTGTTGACCCTGGGTTAGCATCCCCGCGCTGACGTCGATGGGAGGCACTTTTCAACAGCGGCGACCAGCTGGAGCGGCACGCGTTTTCGGGCGCACGGAGGATGCTCCAACACTTTGAACTGACGCATGATCCCTTCCCAAGACCGATCCCGGCCTTGGGGATGATGCGTCTCTGTGGAGGAGGATCCTATGAACAGACGTGAATTCCTGCTGTCGTCCGCGGCCTTTGGCGCCATGATGCTTGCCGCACCCTCGGTATTTGCCGAGGACAAGCTGACCATCCTCGGCTCGGTGCCCAATCTCGGCTTTCCGTTCTTCGTGCACATGCTGAACGAGATCAAGGCCGAGGCCGCCGCGCAAGGCGTCAACCTGACCGAGAGCGACGGCCAGAACTCGGCCACCAAGCAGACCGCCGACATCGAGGCGGCGCTGGTGCAGAAGGTCAACGCCATCGTCATCTCGCCGCTCGACGTCAACGCGCTGGCGCCGGCCATCGAAGAAGCGGTCAAGGCCGGCGTTCCCGTGGTGACGATCGACCGCCGTGTCGACGGTGTCGAGGGCATTCTGGCCCATGTCGGCGCCGACAATGTCAAGGGCGGCGAGGCGGAAGCCAATGCCATGGTGGCGGCGTTCCCCAATGGCGCCAAGATCTTCCATCTGCAGGGCCAGCCCGGTGCCGGGCCGGCGATCGACCGCAACAAGGGCGTCCACAATGTGCTCGATCCCTTGAAGGACAAGTACCAGATCGTCTTCGAGCAGACCGCCAACTTCGCCCGCGCCGAGGCGCTGTCGGTGACAGAGGCCGGCCTTGCCGCCAACGGCAAGCCGGACGCCATCGTCTGCGCCAATGACGACATGGCGCTCGGCGCCATGGAGGCCTGTGCCGCCCGCAACTTCACCGACGTCAAGATCTACGGCTTCGACGCGCTGCCGGAAGCGCTGGTCGCGGTGCGTGACGGCAAGCTCGCCGGCACCGTCGAGCAATTCCCCGGCGAGCAGTCGCGCACAGCGGTGCGCATCGCGGTGGCCTATGCCAAGGACAAGACCGAGCCGAAGGAGAAGCTGGTGCTTTTGACGCCCATCGTCATCGGCAAGGACAATCTCGACAAGGCCGAGCGGATTGGCGAGACGAAGTAGTCTGTGAGAGCCAGGCGCATGGCGGATGGAGGTCGCGCTTTGTCGCGCCCCCCTCTGTCCTGCCGGACATCTCCCCCACGAGGGGGGAGATCGGCCGTCGCTTTGGTTTTCGCCAATCGCCAGCCTTGCAGAAGAGGCGCTGCCGGCAAAACTGCCAATCTCCCCCCTTGTGGGGGAGATGTCCGGCAGGACAGAGGGGGGCGCTGTCCCGCTGCCTGCAGCAATCCGGGAGCAACCCTTGCCAGCCGCTGAAGCCGCCACCGCATCGCCCGTCCTGCTTGCCGTCGAGGGCGTCACCAAACATTTCTCCGGCGTGACCGCACTGAGCGATGTCTCGCTCGACATCCGGCCCGGCGAAATCCTTGGCCTCTTGGGCGAAAACGGCGCCGGCAAATCGACGTTGCTCAAGATCCTGTCCGGCGTCATGCCGCCCTCCAGCGGCCACATCACTTTCGACGGCGCCGACTATCATCCATCCAGCCCGCAGGATGCCAAGCGGCTTGGCATCGTCACCATCTATCAGGAGCTGAGCCTGATCCCGACGCTGACGGTGGCCGAGAACATTTTTGTCGGCCGCGCGCCGATCGGCCCGCTCGGGCTGGTCAGCTGGCGGCGTATGGAGGTAGAATCCCGCGCGATCATCGCCCGCGTCGGTCTCTCCATCGACCCGATGACGCCGGTCTCGGCATTATCGGTGGCCGAACAGCAGCTGGTCGAGATTGCTCGCGCCTTGTCGCTGAAAAGCCGGCTGATCATCATGGACGAGCCGACTTCGGCGCTGACCGAGACCGAGGTGCAGCGGCTGCTGTCGATCATGGACCGGCTGCGCAGGGATAAGGTCGCCATCATGTTCGTCACCCATCGGCTGGAGGAGGCGTCGGCCATCTGCGACCGCATGACAGTGCTGCGCGACGGCAGGCTGGCCGGGCATCTCGACCGCCAGGGCGGGCCGATCGCGCTGCCGAAGATCATCGAGAAGATGGTCGGCCGTGCCGCGTCCGAACTCTATGCACGGCCGGCGCAGCGCGCCGTGGCCGGCGATGTCGTGCTGTCGGTGCGGGGCCTGCGTACCGTGCGCGACCCCGAGGCGCCGCATGCCATCGTGCTCGACGGCGTCGACATCGACCTCAAGGCGGGCGAAATCCTCGGCGTTGCCGGCCTGGTCGGCTCGGGTCGCACGGAATTGGCGCGCGCCATCTTCGGTGCCGACCGCATCGCCGCGGGCACCATCACGCTCGACGGCCAACCCATCGCGCCGGCCTCACCGGCGGACGCCATCGCGCTCGGCATCGGCCTTGTGCCGGAGGACCGCAAACACCAGGCGATCTTTGCCGCACTCGGCATCCTGCCGAATTTCTCCGTCGCGTCGCTCGGCACGTTCAGCAACGGCTTCGGCTTCATGGCCGAGCGGCGCGAACGCGACGCGCTTGCCGGCTTCAGGAAAATGCTGTCGATCCGCATGGCCTCGGTCGAGCAGGCGATCGAGGGCCTGTCGGGCGGCAACCAGCAGAAGGTGATCCTGGCGCGCTGGCTGGCGCGCGATCCAAAGGTGCTGATCGTCGACGAGCCGACGCGCGGCGTCGATGTCGGCGCCAAGACAGAAGTGCACCAGATCCTGGTGCAACTGGCGGCGCGCGGCATCGCGGTGATGATGATCTCGTCCGAGCTGCCCGAGGTGCTGGCGGTTTCGGACCGCATCGTCACCATGCGCCGGGGACGCATCACCGGCGAGATGCCGGGCGTCGAGGCAAACGAGGAAAAACTGATGGAACTGATGGCGCTCGACAGACAGGACGCGAAGGGGCAGGCACGATGAGCGTGGCGGGAGAAGAGAACCAGCGTGGCGGCATCAACATAACGCGGCTGCTGATGAGCTTCGGGCCGCTGCTGTTCCTGGCCGCTTTGGTCGTCGTTTTCACCGTGCTGAAGCCGAGCTTCATCGACCCGATCAACCTGTTCAACATCACGCGGCAGATCTCGATCACCGGGCTGATCGCGCTCGGCATGACCTTCGTCATCCTCACCGCCGGCATCGACCTGTCGGTCGGCTCGCTGCTCGCCTTCTGCGGCATGGTCGCCGCCGTGGTCGCCAAGGGCGGCACCGCCAACACGCTGTCGCTGTCGACTTCCGGCACGCAGGGCTATGGCTGGTTCGCCGCGCTGCTGGCCGCCGTCGTGGTGGGGGCGGCCGCCGGCGGCGTGCAGGGCCTTGCCATCACCCGGCTGAAAGTGCCGCCCTTCGTCGTCACGCTGGGCGGGCTGACGGTGTTTCGAGGGCTGACGCTGACCATTTCCAATGGCGGCCCGATCTCCGGCTTCGACGCCTCGATGCGCTGGTTCGGCACCGGCCTGATCGGTCCGGTGCCGGTGCCGGCGCTCATCTTCGCGGCGGCCGCCATCCTGTGCCATATCGTGCTGCGCTACACGCGCTACGGCCGCGCCGTCTATGCCGTTGGCGGCAACGCCGAGGCGGCACGGCTATCCGGGCTGCGCGTCGACCGCATCCTGGTCTCGGTCTATGTGATCGTCGGCTTCTTTGCCGGGCTCGCTGCCTTCGTGCTGTCGGCGCGGCTCAACTCCTCGGAGGCGGTCGCCGGCATCGGCTATGAGCTGACGGTGATCTCGGCCGTCGTCATCGGCGGCACCTCGCTGTTCGGCGGCATCGGTTCGGTCGGCGGCACAGTGGTCGGCGCGGCGTTAATCGGCGTGCTGCAGAACGGGCTGCAGTTCAACAACGTCTCGTCCTACACGCAAAGCATCGTCATCGGCCTGATCCTGATCCTGGCGGTGGCGTTTGACCGGTGGCTGAAGTCGCGGGTGCGAAGGTGAGGGTCAGGCCGCTTCCAGCGCCCACAGATGGTGACCGTAACGGCGGAAGTAGCGTGCCAGCAGACGCTGCTGCTTGGCTCTGATGAGATCGGGCAGGCGCCGCTCCTGGCGCCAGCGCGGCATGTTGCGCCAGAAGGCGATGAAGCGGGCGGCGTCCTCGATGGCTTCTTGCGCCGACAGCGCCGGGCCGATCGCCGCCAGGAACAGCGCCTCCGAATGTTTCAGCGCATCAATGACCGCCTTGCGCCTGACATGATCCTGGCGCGCGCGCTCGATGCCGTTGCGGCGGATTGCCTCGAAGGCTTCGAGCAGAGCAGGGCTGTCGCCGGTGTAACCGCAGGCGCGGGCGAAATCGGCGGCAAGAGTGTCCATCGTCGCTCCCGGATACGATGTGGCGGGCGGTTTGCGCCTCCGACTCACATTTGTGAGTGGATATAAGCATAACTCAAATAATTGTAGAAGAAAAACTTTTGGGAATCTTTGAAATGCGCGACTCGACTCGCGGCTCAAAACACAGGAATATGTGAACAAATCAGGAACAAAGGCGAGGAGGGGCGATGGCATTGCCAGGCAAGGAACCAGTGATCGCGCATGTCGCTTCGATATCGGTCGAGTGCGCCGATTGCGGCCGCAACAGGTGGTGGCGGCCCGATCAGCTGAAGCGGTTCGGGGTGACAGGAAACACACCGCTGGCCGCCCTTTCAGGACGCATCGTCTGCTCCGCCTGCCGCGCCGACGGGCTGCCGGGCGTGGCCATTTCGATCCAGGCGGCGTTCATCGACGAGCGCCAGCGCGTGCGCAGCGAAGCGCAGATGCTGAGCGACCGCGACGTGCCGCTGGAGGGGTCGAGGCGGGGGTGAGAAGAGGGGGGCGGCGCTGGTTTTCCCTTCTCCCACGGGGGGAAGGCAAAGGCGCCCGCTAATACCCCAGCAATTCCTTGAGCGGGATGACGCGCCAGACCTGTTTTATGGCGTAGCGGTTGAAGGTCAGCGTCTTCGGCGGATTGTACTGCTCGACCACCAGCTCGGCGGCGGTGCGCTTGACCAGCTTTTTGATGAAGGCCTTGCCGTTGCGCTCGTTTTCTTCCGGAAAGGTCTCGATCACGACATGGTCGCCGGGCACGGCCTCGCGGCCGCCGCAATAGATCATGTCGCCCGGTTCGTAGCGCGGCACCATGGAATCGCTAAGCACGTGCAGCGCGAACACCTTGGGGAGGTTGCGGATGCCAGGTGGGCGCTGGACATAGCCGGCTGGCTCACCGTTTAAGGTGAAGTCGCCGTCATCGCCGCCGACTGCGGCGCCCAGCACCGGGATATCCATCGGCCCGGCGGGCGGTGGGCCGGCATCGGTGACGATCTCTACGTCGGCGACCGGGCCGGCATCGTCGAGGAAGACGACCTCGCCCTTGCCCAGCGCCACCGGATCGACGCGCAGGAAGGCGGCGGTCTTCAGCAGGTTCTCGGTCTTGGGCAGATTGCGGCCGGTTTCCCAATTGCCGACGGCGGCGACATCGGTGTCGTTGTGCTCGGCAATGTGGCGCATGACGAGGCCGCGCTGCTTGCGCGCCTTGCGGATCGCCGCCCCGACCTTGATCGACAGTTCCGTTTTTGCCATGGCGCCCATGTGAGCGATGAAAGCGGCTCTCGTCTATGAAAGAATGGCTTGCATTTGTTTTTGAGTTATGCTTATATATGGCCATGCAAAACCTGTCCAGATTCGATGGCATCGTGGCGCCGGCCTCACGCGAGGCACATAAGGCGGTCATCGCCGCCGCCCTTCCGTCCCGGCCGTCCTCCTCCCCGGCCGGGGCGAAGCCCGAGGTTCCTTGCTTGATTGCATCGGCCTCGGATCCGGTCCGCCTGTCACCGGCGACCGGAACGGCCGGAGCCGCTGCTCCCAGCGGCTCCGGCCCCCAATTCGATCGAGATGGCGCCGGTCCCGCTGGCTGCTCTTGCATCCGCACGCAGGACGGCACCGTCATCCTGTTCGACACGCTGACGGGCAGGGCCGTTTCCGCCCCTGACAGAAAAACGGCAGAGGCGCGGCTTTCGTGCCTCGCTGAACCGGCCGGGCAGCAAGCCCGGTTCGGCTGAGCCGGCGCCAGCCGGCCCTCGAACAAGACAACCCTGATTGCGGCCCAGGCAACCGGGCCGACCCCCGATGCTTGCCTGACGGCGCGCGGCCGTACGCAGAACTTTGGATGGAGACTGGAGATGGCAAGCTATACCGACGCGGAACTGCAAGAGATCGCCTGCTGGCTGAAGGACGGGCTTTCTGCCTCAAAGATCGCGGCGGCGTTCAGCGCGCTGCGCGGCAGCCCGGTGTCGCGCAACGCCATCATCGGCATCGTGCATCGCAACGCCATGCTCGGCGCGATCGGCTTTGCCCATGGCAAGGGGCTGCCTGCCGGAGCCAAGCGGGCTGCGGGCAAGCGCAGCAAACGGGCGAACGGAACGCCGGCACAGGGCAGGGCCATCGCCACCGCAGTTGCCGGCACGATCGACGTCGCATTCGCCACCGGCGGCGCCAGCGTGCGCGAGCCGGCCCGACTGAGGCGCGAACCGCCACCGGCCTCTGGCTGCCGCCACGCCTATTCGTGCACGAAGTGGGCGTGCTGATCGCCGATGGCGAAGCCTATCGCCTAGAGGTGCCGGTGCCGTCACGTGCGGCCGTTGGCCGCCAGCCGCATGGCGTGGCGATGCGCTTCATCGACTGCCTGTTCGGCCGCTGCCGCGCGCCGCTGGACCTGACGCTGGAGGAGGACCCTGAGAACGACGCACCGGGCGGCCGGCCGGGCGCCGACATGCTGTGCTGCGGCATGCGCACCAAGGCGCTGAAAAGCTATTGCACCTACCACCAAGCGCGCTTCCGCCGCCGGGTTTTTGAGGCGACGCCGGGGTGAGCATCCCTTCTCCCCGTTCACGGGGGTGAGACGTGATCCGCGCAGCGGACGAAAAGCCAATTGCTTGGCTTTTCGAAAGGCGAACGCCCGAAGCGACAGCGAAGGGCACCCTGCCGGCAGGCGGATGAGGGGCAGCGCCCAATGCGCAAGAAAGTGGATGAGCGGCCACGAGGATTTTGAGATGACGCTGAATCGAAACGAAAGCGCAGCAACCCTATTTCGGCATTTGCCGGCCCTGCTTGGGCATGCGGCTTTGCACGGTCTTGGGCTCGAGTGTCATGGCCGGTCCGCTTTCGGCCTCCAGGATGTCGGTCACCCTGGCAAAGCCGGTGAACACTTTCATGGCGTCGGATTCGGAGATCTGCGCGGCAATCGCCGCACTGCAGGCGTTGAGGGCGCTGCGATAGACATGGCCGCGCCGCTCGAGCGGCCACCGCTGCAGGAAGTCGGCGGCGTCGCTGACGCAGTCGATCTCTTCGATCTGGCCGTCCATCCGCACCTTGAGCGGCACTCCGGTCTTCATCGTACCCATTGCGCTCACCTTCACTCTGCGCGGGGCAAGAAACCTCGCTATAATCAACGCGCCACTCTGCCGGGCGGTTGCATCACATTTTCGGCCCGGCCCAGCCCACGTACCTTACTGCCCGGCCACTGCGTCCAGCCAGTCATAGGCGCGGCTTTTGGGCCTGGCCACCAATATGTTCTGTTGCCTGGCCGCCCTGGTGAGGGCGTCGAAGGCGATGCGCTGGCAACAGGTGCCGTCCACGGCCAGGGCGACGAGCCGAGCCGCCTCGACATAGCCAGGTGCAGTCTTGTCAGGCCATTGCTGCCCAAGCGCGTTGGCGGCCTCGGCCACCGAGCCGACCAGCATGGTTCTGTTGTCGCAAAAGCGCAGTGTAATCGGCATGAAGGCTGTCATCGTCGTGTCTCCCGTGGACGCCGCATGACGTCGCAAGATCGCGCTGGTTCCATCGCCGATCGTGAAGGCCTCGACCTCGAAAGCTTGGGTTCCTCGCCCCACGCAGTGGGGAGAGGTGGCTCGGCGTAGCCGAGACGGAGAGGGGGCAACCGTCACGAAGCCAGAGCCGGCTGAGGATGGGGCACGAGACCACGATCCGCCGCGCTGCCCCCTCTCTGTCTCGGGCTTCGCCCGAGCCACCTCTCCCCCGTTCCACGGGGGCGAGGAACCCAGGTTCTGCAAGGCCCAAGCCCAACACACCACACCGCCCAACCAGGAGCCACGCTATGAGCAAGAAGACGAGACCCGCCAAACCCCAGGCGCCAAAACTGCCGAAGGGCGAGGCCGAGCAGGTGCGCATCCGCCGCGAGATCGGCCATGATTTCGCGATGAAGGACGACGAATTCGGCCGCAAGCGGCTGGCCGCCGGCACGCTGGAGGCAGCGCGCGTCTACGAGGTGTCGAATGACGGCTACACCGCCACCGGCGGCATCGTGCGGGTGCGCACTATCGACCCGCTTCTGGGCATCACCTCGCTGTCGCGCCAGCAGCGCGAGGCAGGCCTGCGCTACCGCGAGGATTTCCGCTGCAGCCAGCAGGCAAGCGTCAAACCGATGCGCTGGACCGAGCGCGTCGACGGCGGCCGCCACGGCGGCGGCATCGCCGACAGCGTGCTCGACACCGGCCGCGCGCATGCCGCCGCCACCAGGGCGCTCTGCCATTGGGAAGTCGCCGCCGTGGTGCAGAAAGTCTGCTGCGCCGGTGGCTCGATCAAGAGCCTGGCGGAGCAGACCGGCGAGGGCAGGGATGTGGTAACCAAGCTGCTGAAGGTCGGGCTGGATCTGCTGGCGGTGCACTATGGGATGATGGTGGGGAGAAGGGTAGGGTGAGAGGCGATCCGACCGGCAATGCCGGCCAGATCAGTTTTCACAAGATCGGGTCATCCGCAGACGCGGATTTCCTCGATGATCCTGTGGTGATGGCGCCAGTGCTTGACCAGTTCGATGTGGCAACGGTGGTGCCGGTGGTAATAACGCGGCCTGTAGCCGTTGTCGTAGGCGTCGTACTGGTCATAGGGGCGATAGACGTAGCGATCGCCGTAGTCGCCATAACCATTGTAATAGTCGTTGCCGTAATAGTCGTCGGCATAGCCGCCGATGCCGATAGTGATACGAGCGCGGGCATCCACGGGGGCGATCATCGCCGCCGCCGAAGCAATGGCGATAACCGAAACAAGCAGGAGCTTTTTCATGGCTACCTCCTTTTCAAGGTTGACCTAATATAACCCCCGAGCCGCAGCCTCGTTCCACAGATTCGCAAGATGTAACGAACAATGCTACCGTCCCAATCTCCCCATCTGCCGCGCCAAAAACTCCACGAACAGCCTTGCCCGCACCGGCAGTTGCCGGCCGAAGGCGTGCACAATGTGCACCGGCATGGTTGGCATCGGCACATCAGGCAGGACGCGCATAAGGCGGCCGGTGTCGAGGTCGTCTTGCACGGCGACTTGCATTAGGTGGGCTATGCCGGCGCCGGATAGGGCGGCGTTTTTGATGGCACCGCCGTCGTCGGTGTCGAAACGGCCGTCGGGCACGATTTCGGTGCCGTCGGCGAAGGCGATGGGTTGCGGGCGGCCCGCCGAGACATAGCGGATGAAATCATGGCGCCGCAGGTCGGCGATCGAGGCTGGAAAGCCTCGACGCTGGAGAAAGGCGGGGGCGGCCACCAGCACGATTGGCAGGCTGGCGATGCGCCGCGCGGTGAGCCCGGCATCAGCCAGCGCGCCCATGCGCACCGCCACGTCATAATTCTCGCGGATCAGGTCGGCGTGGCGGTCGGTGACGCTGAGCTCCAGTTTCACCTCGGGTTGCTCGGCCAGGAACAGTTGCGCCCATGAGGCGATGAGGCCGCGGCCGAGCTCGACCGGGGCGGTGACGCGCAGCAGGCCGCGCGCCGTGCCGGTGCTCTGCACGATGTCCTGCGCATCGTCGAGCGCCCGCAGCAGCGGCGCCACGCGTTCGTAATAGGCGATGCCTTCGCTGGTCAGCCCCAGCCGGCGCGTCGAGCGCTGGATGAGTTTTGCGCCGAGCCGCCGTTCCAGCTTGGCGACGCTCTTCGACACGGCCGACGGGCTGGAGCCGATCAGCCGGCTGGCGGCCTGGAACGACCCGGCATCCACCGTGCGCACGAAGGCAACGAGGCCGGCGGTCTTTTCGAGGATGGTGGTCATTGCGGCATCATCGCATGTCGAGAAGGGTTGATTGCGGAATTTCAGGCAAGAAAGACTGGCCTGTTGTCAGGCTAATACGCTTTTTCGGCGCGCTTAAATACCGCTCATCGTCAGGGTTGCAAGGAGAGAATGGATGAGCAGTCTGAACGGCAAGGTCGCCATCGTCACCGGCGCATCGAAGGGCATAGGAGCAGCCACCGCCAAGGGGCTGGCGGCGGCGGGTGCCGCTGTGGTGGTCAACTATGCCTCATCGCGGGAAGGGGCCGAGCGCGTCGTCGCTGCTATCGAGGATGCCGGCGGCCGGGCGGTGGCGGTGAAGGGCGATGTCGCGCTGGCGGCAGATGTGCGCGGCCTGTTTGAAGCGGCAAAGTCCTCGTTCGGCGGCGTCGACATCCTGGTCAACAATGCCGGCGTGTTCCAGTTCGAGCCGCTGGAGGCGGTGACCGAGGCCGAGTTCCACCGCGAATTCGACACCAATGTGCTGGGCGTCGTGTTGACCATCCAGGAAGCGGTGAAGCATTTCGGGCCGGCCGGTGGCAGCATCATCAACGTCAGCTCTGTCGCCAGCTTCAACCCGCAGCCCAACTCGCTGGTCTATGCCGCCACCAAGGCGGCGGTGGATTCGATCACGCTGTCGATGGCGCGTGAGCTGGGCAGCCGCCACATCCGCGTCAACGCCATCGCGCCGGGCGGCGTCGACACCGAAGGGCTGCAGCGCGTCGGCATCGTTGGCAGCGAACACGAAAAGGCGCTGGTGGCGATCACCCCGCTCGGCCGCTTCGGCCAGCCCGACGACATTGCGAAAGTGGCGGTGTTTTTGGCCTCCGACGAGGCGGGCTGGGTGACTGGAGAGCGGATCACGGCGTCGGGTGGGTGGCGGTAGGGGGGTGAGAAGCGGTTCGCGCAGCGAACGAAAAGCCAATTGCTTGGCTTTTCGAGCTTCGAACGCCCTGTGCCTGCGAGGGTTAGGTGGCGCACGATCCACCTGCCGTGTCCCCGCCGCTTCGCAGCGTCCCGGCGTTCGCCGGCCTTTCATCGTGCCAGTGGCACGATGAATTCGCTTCGCGAACCGGCCGCTCACCCCACAAGGGGAGAAGGGAGAGCGCGCGTCTAAAACAGCGCCCGCTCCAGCGGCCCCTCCAGCGTCTCGGCAAACGCGGTGGCGAGGTGGTGGCGGTCGCGGAAGGCGAGCTTGCCGCCGATGAAGACGTGGCAGGAGGTGCGGCCGCAGAAGCGGTCGGTGAGGTCGACATAGAGCGTGTCGGGTACGCTGGTCACAACGGCGCGTTCGGCGGCGGCAGCAGTGTCATTGGCGGCGTCGGCCCTTGGCGTGTCGCAGTGCGGCGACGGCGCCTCGCGCCACCACAGCGTGCGCGCCACGCAGGAGTCGGCGAAGCTGGCGCTGATCGGTGTGTCGCGGATCACCGCCGCCTCGACGCCGGCCCGGCTGAAGGCCTGCAATGTCGAGCGCAGGCCGGCCTGCCAGCGCGCGGTCTCGGCGGTGCGGCTGGCGGCGGGCATGTCGCGCGTCAGATTGCCGATGGAGAATTCCGAGATCACCACCAGGCGCGGCTTGCGGGCGATGATGTCCGATATCGCCTGCTCGCGCCAGGCATCGCATTCGGTGTAGTCGCGCTTCAGCACGGTGTTGAAGGTCGAGAGCCGCGAGGCGCGGCACGATGATTTGAGATAGGTGACCACCCTGGTGTCGTTGCGCCTGGCCGCTTCGATCAGCGGCGTCGACCAGTGGTCGGCATGCGAATCGCCGAACAGCACGATGGTGTGGGCGGCGTCAGCCGCGCCGAACGTGCAGGGCTTGGGCGTCACCGTGTGGAAGTCGAGCAGGCAGCTCTTGTCGACGGCGCGCGCGATCGAGGGTTGTTCGGCCGCCTGCTCGATGCCGCGCTGCTCAGGGTCGATGTTGCGCTGCGCCAGATGCGCATTGGCATAGGCCACCGCCACGCCCGCACCCGTCAGCGCCAGCGCGGGAGCCAGCGCCTTGGCGCCCGCGGTCAGCCAGCCGGCGCGCCGTCCCGGGTTCTCGATCAGGTGATAGGTGAACAGCGACAGCGCCAACGCCAGCGCGCCGCAACCGAGGCGCTGCGGAACGCTGAGATCCGGCACCAGCATCTGCGCATAGACGATGACCGGCCAGTGCCAGAGATAGAGCGAATAGGACAGCGCGCCGATCCATTGCAGGGGTGGCAGCGACAAGGCGGCGGCCGGGCCAAAGGCCTGCCACTCGGCCCGCTTTCCGGCCTGCTCCGCGCCAACCCCGCTCAACAGCACCAGCACCGTGCCGGCGACCGGCAGCAGCGCATAATAGCCGGGAAAGGGCAGGTCCTCGCTCAGCCACAGATAGGCCGCCGCGATCAGCGCCAGGCCGAGCCAGCCAAGTGCAGACCGCAGCCACGGGCGGTGCAGCAGGAAGGTCGCAGATACCAGCGTCGCCAGGCCACCGGCGGCGAACTCCCAGGCGCGCAGCGGCGAGAAATAGAAGGCCCAGGCTGGCGCTGCGCTGGTCAACCAGGCGCAGGCGGCGAACGAGGCGAGGCAGGCCGCGCCGATCACGGCCACGGCCGTGCGCCGGCCCGGCCGCAGCCAGGCGGCCAGCAGAAGCAGCACCGGCCAGGCCAGGTAGAACTGCTCCTCCACCGACAGCGACCAGAAGTGGATGAAGGGATTGCTGGTGGCGTCGGCTGCGAAATAGTCGAACGACCAGCGCAGCAGCCACAGATTGATGGCATAGGCGGAGGCGAACATGGCGCCGCCCGAATAGAGCGCCTGCTCCTGCGGCGAGAGGATGAAATAACCGGCGGCCAGCGTGGCCAGGATGACGAACAGTGCCGCCGGCAACAGGCGCCGGGCGCGCCTGGCATAGAAGCGCCACAGATCGAGCCTGCCGGTGTCGCCGATCTCCTGCATGAGGTGGGTGGTGATCAGCCAGCCGGAGATGACGAAGAAGATGTCGACGCCGGCAAAGCCGCCGGGCAGGCCGGAGAGGCCGAAATGATAGGCGACGACGCCGCCGACGGCGAGTGCGCGCAATCCCTGTATGTCCGGCCGGAACGATGCTGCCACGATGGCTCCTTCGTGCAAGCCCAGCCCCATCGGCCCAGCCCCATTGGCAGGGTCGGCCGGGCAGGTTGATATCGCAATGCAACAAATCTATCGCAGTGCAACATGGCAGGAAAAGGGAGGCGGCACGTCAGGCGGGAAACAGGAATGCTGCCGCCGGATCGAAAAAGACCTGCCGGCTGCAGGGTGACACGTCCTGCGACTGCATGGCGGCAGAGGTCGGTCTGATGTCGACCCCCTCGCCGGCGGCAGTGCGCGCGACGATGCGCCGGCGCTCGCCATAGAAGGCGACGTCGACGATCTCGACGTTGAGCTCCGCGCTCGCCGGGCTCCGCTCCATGCCAAACGCTTCCGGCCGGATCATCAGCCTGGTCTTCTCGCCTTTGCCAAACGTGCCGTTGGCCCTGACCCCGGAGACGACAGAACCGTCGGCCAGCCTGATCGTTGCCGTGCCATCGGTGGTGTCGAGATGTTCGGCGGCGAGGAAATTCGAATTGCCGATGAAGCCGGCGACGAAATCGGTCGCTGGCCTGAGATAAAGGTCCTCGCCGCTGCCGGTCTGCTCGATGCGGCCATCCTTGAACAGGGCGATCCGGTCCGACAGATGCAGCGCCTCCTCCTGGTCGTGGGTGACATAAAGGATGGTGACGCCGGTCTCGCGATGGATGCGGCGGATCTCGGCCTGGATTTCCTCGCGCAGCTTCTTGTCGAGCGCCGACAATGGTTCGTCCATCAGCAGGATCGGCGGATCGTAGGCCAGCGCCCGGGCTAGTGCTACGCGCTGCTGCTGGCCGCCCGACAGTGCGCCCGGCAAGCGCGCGGCGAAGCTTTCGAGCCGCACCAGGGCCAGCATGGCGGCGACCTTCTTCTTCACCTCGGCCTCCGGCCGGCGGCGAACCCGAAGCGGAAAGGCGACGTTCTCGGCCACCGTCAGATGCGGAAACAGCGTGTAGCGCTGGAAGACCATGCCGATGTTGCGCTTGTGCGAGGGCACTGAAAGTAGCGACTTTCCTTCCAGCAGCACATCGCCGGAACTCGGATCCTGGAAGCCGGCGATCGCGTAGAGCGTCGTCGATTTTCCCGAACCCGAAGGCCCGAGGAAGGTCAGGAACTCGCCCCTGGGTATGTCCAGCGTGACGTCGTGCACGGCGGTGATTGCCCCGAACGCCTTGTGCAGATTGCGGATGGAGAGGAAGGGCTGGGTCATGTGCGGAACTTTCGCTGCAGCAACGCCGTCACCACCATCAGGGCAAGCGTCAGCCCGACGAGCAGGCTGGAGGCGGCGGCGATCACCGGGCTCAAATCCGACCGCAAACTGCCCCAGATCTTGACGGGCAAGGTTTGCAGGCTGGGGCTGGCCATGAAGATCGCCACCACGACTTCGTCCCACGAGGCAAGGAAGGAAAAGATCGCGGCGGAGAAGATGCCGATCCGGATCGACGGCAAGGTGATCCTGAGCCTGGCCTCGAGCGGGCTCGCGCCGCAGACGATTGCCGCGTCCTCGATCGACTTGTCGAAGCCTTCCAGCGCGGTGGCGATCGGGATGATGGCGAACGGCAGTGCCAAAACGGTGTGGGCGATGACGAAGCCGATGGTGGTGCCGCCGAGGCCAAGGCGAAGGAAGAAGGCATAGATGGCGATGGCGAAGACGACGACGGGCAGCACCATCGGCGTCAGCAGCAGGCCGCGCAGGATCTCCCGCCCGGCAAACTGTCCGCGAACCAGGGCAATGGAGGCGAGCAGGCCGATCGCTACCGCCAGGATCGCGGTCATGGTGGCGATCCGGGCGCTGGTCAGCGCCGCATCGAGCCAGGCCGGATCGGCAAACAGTTCCTGGTACCATTTGAGCGTCCAGCCGGGCGGCGGAAAGGCCAGCCAGCGGGACGAACCGAAGGAGAGCAGGACGATGAAGACGACAGGCAACAGAAGAAAGCCGGCGACCAGCGCGGTGAAGCCGAGCAGCGCAACCCGCAGCCAGCCCATGCGGTCATAGTCGAGCAGCATCTCAGATGCCTCCGCTCATGCGCCTGGCGCCGACGAGGCGTAGCTGCAGCGCGTAGAGCGCCATGGTGACGACAAGCAGGATGAAGGCGGCGGCGCTGCCGAGCCCCCAATTGAGCAGCGACTGGATCATCTGCGCGATCATTTCGGCAAGCATCATGTTCGACGTGCCGCCGAGCAGCGCCGGCGTGACGAAGTAGCCGAGCGACATGACGAAGACCATCAGGCCACCGGCCGCTATACCGGGCAGCGACAGCGGCAAAAGGATGCGGCGGAATGCCTGGAAAGGACTTGCGCCGCACAGTGCCGCGGCGCGCAGCGTCATCGGATCGATCGCCCGCAACGTGCCGACCAGCGGCAGGATCATGAAGGGCAGCATGATGTAGACCATGCCGATGGTGACGCCGGTGAGATTGTTGATGAGCGGCAGCGGCTGGTCGATGACGCCGGCGGCAATCAGCGTCCGGTTGATGACGCCGGTCCGCTGCAGCAGCACCATCCAGGCATAGGTGCGGGTCAAGAGATTGGTCCACATCGACAGGATGATGACGCCGAAGACGATCGAGGCCAGCGCCGAGGGCATGATCGCCAGCATCCAGGCAACCGGAAAGGCGACGAGGACAGTGGCGATCGTGACCACCGACGCGACCAGGAAGGTGTTGAAGAACACCCGCGCATAGGTGCCGTCGCCAAGCAGGGCGGCGTAGTTCTGCAGGCCGGGCTCGGGCTCCGTGACGCTGCGCAAAAGCAGGGCCAGAACCGGGACGACGAAGAACAGCACGATCAGGACCAGGGCCGGCAGCAGGCCACTGAAGCCCGCCGGCAGCCGCACCGTTCCAAAATTCCGACGTGTTTCGACCGACATGGCAGCGATCCGGGCTAAGGGACGAGACGGCGCGCGCCGTCTCGTCCCTTGCTGTTCAAGGGTCAGGCTTATTTCGCCTGCCAGGCATACCAGCGCGCCGCGATGGCGTCGCGATTGGCGGCCCAGTAGTTCATGTCGAGATTGATCTGTCCGTCGACATGGGCGTCCGGCAGCGATTTGACGGCATCGACCGGCATCTCGGCCTTGGCCTTGGTGTTGATCGGCGCATAGCCGCTGGCCTCGGCGAATTTCGCCTGGCCGGCTGGGCTGCTCGCCGCGGCGAGGAACTTCATCGCCGTGTCCTTGTTCTTGGCGCCCTTCGACACCACCAGGACGTCGGCCGCGGTCAGGTTCTGGTTCCAGGAGACGCCGACATCGGCGCCATCCTTCTCCAGCGCGAAGACACGGCCGTTCCACAGCTGGCCGAACGTCGCTTCGCCGGATGCGATCAATTGCTGCGACTCCGCGCCGCCGCCCCACCAGACGATGTCCGACTTGATGGTGTCGAGCTTCTTGAAGGCGCGATCGAGATCGAGCGGATAGAGCTTGTCGGCCGGAACGCCATCGGCCAGCAATGCGATCTCGATGACACCGGGCGCCGACCATTTGTAGAAGGTCCGCTTGCCCGGGAATTTCTTCAGGTCGAACATGTCGGCCCAGCCGGCCGGTTCACCCGAAACGGCGCCCTTGTTCCAAGCCAGCACGAAGGAATAGTAGAAACTGCCGACGGCATGGTCGGTGGTGAAGCGCGGATCGAGGTCGGCCTTCGGCACAGCAGCGAAGTCGATCGGTTCGAGCAAGCCGTCCTTGGCCGCCTTGATGGCGAAATCCATCTCGACGTCGACGACATCCCAGTTGACGCTGCCGCTGTCGACCATCGCCTTCAGCTTGCCGTAGTCGGTCGGGCCGTCCTGCATGACCTTGATGCCGGACGCGGCGGTGAACGGTTCGGCCCAGGATTTGGTCTGCGCTTCCTGGGTCGTCCCGCCCCAGCTGGTGAACACCATGTCCTCGGCCTTTGCGGCCGTCGTTGCCAGAAGTGTTGTTGCGAGCAGTGTCGTTGCAAGAAGGCGGGCAAGGGCGCCGGTGATGATCAGTTTCATGTCGTTCTCCTCTGTTTGTTTTCGTTGTTGGCTGTTCGCGATCGGCGTTTTCGCCTTGATCGCGAATCCCCGTCCGCGGCGGCTACCGCATGACAAAAGGATCGGGAATCGGGTCGTCCGAGATGCGTATCCACACCGACTTCGAACGCGTGTAGTCGCGGATCGCATCGAGGCCACCTTCGCGGCCGAGGCCCGACTGGCCATAGCCGCCAAACGGAACCAGCGGCGAGACGGCGCGATAGGTGTTGATCCAGACCACGCCGGCATGGATACCGCGCGCCATGCGATGGGCTTTTGCGAGATTGGTGGTGAACACGCCGGACGCCAGGCCGAACGGCGTGTCGTTGGCAAGCGCCAGGGCTTCGCCTTCCGCGTCGAAAGCGATGACGCTGAGCACGGGACCGAACAGCTCCTCGCGCACGCAGGGCAAGCCGGTGTTGTCATTGGCATCGATGATCGTCGGCGCGTAATAGAGGCCGCCGGCGTGACCGGCGGGCCTTTCGCCGCCGGTGACCAGCCGTCCACCTGCGGCAAGGCTTGCCGCAACGACCTTCTCAATCCATTCGCGCTGCCGCGACGTGGCCAGCGGTCCCATTTCGGTTGCGGGATCTTGCGGGTCGCCGATCCGGATCGCCTCGGCCTTGTGCTTGAGCCGGGCGAGGAATTCGTCCTTCACCGAACGCTCGACCAGCAGGCGCGAGCCGGCGACGCAGCTCTGGCCGGTGGCGGCGAAGATGCCGGCGACGACCGCGTTGGCGGCGCTGTCCAGGTCGGCATCGGCAAACACCACGACCGGGCTTTTGCCGCCGAGCTCGAGCGTCGTGTAGGCAAGATTTTCCGCCGTGTTCCTGACGATCTGCCGGGCGGTTGCCGGACCACCGGTGAAGGCGACACGGGCGATGAGCGGATGGCTGGTCAGGCGGTGCCCGCAATCATGGCCGAAGCCGGTCAGGATGTTCACGGTGCCAGCGGGAAAGCCGGCCTCATGGACGAGTTCGGCGAAGGCCAGCAGCGGGGCGGGGCCGTCTTCCGATGCCTTGAGGACGACGGTGCAGCCGGCCGCCAGCGCCGGCCCGAGCTTGACGGCGGACAGGAAGAGTTGCGAATTCCACGGCACGACCGCCGCGACGACGCCGATCGGCTCGGGCCGGATCGTCACCTCCATGTCCGCTTTGTCGATGGGGACAAACGAGCCTTCGTGCTTGTCGGCCAGCCCGCCATAATAGCGATAGTAGTCGCCAACATAGGCGATCTGGGCGCGGGTCTCGCGGATGATCTTGCCGGTGTCGCGCGTCTCGAGTTCGGCCAGCCGATCGGCATTGGCGACCACGAGATCGCCGAGCCGCACCAGAAGCTTGCCGCGCGCCGTTGCCGTCATTGCTGCCCACCGGCCGGAGCGCAGCGCCCGGTGAGCGGCTTCAACGGCGCGGTCGACGTCATCAGACGATGCAGCGGGCATCCTGGCCCATGCCGTGCCGGTCGACGGGTCGATGCTGTCGAAGGTCGCCGCCGCTTCGACGAAGCTGCCATCTATGTAGTTCCTGAATTCGACGGTGCTCATCGCGATCCCGCTTTCGGCTCGGAGAAGGCCGGCATGACCCTGTCGATGAAGAGCTGCAGCGACTTCTTCTTGCGCTGGTGGGAAAGGCCGCTGTCGATCCAGATCGAATACTGGTCGTAGCCGAGCGCCTCGTAAGCCTTCAGCCTGGCGATCACCTCGTCGGCTTCGCCGATGACGAGGTTCTGCCTGATCTTGTCGGGCGCATATTGCGGCATGGCCGCGATCTCGGCATCGGTCAGCGTTTCCAATATGCCCTGGCGCACCGGCTTCTTGTTCTGGAACCAGGCGCCGAACTGGCAGTAGAACTGCGACAGGTCCTGCGCGAGGCGGTCGGCATCGGCCGCGTCCTCGGCGACAAATGTATGCATCAGGAGCATGATTTCGGGCCGTGCTATGTCGGGGTGGGCACCACAAGCGGTGTTGAAGCGCTCCATCAGGCTGGTCACTTCGCCATCGCCAGAGGCCAGCGGCGTCACCTGGACGTTGCAAGCGTTGGAAACCGCGAAGTCGTGCGAGTTGGGGTCGCGCGCGGCCACCCAGATCGGCGGATAAGGCTTTTGCAGCGGCTTGGGCGACGAGGTGGTCGAAGGGAACGACCAGAACTCGCCGGCGAGTTCGAAATCGCCATCCCACAGGCCGCGGATCGCCGGCACCATCTCGCGCATGCGCTGGCCGGCGCCCCAGGCCTCGAGGCCCGGGAAAAGCCGCTCGTATTCGTAAGCATAGGCGCCGCGCGCAATGCCGATGTCGAGACGACCGCCGGTGATGACGTCGGCCATCGCCGCTTCGCCGGCAAGCTTGATCGGATGCCAGAACGGCGCGACGATGGTTCCGGTGCCGAGCCGGATCCGCCTGGTCTTGGCGGCGAGCCAGGCGATGTTGATGAACGGGTTGGGCGAGATGGTGAATTCCATCCCGTGATGCTCGCCGATCCAGGCGGTCTCGAACCCTGCCTCTTCGGCCTGCACAACCAGTTCTTCCAGCTCGCCAACAAGCTCGGAATGCGGCTTTGCCAGGTCCGATCGCTCCATGTGGACGAAAAGCGAAAATTTCATAGGCTTCACCCGCGACCGGAAAGAAGAACTGGCGAGGGCTTGGCGAGCGGCCGGACTTCGCCTTCGACCTCGTTGCCGACATAAACGCCGAATGCATCTTCCATGCGTTCGCGAGCATAGCGGGCAAGCATCGACCGCACCGCCGGGTCGGCGATCCTGAGATCGGCGATCTGCTCGATGTCGACGAGCCGCACATGGCGATCGTCGGAATAGGGGCCATCGACCGTTCCGCGATAGTAGACATGCGTGTGCGAGGGGGCGGCGGCATCGTCCCACACCGCGAACAGGAAGCCGAGCTGGGCGTCGATGGCCCTGGCGGCAAGGCGGCCCTTGAGGCTGCGCGCATCTTTCGGCGTGCCCAGTCCGCGCCCGGCCGGCAATTCATGAAACCCATCGGCCGTTTCGAAGAACAGCACACGGCCCTCGTTCTCCAGAATGGCGCCGACTTCCGTATCGGGGGGCGCTGCCGCCAGCGCTTCCTGGCTGAGGCCGGGCGTCACATAGGTGCCCCTGCAATAGCCGAGAGGCTGGGCTCCGTTGTGGCTGAAATCGCGGACGCGGCCGATGAGGATCGAATGATCGCCGGCATCGACCAGCTGCTGCATGGCGCAATCGAACACCGCAACCGAACCGTCGATCAGGGGATTGCCGGTCTGGCCCGGTTGCCAGGCCACGGCTGCGAACTTGTCGGCGGCCTTGGAGGCAAAGATGCCGGAGTGGGCCTTCTGGCTCTCCGACAAGATGTTGATGGCGAAGCCTTTCGATGTCGAGAAGGCGCTGTGTCCCAGCGCCTTCTTGGCGATGCAGACAAGCACCAGCGGCGGTTCGAGCGAGACCGAGGTGAAGGAGTTGGCGGTGAAGCCGCGCGGTTCGCCTTCAGCCCCGATCGTGGTGACGATGGTGACGCCCGTCAGGAAGGAGCCGAGTGCGCGCCGGAATTCGCCGCTGTCGAACGCGGCATCGGCCTGTGGCTTCTCGGCTTCCCCGGCGTCGAGAAAGGCGCTGATGTGTTGGGTCACCTTTTCGGGGGAGGCTATTGCCATCATGTGCCTTTCTCCGCTGAGCACCAGGCATTGGCCGTGCGGCGCAAGCCGCGCCATGGCCGCAGACATGGCCGGGGTCGAATTGCTGTCCTGCGAGCCGGTCATGAACAGGGCTGGTGCGGCGAGCCCCGCCAGCGCGTCGGCATGGTCGGCATCGGCACGGGCAAAGAGGCGATAGGTGCGTGCGTAGCCTTGCGCGTCGACGCCTTCAAGGGCGGTGCGTGCTGTGGCGGCCGCCCCGGCAAGGCTGGCCGGCAGCGGGTCGCCGAACCAGCGGGCAAGCGTTGCCGCGACGGCCGCAGCATCGCCATGCGCGCCGAGCGCGGCCGCGCGTTCGCGCACGGCCCGCGCCAGGGCCGGGGGGCGGCGGAAGACGGCGTTGAGGCAAACGATGGAGTGGACGCGCGAAGGCGCGCGAAGGGCGATTTCCAAGGCGACCAGCGCGCCCATCGAATGGCCGACGATCGATACCGAAGCGAGGCCGAGATGGTCGAGCAGGCGCACCGCCTGATCGGCGAAATCCGACAGCGTGGCATTCTCCGGTGGCAGAGGCGAAACGCCGTGGCCGAGCATGTCGATAGCGATCAGGTCGTGGCGGTCTTTCATCGAGGCGATCTGACCCTGCCAGATCGTCGCGTTCATGCCGACGCCGTGAATGAGCAGAACCGGCGCGCCGGAGCCGGCGCGGATGAAGCCGGTGCCGTCCGGAGCCGTGTTGCGGACCCATGCGGAGGCGGCGATATCAGCCATGCAGATCTCCGACCTCCTTGAGGTCCTGATAGCGGTCGCCGATACGGTGGTGCGGGCGGCCGCCGATCGAAGCGCCAAGCGCCACCACCAGCTCGTCGGGCGCGGGCGCGTCGCCGATCTGGAAATGCACGGTCAGATAGTGGGAGCGGCGGCCCTCGTCGTTCTTGTCCATCAGCGGTATCATGATCGGCGTGTTCGGCCCGCCGCGCAGGTTGGTGAAGGCGAGATAGGTCTTGGCGCCCACTGCGCGACGATAGTGATTGCCGAAGTGCAGCGTATGGATCAGCGCCGATGCGTGCTCGATCTCGCCCGAAGTGCCGCAGATCGCAGCCTTGCCATAGCCTTCTATCGCCTCGCCCGAGCCGGCGACGGCAATGATCTCGCGGGTCAGCAATTCGCCGAGGACGGGAGCAAAGGCGCGGATCTCCGGCGACAGGTCTTCGGTGAAACCGCGGCCGGCCCAGGGGTTCGTCAACACCGCGGCAACGCCGATCAGGCGCAACGGTTTCGGCGCCGCCTTGCCGCCCTCGATAAGCGTGTTCTCGATGTAGGTGACGGTCTTTCGAATGGCCGGTTTCATGAAAGTCCTCGGTCGCGATGGCGCCATGCGGCGCCGTCATCACTGTATCGTCTTATGGTATACCATGCTATGGAGCGCCAAGGACCTTGTCAATCGGCTTCGGAATCTGTTTTGTGACGGCGCGAGGGAAGGCGGAGAAGAAATGTCAGACGATACGCTGCGGATCGACCGCTCTGCCAAGACGTTGAGGACGCTGGCGCTGGAGCGCATGCGCGAGGCGATCATGGGCTTCCATTTCCAGCCCGGCGAAAGGCTGGTCGAGCGGCCGCTTTGCGATCAGCTCGGGGTGAGCCGTTCCGTCGTGCGCGAGGTTCTGCGGCAGCTGGAGGCGGAAGGCCTGGTGCAGATGATACCGGGCCATGGGCCTGCCGTGGCCAAGCCGGATCTCGGCCGTACCGACGAAATCTACGAATTGCGGGCGCTGCTGGAGGGCATCGCGGCGCGGACTTGCGCACTATCGGCCACCGACGCGCAGATCGCTTCGCTCGATGCCGCCTTGACGAACCTGCTTGATGCGTGGGCGTCAGGCGCGCCGGTCGAGGTGATGCGGGCGACGACCAAGTTTTACGAAACGCTGTTCGAGGCGGCCGACAAGCGCATTGCCTGGGAAATCGTGACGGGCCTGAATGTCCGCATCAACCAGCTGCGCTCGATGACCATCGCGTCGGAGAACCGCCGCGAGCCGGCGATCGCCGAAATGACCGAAATCATGGATGCCATCAGGTCGCGCAAGCCGGACGAGGCGGAGGCGGCGGCCCGGCAGCACGTCGAATCCGCCTGGCAGATCGCACGCAACACGCTTCGTCTTGGCTGACCGCGAACGCCCGCCGCCGGTGCATCAAGCCTCGCGCGCGAGGCTGGCCACCAGATTATCGACGCCGGGATCGTCGAGCCTGACGATATGGGCCATGCGCATCGCCTGTCTCAGGCTGATCCTGGTGACGTCCTGCCGCATGATGACCGACACGAAGGCTGGCCCCGGTCCGGCCAGGACGATGGCCCTGCCGACTAGGACCGGTTCCGAGATGGGGGCCCATTGCACGGCTATGATCGACGGCTCGCCGGTCTGGCGGCTGTTGATGCCGCTGAAATAGATCCAGTTCAGGCGCGAGATCACCACGCCATAATGGTTGCCGGGCGCCCGTGCTCCGCCCTGGCTGTCGCCTGGAGCCCAGCGCGTCGCTCGCCTGAAGGTGACCAGCTCGGCCTCACGCCGCACGAAGGTGACCGAGCGCATCAGAAGGTCGGGGCGGCCGGGGACCGAAAAATAGGTGAAATAGGTGCCACTGGCGATGGCGGGCGAGGGGGGACGCACCATGTTCTCGTAAAGCGTCTGGCGCAGCGATGCGTGGCCGTCGCTGGCCGCCGCGGCAGCGGGCTCGCGATACAGTTCGTTCTCGTCGATCTTGAAATACTCGCAGATCAGCCTGGCGGTGGCCTTGTTCGGAATGGCCTGGCCTTGCAGATAGCGCTCGAACTGGGTGCGGTTGATGCCAACCTCACGGCACACCGCACTCACGGAAGCGTGGCGTTGGATCAGCCGCCTGAGGTTGGCTGCGAGGTTCTCGCGAATTGGCACAACATCGCCCCCGCGACTGATGTACGACCACTTATACAAGCGGTAGCTTATATTACAGCAATCTCGCACATCGGAATGACTTCGCGAATGGGACCTTCGGCCAATACCGCAACCGGCAGTGCGCAGACTGTACGTTTTTGACAGTTTAGCTATGCAAGCCATGCAAATGGGCGTATTCCATTGCCAAGAGCGACCTCTATCGGCCACTCGACATCGTATGATGGAGGGCGGTTTGGATCATACCGACCTGGTCGAGCTTCTGGACTATACGCACACGCAATTGAGCAAGATACGCCAGGCGGTCGCCGCGAGCGACCACGCCGGCGCCATGTTCGCCATCGATTGCCTTGTCGGAGCGGCGGCCGAACAGGCGAAATGCAAGCTCGCAAGCCTGGAGCATGCCGGGTTGCCAATTGGCAGAGATGGGCCGATTGGCCGGCACAGCGCGACGGATGCCTTTGAAGGCGGTGTGGCACGGTCCAAAGTGACACCATCGGGCAAAGCGACACCATCGGGCAAGCCGGCGGCGCCGCGCGATCGCTCTTGATCAGGCCGCGCCGAACTCGCCGATCAGCCTGACATATTCGGCCTCGGCTTCGCCGTAACTGCCATTGGCGAGTTCTTCCAACCCGGCACGGTCGCGAATGACGATCTCGCCGCGACGCGAGCGGATCAGCGCACGGCCTTCCAGCAGCTGGAGCTCAACGGTGACGCCTGGCCGCCGTACACCAAGCATGATGGCCAGGAATTCATGGGTGATGGCGAGGCTTTCGCCGGGCACCCGGTCGTCGCACATGAGCAGCCAGCGCGCCAGCCGCTCCTCGAGCTTCAACCGTGCGTTGACGAGCGCGGTGCAGCCGGTCTGGGTCTGCAGGGAATTGACGAAGCGCAGCAGGAACAGTCGCAAGGTCGCACTTGCCTCTAGCACTGCATTGAAAGGGCCGGCTTCGATGCGGATGGCTTGGCCTTCGAGTTGCACAAAGCAGGCGTGCGCCGCACGGTCGTCGCCCATCACCAGGGAAGATCCGGTCATGCCTTCGAAACCGATGAAGCCCACTTCGGCCTCGTGGCCGCTCGTCGTCCTGGCGACCACCGAACCAATGCCCTGTTCGATGAAGTAGACGGCCTCGATCGGCACATTGGGGGTCGCCAGCATCATGCGCAGCGGCAGATCGCAACGCCGCATATGCGGCTCGAGCAGCGCCAGATCATCCGCAGACATGCGCCGCAACAGTTGATTTCGGTATTGGTGGTTCTTGTCGGGTTCAGATTTTTTATCGGGATTAGTCATGGCGCGGCCCACTGCAGGGCAAGAGCCATCCGATCTCCCAGCCGTCCGCGCCCGTAACAACGTGCCGACGATGGCCTGTATATAGGCGCTCTGAACGAAGAAACCTAGGAATACAGTATGGAATTCGATGCACGGCGTCCCCCCAACGTCCGTTTCGCATACGAAAAGATCGACCAGAGCGTTAGTGTCGGAAACGTACCAAGCACCTCTTGGTACAAAACCGACATATCCCTTGGGAGCTTCCGATCACGAGGACGGTCGATAAAATCCGCCGGCTAACGACAAAGCTCTATGTCGGTCGGCGAACCGTTCGAAAGCGTGGCCAACGACCCGCGCAGGTCTTCCGGCCAGCGAGAAGTGTACGATTTTTACGGTTGGAGCGGGATATTGACTCGTCCTGCGCTCGATTTCATTTTTCGAACCACAGCGTCAGGCAAGTGGGTCGCTGCTCCGAGCGGGGCTTCTCATGTCCAGCCTTAACAAGCGCCATCCCGGCTTCTATCCTTCCGATCTGCAACTGTGCCAACGCGTCTTCGATCAGGTCTGCTCCGAGCGCAAACTGGACCCGAAGTCGCCGGAGCCGGACGTGCAGCAGCTCGCAGCCACGGTGTTCTCGCTTTTCGAGAATGGCTGCAGCAATGAAACCGAATTGCTTGAGAGTTTCAGGTGGACTCGCCAATGACCAAAGTCCGGGTCACCTCCTCGACCCCCCGGGACTGAAAACGAGCCTTACGACACAGCGGTCTTTGCAAAGAAGCACGGCATGTCGCAGAAGGCCGCGGAGGTGTTGCTGTTCGCAAACGGACCATCCAGAACGGCCTGTGACGCTGCCGCACGCTCTTTTTTGGAAGCAGTCGCCCGGAGATCGAAAAAGCAGCAATGAATGCTGACGATACGCCTGGGCCGAAGAGCAGCGGCTCCGCCTGGGGCTCCTGCCAATGAATGCAAGCGATCCGTGACAAACTGCCTGATATGATGTGCTGGAACAGCTCGAAATCTCGACCTGCCGAGCGTGGTTTTGCGCCACCAGAAATGCGCGCCGCAACTATATCTTTGACAAACCTGCGGTTCGTTCGAGGACGGCAATCTGTCTATCCGCTTCAACCTGGGCGATTTGCATAGCGTATCGATTTCAATCACCGCCTCGATATGGCGCGCGTCAATGACAGCCTTGCGGGCAAGACGCAGGAACCCCTGACAACTCTGAGAGTGTCGACAACGCTGGGCTGGTCTGACACCGGTAGTCCTCCCTTGGGAGCTACGACCATAGCGAAGTGACAACGTTCCAACCCCCGAATTGACTCGCTATTTCTGTACGAAAGCGTACGCTTCTCAGGTCGTCCGCCTCCTACGGCACACGGACGTTTGGTAGCCAACTCAGGTGCTCCCGCCCTCTATGCGGTGACTGAAATGGCAGATGACTATTCAGGCGACAGGATATCGGCTTTCGACTGCGAGATTCTTCGCGGCGCCTTCAGAAAATCGGTCGTGGAAAAGCGCATCGCCGAAAGGGAATGGCGCATGCACGCCCGGCTTCTGGCGCGTGAATTGACCGAGCTTGACGAGATCGATCCGGACATTCTCGACTGGATCGTGCGCAAGTAGCCGTTGCTACCCGTCAGTTCTTGTCCACCGGCTTCGAACGCATCCTCGACACCGTCTCGCGTTCGGCGCGCTTGGAGCGCAGCGGCGGCAGGCCGCGATCGATCAGGTCCATGTCCTCCAGCACCATGTCGCCCATGCGCTTGAAGGCGATGTCGAGCGCGCCGGCACGGTGGGCCGAGCGCAGGAAGCCGGAAAGCGCCCGCACCGGATGATCCTGCGCCAGCGGCTCTTCCGGGAAGACGTCGCTGGCGGCGACGATGTGGCCGCTCCTGACCGCTGCCATCAGTGCAGGGAAGTCGACGACGCCGGCGCGGCTGAGCAGGATGAAGGCTGCCCCTTTGCGCATTGTCGCGAAGGCAGCGGCGCCGAGAAAGCCCTGGTTCTCGTTGGTCACCGAGGCGACGACGAAGACGAAGTCGCTCTGCGACAGCACCTCGTCGAGTGAGGCCGGCTCGACGCCGTTGTCGATCAGGATCGACGGCGGCAGCCAGGGATCGAAGACTTTTGTGCGGGTGCGGAAACCCGACAGCAGCCGGTTCAGCGCGCGGCCGAGATCGCCGAAGCCGATGATGCCGACATCGGCGCCCGAAAGCAGCCGGGCTGTCTGGTTGCCGTCGCCGCCCCACAGCTCCTCGCCGTGGCGGAAGGCGAGGTCGGCATCGACGATGTTGCGGGCGAGGTTGAGCGCCATGGCCAGGCCAAGCTCGGCCACCGGCTCGGCGAAGACCAGGCCGGTGGTGACGACATGGATGCCGCGCTCAAACAGCGTCTCGTAAGGCATGTTGTTGATCAGGTTGGTCTCGACATTGAAGACGCAGCGCAGTGCCTTCATCTTCTCGAGCGTTTCAGGCGTGATCGGCGGCTGGCCGACGATGTAGCGGGCTTCAGCCAGCACATCGGCCGGCAACTTCGCCACGCCATCGGGCGTCGTCTCGACGATGCGGTATTTTTTCCGCAGGCGCAGCAGTTGCGGCGGCGTGAAGATGAGGTCAAGCGTGCGCGGTTCCGGCGCGCTGATCACCAGCGGCAAGGTGTTGTTTGACATTGGCAATTCCTCCCGGCGCGATCCTCATCGCACATTTTTTAGTTTGTGCATGTCGTTGTCCCAAAACCGCTGCACACTTTTGGGCGACGTGCACGGAGACAAAATACCTCTGATTAAACGATTTACAACTGCGAAAAATCGATTTACTCATTTGGCAGCGGACGAAAAATGCTGACGTTCGCGCCTCGGGAGGAGGACCAATGGCGCATAGGCAGGCCCAGCAGCGGCGTCCGTCGATCCACGACGTGGCAAGCCATGCCGGCGTGTCGGCCGCCACCGTCTCCAAGGTCATGGCCGGCGTCACCACGGTGAAGCCCGAGAATGCGCAGCGCGTCTTCGATGCCGTCGAGCTTTTGGGCTATCGCGTCGATCCGCTGGCCTCCGACATGCGGCGGGCCAAGCGCCGCATCATCGGCGCCATCATGCCCGAGTTCGAGAGCGAGTTCTTCGGCCAGATGGTCACGCAGCTCGAAAGCCTGGCCGAGCAGCGCGGCTATACGCTGGTGGCCGCATCGAGCCGCGAATCCGAAGCGCGCGAAAAGGAAATCCTCGAACGCATGCATGACTGGCGGGTGGCCGGCGTGGTGCTGGCGCCGGTGCGCAACGAGCACGGCCCGGCGGCTGAATTCATGAAGGCCAACGGCATGACCGGCGTGCTGATCGACCGCGTGCTGTCTGACGACGCCTTCGACACCGTGTCGGCCGATAGTGCGGCGGCAAGTGCCGAGGTGGCGCGCGAGCTGATCGGCAAGGGCCACCGCCACATCCTGGTTGTCGGCCTTGGCGAACAGGCGGCGACCGTGCGCGCTCGCCTCGACGGCTTCCGTGGCACCGCATTGGCGCTGGCGCCGGATGTCCGCATCGACGTCGTGCTTGCCGAAAGCGATGTCGAACCGCTGCGGGCGCAATTGCGCGACTACTTCGATCAAGGCGAGGGTGGGAGCAGGGGCAACCGCCCGACGGCCGTCTATTCGCTGTTCCTCAAGGGCACGCTGGTGGCGCTGTCCGAGTTCCGCCGGCGCGGCTGGCACTGTCCCAACGACATTTCTCTGGTCGGCTTCGACGATGCCGAATGGATGCAGGTGACATGGCCGGCCATCGCCGCCGTGGTGCAGCCGGTGCGCCAGATCGCCGGCCACGCCATGGAGGCGTTGTTCGCCAGGATTGAAGGTGGGGAGGGGCCGCCGAGAGCGCGGCTCGAGCCTTGCCAGGTTTTGATGCGGGAATCCGTTGGCTCGCCAGGCAACGGCCCGCATTCCGGGGGAGGAAACCGACAATAGCCCCCATTGTCGACAGGCAGTAGCGCTGCACCTGGCCTCGGCTCGCGGCACGTGACATCAACCGGAGGAGAAATGAAATGACACCGTTCGTTCTGAAGATAAATCGATTTACTTTGGCCTTGGGCGCGGCAATCGCGTTCTCGGCCATCTCCGTGGCCAAGGCCGACGACGCCGAATACGGCGTGCTGATGAAGACGCTGGCCAATCCGTTCTGGGGCGCGATGGCGCAGGGCGTCGAAGCAGGCGCCAAGGAAGCCGGCGTGAAGTATTTCCAGCAGGCGGCCGAAAGCGACCAGGCGGCGGAGCCGCAGCTCAACCTGTGCAACACCATGCTGGAGCGCAAGCCGGCGGCGATGATCACCGCGGCGATCAACTCGACCAATCTGTTGCCGTGCCTGAAGGCGGCGCAGGAGGCCGGCGTCAAGATCGTCGACCTCGACAACAATCTCGACCAGGCGGTGCTCGACAAGGAAGGCATCAAGGTGACCTTCCATATCGGTTCCGACAATGGTGCGGCCGGTGCGCAAGGGGCGGAATACCTCGTCTCCAAGCTCGGCAAGGATGCCAAGGGGCCGGTGCTGGTGATCGAGGGCCTGTCGGGCAACATCACCGGCGAGAAGCGCGCCAAGGGCTTTGCCGACAAGCTCAAGGAACTGGCGCCGGGGCTGGAGATCGTCGCTTCGCTGCCGGGTGACTGGGATCGCGGCAAGGCGGCCTCGATCGCCACCGACACGCTGACGGCACATCCCGACCTCGTCGCCATCTTCTGCGCCAATGACGGCATGGCGCTGGGTGCTGTCGAATCCGTCTACGCCGCCGGCAAAGGCCCGCAGGTGACGATCATCGGCGTCGACGGCAATTCGGATGCGGTCAAGTCGATCAAGGATGGCCGGCTCAATGCCTCGGTGGCGCAACTGCCTTACCTCGTCGGCAAGCAGGCGGTCGAAAACGTCAAGAAGGCACTGGCCGGCGACAAGGTCGAGGACAGCATCGCCGTGCCGACCCTGGTGCTGACCAAGGACGTGATCGACGCCGGCAAGGAACCGATGCTGGAATATGTGAAGTAAGGAAGGGAATAGGCAGTAGGCAGTAGGGCAGTAGGGGAAAGTCAGCGGTTCGTCCCGCTCAGATCGATCTCTTATTCACTACTGCCTAATCCCTACTGCCTACTGCCTTGCTGCCCTCTCTCAAAGGTGCAAAAAATGGCTTCTGACATGGCGCAGCCCGGTTTCTGGGCCAAGGTGCAGCGCGCATCCGTCGAACGGCTGCATATAAGGCTGGAATCGCTGCTGGTGCTTGTGGCACTCAGCGCCGTCATGGCGGTGCTGTCACCCTACTTCCTGTCGCTCAGCAATTTCCTCAACATTCTGCTGGCCACATCGACGATCGGCGTGCTGGCGATCGCCGCCACCTTCGTCATCGGCTCGGGCGGGCTCGACCTGTCGCTCGGCTCGGTGATGGGGCTGGCCGGTGTCGCCGGCGCTTTCGTCGCGGTCAATCTCGGCTGGCCGTCGGTGTTCGCGGTCTCAGCCTGCATCATCGCCGGCGGGCTTGCCGGCTACATCAACGGCCAGCTCGTCACGCGCGCCTTCGTGCCGGCTTTCATCGTCACGCTCGGCATGCTCGGCCTGGCGCGCGGGCTGGCGCTGGTCATCTCGCAGGGCAGGGCGATCTACGGCCTGCCGCCTGAAATCGTCTATATCGGCCAGGGCCGGCCGTTCGGCATTCCGATGCCGGTCATCCTGCTGGTGCTGACGGCCATCGTGGCGCACTGCCTGCTTGCCTATACGCGCTTTGGCCGCCACACGCTGGCGCTCGGCGACAGCGAGGGCGCGGCGCGTGCTGCCGGCATCCGCGTCGAACACCATCGCCGCATCATCTACACGCTGTCGGGGGCGCTCGCCGGCCTTGCCGGCCTGCTGTTCACCGCCCGCGTCAATGCCGGCGACCCGACCGCCGGCATCAACTACGAGCTGACCGCGATCACCGCGGCGATTATTGGCGGCACCAACCTGTTCGGCGGCCGCGCCTCGATCCTCGGCACCATGATCGGCGCGCTGATCATGGGCGTGCTGCAGAACGGGCTGACGCTGCTGGCGGTGCAATCCTATTACCAGCAGATGGCGATCGGCGCGGTGCTGATCCTGGCGGTGTTCATCGACCAGTATCAGGTCAGGAAGGAGTCACGCGTATGACCCTTCTCACCCTGCAAGGCATCCGCAAGAGCTTTGGCGCCGTCGACGTGCTGCATGGCGTCGACCTCAGTGTCGAGGCGGGCGAAGTGATCGGCCTCGTCGGCGACAATGGCGCCGGCAAGTCGACGCTGATGAAGACCATCACCGGCATCTATCGCGCCGACACCGGCTCGATCGAACTCGGCGGCAAGGATATCCTGCCGCTCGACCCCGGCCAGCGGCGCCAGCTCGGCATCGAGATGATCTACCAGGACCTGTCGCTGGCCAAACAGCAGGATGTGGCCGCCAACATCTTCCTCGGCCGCGAGCCGACCAAGAAGCTGTTCGGCTTTCTCCCGGGCTTTGTCGACAAGGCCGAGATGGACCGCCAGGCGGGCAAGATGATCGAGCGGCTCGGTGCGCATCTGCCGTCGATCAACCGCTCGGTCGGCTCGTTCTCGGGCGGCCAGCAGCAGACGGTGGCGATCGCGAGGGCGCTGACCTTCAACCCGAGGCTGGTGATCATGGACGAGCCGACGGCGGCGCTCGCCGTGCGCGAGGTGCAGAGCGTGCTCGACCTCATCCGGAGGCTGAAGTCGGAAGGCATCGCCGTCATCCTGATCTCGCATCGGCTGAACGACGTGCTGGCGGTCACCGACCGCATCGTGGTGCTGCGCCACGGCCGCGCCGAGGCCAATCTGGTCACCGCGAAAACCAACATGAACGAAGTCGTCGGCCGCATCGTCGGCGGCGGCGACACCAGCGCCGCGGCGGCGCATGAACAGAGAGGCTAGAGCTGATGAATGTTTTTGGACTGCACACTTTCGCCATTGCCCCGGTCTGGAATCTCGACCTGATCGAGCCGCAGATGGAGCGGCTGAAGGAGCTCGGCATCGGCCTCCTGGAAATTCCGCTGCTGCGCCCCGAGGAGATCGACACCAAATGCACGCGCGCCTTCGCCGAACGGCAAGGCGTCGATGTCATCCCGTCGCTCGGCCTGCCGGCGTCGCTCGACGTGGTGGTGCGGCCGGACGAGGCGCTGGCCTTCCTGGAACCTGCCTTCAGCGTCTGCGAGGCTGTGGGCAGTGAAGCGCTTGGCGGCGTCACCTACGGCACGATCGGCAAGACTTCAGGACGCGCGCCAACCACGGAGGAAATCGACGGCATGTGCCGCTTCCTCGCGCGTGCCGCCAAGGCGGCCAAGGCGCATGGGCTGAAGCTCGGCATCGAGCCCTGCAACCGCTACGAGACGCATCTGATCAATCGCGGCATCGATGCAGCAGGAATCATCGAGCGCGTCGGCGCCGACAACATCTTCATCCATCTCGACACCTATCACATGCATATCGAGGAGGAGAGTTTCGAGGCCGGCTTCCGCGCCGCGGCACCTTACCTTGGCTACGTCCATGTCTCCGAGGCCAATCGCGGCGTGCCGGGGCGCGGCATGCTCAACTGGGCGGCCTGCATGAAGGCGATCGCCGCCATCGGCTACACCGGCGCCATCACGCTGGAAAGCATGAACCATGTCGATGTCGACATTGCCGGTGGGCTGGCGGTATGGCGGCCGGTGGCCGACAATCCCGACGATGTCATCGGCGTCGGCCTGCCGTTCCTGCGCGAGGAAGCGCGGAAGGCGGGATTGACGCTGGGGTGACCCGGGCGGCCGGGTGTTCTATGACACTTCGCCGGCGACAGCCGTTGCCCGCCGCTGTCCCAAATGCCGTATCTTGCGGCCGACGATCATCAGTTGGCGCGCGGTGTTGTTGCGAAGCCGGCGGATGCGCCATTCCAGCCCTGTGCCGGTGGTGATCGCCTTGGAGTAGATGCTGGACCTCATGCCGTTCTCATCGGCGGCGATCTTGACCGGGTCGTCATAGAAAGCACTGATCTTGTCAGCCGCCATTCCTGGTGTTTCGAGCCAGCGCGGAATGTGAACCGAACAGAGCTGACCGACATCGGTCATCACCCGTTCGATGCCGACGCCCGGCGTTGGACACGTCGTCAAGAAGGCGTCGCCGACGAAGACCACTCCGTCGCGGCGGTGGCCTTGCGTCGTGGTCAGATTGATCTGCCTGACCTCGACGGGACCTGCGACCTCGAAGTTGCCGCATTGCGCTGATATCTCGGGCATCAGCTCGCAAAGCATCTTTTGCGGTTCCTCACGAAACGCCCTCGTCCACGGCTCGGCCACTTGCCGGTAGACGAACATGTTCGCCCGCATCTTGTTGCCGATGGGAAAGACGGTGATATAGGCGATACGATCCCCGGCCCGTTTGCCGTAGCAGGTGACGGACCGATAGGCGCAGTCACGCGGCGAGATGGCGAGGTCGAAGCCGATCGATAGCGAAAACGCCTTGGATTCTTCCATGCGGTTCACGCCGATGGCGCGCCGCACCGCTTCGCTGTGGCCGGTGGCCACCACCACAAGACGCGCGTCGATGATGGCGCCGTCGACGAGCACAAGCCGCTGCCTGTCCGGTCCGGTGGTGATCTCGGCGACCTTGCCCACCGTCAACGGAACTTGCGGCGGCAGGGCGTCGCGCAGGCCGTTGATCAGCGCGCCATAGGAAAATCCAAATTCGTGATTGGTTTCGCGCGCGAACAATTGCCCAAGGCGAAAGATGTGCACCTCTTCTATCGGGGTGACGAGAGGCAGAACCGTCGCATCGAGGCCCAGCCTTTCGAACAGCTGCATCTGCTTCCTGCCGATCTTCTCGGCTCGAAACTCGGGGTGGTGGACGCGGTGCGGATCGATCAACGCCACCTTGCGGCCGGCTTTGCCAAGCACCGCTGCCAAGGTGGTGCCGGCCAGTCCGGCGCCGACGATCGCCACGTCGACTTCGGCTGGGCCAGCTTCTGCGGTACTCATTTCACTGCCCTTTCCGCTGGTCATCTTTCCTCTCTGCAATCTGTGGTGGAAAATACGCCCGGACCCAAATCAACCTCAAGCAACCTGCGCGCGCGACTGGTAGTAACCAATCTTTAGGTTAATACCGGCCGCCTCCTCTCTGCTTCCAGCGCGGTGCGATCGCCGAACCGTCGATGAACTCGAAGCCACCCGCCTCGTTGAGGGTGTGAAGCTTGCGCCCACCCCATAGCGCACCTGGATTTAAGATCGTCTCAACGACTTGCTCCATGCCGATCAAATCAAGGTGAGAAATGCGTGCAATGCCGAGAGCCGCGCCATAGCTCCTGCGACAGTCCTGCACCGGGCGCAGCAATTGGTCGCCTCGTTTCACCATGCGGCCGGCCGGGCGCGCCGAGGCGATGTCGATCAGCACGGGATTGTTCGGATGCGGCGTCCAGGGGCCGCGAAAATCGGGTGCCGACCACAGATGAAGCGCGTCGGAGAAGGCGCCTGCGCCATCCCGGATGGTGCCCTCACCGTCCCGGACGGTGGCGAACATCCACCAGGCGCCGCCATGCTCGACCAGAGTGGCGTCGCTGGCGACGACGTCGGACAGCAGCGTCGCCTCCTTGACCCAGCCACCCGGGAACGCGGTCGCCCGGTAGAGGTCGATCGTACCGTTGGCGCAGCTTTCCGGCACCATCCAGACCTCGCCGTCGCGCTCGAAGACGAAGGGGTAGGAGAGATGATAGGGCAGTTCGAGCACCGGCTCAGGGCGGCCAAGCGGACCGGCCGGACCGAACGGCACAGCCGAGATGATGGCCTTGCCGAGCCGGTGGATATAGTCCTCGACGAACAGGGTTAACTGACCCTGATGCAGGATCGGGAACGGATCGGCGTAGAAGCGGCTGCCATCGTCCGGCAGCACGTTCCAGCCCGATGCCGGATGCGCGCGCAGGTCGAACAGATCCCGGCCCTTGGTTTCTCGCCAGCCGACCTTCCAGTGCGGGGCGTTGTAGCAAAGATGGTAGATCTTCTGGACGATCCGCCGCGCCAGCGCCTTGCCCGCCCTGACGCCAAGCTTGGCGGCCGAGGGCATTGGCGGCGGGGCACCAGCCTGCGCCGGCTCGGGCAGCACCGGCACGGTCTTTGCCGCATTTGTCATCGCCGCGACGATCAGGCTTGCCGTGCGCGCCAGCATGTCCTGGAAGGAAGCCAGCGCGACGCCGCCATACTCGGTTCCCAGGCGACCAGCGGCAATTGCAACGCCGTTTTCCTCGATCCGGGCAAGGGGCGTCTGGCCGTTGAGGATCAAGGCCAGCAAGGCCGCTTCTCCACTGGCGCCATCGTAGGTGACGCGCCAGACTCGCGTGCCCTCCAGCCTGACGTCACCGCAGAGGTCGAGCACCAGGTCGGGTGAGAGCTGCTCCGTGCGGTAGGGAGCGAGTTCTAAAAGTGGCACTTGCCTGGCCAGCCCATCGCGGGGCAAGCCATGTATTGCTGTTTCAAGTTGGAACAAGGCCGCGGCGCTGCGCGGGATGCCGCCGCCAGCCGGCCGGGCGTCGACGAACAGCGTCACATCCGGAAGCGAGGCCAGGCGCTGAAGCAACATGACATGAAAAGCGCGGACGCATTGGCTGTCCAGGCGAAGGCTTACCCGCATATCGAACGCCCGACGGTTTGGCACATGTCATTGCCGACGCGGCCGGCTCGGTTGAAGTGTTGCCCCATCTATGTCCGACTCCTGCTCAGTTTTGCAATCTCAACACTCCGGTTTCCTTCTAAGCAAACTCCGTGCCAAAATTCACCGGAGCTGTGAACATAATTAATAATGTTTTAACAATTGGAGTAATAGCTAGGCTCATGCCCGCGATTTGGTCTTGCAGGCAAATGGAGTATTGTAGGAGGCAGCTATGCTATCATCTCTGCCCATGGTGCCTCAGCAATACTTTCCGGAAGCAGGATCGGTGGAACCAGCGGGATCATACGCACCTTCGACCGTCGAGCTTGGCGATCTGAAGCGCATTTTGGTGCGCCGTCGCCTCTGGATCATCGGCACCGCCGTGCTGCTGACGCTCGCAACCCTGCTCTATGGCCTCCTCACCCCCGCGCTCTACAGCTCGGTGGCGGAAATCATCATCGATCCGCAGGACCTGCAAGTGGTCACCAACGATATCAATCCGAGCGGGCTGGCGCCCGATGGCGGCATCACGCAGGTTGAAAGCCAGGTCAGCGTCGTCCAGTCGACGGGCGTGCTGCTGCGGGCGATCGCGGCGACCAAACTGACCGAGGATCCGGAATTCAACGGGCAGGGCATGCTGTCGCGCGTCCTCGGTTCGGGTTCGGCCGCGACCGACAGGACGGTGGAAACGCTCGATGCATTGCGCCGGCGCCTTGCGGTGAAGCGGGCGGACAAGGTCCTGGTCATCGACGTGATCGTCACCGCCAAGAGCGCCGACAAGGCCGCACTTCTGGCCAACGCCATCGCACAAGCCTATCTGGCCGACCAGGCGAGCGCGCGCGCGCAATCCGCCACCGATGCGTCGAAGGCGATCACCGCGCGGCTGGACGAACAGCGCAAGCGCGTTCAGCAGGCCGAAAATGCTGTCGAGGCCTACAAGTCCGCCAACAACATGGTGATGGCAGCAGGCAATCTGGTCAGCGACCAGGAACTGACCGAGCTCAACACGCAGCTTTCGGCGGCGCAAAGCCGCACCGCGACGCTGAAGGCGCAGGTCGACCAGATGCGCAAGCAGAGCGGCACACCCGACGCAACCTCGGAAGCGATGCGCTCGTCGGTGATTTCGAGCCTGCGGTCACAGGAAGCTACGCTTGTCGACCAGGTCTCGCAGCTTGGCACGGAACTGGGACCGCGCCATCCCTCGATGATCGCCGCGCAGCAGCAACTGCGTGACACGCGGCAGCTGATCGCGCGCGAACTTGGCCGGATCCAGACCGCCGCCGAGACCGATTACGAGCGGGCGCTTGCCAACCAGCAGGCGCTGGAAACGAAAGTCGCCGGCCTCAAGAACAAATCGCTCGACACCGACCAGGCATCCGTGCGGCTGCGCGAATTGCAGCGCGATCTCGAGGCGGTCCGTTCCGTCTACGCAACCTACCTGCAGCGGGCTCAGGAAACGCGCGAGCAGGTCAACGTCGACAGCACGAACGCGCGCGTCATTTCGGATGCCATGCCCGCCCAGAAAAAGAGCTGGCCGCCACTGGGGCTGCTTTTGTTTGGGGCTGTGTTTGGCGGATTGGGGCTGGGCACCGGCCTGGCGCTGATTGCGGAGTACTCCTCGCCGACAGTGCTTTCCAGCGCCCAGATGCAATTCACGATCGATGCCCCCGTGCTTGGCATCCTGCCGGCGGGAGCGAAGGCGGGAAGGCGCTGGTGGCCTTTCGCCGGGAGTTCGTCCGTCGCGTCCAGCCAGAAGACGGACGCCGTCGTGGGGCTCGCGCTCCGGCGCATGTTCAATTCGGGCCGGCGTCCGCCGGATTGGCCGCTGGTGCCGTCGATCCTCGTGACGTCGCCGCCAGAAGATGGCCAGCAACGCAACAGGATCGCGCGGCTCATCGCCAACGCCGCGGCGGCCAGGGGCAGCCGGGTCCTGTTCGTCGATACCAACACCAGCAACGGCCAGAAGGACCCGCAGCCCGGGATACTCGATGTGTTGCGCGGCGAGTATGCGTTTGAAGCCGTCAGCCGTTACGCCCCGGGCAGCAACGTCGCGCTTTTGGGCAGGGGCCGGCCGAAGGCGATCTTCCAGGAAGCGCACGGCGTCTACTTCGCGCAGCATATGCTGGCCCAGGCGAGCCGGAGTTTCGAACTCGTCGTCGTCGATGGCGGCGCGCTCGCCGAGAATCTGAATGCCTCGCCGCTTGTCGCCATGGTCGACGAGATCGTGCTCGTCGCCAGGTTGAACGCCACGCCGATGCGTGACGTGACGGCGACGATGCAGGCGATTTCCGTCATGGGGCGGGTGCCGACAGGCGCCTTGCTGGTCGACGAGGCGGCCTGACATGGCCTCCGGCTGGAGCGGAACCGCCTCGAATTTCGGCGCTGCCGCGCCCCGCGCCGGCACCTCCGTCGATGTGGTGACCCAGTTTGGACTGATCGCAGCCGTGCTAGTGCTGTTCAGCGTCTCGGGCGGCATGCTCTGGCTGCTGGGCTACAATTACGACGGCCTGTCAGGCAGCGCGGCGACCAAGATACATCCCTCCACCTATCTCATCATCCTGCTGTTTGCCTGGCGTTCGTGCACGTTCGGCAATCCGGTCGGCTACCTCGTCCACGTCGCCGACAGGCGGCCGGCCACCGCGCTGATGATCGTCATCGCCGTCGTGCTCCTGGTCGTCGTCATCGTCAGGCAACGTCCAGGCATGGCCGGCATGATCGACACTTTCGTGGCTTCCGGGCTGCTGGTGCTCCTGCTCGGCGAAGATGACGAATGGACATTCGCGCGGCTGCGCACCGTCATTCACGCGGTCATGACGGTCAATGCGCTGCTCGCCCTTGTCGAATTCGCCACCAAGACACTGGTGTTTCCCTATCGTTTCGATGGCGAGGTGTTTGCCACCGATCTGCGTTCGAGCGCGCTGCAGGGGCATCCGCTTTCCAACGCCACGATGACGTCGATCTACGTGCTTGCGCTTTTGAGCGGCTCAAGATCGTTGCCGGCTCCGCTGCGGCTGGCGATGATCGGTCTGCAATGCGCGGCACTCGTTGCGTTCGGCGGCCGGTCGGCGATGGTGGTGACCATCCTGCTGGGCGGCTGCTATGTGCTTTTCCACGGCTTTCGCAAATTGCGCACGGGACGCGTCAACCTGCTCGGCGCTGCCCTGGCGATGATGCTGGCCGCGCTGCTGCCGGTTGCCATCGCCGTATTGGCCTCGCAGGGCTTTTTCGATGCGCTGCTTGGCCGTTTCGTTTCGGATGGAGGCAGTGCCAATGCCCGCGTCGAGATGTTCGAGATCTTCAACTATCTGGAACTGCGCGATGTGATTGTCGGGCCGAGTATCGATCTCGTCGAGAGCCTGCGCCGGATCAACGGCCTTGAATGGGGTATCGAGAACCCTTTCATCCGCATGACGGTCTACCAGGGCGCCTTCTTCACCCTTTTGATGATGTCCAGCTTCGGGCTGTTCATGCATGAGGTGGCGCGCCGCTGCCATCCTGGCGTCTGGCTGCCGGTGGTGGGCTGGCTCATTCTTCTCAACACCTCGGAAAGCATCTCCTCCAAGACCACGCTCCTCACCAAGGTCGCGGTGCTGTGCCTTGCCCTTTACCGGCCGGCGCGTTCGGTGATCAGGCCGGTAAAAGCGGTTCGTCCTTTCGCGGAAACGCAGAACCGCTCTATATCTTTTTAACGCAATTGCGGACGGAAAGCCGTTTCACAAAGCTCAATCAAACTGGCTGCCGCCAATGGCCGGGATTGGGCCCAAAGCTGACTGGCAGCTTCTGGCCTCGGATATTCAATAGCGACCTTCACGCCGGTACGAGCATCGTCGTGAGCTGACCCTTGTCGGACTTTTGCCGTCAAGAAGCCCTAAGGCCTTTCTTGGCCAGAAAGCCGACCTTAGTGACCCAACTTAGCCGCCTGTAAACGGACGTGACTCCTTGCTGGCCTTCCTCGACATCAGCCCCAAGGACAAGTCGTGGGCCAATGGGCCAGTCGACTGGCGCGATCACCCCATGTAGCGGTTTGCCGATCGAGCTTCGAAGTCAGCCTGATAGACTTTTGAAATGGGCGTCATACAATCCATTTTTCTGCTTTCAATGAAAGCAAAGCGAAATGGCCGAAGAACGCGCCCAACGCCGTCTTGCCGCCATATTGGCCGCCGACGTGGTGGGCTACAGCCGACTTCTGGACCTGGACGAGCAAGGAACGTTGACCGCGTTAAAGAGGAGGCGGAAGGAGATCCTGGAACCACTGGTCCGCGACCGTCACGGCCGTGTCGTAAAAGTGATGGGTGATGGCGTCCTAGTCGAGTTCGGAAGCGCAGTGAACGCTGTGTCATGCTCCGTCGAACTCCAGAAGCGGATGATGGCCGCGAACGAGGGTTTGGCGTTCGACCGACAAATCAACCTGCATATCGGCATCAATCTGGGCGATGTCGTTGTCGAGGACGGCGATCTGTTCGGCGATGGCGTTGTTGTCGCAGTGCGGCTTCAGGCAATGGCCGAGGCTGGAGATATCTGCCTCTCCGGCAGCGTCTACGACCAAGTCAAGCGAAAGCTTGAATGCGACTTCGACGAACTCGGTCCGCAAGCGATCAAGAACGTTGCCGAACCGGTGTCCGTTTACCGGATTCGGTTATCGACCTCATCTGAAGGTGGCGGACCGGCGGAGAAAGCGCCGCTGCCGCTCCCCGGCAAGCCCTCCATCGCCGTCCTTCCCTTTACGAACATGAGCAACGATCCGGAGCAGGAGGCTTTTGTCGACGGCCTCACCGAAGACCTGATCACGGATCTGTCGAGGAACAGCGAGTTGTTTGTCATCGCCAGCAACTCGGCTTTTGCATACAAGGGCAGGCACGTGGATGTGCGTCGCATCGCGCGAGACCTGGGAGTGCGCCATCTTCTTGAGGGTAGTGCACGGCGGGCAGCTGGACGGGTGCGTATCAACGCTCAATTGATCGATGCGATCGGGGGCAACCACCTTTGGGCCGAAAGATTCGACCGAAGCCTTGAAGATATCTTCGCCGTTCAGGACGAGGTGACCGGCAAGATTGTCGAGGCTCTGGTGGGCCGTCTGACCGCCGCGCCGGCGCGCAACAGACCGAGCAACCTGGAGGCCTATGATCTATGTGTGCGTGCACGGGCCTTGGGCCTGCAAACGGCGCTCACCGCGAAAGAAGCCATTTTCCTGCTGAACCGGGCAATCGCGCTCGATCCGGAATATGCGGAGGCGCATCGTTGGCTGGCACTCAACCTCTGGCTGGGCTGGGAGTTCTGGGACGAACCGATGGATCCCAATCGCGCAAGTGCGCTTGCCGAAGCACAGCAGGCGGTCGAACTCGACCCGAATGACGCTGGGAACCGATGGGTATTGGGCGTTATATTAGGACATGAGGGTCGCTGGGCGGAATCGGATGCCGAATTCGCCGCCGCCCACAAGCTGGATCCCAACCACGCCGACGCATGGGCGATGCAGGCTGAACTGACGACGGAAAACGGCCGGCCTGCCGAAGCCATAGAGCAGGTGCGCAAGGCGCTGCGGCTCAACCCTCACCCGCCCGGTTGGTATTACTGGATGTTGGGCCAGGCTCAGTATGCCATCGGCGACTACGAATCCGCGGTTCAAACGTTGCGGAGACCCGAAACTTATCGCACGACTTCACGACGCCTGCTTGCAGCAAGCCTTGCGCAACTTGGCCGTTTGGAGGAGGCGCGCTGGGAGGCGGAAATGTTCATGATAAGCAATCCGCACTTCACAATCCGGCATTGGTCAGCTTCGCAGCCTTTCCCGGCCGAAGACGTGCGGCGGCATATCGTGGAAGGCTATCGCATGGCGGGGCTGCCAGAATGACTGTCATGGCTATGCCCGTCGGGCCGCAGTGGATAGGCGTCTCGAGGCTGCCGCAGCAGCGAATATATGGTCTCTTCTGCCGGAACGAAATTCGTCATATCGAGACTTGAACATGGCCAGTGAACACTTTCGGCACCGGAAAGCACAACGCGAGGATCGCCCGGCCCTGGTTACGCTCATGGACGCGGCGATCTCTGAACTCCAAAACCCCTTTCTAGATTAGTGTGCGACTTGGAAAGCTGCCGCCATCAATTCTTTGGGATTTGGTGCCCGGCATACATTTTGGCCTTCCTCTTCAGCTTCCGTGAAGGTCCAGCGCACAATGCCTTCCCGATCGAGCAAGAACTCGCCGACAAGCGGCATGTGACCGGCGATCATAATCTGCCGGTCGGCCTCCGTAATTTCGTACCCGTCCTTTTTCTCAAAAAAGTCGCCCGCCGCAGCCGGGTTCATCGGCTCGGGCAACTCCCCCGGCAGATCGATCCGCATTGTCATGACTGCGTCCATTCCGAGCTTGTGCGGCCATTCGGTTTCATTCTCCGTGAGCTCGAGGATGGGTAAACCGAAGGCGCGGTGTGAAGCGCCCTCCGGGTCGGATGCGCTAAGAAGATCGGGTAGCGGATGGTAGCGGAAGTAGAGCCGCGCACGTTCGACCGGCGTCTTGACCACTGCGAGACATTCTATGCCTTTCTCCTTCAGGGCCGGATTGAGCTGCGCCATCACCGCGACGTGGCGCCGGCAGAATGGACAATGCAGGCCCCGAAACAAACCGACCAGTAACGGGCTACGGCCTCGAAAATCGTCGAGCGCGATCTTGCCTTCGCGCGAGATCGCGTCGAGCACAATATTCGGTGCCCGGTCGCCCGGCTGCAGCGGGCGGTCGATATTACTCGTGGACATGGACAACCTCCTCGCCCCGGATCAGTCAGAAAAAGGCAGCACACCCAGCGTTTCGGAGTTGAGCCCGTGCTTGGGCGCAAAACTTCCTGCGCCAGGGCAAAATAGCTTTCGGCCTCTGCCATTGCCGAGGTCGACTAAGCGTCGCAACACCATCATAGCACGGAAAAATCATCTGCGGGTCGCCCGTTTCTCGCGCTGTCTCGAGCGCCTTTATAGTAGATAGTAGCTAACCGCCAGCACCGGCCTTGCCAAACACGTCGGCCAGCGTGGTCGTTTGGGAAGTCGGCTTTCAGGAAGCGCCAAAGGCACCCTGAATGGCCGCTGTAGGCGCAAAGTTGCCGTTCGCGTCATGGAAGACGTAAGTCGGCTTTGGGTTTGACTCGGTTGTTCGGAGTGATTGGGTTTTGCCTAGTCCCCCGGCATGGTCAACCCAAGCGCGTCGATCATCGCGGGGTCCAGCACCCGCGTGGTGTCGTCCATCATCCCCATGCCGTCGAAGAGATTCCAGAATGCCCAGCCAAAGCCGAGATCCTCGGCGCCCTGGCGTACGTCGGCGATGTAGCGCGCCCGATCGGGATTGGGCGCCGCCACATAGCGGGCGTCGGTGCGCAGCGCGCCGAACTCGCCCATGATGATGCGTTCCGGCGCAAGGCCGTGGCCGTCGCCCCAGGCGCGAACCTGGCGAAGATATTTGTCGACAAAGCGCCGGTCGGGCTGGGCGTCGAAATAGACCTTCAGCACGCGCTCGGTTTCCGCATAGGCGGCTTTCTTGGCCTTATCAGTCGTTTCGGTATCCTGCGCCATGCGCCCCCTGACCGACGCCAGCGTCTCTTCCAACGAGCCGGCGGACGCAGGCCACGGCACGTTATTGAGCGAACGGTAGACGGGCTCGCGCATCCACGGCGCGCCCTGATGGCTGAACAGATAGGGCTCGTAGAAGTGGAAGGTGAACAGGATCGGCTCGAACGGCGACAGCGGCGCCGGATCGAGCGCGGTCAGCCCGCTTACCATCGAGCCGCAGCCCCCGGTGACGACCAGCGGCAAGGTTGCAGCCGATGCCCGTGCCGCGGTCAGAAGCGCGAGTTGGACCTGCGACCAGACCTCCGAAGCGCAGGCCTGCGGCGGCTCGTTGACGGCTTCGAGCGCCACCTTGCCGGGCTGGAAGCGCTCCAGCCTGCCGGCAAGCTCGCCGACCAGCCCGCGATAGAGATCGAAGGCGGGCGCGGCAACGCTGGCGACCATGCGGTCAGGATTCCAATAGTGGGTGGCGCCATTGGCCTGCACGTTGACGATGATGCCGAGACCCGCATCGAGGGTGGCCGTGACGGCCGCGTCGACCATGTCCAGCAACAGGCCGCGCGCGGTGGCGTCGGCCGCCAGGAACGGGCCGGGATCGACCGGCAGGCGGATGAAATCGAGCCCCGTGTCGCGCAACCGGCGCAGGTCGTCCGCGGTGGGAACGGGCCGTTGCGGCTGGAAGGGCGGCCAGCCATAGTCGGTGCGCGGTGCCGGAAATTCACGTGTCAGCGAGAACCAGGGCCAGGCGTTGACGCCGCGCCGAAAGTGCGGCTCGGCGGCGCGGGCGAATGGCGCGATCGGGAGGGAACCGAGTGCCGCCGCCGTGAACAGCGCCGTCCTCAGCACCCGCCGGCGCGACCAGCCTGTCATGCGGTGCGGCGCGATGCGCGATCGGCCGCGACGGCTTCGTCGGCGGTGACACCGAGAAGCCGATAGGCTTCACGCTCATAGGCAACCAGGACATCCTCCCAGCGGAAGGCTTCGCGGGCGCGCACCCTGGCCGCGATGCCGCAGTTCCTGACCAGGGCGTCATCGTCCTGCGCCTGTTGCATCCGCTCGGCGCAACTGTCGGTGTCGGTGAAGTAGATCGCGGCAGCACCCGCGGTCCAGCGATTGAACGGATTGTCGTGCGCTATCACCATGTTGCCGGCCGCCAGCGCCTCGACCAGCGACGGATTGGTGCCGCCGACCGTGTGGCCATGCAGGTAGGCGCGCGCGTGATAGCGCAGTGCCTTCACCGTCGCCTGGTCGTAGATGGCGCCCGGCAGAACCACCGAGCCGTTCGCCGCCTTGCGGATAGCGACATGATAGGGGATGTCGTCGGACAGCGTTCCCAGCACCACCAGCTTCATGTCGCGCTTGCGGCTGCAAAAGGCTTCGACGATCGGCAGGATGTTGTTGTCGGGCTCGATGCGCGCGATCGAGATCAGATAGCGCCCGGGCTCCAGGCCGAGCGCCCGGACAGGTGCCTCCGGTGCCGATGTCACCGGATCGGCGCCATAGGCGATGGTGGCGATGGCGCTGCGCGGCCGGCGCGTCGCCAGATGGTCGGCGATGGCAGGATGATCGGCGACCAGACGATGCGAGGCCCAGGCGCCAATCCATTCGTTGAGCCAGAACCAGGTGCGCGCCGCCAAACCCCATTTGGGGCGGCGCCACTCGATGCCGTCCATATTGGTGAAGATCTTGCGCCCTTTCAGCCTGAGCCAGGTCAGGAAAACCGCGCCGTTGTAGCCGAGCACCAGGCAGACGCCTGGCCGCCTGGCGGCGTCGCGCACGCATTGCCAATCGAATTCCAAGGTCGCACGCGGACCCTTCGAGGCAACCTGGACGTGGATTAGTTCGATGCCGCGCCAGGTTTCGCTGCGCACCCTCTGGTCGATCCGCTCGACCTCCTCCTGGCAATAGACGCCGACCTTCCAGCCTCGCCCGGCAAGAAAAAGTGCCAGTCTTTCGGCGAAGGTTTCAAAGCCGCCATGAGCCGCCGGTATGCCGCGCGTCCCCAGGATCAGAATGGCAGGCTTCTCTGGTTTCATGGCCGGTGGCACTTTCAGATCTGAACATATTAGCGATTGCTGCATCATGAAGAAGCAGACGGGCAACTTCCGTGCCATCTCACGATTTCGGCGCTCGGGCGAATGATCATCGCGCCGGGTTGTAAAAAAACTGTATTGAAGCCGGCGGTTGTTTCATTATCGGTCAACCCTTCTGTGCGTATCTGTGTCGAAACGAGGCATTGCCAGGATTTGGCGTCCGGCAGCCGGACGGTTCAACCAGGCATGGTTCTTGCGACAAGGTTCCTGCATCCCACCGCCCGGCGCGATGGTTGCGGCACCTGGCGGGATACAAAGATGCGGATTGCCTGCGTTCATCAGGGTTATGAACTCTATGGTTCCGACCGCAGCTTCGCGGAGAGCGTTGCTGCGCTGCGCGGGGCGTTTCCGTCCGCCGACATCGAAGTGGTACTGCCGCGCAGCGGACCGATCGTGCAAATCCTTGAACCACATGCCAGCCGGATCGTCTTCGAGCCGCTTTGGGTGCTGAGACGCCAGGCCATCGCGCGCCTTGCGACGGTCGAGATGGCGCGGTTGCCTATGGCGGTGCTGAGAGCCTGGCGGCGCCTAAGGGATTGCGATCTCACCTACGTCAACACCTCGATCGTGGCCGACTACGCGCTGGCCGCGCGCCTTCTCCCCGACAAGGCTGTCCTGCATATCCACGAGATCCCCGAAGGCGCCATGCGCAGGATACTGGTCGGCCTGATGCGCTGGAGCCATGCAGATCTCATCTTCAACTCACGCGCGACGCGCGCCGCGTTCGGCGATCCCAAGGTCTCGCGCACGCATGTCGTCTACAACGGTGTCGCCGGGCCGGCGGCCGCCGAACCGATGACTTATGACGGCAAGCGCCCGTTGCGGGTACTGCTGCTCGGCCGCGTCAACAGGATCAAGGGCCAGGAGGTCCTGCTCGAGGCGATCGCTTCGATGCCACCGGAATTGCGGTCGAGGATCGAAGTGCGGCTGGTCGGCGGCGCCTTCGAAAGCGCCGAGCGCGAGCGCGCGCTCGCCGAACTGGTCGAAAGCATGGGCCTCGCCGGATGCGTCAGCGTTCTGCCTTTCGTGCCGGACCCCTCGGAGCATTACCGCTGGGCCGACGTCGTCACCGTGCCGTCGCGGCGTCCGGAATCGCTGGGGCGCGTCGCCATCGAGGCGATGGCCTATGGCCGGCCGCCGCTGGTGTCGGCCATCGGCGGCCTGGTGGAAGTGGTCAGCGATGGCGAGACCGGCTGGCATGTTCCGCCCGGCGATCCAGCCGCTTTGGCCGACAAACTGCGGGAGATCATCCGGCGGCCAGATGCCTGGCGTGGTTTCGTCGCCGCGGGCCGGTTGCGATACGAGGAGATTTTCAGCGAGCCGGTGGCGGCGGCGGCGATCGCGGCGATTGCCACGGACAAGCTGAGGGCGGCGCTGGCGAAGCCCGGCCGGGCGCATGTCGCCCGCGAAGCGGAGACCAGTTCGTGAAATTCGCGTTTCCAGGCCATCTGCTGCGACGCCTTGTGCTGATGATCGGCGGCGAGGCCATACAGAGCGGCTTTCACTTCGCGCTGAACCTCGCGCTGCTGCATGTGCTGTCAGCGCAAGGATACGGCATCTTCGCCATCGCGATGGTGATGGGGGGCGTCGGCCTGTCCTACATCAGATCGCTGACCGCCGTCCCCGCCAGCATATGGATGGGCAAGAGCACCAACAGGGCCGGCGTCGACGCGCACGACGTGACGTTCGGAGGGGCGGCGGTGGTCGTTGCGTCGATCGTGGGCGCTGCGACCGCGCTGCTGATGCTGATGTGGGGTGACGCGGGCGGCATCGCCGCCGGGTGCTTCGTCGGCGCGTGGTCGCTGCGCAGTCATATGCGCACGGCTTTCTTCGCGCGTCGCCAGCAGATGGTCGTCAGTATAAGCGATTTCACTTTCACCGTCGCCGGTGCAGCGATGACTGCGCTGGCGATCTGGACCGCGCCGAATGTGCTGCAGATGGTGTTCTATGCCCTTGCAGCGGCCAATCTGATCGGCATAGCCGTGCTCGCTCGCCTGGCACCCCGTCCGCTTCGCCTCAGTTTCCGAGCGCCTGTGCGGCGACGCTATGCCAGGCTCTGGCGCCAACTGCGCTGGTCGGGATTCAGCGCGACGACCACCAACATTCAGGGTCAGTGCCTGGCGCTGCTGGTCGCGGGTATTGCCGGTCCGGCGGCCTACGCGCCTATCGCGGCGGTTCTCGTCCTGTTTGCTCCCCTGCGTATCGTCAGCCTGGCCTTTGTCAACATGCTGCAGCCCGAGCTTGCGAAGCTGATGGCGAGCAATGAAGTCAGGCGGGTGTGGATGCACGCCAAGCTATGGTCGCTTGTCATGGGGCTCGGGAGCCTGGTTTACGGAGCCGGCATCATGTTTGTTCTGCCGACGATAAGATCGCAGGCCCTCGCGGATGCTTCTGTCAGCTTCATCGGGCTTCTCGCCGTGGCGAACTTCATACCGATCATGCTCTATATCATGCCGCGCATCGTCCTCGAGATACTCGGCGAGTTCCGGGTCGTGGCGTTCATCACAACGGCCGGCGCGGTCGTCGGGCTGGTCTTGATCGCAATCCTGCTGGCTATCGCTTCCCCGCCATGGTCGCTTGCAGGTGCCGCGGCCTCCGAGACCGTTGTGCTCGCGGCCTCATGGTATTTCGCACGCCGCCATATCCTCGCGCTTGAGAGCGGGACGCTTGACAGCGGGGATAGCCGGCATGACAGCAAGTCAACGTCGTGGCGAGGGACCGAACCCGCCCCGCTTGCCACCGGAAAAAGGTAGGAGACAGACATGTCGATCCAGACATTGACGCCTGCGCCAGATGCGCCGATGGCTAGGGCGCCAGCACCGGCCGGGCAGGCTATTGATGCTTCCCGAAGCATCGCAGGGGGGGTCTACACGGCGCGGCTGCACACCAGTCTCGAAGCCGTCATACCGCTCTGGCTTCAGTGCCAGGCGAATGGGATGTGCTCCGCCCATCAGCTCTATGCGTGGGTCGAGGGGATCGTCAAACGGCTGATGCCTGAAGGCGCCGACCTTCTCGTCGTCGAAGTGGTCGACGCCGGGACCAGTGAGCTCAAGATGCTGGTGCCGCTGATGCGGCGGACGAGGTTCGGACATCGGGTGATCGAATGGCTGAGCTGCGGCGTCTGCGATTATTCAGCGCCGCTTCTGGCGGACAAGAGCCTGTGGACCCCGCAGGCTGCCGAAGCGGCGTGGGCGGCGGTCCGATCCGTCATGCCGCGCGCGGACCGCATCCACATCACGGGAATTCCACGTGAGATCTACGGCCTGGCCAATCCACTGGCGCTGCTGGCGGTCGCGCGCGAGTCCACCCTGATCACATCCGGCCTCGTGCTGGACGGCGATCCGGAGACCCTGATCAAGCGCAAAGGCAGACCGTCCTTCGTCAAGACCTTCTACAAGGACTGGCGCCGGCTCGAACGGCACGGCAAAGTGGATATGGTCGAGGCCAACACGCCGGCCTTGATAGAGCTCGTCTTCGCCGCCCTGGTCGAGATGCGGCTCAAGCGTTTTCGCCAACTGGGGCGTTTCGATCTGCTGGCGCTGCCGGCGGTTGTCGATTTCTACCGAAACGCGGCGCTTCAGGGCCTGTCCGACGGATCGGTGCGGATCTTCGGACTGCGCGTCGGCGAGGATTGGGTCTCTGTCCAGTACATGCTGGTCCGGCACGGCACCTTGCATGCCCTGTTGATCGGAATGGACCTGGAGGTGGTGCCCAACGCCTCACCGGGCCTGGGGCTCATGGGCGAACTGATGGTATGGGGACTGCGGCAGGGATTCGGCTATTTCGACCTGTCGGTGGGCAGCCAGCCTTACAAGGAACAGTTCGGCGCCGAGAGTTCGGTTCTGGTCAAGATCGACGAAACGCTGACGCCGCTCGGCAAGGGCGTGGCAGCCGTCGCTTCGCTTCGCGACCGGGCCGAGCTTGTGGTGCGATCCCGTCCGCGGTTGCTCAAGGCCGTCCAGGGCGTGACGCGCCGCTTGCGACGATTGAAGAGCTGAGGCGGCCGCATTTCGCGCTTGATCCATGTCAAAGAGGGTCGGCGTCGATGCACCTAGCTGATCTCCTGTCTTGGGAAGGACGCAAGACGGGTGGGCGGGTTCATGCGGCTGAAGACAACTCCGGCATGGACCGCCCACGACCGCATCCGATCGCCGCGGGAAAAGATTGGAGGCAGATATTTCGACTCAGTCAATGCGAATGGCACCGATATCGGCGGCGCGGGCTTCTGCTCTCTCCGCCAGCGCTGGTACCGCCGGACGTGTCTATACGGCACGGCTGCACACCAGCCTCGAGGCAGTCAAGCCGCTCTGGCTGGAGTGGCAGGCCGATGGCGTCTGCACCGCCCATCAGCACTACGCCTGGGCCGAAGGGATCGCCGCGCGGCTGATGCCCGAGGGTGCGGAACTGCTCGTCGTCGAAGTGAGTGACGCCGCGACCGGCGAGCCCAGAATGCTGGTGCCGCTGATGCGGCGCCGGGCCTTCCACCACTATGTGATCGAATGGCTGAGCTGCGGCGTCTGCGACTATTCCGCGCCGCTGCTGGCGGATGCGAGCCCGTGGACCACGCAGGGCGCTGAAGCCGCCTGGGCGGCGGTCTGTTCGGTGCTGCCGCCGGTGGATCGCATCCACATCGCCGGTATCCCGCAGCAGATCTACGGCGTGGCCAATCCGCTGGCTCTGCTTTCGGCGACGCGCGATTCCATCCAGATCACCTCCGGCCTGGCCTTGCACGGCGAGCCCGAGGGTCTGATCAAGCGCATCTGCAAGCCGTCCTTCGCCAAAACTTTCCACAAGCACTGCCGCCGCTTTGAACAGATGGGCGGTCTCAGCCTGGTCGAGGCCGACACGCCCGCCCTGATGGAGGAGCTCTTCGGCACACTGCTGGAGCTGCGGCTGAAGCGCTTTCGCGAGCTTGGGCGTTTCGATCTCCTGACGCAGCAATCGGCCGTCGATTTCTACAGGAACGCGGCTCTCCAGGGCCTGTCCGACGGATCGGTGCGGCTCTTCGGGCTGCGCGTCGGGCAAGCCTGGCTCGCCTCCTTCCTCGTGCTGGCCAGAAAAGGCACTCTTCATGGCATCCTGCTCGGGATCGACAAGGATGCGATCGCCAATGTCTCACCCGGCCTGACGACGATCGCCAAGCTGATGATATGGGGGCGCGAGCGGGGATTCGACTATTTCGACCTGTCGGTCGGCGGTCAGGGCTACAAGGAATATATCGGTGCCGCGAGTTCGGTTCTGGCCGAGATCTGCGAACCGATGACGGTGCGGGGCAGGGGTGCGAATGCCGTCATTTTGTTTCGCAGCCGGGCCGAGCTTTACGTGCGCTCGAAACCGCGGCTGCTCAAGGCCGTCCAGAGCGTGGCGCGCAGCTTGCGGCGATTGAAGGACTGAAGGCGGTTGTCCGCGAAATTGACAGGACTGCGCGTCTCGGTCATCCTTGAGCCCAGTCGCCAGGCTGCGGATCGCGGCCATGTGGGTGTCAGGGCGACCGAGGGCAGTGCCATGTTCAGTCCAGTCATCGGCCAGAATGCCAAGCGCGCCGCGGTGCGCAAGGCGCTCGACCGCCACAAGGTCTACATCACCGCGCAGAGTTTTTCGGCCGGCGCCTACCAGGCACGCGTGCTGGTCGACGGCGAGGCCTACTGGGTCGACGAATTCCGGCTCGCCCAGCTGCAGCAAGGCCTGTCGCCGGCCGAGCTCGAGTTGACGCCGGCCACCGACGATTGAGAGCGTGAGGCCTAGAAGTAGCGCTCTGTCGGGACGCGTTCACTTGGCTGACGTGCTTCGATCTATGTCATGACAACCTCACCAAAACTCAAAACCTATCGCGCCAAGCGCGAATTCTCGAAAACGCCGGAACCCGCCGGCGGGTTGGTCTCCGACGAAGGCAACCGCTTCGTCGTCCATAAGCATCACGCCACCGCCGATCACTACGATCTCAGGCTGCAGGTCGGTGGCGTGCTGAAGAGCTGGGCCGTGCCGCGCGGGCCTTCGCTCAATCCGGCCGACAAGCGGCTGGCGGTCGAGACCGAGGATCATCCGCTGGAATATATCGACTTCGAGGGCGTCATCCCCGAGGGCGAATATGGCGGCGGGCCGATGATCGTGTGGGACACCGGCAGCTGGGCGCCGATGGACGACGTCGAGAAGAGCCTGCGGACCGGCGCCTTCAAGTTTCGGCTGGCCGGCGACAAGCTCAATGGCGGCTGGATGCTGACCCGGTTGAAGCCAAAACCCGGCGAGGACGAGAACAAGAAGAACTGGCTGCTGTTCAAGGAGCGCGACCTTGCCGCCGACACAGCGCTCGACATTCTGGAAGCGCGGCCGGAGAGCGTCAAATCTGGCAAGCGCATCGAGGAGCTGGTGGCCCCCGCCAAACCAGCTACGAAGCCCGGCAAGCCGCCGGTGCTGAAGCCCGGTACGCTGCCGGGCGCGTTCAAGGCGCCGGCACTCAGCCGCATCGAGCCGCAGCTGGCGACGCAGGTGCCAAAGCCGCCCGATGGCGAGGACACCAACGAGGTCTGGCTGCACGAGATCAAATTCGACGGCTACCGAACCATGGCGCATCTGAGCGGCGGCGTGGTCAAGCTGATCACGCGTGGCGGCATCGACTGGACGAAGCGCTATGGCGACCTGCCGCATGCCTTCGCCAAGCTGCCATGCCGCGACGCCATCATCGACGGCGAAATCGTCGTGCTCGACGCCAAGGGCATCAGCCGTTTCGCGCTGCTGCAGGATGCGCTGGCCGAAGGCGCCGGCAGCCGGCTGCATTTCTACGCCTTCGATCTGCTCCATCTCGACGGCTGGGACCTGACCAAGGCGCCGCTGGTGCGGCGCAAGGCGCTGCTGGCACAGATGCTGTCCGGCCTTGGCGCCAACTCCGCCATCCAGTTCTCCGACCATGTCGAAGGCTCGGGCCAGGGGCTCTACGACCAGGCGTCGGAACTCGGGCTGGAAGGCGTCGTCTCCAAGCGCGCCACCGCGACCTACCAGAGCGGCCGCACCAAGAGCTGGACCAAGACCAAGGCGCTCCAGACCGGCGACTTCGTCATCGCCGGCTACACCACCTCCGACGCGGCCGAGGGGCTGGCGGCACTTGGGCTTGCCGAATTCGAGGACGGCGAACTTCACTATCGCGGCAAGGTCGGCACCGGCTTCGATGCCGGGACCGCTGCTGAATTGCTCGCCAGGCTGGAGCCGCTCACATCAGGCGCGACGGCGCCCGAAGGGGTGCCGCGCGAAATCATGCGCGAGATGCACTGGGTGCGGCCGCTGTTCTCGGCCCATATCCACTATGCCAACCGCACCGCGGACAATGCGCTGCGCCACGCGGTGTTTCGCGGCTTGAGGGATGTCGGCCTGTCGACGCCGGTGTCGGCCAAACGCAAGCGGCTGATCTCGGAGGCCGACCTTGCCACCATCTGGGTGACCAATCCGACGCGGCGGCTGTTCGGCAAGACCGGCCCGACCAAGCTCGACATCGCCGTCTACTACGCGCTGGTCGGCGATTTCATGCTGCCGCACATTCTCGGCCGGCCGGTGTCGCTGGTGCGCTGCCCGACCGGCCTGCCGAAGGACTGTTTCTTCCAGCGTCATGCCTTCACCGGCATGCCGCCCTCGGTGGTGACGTTCGAGGCGACCAATTCCGAAGGCGAGACCAAATCCTATCTCTCGGTCGAAGGGGCCAAGGGCTATCTGGCGCTGGCGCAGTTCGGCGTCGTCGAGTTCCACACCTGGGGTACGCATCGCACCAGCCTCGACAAGCCCGACCAGATCGTCTTCGACCTCGACCCGGGCGAGGGGATTTTGTGGCGCGAGGTGGTCGAGGCGGCGGTGCATATCAAGGGTGAGCTGGAGGGGCTGGGGCTGGTGCCGTTCGCCAAGACCTCGGGCGGCAGCGGCATTCACATCACCGTGCCGGTGACGGGCAAGCAGAACTGGAAGAAACTGCACCAGGCGACCAGCGCCATCTCCACGCATCTGGCGGCAACCGCGCCCGACACCTTCACCACCACAATGGGCAAGGACAACCGCAAGAAGCGCATCTTCATCGACTATCACCGCAACGCGCGCGGCCACACCTCGGCGGCGCCCTATTCACTGCGCGCCCGCACCAACCTGCCGGCCTCGACGCCGGTGAGCTGGGCGGATCTGGAATCGATCGATGCACCGCAGGATTTGAACTATTCCTCGCTGCCGGGGCTCTTGGCGACATCCGGCGATCCATGGGCGGAGATCGATGAGTTCGCGCGGGATTTGCCGACGTTACCGGGAACGAGGAAGTAGTCGCAGAATGAGGACTGCAGCGATCCTTCGCGCTGCGTTCAAATTCCAATGCCATCGACGCTTCGGACAATTTGAATTATTCTGTTGCGGTGACGCCTGCGCCTTCATGGAAGATTTCGTCAGGGATTTGCCTGTATTGTGCGGGGTCGGTGTAGGATTTCCGTGGCGTCGCTCGTCCTTCGGACGAACAGCGCTGCACCGGTGTGACAGTGCATGGCCGCGTAGGAGTGTTTCATGGCGCCCAGGGCAAGTTGGAAAGGTTACCTCAAGCTCAGCCTCGTCAGCTGTCCGGTGCGGCTATACCCCGCCACCAGCGCCAGCGAGCGCATCAGCTTCAACCAGCTGCACAAGAAGACCCACAACCGCATCAACATGAAGCCGGTTGACCCCGAACTGGGGCTGGTCGAGCGCTCGGATCTGGTCAAGGGCTACGAGTACGAGGACAAGCAGTACATCATCATCGATGATGCCGACCTCGACGCGGTGCGCATCGAATCCAACCACACGATGAACATCGAGGCCTTTGTCGACGAGGGCGAGGTCGACGTCATCTACCAGGACGCGCCCTATTACATGGCGCCGGATGGCGCGATGGCCGAGGAAACCTTCGCCGTGCTGCGCGAAGCGATGCGCAAATCCGGCAAGCTGGCGATCGCTCGCCTTGTGCTGTCCAGCCGCGAGCGCGTGGTGACGATCGGCGCGCGCGAGAATGGCATGTTCGTGTGTACCTTGAGGAACCCGAACGAAGTGCGTGGCACAGCTGAATATTTTGGCAACATCCCGGCCGGCAAACCCGACGCGGAGATGCTGCAGCTGGCCGAAGCGCTGATCAAGCAGAAGGAAACCACCTTCGACCCGAAGAACTACGAGGATCGCTACGAGATCGCGCTGATGACGATGATCCGCGAGAAGCTGAAGGGCCACAAGCCGATCATCGCGGCTGCCCCCGAGCGCGGCAATGTCATCAATTTGATGGATGCGCTGAAGGCCAGCCTGTCGCAGTCGAAGCCGCCGGCCAAGTCGATGAGCAAGGCCGACGAGGCCGCCAAGCCCGCCGCCAAGAAGGCGGCAGCCGGCGGTGCGGCTGAAAATCCGCTCAAGGCCAATCTGCTCAAGGCGGTCGGCAAGAGCAAGAAATGACGGCACCAGCCGTCCTGATCCCTGGGGCCGTCTTCGGCACGATCGGCGCGCTGGCGGCGTTTCCGCTCCGGCTCGCGGCGCGCGAGGTTGAGCGCCAGCACGGCCAATTGCGGCGCGGTGTCACCAGGCGCACCACGCATGTCGTGTTCGGGCGGACGCATCTGGGAAAATCCGGCGATGCCGAGATCGAGCGCCGCGTCGCTGCCGAGCGCACGGCCGGGCGCACGCTGATCAGCGAGAACGGTTTCCTGCGCCTGCTCGGGCTGATGAAGGCGCCGGAGGCATCCTCGCTGTCCAGGCAATCCCTGATCGACCAGTCGCGGCTGTCAGGCGCCGACCTCGACCTGTTGTCGCTGTTCGATGCCTTCGAGCATGACGCCGAACCCTATTCCTTTCGTGATCTGATCCTGGCGCGCAAATATGCCGGGCTTGTCGCCGGCGGTGCGACATGGGGCGCGATCGCGCGCTCCGTCCATCGCTCCGGCCCGGTGGCATCGCTGACCGCAAAGTCGCTCAATGTCGGCTCGCAGCATGGGCGGGCCGACGCGATCTATCTCGAGGGCGGCCAGAGCGAACTCGACGGGCAATTGCTGTTCGATTTGGGCAATGCCGGTTCAGCCGGCGACGACACGCTGGAAGAATTGTTCGCCGAGGCGGAAGCGGCGGAGGAGGGCGGCGACCATGACGGGGCGGCCGCGCTCTACCAGCGCTGTCTGGCCATCGACCCGACAGATGCCATTGCGGCCTTCAACCGCGCCAATTGCCTGCGCGCCGCCGGCCACGGAAGGGAAGCCGCGCACGACTATATCAGAGCGATAAAACTCGACCCGGCCTTCGTCGAGGCCTGGTTCAACCTCGCCGGGCTGATGAGCGAGCAAGGCCGCGAAGCCTCGGCAAGAAGGCATCTGCAGAAGGCGATCGCGCTCGACAAGACCTATGCCGATCCGGTGTTCAACCTCGCCCGGCTGGAATTCGACGCCGGCAATCTCCCCGAAGCGCGCCGCAACTGGGCGCGCTATCTCGAACTCGATACGGATTCGGAATGGGCGCGCGTGGCGGCCAAGGGGGTGCAGTTCGTCGATCTGCAACTGGCGCAGAAGTCGGCGGGGTGAGGGGTGCCGCACTGGCGTTTCCTTCTCCCCTTGTGGGAGAAGGTGGCCGAGCGAAGCTCGGACGGATGAGGGGTGTTGGACGGAGCACCATCGTCTCATTCCTTCCAGCACCCCTCATCCGTCTCGGCGCTGACGCGCCGATCCACCTTCTCCCACAAGGGGAGAAGGGGTCACCAACGCCGAGCTTCGGAGCTCTACACTATGCCGACTAATTTCCTCTTCGACGGCCTCGACACCGCCCCAACCACCATCCTGCTTGCCCATGGCGCCGGTGCGCCGATGGACTCGGCCTCGATGACGGCCACCGCCAAGGCACTGGCCGCGGCCGGGCTCCGCGTCGCCCGCTTCGAATTCCACTATATGGCCGCCCGCCGCTATGGGCACCGCAAGCCGCCGCCGCGGGCGGAGACGGTGAACCCGGAGTATGTCAAGGCGATCACCGACCTCAGGGCGAAGGGCGTCACCGGCCCGCTCATCATCGGCGGCAAGTCGATGGGCGGGCGCGTCGCCTCGATGGTCGCCGACGAGATGTTTGCCAAGGGCGAGATCGCCGGGCTGGTCTGCCTCGGCTATCCCTTCCATCCACCAGCCAAGCCTGAGCAGTTGCGAACTAAACATCTCGCCGACCTCAAGATGCCAACGATGATCTTCCAGGGCACGCGCGACGAGTTTGGCACGCAGGATGAGGTCGCGACGTATGCGCTCTCCGACCGGATCGAGATTGTCTGGCTGGAGGATGGCGACCATGATCTCAAGCCGCGCAAGAGCATCTCCGGTTTCTCCACCTCCGATCACCTGAAGACACTGGCCGGGGCGGTGCAGGCGTGGACGGGCCGGATCGTTTCCTGAGCCGATGAAAATCGCCTCCTTCAACATCAACAACGTCAACAGCCGGCTGGACAATTTGCTGGTGTGGCTGGCGACGGCGAAACCCGATGTCGTGTGCCTGCAGGAGTTGAAGGCACGCGACACGCAGTTTCCGCGTTCGGCGCTCGCGGCGGCCGGCTATGGCGCGGTGTGGAAGGGCGAGCCGACGTGGAACGGTGTCGCCATCCTCGCGCGCGGTTCGGAACCGGTATTGACCCGCGATGTCCTGCCCGGCGACGACACCGACAGGCAGAGCCGCTACATCGAGGCGGCGGTGAACGGCATCGTCATCGCTTGCCTCTACGCGCCGAACGGCAATCCGCAGCCCGGCCCGAAATTCGCCTACAAGCTCGCCTGGCACGAACGGCTGGAGGCGCATGCCGGGCAGTTGTTGGACACCGGCCTGCCGGTGGCTCTGGCCGGCGACTACAACATCGTGCCCGAGCCGCGCGACATCTACGCCACCCGCTCCTATGACGACAACGCGCTGGTGCAGCCGGAAAGCCGGGCGTCCTTCGCCGCTCTGCTTGAGCAGGGCTGGACTGACGCGCTGCGCAAGAAGCACCCGAAGGAGACGCTCTATACGTTCTGGGATTATCGCCGCAACCGCTGGCCGCGCGATGCGGGGCTCAGGCTCGACCACATCCTGCTGTCGAAGATGCTGGCGCGGCGCCTGACCGCCGCCGGCATCGACCGCGAGGTGCGCGGGCAAGACGGCGCCAGCGACCATGCGCCGGTCTGGGTGGAGCTGAAGTAGCGCGGGGCGAACTTGCCGGGACCTTCGCCATCCATCCCTTTCGCAGACGCCATTTTGCGAACACCTTTTCCACGGGTAATCTCATGAACTGAACTGTGCGGGGTGCCATTTCGGGCGAAGCCTGCAATGGCGCCGTGGGGGGCCGATGAACAGAGTCGTCGACAGGCTGATTGCATTCATCCTGCTGGTGGTGACTGTAGCTTGCGTCTGGCGTGCCTGGCTGGTGCTTGGCGACGCGGTCGTCGTCTGGCGCGGTGTCTCGTCTTTCGCCGGGGATCCCGCCACCTTGCGGTTGGCCGGATTGCTGATGGCGGCGCTCGCTTGCCTGATTGGCGCGCTGATGTTCTGGGCCGGCATGTTGCCGGGGCGGCCGGGGCATGCGGCCGGCGCGCCGCTGTTCGGCCGCGCGGCGGAAGTGCAGGACACCGGCAGGCCCGGCCTGCGCAAGGTGTTTCTCGTCCTGCCATTGGTCGTGGTCGCAGCGCTGGCCGTTGATCGGTTCGGCCCCGGGCGGATGCATGGTGGCAGCGAGGTTGCAAGCCAGCCCAGCGAACCGAAGCCCAATGAACCCCAACCCAATGAACCCAAGCCCGGCGAGCCCCAGGCGCAGGACGTCGCCAACACCCCGCCGGCACCGGAACCCGTAACCCCGCCAGCAGCCCCACCGCCGGCGCCAACCGCTCCACCACCGGAAGCCGCCAACCCGCCCGCGGCACCGGTGCCGCCGCCCGCCGCTCCGACACCGCCGGAGGTCGCGGTCATTCCGCCACCCACGGTCGCACCGCTGCCCCCGGCTCCGCCACCGCTGCCGACTGAGCCCGAGGGCCACCGCGACGCTGTCGTCTGGCTGGCAGTGGCGCCCGACGGCCACTCGATCATGAGCGCCAGCACCGACCACACGATCAAGCTCTGGGACATCGCCGGCAACCACCTGATCCGCACGCTTGGCGTCCACAAGGACATGGCGCGCACGGCGCTGTTCATGCCCGATGGCGTCAGCGCGCTGACCGCCGGCGACGACGGCGAGATCGTGCAGCGGAAACTTTCCGACGGCGCGGTGCTGCATGTCTTCTCGTCGGGCGGCAATGGCGGCGTCAACAAGCTGGCGATCAGCCCGGACGGCAAGCGCGCCGTGACCGGCCACGAGACCGGCAACGTCATCGTCTGGGACCTCGAGAAGGGCGCCGTGCTGCATGTGATGAGCGGGCACGACTGGTCTGTCAGCGCAGTCGCCGTCTCGCCCGACGGCACTCGCGCCATCAGCGGCAGCATCGACGGCACGCTAAAACTCTGGGACATCGACAGCGGCAAACAGCTGCGCAGCTGGCACGGGCATGAGCAAGGCACCTATGGCGCCGTGTTCACCGCCGATGGCCATCATCTGATCACCGGCAGCGGCGACTACACGATCAAGCTCTGGGATCTCGACAGCGGCCGCGAAGTGCGCCGCTTCGAGGGCCATGAGGGCACCGTCTACACGCTGGCGCTGTCGGCCGACGGCAAGCGCCTGGTTTCCGGTTCGCTCGACGGCACGGCGCGCCTGTGGGACATGGACACCGGCACCCAGATCGCCATGTTCGACAGCCGGACCGGCCCGATCTACGCGGTGGCCTTCGCCGCCGACCGCACGGTGCTGACCGGAGGTTACGACCGCACCATCCGCGACTGGCCGGCCACCGGCGGCGATGGCGTGGTGCTGTTTGCAGGTGCGCCGGGGTGAATGGAATCTTGATCGCCTCGCCCGCCGTGCTATGTAAAAAACCATGTCAGCACCCAGCCTCGCGGACAACGCGCCGCTCATCGTGATCGATCTGCAGACCGGCATGTTCGACGGCGTGCATGAGCCGCCGATCCATGAGGCGTCAGCCATTGTCGAGCGTGCGCGCGCGGTGATCGCCTGGGCGCGGCGCGGCGGCCGCAAGGTCGCTTTTGTCAGGCATGACGGACCGGCGGGCGATCCGCTGGCGCCGGGTGAACCGGGTTGGCCGGTGTGGCCCGCACTCGGCCAGGCCGCGGACGAGCCGACTTTCGCCAAGAGCGTCGGCGATGCCTTCAGCAATGCTGCGCTGGGCGACTGGGTGGCCGGGCAGGGCGCCGGTGCCGTCGTGCTGCTGGGCGCGCAGACCGATTTTTGCGTGGCGGCGACCGTCAAGGGCGCGATGGCCAGAGGGCTCGACGTCACAGTGGTCTCCGATGCGCACAGCACATTGGACAATGCGGGTGAGAGCGCCCGGCAGATTATTGGCCGCCACAATGGCGAATTCGCCGAGGCCGGTGTCAATCTGGTAACGACGAAGGCGCTGACCGGCGGCTGAAGCTGTAACGAACCTCACAGCGGGCTGATCGTCGCTTCGCGCGGCGGCATTGTCCGTCGCTGCCGGCGTACGCGCTGGTCGACGCGGACGGGGGGGCGCATTGTTGGGATGGCTCAGGCGCCCGCGTCAACCAGGGCGGCTCGTACCGCCGCATCAACACCATTGCACATCGCCCGCCGGCCGACACTTCCGCGAAAGCGGAATAGGCCGGGGCAAAAGTGCGGATTCGGCGTCCTGGTCCATCACGGCGTGAAACAGTTTCTCTTTCCTGCCGCATTGACCTTCGGCGGGCGAGCGGTGACGACTGGCGCTTCAACCAATGGATCGCGCCCTTGACTGAGCAGACGATTTTCCTCAACGCCAAACTGGCCGACGGGTCGCTGGTCGACCTCACCGTTACCGACGGGCGCTTCCGCGTCATCACGCCGGCCGGGAAGGCACCCTCGGTTGACCTCGCCAGCATCGACCTTGCCATTATTGATCTTGGGGGCCAGCTCGTCGCGCCGGCCTTCGTCGAGGGCCATATCCATCTCGACACCTCGTTCTATGGCGACGCCTGGCGCCCGCACATCCCGTGCAGCAATGGTTTCGACGTGCGCGAGCGTGTCGCCTTCCAGGCGAGGAACCTTGCCGCCGCCGCCCCGATGGACGAGCGGGCGAAGAACCAGCTCGAGCTCTGCATCGGCAATGGCAGTCTCGCCATGCGCAGCCATGTGATGGTCGACGGCTCGGTCGGGCTGAAGCATCTGGAGACGATCCTGGCGGTGCGCAAACAATACCGCGACCTCATCGACATCCAGCTCGTCGCCTTTCCGCAGAGCGGCATCCTGTCCTCGCCCGGCACCCCAGACCTTCTGGACGAGGCGTTGAAGCTCGGCTGCGATCTCATCGGCGGGCTCGACCCCGCCAGCTTCGACCGCGATGTGAAGGGCCATCTCGATGTCGTCTTCGGCCTGGCACAGAAACACGGCGCCGGCGTCGACATCCATCTGCACGATGGCGGCACGCTTGGCCTGTTCCAGGTCGAGGAGATCGCCGCACGGACGAAGGCGCTGGGCATGCAGGGTCATGTCGCCGTCAGCCATGCCTACGGGCTGGGCGATATCCCGGCCGACGCCTTGCTGAAGGCCGGCGAGATGCTCGCTGCCGCCGGCGTCGCGATCATGACCAATGCGCCGGGCAATCACGCCTTCCCGCCGGTGGCGGCGCTCAGGCAGGCCGGCGTCACCGTGTTCAGCGGCTCCGACAACATTCGCGATTCCTGGTGGCCCTATGGCGATGGCGACATGCTTTCGCGAGCCAATATGATCGGCCACCGCTCGGGCTTCTACGAGGACCATGAGCTGGCCGCCGCCTTCGACGTGGTGACCCATGCCGGCGCCAAGGCGCTTGGCCTGGAGAGCTACGGCATTGCGGTCGGCGCCAGCGCCGATTTCGTCACGCTGCAGGCGCAACATGTGCCCGAGGCGGTGGTCGCCGTGCCGAAGGGCCGGACGGTGTATCGCCGGGGCAGGGCGGTGGCGAAGGACAGCAAGATGCTGGTGCGCTGACACGTGCCGCATCGCCGGCGTCAAACCCTCTCCGGTGGATATGGGCGCTTTAGTGTAGGACCAAGGTCTTAGGTGCCAGACGCAAAGGTCTGAGGGGCCCTGTTCGGTTCCGGCAATGTGCATTGGACGTTCCGCTATTTTAGTCAAACGCGATATAATGACGCGGCCGTATCGAGGGGTCCGGATCGGGAAAAAACTTAGCCGGACAAGCTTCTCCTGCCACAATGGCGGCACCGAAAATGGCGTCGTTGGCAAGGCCAACTGCAAATTCCGAAGCGATCGACGACCTCGAAAACTGACCTGCCGGCGGCTCCTATCGTTTTTTGCCAAGAATGCGGGCTTCCCGTAGAAGCGAAGCCCAACTGTGCGCACCAAGAAAACCGATAAGCTCGCGTGCTTGCTCTTCGGGGATACTCGCCTCATTTGCCAAACGCCGGACAACAAAGTCGTCAGACTCGTTGGGTGCCTTGTCCTGTTCGTCAGCCATTGGAACAAACCCCTAGACGATGCAACGGCAATATGCGGGCTTGGTTCCTTCGCGGAATGACTCGCTAACCGATTGTCGGAAGCGTACAGTGTCCTTGTCGCTCGGTCTTCAACGGCAACGAGCGCTTGAAAGAGTCGATCACGCTTTCGCCCATGAGGGAGACGCGCGATGATCATTCGTGGCACGGCTGACGAAATTCAGTTGGCAACACTCACCAGAATCCTAGACGACTATTGCGAGCAGGCTGGCATCGAAGGCTCACACCCTGCCCGCGAGCATTTGGCGCGTCGCCTGATCGCTCTTTTCAGCGGTGGCATCGACAGTCCAGACCATATCAAGATGGCTTTGGACGGCGTCGCAAGCGACTGGAGGCCATCCACCCAGCCTTGACCTAGTTTGCCAATTGGTCCGGGAGATGAACAGCGGCGAGCTTGTCCAGCGCGCGCAGGCCGGCGCTGCGGTATTCGTCGTGCTTCAAACGAGCGCCTGTCCGTTGATGTATCCCGGCTGTAAAGGTTGGAACCAGCCCCGACGTTTCGCGTTCTTGAATGTGACCGGTGAGGCTGCCACCTCCGCCGGCGCTATCTAGGGCTCGCTCTGCTCCCGGCAGGGCGAGCCTTTTTTGTGCCGCTGGATGAAGGCGGCAGGAACGACATTGCGTTCTCTGCGTTAGCTGTTCCTATGCAGCAAATTGCTTAGCTGTTCCTATGCAGCAAATTGCCCCGGCCTTCGATGGATTGCGGGTGAAGCCGATGCGGCTCTTTTCGTGGTCGTCGTCCGAAACGAGAACGAGGGTGAGCTTGCCGTTGGACAATAGCCCGTCGGCTCGGCGGGGGTGCTTTTTTCAAATCCGAAATTTCCGATCCGAAAAATCGGCCGGACGTCAATTTATCTGCGAAAATTTTCAAATATATTTGCCTTTTGTGACAAGAAACAAAAATAATATGCGTTATCGACAAGCCGATGTCATTATCTCTTTATTCTGAAATTCGAGATGGAACTTCAAGGCGACCATGGAGTTTCCATGCAGGGCGGATTTTCAAATAGCCCTATGGAGATTGTCATGAAATTTTATCTTTCGAGTGCGGCGGCTGCGGTCGTCCTGATGAGCGGCTTTGGTGCAGCGATGGCGCAAGACGTCATCGTCGTCCAGCCAGAGCAAAAAACTATCGTTCGCGAATACATCAAGAAGGAGCCGCTGGCGTCGGTCAACCTTCTGGGCGTCGAGCTCAAGCTTGGCTCGCCGGTGCCTGATACGGTCCAACTGCGCGAGGTGCCCAACGTCAAGTATCGCGTCGCCGTGATCAATGACCAGACTGTCCTGGTCGATCCCGAGACCCATCAGATCGTCGAGGTCCTGAACTAAGTGAGGTCCCCAACATAGGGGATTGCCCGCGTCAGATTTGCCTTGAGAAAAGCCCGTCACGAATTCGCTTTCGTGGCGGGCTTTCTGTTTGAAATTGGCTTTGCCGTGGCCTATTCGGCGGCCAGCTTGTCCGATGTCTTCGTCTCGAAGTCGCCGGCGCCGTGGCGTTCATGCATTGCATGGCCGGTTCGCCGAAGCCGCGGTTGACCATGCGGCCGCGCTTGACGGCCGGGCGTGCGTCGATCGCTGAGCCTGTCGGCTTGCGCGATCGGCCGCATGTATTGGGCTGGTAAAGTGGCCCGCCAAGATGCAGGGTTGTGCGAAATATTCGCGCGCCGGCACCGAAACCGGCATGTGTATCGCATGCGAAGCCGGCCTTTCGGCTGAGACCTGAAAGCCCCTTCGATGATGATCCAGCCCGTCGGGATGAATGTTCGCAATGACGCACCCCGCATTCTCCTTCTGCTTGGCAGTGCGCCCGACGCGGTGCGTTGCCAGCCTTGGCCGAAGCAGGCCTTCAGCCGGATCGTCGCCATCAACAATGCCTGGCGAGTGCGCCCCGATTGGGATTTCCTCGTCCATGCCGGTGATTTCCCGTTGGACAGGCTGCCCCACGACGCGACCTTGCGGCAGGCTCAGATATTCAGCGCCACGCACTATGTTCCGGCGCAGAACGCCTTCGGTGGTTTCGTCTATGCCGGCGCCACGATGGCGCTGACCGCTGCATATTGGACCATTCACAGCCAGAAGCCCGATGTGCTGGCATTCCTGGGCTGCGACATGATCTACGACTGGCCGGGCAAGACCCATTTCTATGGCATCGGCCGGCCCGATCCATTGCGCGATGACATCACCCTGCGCAACCTCGAGGCCAAGTCGGCGCGCCTGCTGGTTCAGGCCCTGAAGCACGGCTGCCTGTGCATCAATTTGTCCGACCTGCCGCGCAGCCGGCTGGTCTTTCCCAGTCTCGCCTTCGACGAGCTTGCCGGCCTTTCGCTGGCACGGATTGCCGAAATGAAGGCGGAAATTCTTGCCGGCATCCGGCTCGACAAGGCCGAAAAGGCCGAGGAGATCGAGAAGGACCTCGGCTATTTCTACGAGGATGGCATGTACTGGAACCATCTCGATGAGATCGACGAGACGTTTCTTGCCGACATCGACCAGCTGTGGATGTCGGCCGTCGAGAAGAGGCCGGTCGGTTGAAGCTGCCAACCCCCCCTCAGGGAGGGAGATCAGCGCGCTATCGGCTCAGCTCACTCCGCTGCCAGCTTGTCCTGCGTCTTCGTTTCGAAGTCGCGGGCGTCGTGGCGCTCATGCAGCTGCAAGGCCGGTTCGCCGAAGGCGCGGTTGACCATGCGGCCGCGCTTGACCGCCGGGCGTGCGTCGATCGCCTGGGCCCAACGCTGCACATGCTTGTAGTCCTGCACGGACAGGAACTCACCGGAATCATTGTACATGCGGCCGAGCGCCAGCCCGCCATACCAGGGCCATACCGCCATGTCGGCGATCGTATAATCCTTGCCGCCGAGATATTCGGTTTCGGCCAGCCGGCGGTCGAGCACGTCCATCTGGCGCTTCACCTCCATCGAGAAGCGGTCGATGGCATATTCGAATTTTTCCGGCGCATAGGCGTAGAAATGGCCGAAGCCACCGCCGAGATACGGCGCCGAGCCCATCTGCCAGAACAGCCAGGACAGCACCTCGGCGCGGGCCGGCTGTTCGGTGGGCAGGAATTCGCCGAACTTTTCGGCGAGATAGACCAGGATCGAGCCGGATTCGAAGATGCGCACCGGCGTCTTGCCGCTGCGGTCCATCAAGGCAGGAATCTTGGAGTTGGGATTGACGTCGACGAAGCCGCTGCCGAACTGGTCGCCATCGTTGATGCGGATCAGCCAGGCATCATATTCGGCGCCCTTGTGGCCGCGCGCCAGCAACTCCTCCAGCATGACGGTCACCTTGACGCCGTTCGGCGTCGCCAGCGAATAGAGCTGCAGCGGGTGCTTGCCGACGGGCAGGTCCTTGTCATGCGTCGGCCCGGCGATCGGCCGGTTGATGCTGGCGAAGGTGCCGCCATTCGCCTTGTTCCAGGTCCATACTTTCGGCGGGGTGTAGTCGGTCATCTCAGGGCCTCGTGTCGTGGGGAAAGGATGGGCAGGTCGCTGTACAATTAGGGCTGCAGATGAGGAAGTTCAACTTGCGTTGAACTATTGTTAATGGAGGCGCCGTTTTCCCTTCTCCCCTTGTGGGGTGAGTAGCCGGTTCGCGTAGCGAATTCATCGTGCCGGTGGCATGATGAAAGGCCGGCGAACGCCGGGTCGCTGCGGAGCACCGGGGACCCGGCCGGGCAATCAGCTACCCGGCCCTTCGCAGGCTCAGGGCTTTCGAAGCTCGAAAAGCCAAGCAATTGGCTTTTCGTTCGCTGCGCGAACCGCTTCTCACCCCTTGCACCATCTCCCTCGCGGCATACCTATAAGAGATATCGCCAGGGCATTGCATCGCAGGACAAAAACATGACCATCAATCCCAATCCGCGCTCGGTCGTTGCCGTACGGGCCACCGTTCCGGAGGATGCCTTTACGGCGGGTGCCCTGGGCACGCTCAGGGAGGGCAGCGGCGTCGTCATCCGCGACGACGGGCTGGTGCTGACCATCGGCTATCTCATCACCGAAGCGGAAGAGGTCTGGCTGACCAGCCATGACGGCCGCGTCATCCCTGCCCATGCGCTCGCCTATGACCAGGAATCGGGCTTCGGCCTGGTGCAGGCGCTGGCGCCGCTCGGCCTGCCAGCGGTGGCGTTGGGCGATGCCGGCAAGGCCAGGATCGGCGACGCCGTCGTGCTGGCCGACGGTATCGGCCAGTCGGTGCAGGCCAGGATCGTCACCAAGCAGGAATTCGCCGGCTATTGGGAGTATCTGCTCGACGAGGCGATCTTCATTGCGCCCGCGCACCCGTCCTGGGGTGGCGCCGGGCTGTTCGGCGCCGACGGTTCGCTGCTCGGCATCGGTTCGCTGCGCCTGCAGATGAGCCGCAACGGCGAGGTCGCCGACATAAACATGATCGTGCCGATCGATCTGCTGCCGCCCATTCTCGACGATCTCCTGACGCGTGGCCATGTGGCCAGGCCGCCGCGCCCGTGGCTCGGCGCCTTGTCGGCCGAAAGCGACGGCAAGGTGGTGGTGATGAGCGTGACCGAAGGCGGCCCGGCCGCCAAGGCCGGCCTGCGCCAGGGCGACATCATCTCCGACATCCGCGACGGGGCGGTGGATGGGCTGGCCGATTTCTATCGCAAGCTGTGGGAGAGCGGCTCGGCCGGTGCGGAGATCCCGATGCGGGTGCTGCGCGACGGCCGCGAGACCTGGCTGCGTGTCAAATCGGCCGATCGCGGCAGCTTCCTCAAGAAGCCGCAGCTGCAGTAGGCGCATCGACCAGGGCATTTCGTTGCATCCCAGATCGCTCAAAACCTTCCTCGCGGTGGCGCGGAGCCGCAACATCACGCGCGCCGCCGAGGCGGTTCATCTGGCGCAATCGAGTGTCAGCGACCAGATCCAGTCCCTCGAGGCCGAGCTTGGCGCTGCCCTGTTCACGCGCTCGAAAACGGGTCTCGAACTGACGCCGGCGGGACTGGCGCTGAAGCCCATCGCCGAAGACATGCTGCGCGGCTCGATGGCGAGGCGCGCTCGGCCGTGCAGGCGGCTGCCGGACAGACCAGCGGATCGCTGACCATCGGCGCGCTGGAGACAATCGCCTCAGCCCGGCTGGCGCCTTGGCTGCCGGGGTTCCAAGCCAGCCATCCCGACATTACCGTGCGGATGAAGGTGGCGGATAGCAGCACTCTGCGGCACCTGCTGGAGGATGGCGACATCGACGTTGCATTCTGCTTCGACCGTCGCGACGTCACCAAGGGCGCCTCCGATGAACATTTTGCCAGGCGCACAATCGTTGACGAACCGCTGGTGCTGGTCGCGGCTCCGGGGCAGGGCTCCACACTATCAGACATGGCCGCGCTTGCCACGCTGCGCTTCGTGGCAACGGAGCCCGGATGCATTTACCGGCACATGTTCGACGCCGCCTTTGCCGAGGCGGGTGTCGCCGCGCCAAAACTTGCCGCCGAGGTCGGCAGCATCGGCACCATTGCACGGCTGGTGGCGGCCGGCGCGGGGCTGGGCCTCGTTCCGCGCCTTGCCGTCAGCGACGCGCTTGTGCGTGGCGACCTCGTCGAAATGCCGTGGCCCGGCCAGATGCGGAAGGCGCCGCTGACGATGATCTGGCGGCGCCGACGCGTTCAGCCGCCGGCGCTCAGGCGGCTTCTTGCCGCCGCGCGTGACACGCTGGCGCCTGTTTCGGAACGCTCTCAAACCAGTTCAGAGCCTGAATCGGCGAACCGCTCCAAGGCCTTGCTTTGAAAGCAATTTCCTGACGCTGGCCATTCTAGATCAAGCGGTGCCCGCCCTCGACATGCAGCGTCGTTCCGGTGGTGAAACCGTTGCCGATCAGGAAGAAAATGGCGTCGGCGATGTCGTCGGGCTGGCCGATCCTGCCGACCGGCAGCCGCTCGGCCATCGCGGCCAGCGTCTCGGCCTTTCTGTCGCCGGCAACCTGCGCCCAGATCGTGGTGTCGACCCAGCCGGGTGACACGGCGTTGACGCGGATTGGCGCCAGCTCCACGGCGAGCGCCCGCACCAGCCCTTCGAGCGCCGCATTGACGGCGGCAACGACTGAGCCGCGCGCTGCCGGCCGATAGGCGGCGATGCCGGAGACGAAGGTCATCGACCCGGCGACGCCAAGCCGTGGTGCGCCATGCTTGGCAAGCAGCAGCGGGCCGTAAAGCTTGCTCTCCACCACCCGTTGCGCCGCCTGCAGGTCAAGCTCGGGTAACAGCCGGTAGGCGCCTTCGATGTCGGCGGCGGTGCTGACGATGTGGTCGAGCCGGCCGATCCGCGCGAACAGCCCGACCACCTCGTCCTCCCGCGTGATGTCGACAGCGGCCACCTCCAGGTTCACTGGGTTGCCCAGCGCCTCGCACGCCTGCCGTAGCCGGTCCTCGCTGCGTCCGGCGATAGTGACTTTGGCGCCGGCCTCGACGCATCGCCGCGCCAGCGCCAGACCCATGCCGGAACCGCCGCCGACGATCAGGATTTTCTGGTTTGAAATGCTCATTTCGCTCTGCCTTTGTTTGGATGGACAAGGGCAGGGGATTGGCAGTTCGGTGCGGCAAGGGAAAACGGAAGAACCCGATGGCGCTATCGGAAATGCCGATGGTTCTCAATCCTGTGCGGAATGGAAGCTCGGCCACGCAAGGTCGGCTGGTGGCCGCTTACCGCGCCAGCGGGCTGTCCCAGACCACAAACAACAGCGCTTTCAGCTGGGCAAAGCGTTCCGGTCCGAGCTCGGCGCGCCACTCCTCCTCGATGTCGCGCAGGATGTCGACCATTTTCCAGAAGGCGGCATGCCCCCGTTCGGTGGACCGCACCACGCGGGCGCTGCCTTCGCCCGGAATGTCGGATCGCATGAGGTAGCCGTAGCTTTCGAGACTGCTGAGCAGCTGGTTGATGGCCTGCTTGCTCATGCCTGCGCGCTCGGCGATGGTACCCGGACGTGCGCCATCGGGTCCGGGAAACTGCAGCACCGCCATGTGCGGCAGGCGCAGTTCGCCGAAGCCGGCGGCGTTGAGTTCTTTGATCAGCCGGCGCTGGATCGCCTGCGCCGGCACGCGCAGCAGGGCACCGATCAGCAGATCCTCGGTCCTGGTCTGCAGAACTTCCGTGGATGTGGCCATTGACGATCCGGTAAATTGAGTTTACTGATTGGTAGTAAATGTAATTTACCCGGGGAGTTTGTGCAATGCCAGCTGTGGATCTTCAGGTCAATCCTGCCAACGAAATCATCGGCACCAAGGGGCTGTCGGTTCGCTTCCTGGTGTCGGGCGACAGTTCGAGCGGCAGCGTCGCCGCCTTCGAGCTGATGGTGCCCGGCGCGCAGCGGCTGCCGGCGCCGGCGCACAGCCACGACCGCTACGAAGAGACGATCTACGGCGTCGACGGGGTGTTGACCTGGACCGTCGACGGCAAGGCGATCGAGGTCGGACCCGGGGAGGCGCTGTGCATTCCGCGCGGCGCCGTTCACCGGTTTGACAACAATGGCACCAGGGATGCCAAGGCGCTTTGCATCGTCACGCCCGCGGCGATCGGCCCGGACTATTTTCGCGAGGCCTTTGCGGTGTTCAACGCCGCTGCTGGCGGCCCTCCGGACAAGGTCAAAATGATGGACATCATGCGCCGACACGGGTTGACGCCGGCAGCGCCGCCACCAACCTGAAGCGGGTCGAAGAAACGCCGGTCAATCGCCGCAAGCGGTGAAGGTGGTGCCCGGGTTCCAGTCCTTGAAGGCGATGGTCTGGCCTTCGACCGAGACGGTCTTGTGCTTCGTGCTGCCGTCCGGCTGCTTTTCGCTGCTGGTGCCTTTGCCGGTCAGGACGTTGTACTCGCAGGCGCTTTCGGCATTCTCCTTCATATAGTCATAATGGTCATAGGCAAAGCCGGCGACGATGAAGGCACCGTTGCGCCAGGCGATGGTCAGCGTCATGTCGGTCCGTTCGCTGCCGACCGGCATCGCCGGCAGGTAGAATTTGATCGAGCCGTTGGGCAGCATCGTCAGTTCCGGCTCGGTGTCGGAGTTCTCGTAGCCCGGGCGGTCGTAGCTGTTCCATTCGCCGAGGATCTGCTCGTGCACGATTTCAACGGGCTTGAGGTAATTGTGCTCCTTGTCCCTGAGGAAGAAGTGGACGTCCATCGGATGGCCGGGCTCGGTCTCCACCACCATGGCAAGATCGACGGCGCCGTCGCCGTTGAAGTCGCCGGTCACCGCCGTGATGATTTTTTGGGTTTCGATAGGCTCGGCCAGGGCTGCCGTGGGGAACAGCACCGCGAGGGCGAGGAGCACAGATTTCATGACGGATATTCCCCCCGAGCGTAGAACCTTGTCCTATAGCACGGTGGTGCGTTCCATCGTCATCCGCCGGCAAGCTTTGTTGCTGCCGGAAACTGACAGGGATCCATGTCACGATGTTGACGCATGATGCTGGAGGCAAGATGTCGGTGATGCGAGCGGCAAGCGCGACGAACGGGCAGGCCGGCTGATGGCGCCGGTCAAGGTCGATCCCGACAAGGTCAGGGAATTCCCGGACGCGGCCAGCTTTCACGCCTGGCTCGGCGAGCACCACGCCATGGAAACCGAGGTGTGGATCAAGGTCCACAAGGTGGGGTCGGGACTGAAGTCGATCACGCCCAAGGAGGCCATCGACGTGGTGCTGTGCTTCGGCTGGATCGACGCCGTGCGCAAGGGGCTGGACGACAACAGCTTCCTGCAGCGCTACACGCCGCGCAGCAGGAAGAGCATCTGGAGCCTGATCAACATCGACAATGTCGCGCGGCTGGTCGAGGAGGGCCGCATGACCGAGCATGGGCTGAGACAGGTCGAGGCAGCCAAGGCCGACGGGCGCTGGGCGCGCGCCTATGGCAGCGGCAAGGCGATGAAAATTCCGGATGATCTCCAGGCCGCGATCGATGCCGAACCAGCAGCGAAAGAGATGCTGGGCAAGCTCAACGCGCAGAACCGCTTCGCGCTCGCCTTCCGCACCCACAACATGAAGACCGAGGCCGGCCGCAAGAAGAAGATCGAGACCTTCGTCGCGATGCTGAAGCGCGGCGAGACGATCTATCCGCAGGGCAAGAAGTGAGGCCCTTCAAGGCGCTGATCACGCCATCAAAGCGTCGTCGCGGACAGCCTGGACAAGAAAGTCGAGGACCGTTGTGACACGCAACGGTATGTTCCGGCGGGATGGATAGACGACGTTGATCGGCAGGCGCGTCGGCGGAAAATCCGGCATCACCTTAACCAACCTCCCTGCTTCGATGTCCGGCCCGGCCAGAATATGGGAGAGCACTGCAAGCCCGCCTCCAGCCAGCGTCGCTCGATGGACGGCCATTGAATTGTTGGCGATCAGGCGAGGCTCAATTCGCAGAACCACCTCATCCGCCCCGTCGGAGAAAGACCATGACCGGCCGTCGCCGGCACGGCTGTAACAAATGCAGCAGTGACCACTGATGTCCTGCGGCGCTTGCGGTGTATCCCGCCCCTTGAGATAGCAGGGCGAGGCCACGAGAAAGGCAGTCGTCCAGCCGATCCGGCGACACATAAGGCTGCTGTCGCCGACCGGCCCGAGGCGTACCTCGAGATCGATTGCGTCCGCGACCAGATCTGAGGGTTCCTCCCGCAAGATCAGGTCAACAGTAAGCGCCGGATGGCTCTCCAGCAGGCTTGAGAGGCGATCGCTCATGTAGAGTCCGAGTGGCGCGGGCAGGCTTAGCCTCACTTTTCCAGATGCGGTCGCTCCTTCGGCGCAGCCGGCTTCGCTGAGCGCTTCGACCGCTTCTATGACGCGTAGCGCCATCGGGAGCATCTGTTCACCCTCGACCGTCAAGGCAAGCGCGTTCGTCGTGCGGTGCAGAAGGCGCGTGTTCAGATGCGCTTCCAGCGCAGAAACCTGCCGGGATACGGCCGGCTGCGTCAGATCGAGGTCGATCGCGGCCGCCGAGAAGGACTTTGTCTCCGCCACCCGCAGGAACGTTCGCAATGCCGATACGATGTCCACCCTCACCCCCATACTTTTCGACATATGCCTTATGTCCGCATCCCAGGCGGGAGGCGCTTTACTGTCCGGAGATTATGGATATCATCTATCCTTAAGGATATCAAATATCCTCAAACAAGGAGAGAGCCGTGACACAGCGCCTGAACGTCGCCCAACAATCGCCCGAGCTATTCAAGAAGTTTCTCGACTTCAGCATGACCGAGGCACACAGCGTTATCGAAGAGAAGATCCGCGATCTGATCCACATCCGGGCGTCCCAGATCAATGGCTGCGCCTTCTGCCTCGACATGCATGTCAAGGAAGCAAAGATCCACGGCGAGAGCGAGTTGCGGCTCTACCATGTCGCCATCTGGCGGGAATCGAACCTTTTCATTCCTCGTGAACGCGCCGCGCTTGCCTGGACTGAAGCCGTCACGAAGCTCCCCGAAGGCGGTATTCCGGACGAGCTCTATGAGCGTGTGCGTGGGCAGCTTTCGGAAAAGGAAATCTCCGACCTGACCTTCTCGATCATGGCCATCAATGCCTGGAACCGCGCCAGCGTCGCCTTCAAGACCGTGCCCGGCTCTGCGGATAAACTTTACGGCCTCGACAAGGCCGGCCTGAATTAAGCGTTTCGCTCTGAGAACCCATCAAGGGATGCACGTCCGCATGGGCGGCGGCGAACGAAGACAACTTTGAAAATCGTCATTTCCGGTGCAACCGACCTGACCGGTTCCAAGACCGTGCTCAACAGGAGACAAACATGAATCTACAAAACACTTCACACCCCGATAGGCAGGGGTCCGACGAGTTAGTTCCGTCGCGCTACGCGCTGCGGATCGGCGAGATTGACGTGCTGGTGGTCAGCGACGGGGTGCTGCCGCTACCGACCGCGATGTTGGCACACAACGCCGACCCGGCAGTCCGGGCCGCCTGGCTGGACGACATGTTCCTACCGCCGGACGCTTTCGATTGGCCGCTGAACGTGGTCGTGGTGAGTAGCGGCAGGCAGACCATACTCATCGATGCTGGGCTAGGGGTGGACCCGGACTTGCACTTGCCGCGGGCTGGGCAGTTGATCAAGCGACTGGAGGCCGCCGGCATCGATCTTGCAGCCGTGACCGACGTGGTGCTTACGCACATGCACATGGACCACATTGGCGGGCTGCTCGTCGACGGGGTGAAAGACCGGCTGCATCCGGACCTGCGGATCCACGTGGCCGCCGCCGAGGTCAAATTCTGGGAGGCGCCCGATTTCTCCCACGTCTCCATGCCGCCGGGGTTCCCGGACGCGCTTCGGGCGGCCGCCAAGCGGTTCAGGAAAGAGTACGACAGCCAGCTGCTGCTGTTCGAGGAGGAGTACGAGGTGGCGCCGGGGGTGGTCGTATCTCGCACCGGCGGCCACACCCCCGGGCACAGTGTGGTCCGCCTGGCATCCGGCGGCGACCGGCTGATGTTCGCCGGCGACGCCGTGTTCCCGGTCGGATTCGAGCACCCCGACTGGCACAACGGCTTCGAGCACGACCCCGTGGAGGCAGCCCGTGTTCGGGTCCGGCTTATGCAAGAGCTGGCGGCAACCAGCGAGCTGCTGGTGGCCACTCATATGCCGTTCCCATCCGTCGGCCGTGTGGCGGTCGCCGGCGATGCTTTTCGTTGGGTACCGGTTTTCGGGACTACTGACCGCTTGTTGGGTTAGGGCCGACCTAGGGCGCGTAGCCTTCAAGGCCGTGCCCGGTTCGGCCGGCAAGGCCGGCCTGAACTAACCTCCCACCCCAAGCAAATCTCTCGAGCAACGCGGCGCCAGAGCGATCGCGAATGGAGAAGTGTCATGAAAATCGTCATCATCGGTGGCACCGGCCTCATCGGCACCAAGACAGTCGAACGCCTGCGCAGGCAGGGGCATGAGGTGATTGCCGCCGCGCCAAACACGGGCGTCAACACCATCACCGGCGAAGGCCTGGAGGAAGCGCTCGCGGGCGCCGAGGTGGTGATCGACCTCGCCAACTCACCCTCCTTCGAGGACAAGGCCGCGATGGAGTTCTTCGAGACGTCGGGCCACAACCTGCTCGCGGCGGACAAGGTTGCTGGCGTCAAGCACCATGTCGCGCTCTCGGTTGTCGGAACCGAACGCCTGCAGGAGTGCGGCTATTTCCGCGCCAAGCTCGCCCAGGAAAAGCTGATCAGAGCCTCCGGCATTCCCTACACCATCGTTCATTCCACGCAGTTCATGGAGTTCCTGGCTGGCATCGCCAAATCCGGCACGGTCGGCGACGCTGTGCATCTGTCGCCGGCCTATGTGCAGCCCATCGCATCCGATGACGTCGCCGACGTCATGGCGGGTGTCGCGCTCGCCGCGCCGATCAACAGCATGATCGAGATTTCCGGTCCGGAGCGTGTGCGAATGAACGAGCTCGTCGCCCGCTACCTGAAGGCTGCCGGCGATCCTCGCAAGGTCGTGGCTGATCCGGAGGCGCGCTACTTCGGCGCCAAACTGAACGACGGTTCGCTCGTCTCCGACAACAATCCCCGTCTCGGCCGCATCACCTTCGAGCAGTGGTTCGCCACCTCGGCGCGGAAATGACCATCACGATGCGCCGCAGCTTCGGGCGCAGCGTTCCACCCAACGCACAAGGAGTTTCGAAATGATCAAGTCAATCGTCGCCGCCCTCATCGTCACGGCAGCCTTGGCAGGCCCGGCCGCAGCCCAGGATACAGGCGAGAAGGCCGCCAAAGTCACGCTCATCTATGAGCATGAACTGCCGAATGTCCCCGGCAAGAGCATCAAGGGCATTCTGGTCGAATATGGTCCCGGCGGTCATTCGGAAGCGCACACCCATCCGAGTTCCGCCTTCATCTATGCAACGGTTCTGGAAGGCTCCATCCGCAGCCAGGTCAATGACGGCCCGGTCAAGGTCTACAAGGCCGGCGAGAGCTTTTCGGAGCTGCCGGGCGATCGCCACAGTGTGAGCGAGAACGGCAGCAAGACGAAGCCCGCAAAACTACTGGCGGTCTTCGTGGTCGATACCAACCAGAAAGAACTGACCTATCCGGTCAAGAAGTAGGCCGAAGAGGCCGGGCGCCCTTCCTGGTGTCCGGCCGTGGCTGTAGACTGAAATCACGCTGGCGAGTCCATGTCTGGATCATCGCTGCGTGCGTTTCACGCTTCCGGGGCTTGCTGGCATTTTCGCGTGGCATCCTCTGGGCGTCCGATGGTCCGCCTGTTGTCTGGATGATGAAAGACTAAAGCGCGTCGCGTCTGAATGGATTCAGACGACGCGCCTTAGGTCTTTGTTATTATGCATGTCGTTCTCCCAAAACCGGGGCCACTTTTGGGCGACATGCATTAGCCATCCGCCACGACCTGCATTCCCATTCATCCGGCGCGCTCCAGCACCCATTCAAAGCTGCTCTTCCAGAGTTCGGCTGGAATCTCCTGCGCCAGGGCCTCGGTGAGATCGGAAAGCCTGACACTGCGCAATTTTGCGCGCCAGGCCTCGTCGGCTTCCCACATGATGCGCGACACCGCGCAAGGGCTGCTTTCGCAATAGCCCTGCGGACGACATGGGTTGTTCTCGCGGATATTGTTACACACAAATGTCCGCGCTTTGCCCTCGACCGCCTCGACGATATCCAGGAAGGTCAGTTCGGCCGGTGTCCGCGCCAATCGATATCCACCTGACGGACCCAGCGTCGTATGGACCAGACCTGCCTGCGACAGGCTTTGCAGTGCCTTGGAAAGATACTCCTTGGGAAGGCCATGGAACTCGGCAAGCGCTTTTGTCGAGAGATAGCGCCCCGCGGGCAGGCCCGCGAGAATGGCGCAGCAGTGCAGCGCCCATTCGACTTGGCTTTTCAGGATCATCAATTGATTCCGGGGTCGATACTGACCGGGCTTTATTAAGGATATAAAATATCCCTATTCCACTGCGGTGTAAACAGACAGGTCCCGGTTCGGCCGGAGTGGGATTTCAGCATCGTCCGTTGTCGCCCCCGAGGCAGCTTCTTGGCGCGATCTGCGTCGGGTACGCCGTCGCGATGCTGAAGCGCGGCGAGACGATCTTCCCGCAGGGCAAGAAGTAACCCTTCAGGCGCCGGAATGCGGGTCAATGCTGTAGGGATGGGCCGGGTAGCCGGGACCGATGACGTCGCGCACGCGGCCAATCCACGCCATGACCGCCGGATAGTCCGCCACAGAGAAGCCGCAATCCTCGGCGCGATGACTGTAGGCATAGACAGCGATATCGGCGATGGTGAGGTCGTTTCCGACGAGAAACGGGGTGTCGCCAAGGCTGCGGTTCATGGCGGCTAGTGTACGGGCTCCGGCTTCGCGCTTGCCCGCAACCATGCCCTGGTTGCGCTCGAGCCGTCCGGTCAAGGTCCAGAAGCGCAGCGAACCGATGACCGGCTCGACATTGTATTGCTCGAAGAACAACCACTGCACGACCTTGGCGCGCTGATAGCGGTCCGCCGGCAGAAAAAGCGTCCCTTCGGCAAGGTAGATGAGGATCGCATTGGATTCGGCGACGGCGCTCCCGTCTTCGAGCTGAAGCACCGGGACGGCGCCGGCCGGATTGAGTTGAAGGAAGGCATTGGTGTGGCTCTCGCCCTCGAAAATCGAGACCATGCGACTGTCATACGGAATCTCAAGCAGCCCGAGCAGGACCCGGACTTTCCAGCCATTCTGCGATGGCAGATAATCATGAAGCGTGAGCATGGCCCGTCCTTCTGGTGGGATGGGGTAGCCTCGCATGCGGTCCCGCCCGGCCGCCACCCGATTCCTGCGATAGGGCAGAGGGGGCGTGACAGAACGCATCGTGGGAAAATAGCCCCAACCATTTCATGCACGCCATCGCATGATGACTGCGATCCCCGCCACCTAATAAATCAATTCCGCTCGTGCCATCTTTCTCCCGAAGCAATCGACATCCCAGGAGCCGCACATGAACACCCATTCCAGCAAGGTCGCGCTGGTTACCGGCGCCAATCGCGGCATCGGCCTTGAGACCGGGCGCCAATTGGCGAAACTCGGTTTTGCCGTGCTGCTTGGCGTACGTGATCCGGCGAAGGGCGAGGCGGCGGCACGAGGGCTCGACGGCCATGTCGAGGCCATCGCGTTCGATGTCGCGTCGCCCGACGCAGCGGCACGGGCGGCGGCGGATGTCGAGCGCCGGTTCGGCCGTCTCGACGTGCTGATCAACACGCTGCGATCCATTACGACACCGGTTCGCGGGCGTTGCTGCCGGACTGGACTGACATCCGCGAGGCGTTCGAGACCAATGTCTTCGGCGCCTGGCGGGCGGCGTCCGCCTTTGCGCCGCTGCTTGGGGCCGGTGGCCATGGCAGGCTGGTCAACGTCTCCTCCGAAGGCGGTTCGCTGGCCTCGATGGGGGCAGGAGCGCCGGCCTATTCGACCTCGAAGGCGACCCTCAACGCACTGACCTGCGTGCTGGCGGCTGAATTGCGCGGCGCCGGCGTGCTGGTCAACGCCGTCTGCCCGGGCTGGGTCGCCACCGACATGGGCGGGCCGGGAGGACGCCCGGTCGCGCAAGGGGCGGCCGGCATCGTCTGGGCCGCGACCTTGCCGGACGACGGTCCGACCGGTGGCTTCTTCCGCGACGGCAAAAGGCTGCCGTGGTGAGGGTCGGATTCCGGGCATGACCGGTGGAGCGCAGCTGGCGCTTGGTTTCGGGCGGTTCAACGTTTGAATCGTTGAACCGCTGCAACTATTTGATTTTGCGCAATTCCGGACGGAAAGCCGCTGCACATTATTTCCTGAAACAGCGCAAGAAAAAGGCCGCCCTCGCTTTTGCGAGTGGCGGCCATTTCCCGGGAGGAAGTCAGAAAGAGCGGCGATCAATAAGCCTTGGCGTGCTTGTGGCCGTGCCTCTTGCCGGTGTGTTTCTTGACATGCCTTGTGTCTGGATGTTGAAAGTCTGGGCTTCAAAAACCGGTTTCAAAGATCTGATATCCTGGGCCTGATCGTCCGGCGTCACCCCAAGCAGCTTCAGAGCGTTGGCCAGCGTCCTGATGCCTTGCGCCTGCTTGCGCTCGGCACAGAAGCGGACGGCCGTCTTCTGCAGCGTCATTGCCTCGGCGACCTCGGTCATCTCGGCTTTGGTCTGGATGGCTTGGTCCAATTGAAGACTGAGCAGGTCGCAACGTTCGCTGCGGGTGATGGCCGCTTTTGCTTCCGACGGTCCGATCGGGGTGACGGCGAGCGACATGCCGAGCAGGGCACCCATCCATCCGTTCGAACCTCGTTGCATTGCCGGTAACCGTCCCGTTCGCGTTGTGCCGCGACCATTTTCCGGCCGCCGCAGGGATGCTTATGCCAGCCGATCTTTTCGCCAGTTTTTCCGAACTGTTGAATCTTGTTTCTGGAGTGTGTCCGGGGCGTGCGGCGCTTGCGCCTCTTCCTCTGGCGCCCGCCATCGCGTATGGCCCCGGGGAAAATCCTTCGACGCTCCAAGCCTCCCGGAAATCGCATGATCAGACTGGAAAGCATCAGCAAGCAGAATGGCCGTCAGCTTGTCTTCATCGAAGCGTCGGCGGCGCTGCAGAAGGGCGAGAAGGTCGGCCTCGTCGGCCCCAATGGCGCCGGCAAGACGACGCTGTTTCGCATGATCACCGGGCAGGAACAGCCCGATGAGGGCCAGGTGCAGGTCGATCGCGGCGTCACCATCGGCTATTTCAGCCAAGATGTCGGCGACATGGAGGGCCACAGCGCGGTCGCCGAAGTGATGAACGGCGCCGGGCCGGTGAGCGACGTGGCGGCCGAGATGGCCGCACTCGAGGCCGCCATGGCCGACCCCGACCAGGCCGACCAGATGGACGAGATCATCGAAAAATATGGCGAGGCGCAGCACCGTTTCGAGGAACTCGACGGCTATGCGCTGGACGGCCGCGCCCGCGAGGTGCTCGATGGCCTGGGTTTCAGCCAGGAGATGATGGACGGTGATGTCGGAAAACTCTCCGGCGGCTGGAAGATGCGCGTGGCGCTGGCCCGCATTCTTTTGATGCGGCCCGACGCCATGTTGCTCGACGAGCCGAGCAACCATCTCGACCTCGAAAGCCTGATCTGGCTGGAGTCCTTCCTGAAGAATTATGACGGCGCGTTGCTGATGACCTCGCACGACCGCGAGTTCATGAACCGCATCGTCAACAAGGTGGTCGAGATCGACGCCGGTTCGCTGACCGCCTATTCCGGCAATTACGAATTCTACCAGCAGCAGCGGGCGATCGCCGACAAGCAGCAGCAGGCGCAGTTCGAGCGCCAGCAGGCGATGCTGGCCAAGGAGATTGCCTTCATCGAGCGCTTCAAGGCGCGCGCCTCGCATGCCGCCCAGGTGCAGAGCCGGGTGAAGAAGCTGGACAAGATCGATCGCGTCGAGCCGCCCAAGCGCCGCCAGACGGTGTCGTTCGATTTCCAGCCGGCGCCGCGCTGCGGCGAGGACGTCGTGACGCTGAAGAACGTCCACAAGGGCTATGGCAGCCGCAGCATCTACGAAGGGTTGGATTTCCAGGTCCGCCGGCGCGAGCGCTGGTGCATCATGGGCGTCAATGGCGCCGGCAAGTCGACGCTGTTGAAGCTGGTCGCCGGCGCCTCCGAGCCCGATACCGGCACGGTCGCGCGCGGCCCGAGCGTCAAGATGGGCTATTTCGCCCAGCACGCCATGGAGCTGCTGGAAGGCGAGCGCACCGTGTTCCAGACGCTGGAGGACGCGTTTCCGCAGGCAGGCCAGGCGCCGCTCAGGGCACTGGCCGGCTGCTTCGGCTTTTCCGGCGACGAGATCGAGAAGAAATGCCGCGTGCTGTCAGGCGGTGAGAAGGCGCGGCTGGTGATGGCGCTGATGCTGTTCGATCCGCCCAATCTGCTGGTGCTGGACGAGCCGACCAACCATCTCGACATCGCCACCAAGGAGATGCTGATCACTGCACTCTCGCAGTATGAAGGCACCATGCTGTTCGTCTCGCACGACCGGCATTTTCTGGCCGCACTTTCCAACCGCGTGCTGGAGCTGACGCCCGAAGGCATCCACACCTATGGCGGCGGCTATACGGAGTATGTCGAGCGCACCGGGCATGAGGCGCCAGGGCTGCGGAGCTGACAGCTACCAATGGCGCCGGAGCGGGCTGACCATTCAGCCCGCTTGGGAGGCGCGGCGCCGACGCGCCGGAGCAGGCCTACTTGCCGGCCATGTGGTCGGCAAGCTCCTGGGCTTGGGCGAGAAGTGCCGGGAAGACCGGCTCGCCCGGCAGGTGCTCGCCCATGCAGGCGCGATAGTCGGCGTCACCTTTTTCCCAGGCGGCATTGCCGGCATCATACGCCTTTTGGTCCTTGAGATCGGAGGCTTGGTAGGCCTCCTGGAATTTCTGGGCGGCGGCGTCCGCAGAGGCCCACAAGGCGTCGCAGGCCGCGATCTCCGGAACAGGCGGTGCCGCGGGCGCCGAGACGATCATGACGCTGTTGCCCTTGACGAGGGTGACGATGACCTGCTGGTCGGGGTTCGGTCCTATGTCCTGCGCCCAGCCGCCGAGCCGCGCAAACGCGATGTCGGCGCCTTCAGGCTTCTTCAGCGGAAAGTCGAGCGTCCCCGTGAACGCCGCGTCGCTGTTGATCGCCTGGGTGTAGAAGCCATCGAGCTTCAGCGCCGCATCGATGCCGGCGGGCAGTCTGAAGCTCGCGTCCATCTCGGCGGCTCTCGACTGTAGCCAGCGCTCAAGCAGCCCCCGCGTCGTTGCCACGAGGCTCGGGCGGTCGTCGCTTTTGGCGTATCGCAACCCGTCGAGCATGCCGAACCCGATATCGGAGTCGCTCAGGCTTTCGATATTGATCGTGCCGGTCGCCGGAAAACCCGCAACCGCCAGCGGGCCGAGAATGGCGGAAAGACGCTTTTCGAGATCGGCCAGCGCCTTCGTCCCGGCGGCATCGCGCGTTTCAACAGGTTCGTTCGCGCTTTCCATTGTCGCGATGGCGGAAATCGCCTTGTCGCGTGCGGCGATATAGTCGTCCTCCGGCGAGGCCGCGAAAGCCGCTCCGGTAGCGAGCGCGAAGATGATGGTCCAGACCAACCGCATGACATAGCCCCCATATGGCGTTCGACAGGCTGGGAGCCATCGAGCAGCTTTGCGGCTATTGCGCGGCAGCAAGTCGACGCGAAGCATTGCATGCAGCGGCCGGCGCCGGCCCTCCGCTGTCGCTCCGGGCGTCCGTTGTTCGGAAAGCCAAGCAATTGGCTTTCCGTCCGCTTCGCGGACCACGCCTCACCCGTTCCGCTTCTCCACCTCGGCCTTCCTCAGCAAAAATCTCTGGATCTTGCCGCTCGGCGTTTTCGGCAACTCAGAGACGAAATCGATTTCGCGCGGATAGGCGTGGGCCGAGAGCCGCTTCCTGACATGCTGCGCCAGCTCCTCGGCGAGTTCCGGGCTGCCGCGAAACGAAGATGCCAGGATGACGAAAGCCTTGACGATTTCGGTGCGTTGCGGGTCGGGTACGCCGACGACGGCCGCCTCGTTGACCGCCGGATGCTCGATCAGGGCGCTTTCGACATCGAACGGCCCGATCCGATAGCCGGCCGAGGTGATGACGTCGTCGGCGCGGCCGATGAAGCTGATCGAGCCGTCCGGCTCGAACTCGACCGTGTCGCCGCTGCGGTAATAGCCGCCCGAAATCGCGGGGGTTTCCGCCTGGTGGTAGCCGTCGAACCAGCGCAGCGGTGAGTTGGCGATGTCGACGGCGAGGATGCCGGGCTGGTTGGGGCCAAGCTCCTGGCCGGCCTCGCCGAGCACGACGATGCGGTAGCCCGGCATGGCGAAGCCGGCCGAGCCCGGGCGCACCGGGTGCGACAGGCCGTGATGGTTGTTGACCATCATGCCGTTCTCGGTCTGGCCGTAATGGTCATGGATCGGCACGCCAAGATGGGCGTCGAACCAGCGGATCACTTCCGGGTTGAGCGGCTCGCCGGCGCTGCTGACCACGCGCAGGCGGCCCTTGATGCGGGCGGCGGCCTCAGGCCCTTCGGCCAGCAGCAGGCGGAAGGCGGTGGGCGAACCGGCAAGGCTGGTAACGCCAAGCCGCTCGATGATGTCATAGGTGCTTTTGGCGGTGAAGGGACCCTCGTTGAAGGTCGTGGCGATGCCGAGCAGCAGGGGACCTGTGATGGCGTAGTAGAGGCCGTAGGCCCAGCCGGGATCGGCGATGTTCCAGAAGACATCGTCGGACCGCAGGCCGATCGCATCGCGCATATAGGCGCCGAAGGCCAGCAGCGCGCGGAGCGGCACCGGCACGCCCTTTGGCAGGCCTGTCGTGCCTGAGGTCGACATCATCATGAACAGGTCGTCGCCCTTGCGCGGGATTGGCTCGCAGGAAGTCGAGGCGGCGGCAAACGCGGCGTGGAAATCGATGTCGCCTGCCGGCAGGGCTTCGCCCTGGGCAACGATGGTCGCCACCCGAGGGCAATCGTCGACCTCGTCGAGCTTGCCGCGATTGGCCATGTTGGTGACGACGAGTTTTGCGCCGCTGGTCTTCAGCCGGTGGTCGATGGCCTTTGGGCCGAAGGCGGTGAACAGCGGCTGGTAGACCGCGCCGATGCGCCAGGTGCCGAGGATGAGCGCCACCAGTTCGGGAATGCGCGGCAGCATGCCGGCAACGACATCGCCGGGGCCGACGCCTGCCGCTTTCAGCATGGTGCCGACGCGCGCCGACATGTCGCGAAGCTGGTCGAAGCTGAATTCCCGCAACTGGCCATCGGCGGAGATCGCGCGCAACGCCAGCCGGTTGGCGCCGGCGTGGCGATCGCAGCATTCGATGCAGGCATTGATGCCGGTCGTCGGGTCTCCCTGAAGCCGGGCGACTTCATCCCCGATGCGAAAGCGCTGAACGGCGTCTTCATAGCGCGGCAGCGCCGCAGCTTGTGTCTTGGTCATGGCAGTCCTCCCTGGCGGCACCCGTCTCCTCATCACGCGCCGCCCATATGTCAGATTGCCTGAAATCGGGTTTGTGGTCGATTGCGTCGATTGCGGGGCGCACTCGCTGCGGTTTCCCAGCCCTCTTCCAGTAGCAGCACCGCGCCGGGATTTCGCACGGAACGTACAGCTCGTCGCCACCGGTCCCTCGCCCAGCTGGTAATGCCGGCGGCCGCCGGATGGCGGATCGCCTGAGAGGGCTGGCCTCACTCGCGCGGGCCTGTATCATGGCCAGGTGAATGCTTGGGAGGAGGCTGGCGCGTGCGGCTGGATCGGAATCTCTGCCATTGGAGGATTTGGGCCTTCATCGCCGCCATGGTGCTTTGGCCGCATGCGGCGCCGGCCGATACCATCACGCCCGAGCGGATCACTGCTGCCCTGTCGAAGCTCGAAGCGCTCGCCGAAGCCGCCGTCGCGGGCGGTGCCGTACCCGGTCTCGCCATCGCCGTCGTGCACGATGACGAGGTGATCTTTCTTAGGGGTTTCGGGCATCGCGAGGCCGGCAAGCCTAAGGTCGTCGACGCCGACACGGTGTTCCAGATCGCGTCCCTTTCCAAGCCGGTCTCCGCTACCGTCGTAGCGGCGCTGGTCAGCGACGGGATCGTGTCCTGGGATTCGAAGATCGCTGACCTCGATCCGGCGTTCCGGCTGGCCGATCCTTATCCAGCAAGCCAACTTACCGTCCGCGACCTGTTTTCGCATCGTAGCGGCCTTCCGGGCACCGCCGGAGACGACCTCGAGGACATTGGCTACGATCGCGCCGAGATCCTGCATCGCCTGCGGTTCGTGCCGCCATCGTCGAGCTTTCGCGCCGGGTACTCTTACAGCAATTTCGGATTGACAGAGGGTGCCGTGGCGGCCGCGACGCCGACAGGCAGGCCCTGGGAGGAGGTCGCCGAGGAGAAACTCTACCGTCCGCTTGGCATGGCCTCGACCAGTTCCCGCCATTCGGATTTCATCAAGCACGCCAACCGTGCCGCGCTCCATGTCAAGGTCGATGGCGCTTGGGCCGCGAAGATAGAGCGCGATCCGGATGCGCAGGCGCCCGCCGGCGGCGTCAGCTCCACGGCACGTGATCTCTCGCAATGGGTGCGCCTCATCCTCGGCGACGGCGTCTATGCCGGCAAGACATTGATTGCCGCCGATGCGCTGGGCCAGACGCACGTTCCGCTGATGGCGCGCGGCAACAACCCCGTCTCCGGCGGTGCATCGTTCTACGGCCTCGGCTGGAATGTCGAATTCGGCCGGCACGGCTTGAGCTGGGGCCACGCCGGCGCCTTCAGCGTCGGCGCGCGTACCCTGGTGACAGTCTTCCCAAAGGAGAAGCTTGGCATCGTCATCGTCGCCAACGCCTTTCCGACTGGCCTGCCGGAGGGATTGTCCGACAGCTTCGCCGATCTCGTCTTCGACGGTAAGGTCGAGAAGGACTGGGTCAAGGCGTGGGATGATACTTATGCTGGCCTGTTCGGCCCTGCGGTCGCGGCAGCCAAGGCTACCTATGCCGCGCCGCCGTCTCCGGCGAGGCCGGCCGGGCCAGCCAGTGCCTATGCCGGCCGCTACGCCAACGACTTCATCGGCGACGCGGTCGTGTCGAAAGCGGGAGACGACCTGGTGCTCAGGGCAGGCCCGGCCGGCGCCCGGTCCTATTCATTGACCCATTTCGACGGCGACCTTTTCCTGACCTTCCCCGATGCCGAGACGCCGGACAGGCCCTCGGGCGTAAATTTTGTCGTCGGCCCCGACGGCAAAGCGTCGGCCGTGACGATAGGTTTTCTCGACGACAATCATCTCGGCACTCTGCAACGTGTGGGTGACTGACTTTCAAATCGAACGGTGCCGCCGGCAGCTCAAGATGCCGGGCCGTGCTGGAGAAGTTTGAAGCAATCGCCGTTGCCCGACTTCGCCTGCGTCAGCAAGGGTTTCGACCGGTCGATCCATTCTTGATGCGACCTCGCATCGGCTTCGATTGCTTCCACCGGTGCAAGGCTGACGAAGCTGCGCCCGTGGCTGAGGAGCCAGCACGCACGGCCGAGAAATCGCCTGCTGCGCTGGCGCAGGAGGTCGGCATCGTAGAAGATGTCGAGCACCTCGTGCTTGATCTTGCGCTCCGTTTCAGGATTGGCGATCGCAACCTCGATCGGCTCGCCGCCGACCGCATCCTGCAGGTCCTTGTAGTCGAGCGCGAGCTGGGTGGTGGCATATTTGATCTCGCTCTCGTCGCGCACGATGTTGAACCACAGCGTGGGATCGAGCTCGTTGACGACGAATGACGATTCGAAATCGCGCGACAGGTTGAGGATGTCGAAGTCCCGGACGTCGACGTCGCGCTCGACCAACAGGATCTCGCCGAACTGCTTGCCGAGCTCCGCTCCCTGCGCGCTGATCGCGGCGTTGGTTCCACCAAGTTCGGGACTGACGTAGGCCCCGCCTTCATCCAGCAGCGCGTCGAATTCGCCAAGTGACCCGACGACGGGAGCGCCGCGGGCGATGCGCGCCGCCAGCTTGGCCAGAACCTGCTGGAGTTCCGTTTCGCGTCTGCGCTGGTCTTGGTAATTCTGCTGGAAAAAGAAGATGAACAGCGACACGCCGATGCCGATCAGGATCACGCCCAGCTGCGAAAAGATGTTGCGGTAGTATTCCAGCAGCTTTTCGCGGTGGCGTACGTCGTCGCGCACACTGTGGGCGACACGCAGATTGACGATCAGCGATAGGATCAGCAGCCCGGCACCAACCAGGATGAGGCCGCCAATGAGCAGGTAGCCATGGCCTGTGCTGAAATCCATCCCGTTTTCCCTGAACCCCAGACTGCGCAGAATAGTGCCATTTTGCCTAAATACCTATGGGTTCACAGGCGATGGATCGATGGCGGCGATCACCCCAGATGGTTGACCCGCCTGGCCATCCGGACGATAGCTCTGCCAGAAATTGCCCCCGAGAAACCCGATGACTTCAGACACCAACCTCCGCCACACGGACGATGCCGCGCTCGCCCCCGACACCGCCTGGCAGACCGACGTCCGCGCCGGCGTGCGCCATGTGCGCGATCTCGCTTCCCTGCCGCTGTCACCGGGCGAGCGCGCGGCGGCGCAAGCCGCGGCCGCGAACCACAAGGTGCGCATCCCAAAAACCTATCTCGACCTGATCGACTGGAACGATCCCGCCGACCCGATCCGGGCGCAGGTCATTCCGTCGCCCGACGAATTGGCGGAACAGGACGGCGAGCTCGACGATCCGATCGCCGACCATGAGTTCAGCCCGGTACCGCGACTGACGCATCGCCATGCCGACCGGGTGCTGTTGTTCCCGACCTATCAATGCGCGGTCTATTGCCGGTTCTGCTTCCGCAAGGAGTCGCTGACCTCGATCGGCCGCGGCTATACGCGCGAGGCGCTGGAGCCGGCGCTGGCCTATATCGCCGATCATCCCGAGATCCGCGAGGTGATCCTGACCGGCGGCGATCCGCTCTCGTTGCCGGACAAGGCGCTGGCCGAAATCCGCGCCCGCATCGAGGCGATCGCGCATGTGCGGCTGCTGCGCATCCACACGCGCGTGCCGGTGGCGCTGCCGTCGCGCATCACATCAGGGTTGGTGACGGCGCTGCAGGGCCGGCTGATGGTCACGGTCGTCACCCATTTCAACCATCCGCGCGAGATCACCGACGCCACGGAAGCCGCCTGCCGCACGCTGCGGCAAGCCGGCTTCGTGCTGCTCAACCAGAGCGTCCTGCTCAAGGGCGTCAACGACACGGTCGAGGTGCTGGAGGAGCTCTGCCGCGAGCTGATGTACCGGCTCGGTGTCAAACCCTATTACCTGCACCATGGCGACCTCGCGCGTGGCATGGCGCACCGGCGCACCACTATTGCCGAGGGCCAGGCGCTGGCCGGCGCCCTGCGCGCCCGCCTGTCGGGCATCTGCAACCCCGTCTATGTGCTCGACCTTCCGCAGGGCGGCGGCAAGGTGCCGATCGGGCCTTGCTATGTCGAGGGACGCGACGGGGAGAGCTGGCAGCTGCGCGGGCTGGATGGCGAGGTGAGGGGGTATCGGGAGGTGGTGGCGGAGTAGGGCGGTGTGCTAGCGCGCATCAACAAACGCCAATACGACCACGCGTGGAGCGACGCAGTAAACGAGGCTGACCTTGCGGCCCGTTCTGGTCATCGCGCGGCCTTCGTCGAGGTCCACTTCTATATCCTCATAGCCCAGGATCTGGCGATCAAGCGGATAGACCGCCTTGTAGACTGCTTCCTTGGCGCAAAAGAGGATGCGGCCGGCAAGATGCCGGTCCGCCGCGTCTGTCCGGTCCGCACGGGTTGCGACGAGCGCGAAGATGTCGTCGGGCAAGGGCTGGGCGGGCTCGACGTCGATACCGAGGGAGGCGAAGTGGGAAACAGGCGCCACCGCCGCTACGGCCATTTCGTCATCATGAGCGAGCGAACCGGTTATCCCGTCGGGCCAGGCCGGCGCGCCGGATGGCGCGCGCAGGATGGCGAGGTCGTTGACCCCGACATCCGCCAGCAGTGCGTGTGCGATCCAGCGGGCGGCTCCGCTCGCGCGCCGCATGGCCGGCTGGCGCGCGGGGATGGAACGCGCTTCCTCGGGCAGCAGATGGGCCTCGTCTCCGTCGCGTATCACCCGGCATCCGATCCGGACACTCTTGGGCGCAATGGCGATCATCGCCTGCAGCAGGGATGGTTGCGCAAGCGCGCTTTCAGGGGAGGGCGGCGGCGTCAACGATCATCTGCCGGCAGGGCGAGGTCGGCGATCATTTCTCCGTCCTCGTCGAGCCCTTGTTCGACGAAGCCGGCGGCGCTATAGAGCCGTCGTGCTGCTTCATTCTCCGGTTCGTAGCAGATTGAAACGTGGCCGATGTGGCCGAGGCTTCTGATTTCGTCCAGCACTTCACGCAGCGCTGCCTTGCCGTAGCCTTTGCCCTGCCATTTGCGGTCGATCATGAAACGGTAGATGCGCGCCTCGTCGTCATCCTGCGGCGCCTCGTACATCAGGAAACCGACGACACGATCCCCAGCCATGACGACGCGCGGACGCGCGTCGTCATCGGATTTGGCTTCGCGCAGGGAGTCCGCGTTGCTGGCGACGAAATCCATCTGTTCCGGGGCCAGTTCCAGGGACGTGACCGAGGCCCGGTTGGCCTCGGTCACGGAAGCGAGACGGATTTCTCCGGTCTTCAAGCCGATGCCTTGGAGCCATCGCCCGTGACCGGCTGCACGAACCGATGCAGCTTGGCCGGGTTGCCCCGCCAGATGGAGTTGGGCTCCAGCTCTTCGCCCTTCATCACGAAGGAATCGACATCGACCACCGATCCTTCGCCCATCACGACGCCGTAATGGACGAATGCGGAAGGCCCAAGCGTGCAGCCCTTGCCGATGCGGATGAAATCGGACTTGAACGCGCCTTCTTCCAGCGAATGGGCCTGGATGACGCAGCCTTCATTGAGCGTGACGTCATCGCCGATCTCCACCAGCGAACGTTCGGTCAGGTTGCTGCCGCCGTCATAGACCCGCTTGCCCACCTTGACGCCCAGCAGGCGCAGGATCATCGGCCGGAACGGCGTGCCGGCAAACAGGCGCACGATCGGCGAATCGGCAAGCTTCCAGTGGCGTTCGTGGCGCCAGAAGGCGACGTCGTAAATCGTCGTCATTTGCGGCTTCAGCCTGCCAAAACCAAGGCTTGCCCGTTCCACGAAGATGTAGAACGGAATGGTGATGGCCGAGGTCAAAAGCACGGCGACGAAGAGGGCGACCTCCGCCCATTCGGTGTAGTAGTTCAGCGCGCGGTCCCAGATCGCCAGTGTGGCGAACAGCATGACCCATTGCGTTGCCACGAACAGCAGGATCGTCACCATGTTGTGGCGGTTCTTGTGCGGGATGCGCCGGCGCCGGTCGTCCTCGTCGACACCGGCGATGAGTTCCTTGTCGCGGTTCACCATGCGGGGGATTTCAAAGGAAGGCGAACCGAGAAGCCCGACATTTTCGCGCAACGGCCCATCGATGGGGACCATCACCTTGGTGCCGAGCAGGACGTTGTCGCCCGTGCGTCCATCCGGCGGATAGTAGATGTTGTTGCCGAGATAGTTGCGTTCGCCTATCCGCGTTGGCTCGAGCCTGAACGCAGAGGCGGATTTGTGCATGTTGATCATGAAAAGTCCGTCCGAGACCATGGTCTCGGTGCCGATCTCGCACAGGAGAGGGTTTTCGTGCTGCTGGTTGCTGCCGAAGTTGGAACCCGTCTGTACCACCTTGTTGAGGTTCCAGCCGATGGCGCTGATATAGTGCACGATTGCCGAACTGTCGCCGAACAGGAGGCCGAGGACGCGGGAATTGCTCGAGAATTCGGCGACGGTCTGGAGCCAGTAGCGGAAGCCGTAAAGCGTGTAGGTGCGGCCGGGTTTCAGGATCAGGCTGAACAGGCGCGGCACCAGCGTTGCCGCGAGAAAGGCCACGGCGATGTAGCCGAAAAGCGTGACCGTGGTGCCGATCGCGACGATGCCGATGGTCTCCTGATAGTCGTCGCCGACGTTCTCCCAATAGCTGTGGAACAGCAGCGGCAGCGGGGTGACGATGGCAAACAGCCCAATCAGCTGGACCGCTTCGAAGAGGAAGCGCCGGATGTTGGAAGGATCGACGTTGCGCACCTTGCAATAGTCCGCCGTGGTCGGCACGGCTGGCGATCCATGCCAGCGTTCGCCGTCCGGGATGCTTTGCCCGCGGTGCAGCGAGGACGAATGGCCGAGCTGGGCGCCGTTGCCGATCCTGGTGTCGATGTCGAGCGTGGAGCCGACGCCGACGAAGGCATCGCGGCCGATGGTCAGCGGCCCGGTATGGATATAGCCGGCCTGGGCCCGATAGCCGAGAATCATCGATTCCTTGCGCAGGATCGTGTTGGCGCCAATTGAAATGAGGTCCGTGCAGACGGGCACGGATTTCGATTCGATGACGGCATTTTTCCCGAGTTTGGTGCCGAGAAGCTTCAAATAGAAGCTGTAGAGCGGGCTGCCCCGGAACAGCACGACGGGTGCGGTGCGGATCAAGGTCTTGACGACCCAGAAGCGGAAGTAGCGCAGGCCCCAGATGGGAAACGCCTCGGCCTTCCAGCGGCCGATGAGGACCCATTTCGCGATGACGGCAAAGCCCGACATGCCGAAGAACACGGCGGCCGAAAGCGCCACGCAGCGCAGATAGAGCTGCAGCGGCTCGTCGAGCGCGTCGTACATCCAGTTGAGGCCGTCATTGACCGCCCACAGCGCCACATAGCTGTAGAGCCCGTAAAACACGAGCTGCGCCGCGCCGCAGGTCCAGTAGGCAAGGTTCGATGCCTGGCGGGTGAGAACAGGCTCATTAGTGGCCGCCGTCATCTCTTCCGCTACGCTCAGGTGCTTAGCCAGGCGCGCCACGGTCGGATAGAGATAGATGTCGCGCATCGACGTCGTCGCCCATTCCTTCCGGGTGCGCACGCGCGCGCAGAAATGCGCCATCAGCAGCGAGTTGGCGCCGAGATCGTCGAAGAAGTTGTCCTCCACGGACACCTCGTCGAATTTCAGTACCGCGGCCAGTGCGTCGGCCAGGAAACGCTCGTCGTCATTGCCGGGCGCCACCATCGTGCGATCGGCCGAAAGCCGAACGCTTGTCGGTTTCGGCAGCTGGCGAAGGTCCACCTTGTTGGAGACCGTCATCGGGATCGCCGGCAGTTCCTCCAGATAGGAGGGCACCATGTAATCCGGCAGGCGTCGCTTCATCACCTGGCCGAGATCGGCGCGCGAGAGCGCCGGCAGGCCGGGCTTTGGTGCGCAGTAGGCAACGAGTTCGACGCGGCCGGGCTCGATCTCCCAGGTGGTGACGGCAGCCTGCGCGATCTCGGGCTGGTCCAGCAGCACCGCCTCGATCTCGCCGAGTTCGATACGATAGCCGCGGATCTTCACCTGGGTGTCGATGCGCCCGTTATACTCGATCTCACCATTGTCATTGATCCGGCCAAGGTCGCCCGTCCGGTAGATGCGCCTGGACGGGTTGTTCGGCAGGTCGAGGAAGTCGGCGATGAATTTCTGTTCCGTCAGGTCCGGCCGGTTGAGATAGCCCACCGCGAGCCCGATGCCGGCGATGCCGATCTCGCCCAGTTCACCAGGCTCGGCAAGCTGCGGCAGCGAAGCGTCGAGAATGACGATGGAGTAAGTTGGCAGCGGCGCGCCGATCGTCACAGGACGATCAGGCGTCAGCGCGCCCATCGTCGCCGTGACGGTCGCCTCGGTCGGGCCATAGGTGTTGAGTATTTGCCGCCCCGGCTTCGACCAGCGCACCACCAGATTGTGAGGGCAGGCCTCGCCGCCGACCAACAGCGTGCGCAGGCTGGGCACGTCGCTGGCCATGGACGACAAAAGGGTCGGGCTGCAGGCCATGCAGGTGATGTCATGGTGCCGCAGGAAATCCGCCAGTTCCTCGCCCACGAGAGGCATCTGGCCAGGTGCTGGCACGACTGTTGCGCCGGCGGCAAATGGCACCCAGATCTCTTCGGAGGAAAAGTCGAAGGCGATGGTCATGCCCTGATAGACACGATCGCCCGGCCGGTATCCGTAGGATGCGGCGGCGACCCGGATGAAGTTGACGAAGCTCTGGTGCTTGATGACCACGCCCTTGGGCTTGCCGGTGGTGCCCGAGGTGTAGAGGATGTAACAGGTGTCGTCTGCTACAGCGGTCTTCGCATGCGGCTTCAGCGGCGCGCTGGACTGTTTGGAAATCTCCGCGGCGGCGCTGTCGATCAACAGATGGGGAACGGGCAGTTGATCGGCTCGCGACGCGTAGGCGGCGATGGTGACGATCAGGCTCACGCTGGCGTCTTCGATGATGAGCGTCATCCGCTCCTCAGGGAACGCGGTGGCCAGCGGCACAAAGGCCGCGCCTGCCTTCATCACCGCAAGCAAGGCAACATAGGTTTCCGCCGACCGGTCGAGAATGAGCCCAACCCGGTCACCCCTTCGCACGCCGCGCTTGACCAGCAGGCGGGCGAACTGGTTGGCACGCTTGTCCAGCTCCTGATACGTCCAGACACGGCCGTCGGAGATCACCGCCGGCAACGCGGCAAATGTCTCGGCGAGCTGCTCGAAGACCGTATCGAGCCGCTCACCGGGTTGCCCCTGCCGGGCAAAGTCGGCGCCCGTCAGGATCTGGCCGCGCGCGCGCCTTGCGGAGTCGTGCACGACCCTTGCGAGCGCATCGACGCTTGTGAGGTAAGTCTCGGGCTGGCTGCCCGGTCTTGCCTCGTCCCGTCCGGCGATATCGAAACCGTGATCCATTTCCATACTTTCTCGTCCTGGCCGGGCATCGCCCGGCGCGGCCGATTTCCGGCCGCAGCGGGATGCTTATGCCATCCGATCTTTTCGCCAGTTTTTCCGAACTGTTGAGTTTTGTTTCTGGAGTGTGTCCGAGCGCTTTTCCTACGGTCCGCGTGAGGCTGCGAGCTCAGGTCGACAAAGCCTGACGACAGCCAGTCCGGCGGTGTCGGCGGCTTTTGTTCCGGGGGCTTTTTGATAGGAATTTATTCTTGACATGGTGAGGGCAGCTATGCTACACATTCGTCCATAGTGCTGATTTGCGCCAATGACCCGCCGCACAGGCGGGTTTTTGCGTTTGATGCTTCGTCAACCAATGCGCCGGCGAAGCTGACCTGCGGGTGGGGCAACTCGTGGAACGCGCCTCCAGCGACCCGACCCAACGGATCACGCAAATTTTTTGGATCGTTCGGATTGGCGTCGCGTTCTTCCCTGACGCAACGGAGGAACTGACATGGGCGACGAACGGCACGAAAAAATCCAGCAGCGCGCATACGAGATCTGGGAACGCGAAGGCGGCGGCGATCCCGAGCGGCACTGGCACCAGGCCGCGGCCGAGATCGACCGGGAGGCGGCGCTGCCGCTGACGGCGGGCGATGCGCTGCCGGAAACAAGCGAGATCGCCAGCGCCGACATCCTGACGGTCGAGGAACTGGCGGTGCGCACCGGCATATCGAGCGACGAGGCGCAGGCGCTGCTCGACAGGCTGGGCCACGACCGCGCGGCGACCGAGCACGCGCGGAACATCAAGGGCAAGCGGAAATCCTGATCGATCCAGGGAGAGCCCGATGATCAGAAAACTCAAACACGGAAAATACCGCCTCTATTCGCGCAAGAAAGACGAAAAGACCGGCAAGCGGCGGAATCTCGGGACGTTTGATACGCGCGAGGCGGCGGAGAAGCATGAGCGCGAGGTGCAGTATTTCAAGCGGCGTTGAGGGCTGCCGAACATTGCGGCGCGGGAAGGAAATTGAAAGCAACTGAATGCAATCGGAAATCAGTTTGCAACCGAATTGAAACACATCGACGCGACAGGCGACATGCGTGCGAAACGCCCTGGGGAGATGGTTGAGCCTTACCCACAAACCCAGGAGCGCGCCGATGACACCCGACCAGATTCGACTAGTTCAGGATAGTTTTCGCGAAGTCGTCCCGATACGCGCGGCTGCCGCCGCCCTGTTCTATGAACGCCTGTTCGCTATCGACGGGAATCTTCGGGCGCTGTTTCCGGTGAGAGACATGACCAAGCAAGGCGCCAAGCTGATGGCGAGCCTGGGCTTTGTCGTGCATGGTCTGGATCGTGCCGAGACCATCCTGCCCACCGTGCGCGAACTCGCCAAGCGTCACGTCACCTACGGTGTCGAGGAGCATCATTACCCGATCGTCGGCCAGGCGCTGATCGAGACGCTGGCGGCCGGCCTCGGCCCAGCTTTCACGCCAGCGGTGCGCGAGGCCTGGGAGGCAGCCTACGGCTTGCTCGCGAGTGTCATGATCGCGGCCGCCCGCGAGGTCCAACTCGCGGCGTGAGGGCAGGCGCGCGCAAGAAGGACGAAAAGACCGGCAAACGCCGCAATCTCGGCACGTTTGACACGCGCGAGGCGGCGGTGAAGCCTGAGCGCCAGGTGCAGTATTTCAAGCGGCATTGAGGAGCCCCGATGTTTGCAGGGCAGGCAACCTCTACTGCAGCATCCCTGCACTCTGCCAAAGCCAGATTGCGAGCGAGCCGGATCGCCCACGGATCTGTGTTTCCACGGGTCCTTTCAGGGTACCGGATTTGAACAACGCGCAGTCGCGGCCGGCGACATCAAGCATGACGTCACTCACCGCGACTTCCGCATTCTGGTCGGCTGCGATCTCCATCAAGCGGCTGGCAACGTTGACTGTGTCACCTATGGCCGCGATGTGCTGACGGCCTTCGCCGCCGAGTCGAGAGGCCACGATTGTTCCGTGGTGGGCTCCAATCTTGAAGCCGAGCCGGGATGCAATCGATGCAGGCAACGAGGCGAGCCAATCGTTGGTGCGGCTGGAGAGCCCCACACAACAGCGGGCGGCATTGAAGGCGTCATTTGTCGCTGGTTCCGGCAGACCGAACAGGATCATGGCTCCGTCACCCATGAAACTCGTGACGACGCCACCGCAGCTAGTCACTTCTTCGCCGACCAACGCATAAAAATTGTTCAAGAGTTCGCGTGTGGCGATCGGTCCCAATGTTTCACTCAGTCCGGTGAAGCCGGACAGGTCAATGAACAGGATGGCGGCGTCTACCCGAACGGGCTCCGAGAGGAAGTCGCCATGCTTGGCCAGCCACTCGCCCATGCCTGGGGCTTCAACGCGTTGAAGCAATTGGCTCTGAGTTGCGAAAAATTGGGCTCGGCTCCTGCCCAGCCAAAGCTGCGCGGCCCCGAACAAGATAGCCGGCGGAATGGCGGCGGTCATCGGCAGCGCGGCGCTCAGCCAGATGTGGTGCAGGAAAGCGGTCATGTTGACCACCAGCCAGATCAGGATCACGCCGGCGATCGCCGCGAGGCCGCCGGCGTTTCGCCGCCATGCCAACAGCCCGACAAGGACCATTGGCAGCACCACCGCAAAGCCGGCATCGGCAAGCCGGACATACTGGTCTCGCACAATTGCGTCGCCGCCCATCAGATGGGCAATCGCCGTCGACATGACTTCGACGCCCGGGAGGATGGGATCGAACGGTGTCGGGTAAACATCGCCGGTGCCGGTTGCGGTGGCTCCGATCACCACAATTCGATCCAGGATAGTGCGGGGATCGAGTTGGCCCTCCAGCACGGTCGCAGCGCTGATCGTGCGGATCGTGCCGCGGGGGCCATAGAATGTCAGGGGCAGGATGTGACCAACGTCCGTCCGGATAGAGCGTCCGCCCAGCGATAGATGATCGGCCGCGATTTCTGGATCCTTTCCTGCTGCCATGGCGGCAACACGCAAGGGGAAAGACGTTTCCAGCCGATCTCCGGCCCGAAACAGCAACGGCACGAAGCGGGGCGTTCCCGTCTTGTCGGTGGCCACGTTGACGACGCCGACAGCGGCGGCATCCGAGAATGCTTTGAGCGGCCACAGAAACCGCTCGGCATTCGGCACGCCGGCGATGGGTCCTTCACCCTCGGCTGTCGTCCATTGTTCGCCTCCAGGATAGACCGCCGCGGCGGCGATTACGCTCGCACTCGCGCTCAGCGAACGCGCGAGCGCCTCATCATTGTCTTTTGCCCCGGGATCGACCAGCAGCAGGTCGAGCGCAATGGCTTTCGGTCCAAGCCGCGCTATCGTATCGACAAGCCGGGCAAGCGTGGCGCGGCTGAGCGGATATGCACCCTCGTGCCGCACCGCTTCGTCGTCTATCGCGACAATGGTGATCAGCTCCGGTGGCTTTGCCGTTCCTCGCACGAGCGTTCGAAGATCGGTCATCGTTGCTTCGACGCGATCGAGAAACCACAAATTGCCGCGCCAGTGCGCGAAGCCCAGGCCGGCGCCCCAAAGACCCGCCAGGATGAGCGCGATCAGCGTCGGAAGCGCTCGCCTGCTCACTGCGGCTCACTGGCCGAAACGGGCCAGCAATGCGGAAACACGCTTGGCGGGCCAGCGCTTGACGGTCAGTGGTCCTGTTCCGGCCTCGACGTCGACGCCGTCGCCCGGCGCCAGCACCACGCCGGCACTGGACGCCGGCCGGTTCACGGCGACGCGACCCCTGAGGACGAAAACAGACGTCTTCCCCCGGGCGACGTCGACTGCCCATTTGGTACCGCGCGCCGCGGCGATCGCCTGCGGGGTGACAACCGCGAAGCCACCCGGTATCGAGCCGGCCGGAGCATCGAGCAGCAGCGCCTTGCGCCGCAACCTGACCGCATCGACCTTGCCGTTTCGATCGCGGTCCACCAGCGTGAAACGAGAGCCACCTTCCACAATGATGGTAAGGCCTTCCTGACATCTCAGAATCTGTCGGGACGTACCGGCCACCGGCGCGAACGCACACCCGGCGCCCTGCGCCAGGGCGGCATCCACCCAGAAGACACCGGCAAACAGGCCAGCCATCATCAGGCTGCGGAAAAATCGGTCCCTTGCACTCATCACCGCCCCCTTGCTCCTGCAGAAAATTTGCGGCCAAGAAAATCTGCTGCCGTCAGCCTGTGCTTGCCAACCGGCACTTGCAGCCGCGTTGCGCAGAGGCAGCAGGGTGCCGGCCGGCGATCCTAGCACGGACAACCTGCTCCGACACCAAGCAAAGGCCCCGGCGGGTAGTGGGTCAGTTTGAAATTTGACGGAATGCAGTATGCATTTCCCATATCGGGCCGACCTCCTATATGCTTAGCGGCAAGCATGAGGAGGCGCGCATGACGGAAGCGTCGGGATTTTTCCTTGTAGGCGAGGGCAAGACCTACCAGCTCGGGCAAGTCAGAATGACCTTCAAGCCCACTCTTGGCGGAGATTACAGCCTCTGCGAGACAAGCAGTGTTCCCGGTTCAGGTGCGGGGCTCCATCGTCACGCCTTTGATGAATGGCACGTGGTCATCGAAGGCAGCTACGAGGGCCGCGTTGGCGAAGAGGTTCGCACGCTTGGTCCTGGGGATACGATGTTTGCCCCCGGAGGAACTCCGCACGGTGTCAAGAACCTCGGTCCAGGGGTCGGACGACAGTTGGGGATCACCTCACCGCCGGGTCTGTTTGAGGCATTTGTTGCAGAAGTCGTCGAATCCCAGATTGATAGCGGTAGTGCTTCAAGACAGGGCGCGTCAGTCCTCAGGGACATTGCAGCAAAGCACGGAATCGAGTTCATCAATGCCGACCGGACCTAAAGGCCAGAAGCGCCCCGCCGACGGGTAGTGTCTCAGTTTGAATTTTGGCTTACGACCCCATTGCGGACGTTCATGCCAAGGCTGGTCGCACGGACCGAAGATCATCGAATGCCTGCTGCTCTCAGCACGAGGACGATGACCACTATCACGCAAGAAGGACGAAAAAACCGGCAAGCGGCGGGGACTTTCGACCCTCGTGAGGCGGTCGAGAAGCACGAGCGTGAGGTACAGTATTTTAAGCGGCATTGAGGGGGCGGGCTGAGTTTGTTCGTAATTGCGTAGTCTGGCGATTCCGCGAGGTTTGTGACGGCCATGCAAAGGGCCTGAAGGTGACTTCGCCACTCTCGGTCCACGTCGCCGGGCATCGAATCCCCAAAGCAAGAAATCAGGCCGGAGGCGGGATTGGGCGTGTATTGACGTTCGTCGCGGCGAGGGGCGGGTCAAATTTCACTGACTATTTTTTTGTTGAAGTCGGTGCCGATAGGAGAACGCTTGCAATTTTGGGTTCGGACCCAAAAGTGGACAGACCGGTAACGGCGGACTGAAGCAACGCAGCATTTTCCACTTTGAGGCGAAATCATTCTCTACTATGGTCTGCCAGGCTTAAGGCATGGGGGATTGCCGATGGTTTTATCACGCAGGGGTGTCGTGCTCGGCGGCCTGGCGCTGGTCGCGGTCGGTGCAACCGGCAATATTGTTCAAGCCGCGACGGCAAAATCCTTTTTCGCCGGTACCGCCAGCGACAACAATTTTGTCTATCGCAAGACCAACTTCGCCAAGATCGACAAGAGATGGCATCGCCAGATCGTCAAGTATTTCAGCAGCGAGGCGGTCGGCACCGTCGTGGTCGATACCCGCCACCACTTCCTCTACCTCATCATGGAAAACAAGACCGCCATCCGCTACGGCGTCGGCGTGGGCAAGGACGGCTTCAAATGGTACGGCCGCGCGACGATCGACCGCCGCGCGCTGTGGCCGCAATGGGTCCCGCCCCCCGAAATGCGTAAGCGCAGGCCGGAGCTACCGCCCATGATCGCAGGCGGCGCGTCCAACAATCCGCTCGGGCCGCGCGCGCTCTATCTGTACCGCGACGGCGCCGACATCGGCTACCGCCTGCATGGCACGCTGGAGCCATGGAGCATCGGCACCGACGCTTCCAGCGGCTGCATCCGCATGTTCCCGGAAGACATCATCGACCTCTACCAGCGGTGCCCGATCGGCACCGCGGTGGAGGTCCTGCCGCACATCGCCGACCAGGCGCCCGCTTCCACCACTGTCGAATGATTGGCGCTCATGAACCGCATGATTGAAAACACGCGCCGGCTGCTCGCCGCCGGCCTGCTGGTGATGGCCGCCTCCTGCTCGACCAGCAACACGCTGGCCCCTTCCACGCCCGACATCACCAACGCCGAGATTGCCGGCTTCCAGAACGTCCAGCCGGGCAGCGAGGAGGATTTTATCCTCAATGTCGGCCGCCGCATTTATTTCACGCAAGGTTCGGCCGCGCTCGATTCTGTCGCCAAGGCCACCCTCGACACCCAGATCGCCTGGTTAGCAAAGCATCCGCGCTGGCTGCTCAAGCTGCAGGGTTTCGCCGACGATCCCGGCGCAAGTGAAACGGCGCTGTCGCAGCAGCGCGCCGATGCGGTGATGGACTACCTCGCCGCCGGCGGCATAGACCGCAACCGCATGTGGGCCAAGGGCTACGGCAAGGACAGGCTCGTCCGCGACTGCCCCGACGCCGCCTGCAGGTCGCAGAACCGCCGCGTTGTGTCCAATTTGCGCGATGAGAGGGACGAGTCGTAGGGGGCTGCTGTTTTGCTTGTCACCAAATCAGAGTCTCACGCGCCACACCGAAGTGGGAATTTACCTGTCTCTGCACTCCTACTTGTATCATTCGCCGCCGCCCGCTCTGGCTTCCGGCATGACTTGCAGCAACGGCTGCGGCGATACTGCGATCTCTCCCGTGAAGGGCCGATCGTGGGCGAGAATCAAGAGAACGGATGCCGCCACGCCGGTCGCAAAACTTCCAAGAGCGATCGCCGATGCCATTCGGTTATCACTATGAACGACCGCGATGGCGAGAAGAGCACAGAAGGCTTGCAGGATCAGGCAGGCCCACTTCGTGGGATTGACTTGTGCGGAGCTGACGAGAATCCGTTGGCGACGTGCCTCAAAGGCGTCTTCAAGCCACCTCGTAATCTCGCGCTGCGCGATCTCCTGGCCGGGATTGCCTGGCGCCAAAGCCAGCGTCGTCCGCAGCGCCTCGTTAAGCGCCGGGCTTATGGTGAGGGTCGCCGCGCTCTCGGCCATCAGCGGCCACTCCTGGCTCGTCGTTTCCTCGATATAGCTGCGCACCAGCGTCCGTAAGCGCGCCTCGGGCTCCCCGGGAAAGCTGCTCGCCAGAACCACGACCGACCGCAATGCACTGGCCTCGCGATTGACTGCCGCATTGGCGTGATCGCTGTCGCTCCAGACCTGAGCCGCGGTGAACGCCACAAACAAGCCAAAGATGATACCCAGCGGCGGCAACATGCCAGGCGAAACCGCCTTGAATGACCGCGCCGTGGAGCCCACAGAAAGAGCGGCGATGCCTTGGTGCAGGATGAACGCGACGATATAGGTGGCCCCGAACACGACGAGAGCCATCCAAGCGAGTGGAAGAGTATGCAACCAGCCACTCATAGTAGCGCCTGCCCCATCCTGAGAATTCGTCGTCAGGCGTTTGTAGGGCCGTCGTTCCACTCGTGGCAATGCCACTGTGTTCCATCGTGTCAACAAACTCTATGCACGGGTGCAATCGGCTGCCCACGCCGGTCGAAAGACCTGCTCTATGATCGCGTCGCAGTGGGTGCTTGCGACGGGAGGATTCCCAATTGCCCGCCAATCGATCCCGCCTGGATTGCAGGTCAGGTTGGTGTTTTGCGCTTGGGGCGGGCTGCTTCATAATCTGCTGCCGTCAGCCTGTGCTTGCCAACCGGCACTTGCTGCCGCGTTGCGCAGAGGCAGCAGGGTGCCGACCGGCGTCATGGCGCCTTCAACAGCACGCAGCGATCCCTTGACAGCAAGAGCACGCTGTGCGATGTTGTGCTGAGAAAAGGAGAGTGCAAAATGGCTGGCGATCGATATGGTACATTTCGTACAGGTGAACTCGGGCGAGCCTTGGCGGCGCTGGCTGAAGATCCCGCACGCTATGCCGAGTATGCTGCTCTTTCTCGCGTCGCCGTCCCCGCGGTGGCCGCGCTCTCCCACGAAATTGATAGAGATTTCCCCCAAGTCAGAACGGATGACTTTGCCAAACAGGCTATCGGAGCGTTTGTCGGCAACATTATGCGACAGTTCGGGCACACCATAGTGCGCCGGGGTCGTGTTCCTGGCGGCGTTTTCAGCTACGGCTCTATCTGGTCCGCTCTGCCGGTTGCCGACGCAAACACGTTGACTTGAATCGGATGAACTACCGAGTGACCCATATCCAAACAGTTGATTCCTGTGGCGGAGACGTTGCATAGATCGTGATCTGTGCAACGGCAAAAACGCTCCGGATATGGGGCAAATCGCGAAGGCCAAAACCAAAGGCTTGCATCCCCGCCTCAGCCCGAACTATTCCTATGTACATATATGAACACTAAGGGTTTGATTTTCTTGCCCTTCTCAAGGTCGCTCCTCGATCGGCGTATAGCAAAGAGCGAAGAGGCGATGGATCGTATCGCGCTCGCCAAAAGCCGCATCCTCTCGGTGCTCGATACCTACCCTGTCGCGCACCAAAGGACACTGGAGCAAAAAATCTCGGATCAAGGCCCCATCCATAAGCGGGTCGACCCACATCTAATAACCTACGCCATCAAGGACATGCTCGCGCTGAACCGTCTGGCAGAGCATCACAGCCAGGAATTTCCTGACGTTCCGTGGTACTCAAACATCGGGACTAAGCACTCCAAAATCGCCGCACCTCTCTCTGAGCTCTCCACGCTATATAACACTGTAAGCACTGCCTATTCTCAACTCCTCGGCGACGCCTTGGAAGTAGCCACCTTTCAGGCGCTTCGCACCACAAAGGAAGCTAAAGGGCGCTATCACTTCGATGGCTACTTCTATCTAGGTGCTCCAAAAAACAAATTTGGCCGCTTCTCACAGCGTAAGGCACCCACAATACTCGGTGACAATAAGACCGACAGACAGCCAGACTTTTTACAGTATGGTCACGATGAAGGAGTTCTGTGCATCGAGTGCAAAAATGTCCGTGAATGGACATACCCTCGAAATAATTTTATAAAACATCATATTTTGCGTTGTTCTGAACTCAACGCTATACCTGTGTTCGTAATTAGGCGGATACATTATTCAACAAGAACCAATCTACTAGAGCCCGCAGGACTCATTGCGCATGAGAGTTATCATCAGTACTTTCCCTCTGATACAGCTGAGATTGCAAACCGTGCCAAACACAAAGAATCTCTTGGCTTCACCGATATCGTCGCCAGCGAAGAACCACAGCCGCGCACGGTGAAATTCTTTCTGAACGATTTGCCTGATTTGGTGCCCCGCATGGCGGCTAGATGGGCGCAAAATCGAACAGCTTTGGTGGACTACGCTAACGGCGATATCCATCTCGCACAGCTTTACAACGCCATCGGCAGTCGAGCTGGCGGCAAGTGGGTCGATGAAATCGCCGATGAGGCCGAGGCGGAGGATGACTGGTATCAGGACGAAGGAGGCGAAGAAGATTAGCCTCTGAGCGGCGACCGCGTGAGGCGGCAGAGAAGTATGAGCGCGAGGTGCAGTATTTCAATTTAAGCGGCATTGAGGGGCGGGGGGCGGCTACTCGCCAGGGCGGCTGCGTCGGGTGACAGGGAGATGGTGGCGGCGCTGCTAGCGGCGGATGGGCAGGCGACGGAGGGTGAGGTGCCGATTGAGAGGTAGGCGCCGAAAGGCCGGATGCCGCCCGTGCTCGAAGCTTAGCCACGCTCCTGAATATCGGCAAGAAGGTCCTTTGCCTGAGTAGACAATGCAGGATCAACCACACTATTTCCCGCGATTTTGTGCAGGCGAGACTTGACATCTTCCCAATCAGTGAAGGGCGACACATCCCGTCGTGCCAAGGGGAAAAACGTCCCTTCAGTCGAAGATACGCGACCACGCATTTTATTGAGCAGGCTGATGAAGTTCTGATCAGACTTGATTTGTTCAGCGAACCATTTCTGTGGCTCTTCGAAACTCCCTTGGTCGAGTTCACGCCATCGGAAGAGGGTCGAAGCGAGGTCTGTGATCTGCGCTAGCTTCTCTCTTTCTTCTGGCTTTTGCAGTCGCAGCAAGATGATAGTTCTGGCGCTCTCAACCTCGGCGTCCGTCAGCGACCATTCGTTCTCTGGCTTCGGGCGGTCGCCAATTTTTCCATGGCGCCGCATTTCGGAGCTAACAAACTCTTCGGCCAACCAACCTATCGATGATCCATCTTCCAGAATTTTCTTCAGGGTTTCAGTAAAAAGCGCAGTGTCTTTGTCGCGCAAAATCTTGAGCATTCGATAGACCAACTCACTGGCGCGATAAGCAACTGACAGTCGCCCAAAAGTTCGCGCCGATAGTTCAGATTCCGCCACGATGTCCATGACATTGGCTATTGCTTGAGAAAAAATCGATAGCCGTTTCCCGTCCCACTCTTGAATCGTTTGGTGGTTAACTCGATCGATGAAATAGTCAAACCAAGATCCGCCAGTAGCTCTCGATTTCTCCGACAGTCTCACTATTTCATCTTCAAAATCATTTATGGAGGAATCAGCTATGTCAATTATGTAGTTTAACTCACTTTCGGTGAATGATGTTCTTGGTGATGCAAAGGCAAAATAGAACCTATAATGAGACGGGCTTCCAAGTCGTCTCTGCCTCTCTAGGTTTTGCATCTCAGAATTTGGTATTTCTCTAAATAGATCTGTTCTATTATTTTGAAGGTTTCTTTCTACGCCCGGTATATATCCGATCAGTGACCAAATTGACCGAAGGGAGTCGACATCTTCTCTGTCTAGAATTCTTGCTAACTGATCAGCCAACCCCTTTGACTCATCAGAGGTTGGACGAGCATAACCTTGGCTGATCAATGCCCAGTCAGGAAGATATGTCTCAATCCACTCATACAGTTCGGGATGCAATATCTTTCTCATATGCAACCAGCAGAGATCCGGATAATAAATATCGTCCTTAACTGGAGGAAAATGAAATTTTATAGAATTTACTACCATCTTTACATCGCGCGGAGTCTGAAGAAGAATTCCGACTGTCCCAACGGCCGCGAGCAAATCGTCTAGCGTATTTCGATCTTGCTGATGACCCGTCTCTTTTTCATAAAGGCTAATCAGCTCCTCTTGCAACCATTGCCGAAGATCAAATGACTCTGGCCGTGGGATATTGAAGGAAACTTGAATGATTTTTTGTAGATAGGCTGCCCCATCCGCGACTCTCAGGACATTCTCAATCGCATGCGCCAAGATTCCTTTGTCGTGGCAGAGTATGTAGATCACGTTTGGGAAATCCGCGACCGAGCGAACTAGTCGGATTACCTCTACTGCCTGTGCCGGCTCCAGCCGATCCAGATCGTCGATAAGCACAACAAATCTGTGAGGGAGTTTGGCGAGCTGACTGGAAAGCGATGCTTTTCTTTCATCGAGATTTTCATCAGATGCCCAAGTTTCTAATAGATCCGCCCCTTTCTCTATCGCACCGCCCGCCATACCCACCCCGAGAACGAATAGGCCCGCTAAGCTAAGAATTGGTGCGATCTTTCGACCCGCTGCCACGCCGAATGACCGGAGTTCGTAGGCTAACTTTGGAGCCTTATCTTTGGCGTCGGACGCGCGTTGCCGAAATCCATCTCTCCAAGTCTTGGGCTCAGGCGCCAGTTGTTCACCTTCAATCTTTTCGCATGCATCGGCTATGGCGCTAACTAGCGCCACTACCAGATCATCCTGGTCGCCTATAAGCCACGGTGAGAATGACACAACAGTCGTGTTGTTGCTTGTGTCGTCGTCTATTTCTTGCTTTAGTAAATTTACTAAGCTGGATTTTCCCGATCCCCATTTGCCCTCGACGGTGATTACCATTCCTTGCCGTGCTGAAGCCGATACGACGGATAGCGCAAGTTTCTTTGCAATATCCGTGAACCCAAAGCGGTCATCGCCGCTCGAACGAATCGCGCGATCGGCGTCCAAGGTGCGATGATTATCTTCCATTACCCAACCTGGCTCTTTTTGGTGGTGAGCTTGTGATTTAGCGCAATGAGCCCCGATCATGGAGGCATGGACTCTCAAAGCGCATGGACGTCAGCCTCCCGAGACATCTACGTCTTCGGCGGCCGAAGCGCCCTTAAGAATATCGATTTCCGCCTCGTGGTCCCCACCCGACATGGATGCGACCGGTCGCCGATCAAGAAGACGCCGAGCGCATCTCCAGTCGACGCCTTGTTCTGCTGGTTTGATATGACGGCCAGCCGTGGCTTGTTGGCCTGTGTGCAGGGTCCAGAATTTGGAATTCCCGATATCTTGTCTGGCGGCGTGGCATATCCCGCGAGACTGGTCAGCACCCGATTTTGTCAAAACAACACGTTTCAATATTTCCTCACTTTTTAATAGACATACCCGCCGGCAACATTACGTGGCGGACGACGTTGCACAAGTATTCGGCGACGCGTCACACACGATTATTTTTGACAGCAGCGCTGATATCCGTGGCACTGTCCGGTCTTTGTGATCGCGATAGCGCCGCAGGCGGTGGGGGAATGCACGAGATGACTCGTGCCTTGCGCGTCTTCCCGATGTCGCGGGAAGCTACCGAATGTGTTGCTGGTTCGCCTGAACAAGGGCTCGGCAGGACCCTGTCAGGAACCTTACTTCCAACGGTCCCCCCAACACCCCTCGCATTAACCATTCGTTAACCATTCACTCGCTAGCGTTTACCTATCAGTAAGGATTCGCCGCCAGTGACTTTTGCCGCTCCCCTCGAGGCCAAATCCATTCGCTTTCGCGCCCGCTCCTTCGTCGCGTTCACATTGACTCCTGAAGGTCCATTGGCGGCCTGGCTGGAGGGGCTCGATCACTGGATCGGCAATTCGCCCGGTTATTTCTCAGGCCGCCCGGTGCTGCTCGATCTGAACACGATGAAGCCGCAGGCGAGCGAGATCGCGGCGCTGGTGGCGGAACTGGCGACGCGCGGCATCCGCATCTATGCCATCGAGCTCGAAGGGGCCTCGCTTGGCGCCGGATTGCCGCCGGTTCTGGTCGGCGCCAAGGAGGCGACGACCGATGGCCTGCTGCCTGGCCGCAAGGCGAGCGGGGCTGACAAGGGCACGGCGCCAGAGGTTGGTGCGGACGCGATACGCGCAGGTGCCGGACGCGCCGATGTGGGGCGCGCGCAGGCTGACAAGGTTGGCACAAGCAAAGCAGGCGAGAGCGAGCCGCAGGTTGGGCAGGAGGCTTCGGGCACGCTGATGATCAAGTCGCCGATCCGTTCCGGCCAGGCGATCGTGCATCCGCATGGCGATGTCATCGTGCTCGGCTCGGTCGCTTCCGGTTCGGAGATCATCGCGGCGGGCTCGATCCATGTCTATGGCACGCTGCGCGGGCGCGCTTCGGCCGGTGCGCTCGGCAACAAGGGCGCGCGTATCTTCTGTCGCCGCAACGAGGCCGAGCTTCTGGCGGTCGACGGCTGGTACGTCACCGCCGAGGAGATGGATTCACGCGGCAAGCCGGTTCAGGCGTTTCTCGACGGTGGCGCGCTGCGCGTCGTGCCGCTCAGCTGAGCGGGCCGATATGGGCTGCAACAACAACAAAGCAACAACAACGGAGGCATTTTCATGGGCAAGGTAGTGGTGGTCACCTCGGGCAAGGGGGGCGTCGGCAAGACGACCTCGACGGCAGCCCTTGGTGCCGCGGTCGCCAAGACCGGCAAGAAGGTGGCGCTTGTCGACTTTGACGTCGGCCTGCGCAACCTCGACCTGATCATGGGCGCCGAGCGCCGCGTGGTGTTCGACCTCGTCAACGTCATCCAGGGTTCGGCGAAACTCTCGCAGGCGCTGATCCGCGACAAGCGGGTGGAGACGCTGTTCCTGCTGCCGGCCTCGCAGACGCGCGACAAGGATGCGCTGACCGAGGACGGCGTCGGCGAGGTCATCGACAAGCTGCGCTCGGTGTTCGACTATGTGTTCTGCGACAGCCCGGCCGGCATCGAGCGCGGCGCGCAGCTCGCCATGCGCTTTGCCGACGAGGCGGTCATCGTCACCAATCCGGAAGTGAGCTCCGTGCGCGATTCCGATCGCATCATCGGCCTGCTCGACGCCCGCACTCTAAGGGCCGAGCAGGGCGAGCAGATCGCCAAACATGTGCTGGTCACGCGCTATGACGCCGCGCGCGCCGCGCGCGGCGAAATGCTCTCCATCGACGATGTGCTGGAAATCCTGTCGACGCCGCTGCTCGGCATCATTCCCGAGAGCCAGGATGTGCTGAGGGCCTCCAACCTCGGTTCGCCGGTGACGCTGTCGGAGCCGCTCAACGCGGCCGCCAAGGCTTATATCGACGCCGCGAGGCGGCTCGAGGGCGAGGATTTGCCCGTCGTCGTGCCGTTCGAACGCAAGGGTTTTCTCGATCGTCTTTTGGGAAGGAGGGCGGCATGAACCTGCTCGACATCTTCAAGCGGCGCTCCAGCGCGCCGGTGGCGCGCGAGCGGCTGCAGGTGCTGCTCGCCTATGAGCGCCGCAACCGCAGCCAGCCCGACCTCGTCTCCATCCTGCGCGAGGAGATCATGGCCGTCATCGCCAAACATGTGCAGATCGACCAGGACTATCTGCAGGTTTCGATGGACCGCGGCGAGACCATGTCGACGCTGGAAATCGACATCCAGATCCCCAACAAGAGCGCCGTGCCGCTGGCGATGGCGGGCTGATTTTTTTTACCCGCCCCCTGAAGGTCGCTGCGCAGCAGCGGCGTGGGGGGCGGCGCCACCCGCGCCGGCTGGCATTGTTAGGACGTTGATAAGCATTTGGTAATACAAGCCGGGAAATGAGATTCTGCGTCGATTTGACATGTAAAATGCCGTCGTTTTCGGCGGGGCCATGACGTGCGCATCAAGAGCCTGATCGTCCTCAGCATGACGAGCGCCGCGGCCTTGATCGGGCTGGTTGGCGGTCTCGCGATCTTTACACAGATGGCCGCGACCAAGTCGCTGGGTTTGACCGAAGCGACCAACGTCGCCCGGGAATTGGCCGACACGATCGTCTTCAAATCATCCGATGGCTCACCTTCGCTGTTCGAGCGGCCTGAAGCGCTGCGCGAATTTCTGGAGCTGCAGCACCATCGCTCGCTCAGGGATTTCCTGATCGTCGACCCCAACAAGATCCTGCTGGCCCATGCCGCCGACGAAGAACACAAGACCGGCGAGAAGTTCGATCACGACCCCGGCAACGAAGTCGGCCAGACTTTGGCGGATGGCGTCCCGCGCAAGTTCAGCGATGCGCATGAAGCCAATGACATACTGGCCGTAGCGATCGAACACCCCAAGGATACGATCGTCGGCGCCGTGCTGCTGGAATACGATCCTTTGCTGCGGGCCGCCGAACAGCGCACCAACAGCTTGCTTTGGCTGGTTGGCCTCGGGGCGGCAGCCGCCGTACTGGTTGCGGCGGCATTCGCCTGGGGGCTGCTCAGCCGCTTCGGCGCCGGCCTTTCGGACATGATGAGAGGCATGGAATCGCTGGCAAAAGGCGAGGTCATGACGCGCATCGGCCACGGCCGCAAGGATGAGTTCGGGCAGTTGGCGCAGGGCTTCAACACCATGGCGGACGAGCTTGCATCCGCGCGCGCCCACATCGAGGATATCGTCCAGACGGCGGCCGAAGGCATCGCCGTGCTGAACAGCGATGGCAAGATTGCAAGCGTCAACCCGGCGGCGGCGGCGATGATCGGGCGGCGCGCCGACAAGATCGTCGGGCAGGACTGGGGTTCGGTCATGATAATGCGGGATGCGAGGGGAGCCGAGTTCGCCGGGGGAACGTCTCCCGTCGAGCAGGCCCTGACCACGGGCCGCCAGCACCAGAGCGAAGTGCGCTTGACCAAATCGAATGGCTCGCATGTGCCTGTCATCGCCAGTTGCAGTCCGCTTAGCCGGTCCGACGGCGGCCTCGTGCTGACGCTCAGCGACATCAGCGAGCTGCGCCGCGCCGAAGGGGTTGTCAACGAGCGTGCCGATCAACTGGCGCTCCTCAACCGCGAACTGCACGAGAAGTCCGAAACCACGACCCGTCTGGTCAAGCTTGGCGAACTGCTCCAGGCCTGCGTCACCTTTCCGGAAGCGTTCTCGGTGGTCGGCACCGCCATGGCCGAGTTCCTCGGTGGCTTGAGCGGAACCGTCCACTTGACCAGCGCGTCGCGCAATTTGGTCGAGGAGATGGCGCATTGGGGCGACGTCCGCTCGAGCGTTGGCCAATTTGCGCCGGAAGACTGCTGGGCGCTCAGACGCGGCCAGGAACATGTCACCGGCCCCGGCATGCTCACGCCGCGCTGCGCGCATATCACCGAGAACGGCAAGAAGGGCTATGTCTGCATGCCTCTTGCGGCGCAAGGCGAAACGCTGGGCATCCTCCATTTGTGCGAGCCGAATGCGGCCGAGAAGCCGCAATGGCTGGCTGAAAGACAGCAGATCCTGCGCGGCGTTGTCGACACACTGGCGCTGGCGCTGGCAAATCTGCGCCTGCGCGAGACGCTGCGGCAACAGTCGATCCGCGATCCGAACACCGGTCTCTTCAACCGGCGATATCTGGAGGAGACGAGCAGCCGCGAACTGCGCCGGATGGAGCGCTCGGGCCAGCCGCTGGTGGTCATCATGCTCGATGTCGATCATTTCAAGCAGTTCAACGATACGTTCGGCCACGAAGCCGGCGACCTTGTGCTGAAGCAGGTCGCCGCGACATTGATCGAGCATGCCAGGGATAGCGATGTCGTGTCGCGCTACGGCGGCGAGGAGTTTGCCCTCGTCATGCCTGGAAGTTCGGTCCAGGAAGGTGCCGAGCGGGCAGAAGCGCTGCGCCAGGCAATCAGGAAACTTCATTTGACGCATCGCGGCCGAACGCTGGGCACCGTCACAGCCTCGTTCGGGGTCGCCGCCTATCCCGAGCATGGCGTGGGCTGGACCGAGTTGACCAATGCCGCGGATCACGCGCTCTACGATGCCAAGGGCAACGGGCGCGACCGCGTCGCCGTGGCGCTGGGCAATGCGCCCGGTGAGCGGCCCCCGATCCAGTTGGTACCAGCCCCGAAAAGCAGCTGAGACGCCTTTTGAGGTAGGGCACTCGGTCTCGCCCGCGACAATCTTCTTGCCGTCTGCAAGCCGGGATAAGGCCGAGTTTCTCGGCCCCCTGAGGGTCTCGCGCTGCGCCGCGGGCTTTTGCCGGGGCGCCCCACGGGTCTTGCCCGTCCTTCGGACCCCACACCCGTGGGGCGAGGAACAAGTTTTCCACGGCCGCGGCATTGGTTGTCCGCGGCATCCAACCCTCAAATGTCCCGGACTTGCCTCCCGCCAATGGGGGGCTTCCCCTACGCAATTAGCGGATGTAAGGATACATTAGCCATTTGTTAAGTACAGAGTTGGGGTATGGCGTAAGGGGAGTTCGGCCATGAACTTCAAGGGCCTGATCAAGCGTGCTGAAGACGTAGATAAAGCAATTCAAGACCTGGAGATCGATCTGGCGGACGCGCTGGATGCAAGTCTCGACGCCGAGGACGAGGCACCGCCAAAGAGCGACGATGTCCCGGATTCCGCGGCCGGTCCTGACGAGCCGCCACCTGAGGCCAATGCGGCAAATGCGGATAGTCCGGAGAATGCCGACAGTGCGGACAACACGGACAGTCCCGAAACCGGGCCACGACTGACCTCCCATACCCAGACCCGACTGGCTGCGCTGAGTGCCTTTGAAGGGCTGTTCCATGACGCCAGGGACTATCTGGAGGAGATCAACGGCAAGCTGTCGGAGATCGCGACCTCACACCACCTGACGCGCGAATACCTCAACATCCTCCACGGCGACATTCTTCGCGCCAATGAGTTGGAGCTGGCAAATGCCGGCCTCATCGCCGAACAAAGAACGCTGTCGGAAAAGCTGCACGACGCAGGGAGAAAGCTGCGCGAGCGTGAAAGCACTTGCGACGTGCTGCAGCAGCGCGAGACAAGCCTGGTTCAGGACAAGGAGGCGCTTCGCGCAGCGCTTGCCGCGACAAGGCTGGAACTCGCGGAGGCAGCCAATGCGAGCGCAAAACGCGACGCGGATTTCGGCGACATCGCCAAGCGGCTGACCGCCAGAACGGTCGAGGCCAACAGGCGCTTGCGCGAGAGCAAGATGCTGCGGGAAAAACATGTCAGCCTGTCGATCGAGCTCGACAAGGCGCTGAAGCGGGAATCCCAGGCGCGGCACAGGCTCGACGAGCTCTCGACGATCCATGCCAGCGAAGCAGCGCGACTTGCGGAACTGCTGGCCGCGCTCGCCAAGAGCGAGAAAGAGGAGATGCGGCTCCAGAAGTCGCTTGAGGCCGCACAGGCCAAGCTGTCGCAAATGACCGAAGCAGCCGGCATGGTGGAAGGCGACAGGGAAGCCGAACTGGCTCGCAGCCAGACGGAAATGCGCGGCTTGCGTTCCGAGATCCAGGAGCTGCAATCGCGGCTGGAGTCGGCCTCGAACGAGAACAGCGAGGCCGTCGGCGAGATCGCCAGGCTCAAGACTGAATTGAACGACACCCTGGCCGAAAAGAAAATCGCCGATGAAAGATTGTCCGCGCTCACCGATGAGAACGAAAGCGACAAGATGAGCCTTTCGAAAGTGAACGCCAATCTTTCACAGCTTATGCTGCAACAGGCGTCGGAACAGATACAGCTCGATGTCCAAAGGCAGGAATGCGAGGATCTCAGGGCCGAAATCGTGTCGCTCAATGCCCGGATCAAGGAATTGCTGCCCTACGAGCGGCTCCACAAAGCCACCAGCGGCAGACCGCGTGAGGGCAGCGTGGTCGAGATCACCGGCGTGGTGGCGGAGAAAGCACGTGCAGCGGGCAGGCGGCGCGTCCGCAGGAACCTCCGCGCGACGCCGTAGCTCACTTCGCAGGCTCGCCGCGACGTCGCTTCGCTCCCGCTCCGCCTCGGGTGACGGGCGGCTCGTGCTGGTAAAGCTCGTCCATGGTGAGCGATGCCAGGGCGCCGAAAGGTGCCTGCTTTTTCACCCGGCCGCCGCTCAGGATCACCACGTCGTCGCAGAACGAGATGGTGCTGTGATGGTGACTGATGACGATGGTCGTGCGGCGGCCGGCTCTCGACTTCAGGGTCTCGACGATGGCTGCCTCCGACAGTCCGTCCACGGCATTGGTGGCTTCGTCCAGGATCAGGAGATCGGGATCGCGCACCAGGGCCCTGGCCAGTGCGATCCGCTGCCTCTGCCCCGCCGAGAGGTTGATGCCCCGGTAGCCAACGACCGTGTCGTAACCGAGCGGAAGCCGTTCGATGAATTCATGCGCTTCGGCCAGTCTTGCCGCACGCTCGGCGTCGTCGGACGTGGCCGCGTCCTGCCCGTAGGTTATGTTTTCAAAAATGGTGCCATCGACCAGTTCCAGCTCCTGGCTGGCCAGTGCGATGTGCCGCCGCCATTGGCTGGCGTCGATCCCATCGAGCGGTGATCCATCGACGAGAATCCCGCCGGTGTCCGGTTCCACGAAGCGGCACAGAAGATTGACGATCGTCGTCTTGCCAGCGCCCGAGCGGCCGATCAGCGCCGTCGAGCGGCCGCCGCGGATCTCGAAAGTCGCCGAATGCAGCACCACCTCACGCTGGTCCGTGCCGGAATAGGTGAACGTCACGTCATCGAACTTGATGCCTTGGCGCAAGCCGTGGAACGGCCCGTCGCCTTGCGGCGGTTGAGGCTTGCCGGACGGATCCAGCATCCATGTCACCTCTTCGAGCGATCCGCTCAGGCCTTGCAGCTGGCTCCACGACCCTTGCAGGGCCCGCATATGCGGCTGCAGCCTGTAGAGCAGTATGACAAACGCGATGATCAGCGGGAAACTCACCTGCGCCAGCCAGGCGCCGATCACCACCCCCAGAAACAGCACGGCGTGGAGAACCTCCGTCAGCGGCGGCAACGCTCCCTGGCGGACAAGCAGGACGAAGGAGGCGCGCCGGACCGCATCGGACGCCGTATCGAATATCGCCTTCTCGCGGCTCTCCTGTCCGAAGATGCGGATCAGGCGTCCGGCATGCACAAGGTGGAGCATCTGTGATGCGAGGTGGCTGTTGCGCGAGGCGACGCTGCGGCTGGGCCCTTTCAGATTAGCCGAAAGGATGGCGTGCGCGATCTGGACGGCGGCCAGTCCCAGCGTGACCAACAGCGTCATGCGCCACGAAAGCAGGAGCAGAAAAGCCAGCAGGATGATGGCGGCCGATGCGCTGACGATGGCCGACAGCATGATCTGGATCGCATCCGATGCCCGCCAGGATTCGTTGGAGATGATGTTGAGCAGCCGTCCCGGACTCTGCCGCAGGAAGAATGGGTAGCCGACCCGCAACAGCCGCTCCGACAATGCGCTGCGGATCGAATGACTTGCCTTGCCATAGATGAAGGTCGTCAGCAGCGTGTTGGCGAAGGCGAAGACGTTCTTCAGGAGGATCGAGCCGAGGATGGCGATCGAAATGACGATAAGCCGGTCGCGCTCGCTCAGGCTCGCTCCGACATGCTGGAGGACAGCGGAGAAACCGGCCATTCCCGTGGCATCCCCGTGTCCCATGATAATGCCAAGCAACGGGATGATCAGGCCGATGCCGAAGCCTTCGAGGACGGCGCTGGCCAGGCCAAGAACCACCACGGCCGGAAGCAGGCGCAGTTGCTTCTTTCCGAACGCCCGGAACAGCATCGGCAGGCTTGGCGGTAGCAATGGCATTACAGCGGTTCACCTCGCCTCGGCATTTGCCTGTTGATCTTGCCGCACCGGCGTACCTTGCGCCCGTCTCGCCAGCAGGAGAACTGCGAATCTGGCCGCGCCGAGCAAATTCATGCCGACGATCGGCCAGTGCGACAGGTTGAGTTCGCGATCGAACGCAGGCCCGCCCGCCAATTCCCGGAAAGCGGCTCTCGTGGCCCAGTAGAAATGACGAAGCAGCCAGGGCGCATGGCGAACATGTTTCAGGCAGAGCCCGCCATTTCCCAGGCTGTAGTCGCGGTGGAGCTTTTCGATGGAGTTGCGATCCCGCCGGCCATGATGATGGAATATCGTCATGTCTGGCACATACTCGACCGCGATGCCGAGCAGCACCGCGCGCACGAGGTAATCGGTATCCTCTGCCGACCGCAACGGCCCGCCGGCGCCGAAGCGTTCGTCGAAATAGCCGATACGGGCCGCGACATCGCGGTGCATCGTCATGTTGCAGCCCAGCACGAAACCGCCGGGATGAACATCCGGCGTCAGCCGCTCGCGCACCCGCGACCGCTTGATCGTGAAAGGCAGATCCCTGGGATCGCCAAGCTCGACACGGCCTCCGCGGATGAGCCATTGTTCCTTGGATGCATAGTGTCGCTCCAGATCGCGCAGGTAGTCGCAATGGACCGCGCAATCATCATCGACGAAGACCAGCACACGGCCCCGCGCGCGCCTCAACCCGGCGTTACGGGCAGCCGCCAATCCGGGGCGTGGTTCGCAAACGGGCGTGAGTGGAATGTCCGACATATCGGCGATGCGGGCCAGGCGTTCCGCCGTGCCGTCGTTCGAGCCGTTGTCGACGACCACGAGTTCGGCCGCGAAGCCGGCATGGGCGCGGCACGCGGCCTGCACCGACTTGATGCAGGCCTCGAGCACCGCGGCGCGGTTGCGCGTACAGATGATGAAGCTGACTTCCGGCGCCGATCGTTCCGGTCGCGGACCGGCCGGGACGGCGCCAAGCGCCGTCGAACGATCGCGCTGCAGAGGTTGGTGGGCTTTGACGATCATCCCTCTAGCTCAACTGATAAGGCGCCAGGACCGCCGCGGCGGGTGCGGATTTGAAGAAGTATGCCAAGGCATCCGCTTGTCTGCCGGCCGACAGCGAGGCGCGGCTGAGCCAGGGGGCCCAGGCGCCGGGCCGCAGCGCATATTTCTCGCGGCGCCGGATGGCGTTCCACTTCGCGGTCCGCGTCAGCAATTCATGCGTCAGTGGGGGCTGCTTTTCGTCGGCGACGAGCTGGTAAAGGAAATAGAACAGGTTCAGCGCGCCGGCCTCGAAGCTCGGCCGCGTCTCGGCTGGCAGCGAGCCAATCCGCTCCTCCAGCGCGACGATGAAATTGGCCGCACGGGCAACCGTGTCGAGGCTGACCGTATCGCCGATGTTGCGCAGGTCCCGCGTGGTTTCCGCGAGGCCCTCGCGCTCGAGGTTCTCGGCCACGATCCGCAAATGCGTCCTGCGCATTTCCTTGATGTGCCGGCTGGTCACGCTTCCCTCATGGACTCGGTAGACGACCAGGTTTTCAGGCATCATGGCTGCCGGGTAGCGGTCGGCCAGCCGCCTGAAAAGGTCGAAATCCTCGGCGTGCCTGTAGGCCTTGTCGTAGTGGAGAGCGTCGTCTTCGATGACCTTCCGGTTGTAGACGACCGTCGGGTGCATGAAGATCGTGAAGAACTTCGCCAAAATTGGAATGCGGCCGAACTGGAACACCGGATCGGGTCTTCCCCTGGCGATGCGGCCGCGGATCAACATGTCGACGCCGGCGCCGCAGAAGCCGAGTTCGGGCCGCCGGTCGAACAGCGCCACCTGGCGCGACAATCGCCAGGGGTAGGCGACGTCGTCCGCGTCCATCCGCGCGACCAGCTCGCCCTGGGCTTTTCGCAGCCCTTCGTTGAGCGTCGCGACAAGGCCGCGGTTTTCGCGCGAGATGATCGAGATGCGGCTGTCGGCTTGCCGGTGTCGCTCGAGGATTTCGAGCGAATTGTCGGTCGATCCGTCATTGATCGCGATGATCTCCAGGCGGCAGTAGTCCTGCCGCAGGATGCTTCCCAGCGCGGCGGCGAGATAGGGCCCGGCATTGTAGACCGGCAGAAGGACCGAGACGAGCGGCGCGGCGGTCATCGTCTTGCATCCGTTCGCGGGAGGTCGAGCGATGGCGCGGGGCGATCGGGCGATCCGCCGGGCAGCCTCGCGAACCAGCCGGCGTGGCCGGCGCGCGCGGCATGGGTGCGCGCGACATAGGGGAAGTGGCGCTTCAGGCGGTTCAGCGGCCTTTCGAAAACCACCCAGGAAATCGAGGCCACGACAATCGTCGCGGCGCTCGCAACCAGGAACCGCCCTGGTCCTTGCTCCGAGACATTGAGCGGAATCCAGGGCTGCGACTTGACGGCGAGCGACAGCAATATCGGATGATAGAGATAAACGCCGTAGCTGATGCGGCCGAAAGCAAGCAGTGGCGGCAGTTCGGCAAGCTTGCCGAGGGGGCCGCGAAGGCCGCTCGAACAGGCGGCGACGATGGCCATCAGCGGCACCAGCGGCAGGACTTGCAGCAGCAGCCAGCGGGCCCATTCCAGCATTGGATCGGAAGGCGCCGGGACAAACCACTCGATCATCAGGAATGCGGCCGCAAAGGCAGGCCAGCCTAGCCGCATCCATTGCGGCAGGGCAGCGCCCCTGGACCGCCAGCAGGCAAGCAGCGCACCCGATGCCAGCGCATCCATGGATGCCGGTGGCAGCAGGTCGCGTGCCAGCGCCGGGGTGGCGGTGACCGGCCAGTAGAAGCGATAGGCCAGCGACAGCAGGATGACGCCGATGCAGATCGGCTCAAAGCGCCGGCGCGGTACCAGCAGGACGATCAGTGGCCAGGCGACATAGAACTGCTCCTCGATGCTCAGGCTCCAGAAATGGCACAGCACCCAGGGCGTCCAGTCATTGCGCAGCGCATACCAGAAATTCGACAGATAGAGCGCATGCCAGACCAGCGATCCCCTGGACTGTTCCAGGTCAAACAGCCAGACGAAACCCAGGACGGCAAAATAGGGAGGAAATATCCGCAGCGCCCGCCTGATGTAGAAGGATCGCAGCGCGGCGCCGGTTTCAAACTCGGCGGCCGCACGCGCTTCCAGCAGCACGCGCGTGATCAGGAAGCCGCTCAGCACGAAGAACAGCCGCACGCCGATATGGCCCCAGAACGAAGATCCTCCCGCCGCGAAGAAATGGGAGTACATCACCATCGTCACGGCGATGGCCCTCAGTGCATCCAGTTGGACGTCGCGGGTGTTTCCCATCAGCGCCGTCCGCCGGCGTGATGTCCGCGATGAAGCCGCCAGCCAGCTGTTTCGAACGGCAGGCCAAGGCGGCCCGCCATGGCGCCGGCACCATCAAACCCGCGCTTTGCGAGTCCGCTCAGGCAGGGCTCGAAATCGACGGACGAACAGCTCAAGTCGGTCAACCTGGCGGAATCCTTCACGGCGTATGTCCAGTCGCAAAACGAGTCCCCCAGGAGATGGTTCGGCTACCGCATTGTGCAGCGCAACACAAAAAATCTACCAGGCCGAAATATTTGTGTGAGCAAGCGCTAAAGGTTGACAAAACCGCCCGGATTTCACCCTTTTGGGCGATTTCCCCCAGCATTTCAACCCTGTCGTTGAGCTGTATGGATCTGCTCGCTCCGGTTGATTCGAAAAAACCCTGCTTGGAGAATAAGAAAAGCTCAGATCTTTCTTAAATCGTGCGCGAAACTCGAAAATCTATATTTTTACTATACGGATTCGGCCCGGGTTACGCATGGGATGAATTGGAATAATTGAGTTTTGCGCGATGCAGCATGATCGCCGGCTTTTTCAGTGACACGCGCTTGCCTGGCGAACAGGGCCGCGCCGGAGCCGTCTTGCCCGTCACACCGCCTCAAACACCACCGTCTGTTCCAGCCCGCCGCCCTTGCGGTTTTCCAGCGTCACGGTGCCGCCGTAGCGCTCGATGATTTCCTTGGCGATGGCCAAGCCCAGCCCGGCGCCCGGAATGGATTGCAGGCGGCCGGGATCGACGCGGAAGAAGGGCTCGAACGCCTTGTTCAGGAGCTCCGGCGGAATGCCTGGCCCATGATCGGAAATGGTGAGCACGGCACGGCTGCCGGCCACGGCAAGGTCGATGCGGCATGCCTTGCCATGGGTGGCGGCGTTGACGATCAGGTTGCGCAAGGCCCGGCGCAGGCCGAGCGCGCCGGCTTGCACCGAAACGGCATCCAGATGCCCGATCGATACGGCATGGCCGAGCGAGACCATCTCGGCTTCGATATCCCCCACCATCTTGCACAGATCCAGCGGCTCGACGGCATCCTGGTTCACCTCTTCGCGCACCAGGCGGATGGCGCTGTCGGCGATGCGGTCGAGCTCATCGAGGTCTTGAAGCCATTTGTCGCGCTCGTCATCGAGGAACTCGGCGCGCAGCCGCATGCGTGTCATCGGCGTGCGCAGGTCGTGGCCGGCGGCGGCGACCAGCCGCATGCGGCTTTCCATGGCGGTCTTCAGCCGGGACGAGAGCTGGTTCAGCGCATGCGCCGTCGCCTTGACCTCGGCCGAACCGACTTCCGGCACCGCCGCCAGCATTCCATCCGATCCAATCTTGGAGACGGCCGCCTCAAGCATCTCGAGCGGCCGGATCAGCACGGCGGTGAAATAGACCGAGACGGCCGTGGCGCCGGCCACGATCAGCGAAATCCAGCCGGCCAGCACCAGCCACTCGCGCCTTGGCGGCGTGATGTGGGGAACCTCCATGATCGCCCAGCGATTGTCGGGCAGGCGCACCGATGCAAGCTGACCGGGTCCATCCGCCTTGTCGCTGACGATGGCCAGAACGTCGAGGCCGCGGCGGCGCAGGATGTCGTTGAGCATCGCCGTTTCCGGGCGGTCCACCTTGCCGCCAGCCGCATGGTCGCTCAGCTTAACCCGCAGGACGTCCGGAATCGGACCGGGCAGGAGCCGCACCACGAGTTCCATCTGCTGGGCAACCCAGGGCACGGTCAATTCCGGCGGCGGTCCGCCGCCCCGGACGCTGATGACGGCCGCCGTCGCCAGGCCGACCACGCCGACGATCGAGGCGACCAGCAACAGGATGAGGCGGCGGCGCAGCGAGTTCACGCGTGGCCCTCCACCGTCTCGACGCGCGCGGTGAGCTGATAGCCGCCGTTGCGGACGGTCTTGAACAGCGGCCCGTCGCCGGTCTCGGCGAATTTGCGGCGCAGCCGGCTCACCAGCACGTCGACCGAGCGTTCGAGCGGGTCGCGCTCGCGACCTTGCGTCAGGTCGAGAAGCTGGTCGCGTGACAGCAACCGGCCGGGACGGTCGAGAAACACCTGCAGCAGGTCGAATTCGGCGCCGGTGAGATCGACGGCCAACCCTTGAGCGTCCGTCACCTTGCGGGTGTCCGATTCCAGCCTGTAGCTGGCGAAGCGGTAGATACGGGCGCGGGGCGGCGCAGGCGCTTCCTCGGGCACCGAGCGCCTGAGCACGGCGCGGATGCGGGCAGTGAGCTCGCGCGGATTGAACGGCTTGCCGAGATAGTCGTCGGCGCCGAGCTCCAGGCCGATGATGCGGTCGACATCCTCCTTCAGCGCCGTCAGCAGGATGACGGGGATATGCGGCTTGCGGTCGCGCAAGCTGCGGCAGATATCGAGCCCCGATCCGTCCGGCAACATGACGTCGAGCACGGTTAGGTCGAACTGGCCGGTGGCGAGCTTCTGCTCGCATTCGCGCCGGTCCGCTGCCACCGAGACGCGAAAGCCCTGGCCGTCGAGATAGCGCTGGAGAAGCGTCCTGATCTCGCGATCGTCGTCGACGACGAGGATATGGGGTTGTGACTGCATGACCGTGCCCTTGCTTGGCCGCGATTATAGGGAGAGCCGCGCCCAAGCGGCATGGAAAATTGCAACCGAATGTTTCCGGCCGGGCGCGGGAAACATTCGGAAACAAATTGCCCTTTTGCGGAAACCTTCGGCAACACGCCGACGCGAAGCGGACAAACACGCTTCCTATCCTCATGGCCGTCCGAAGCATGAGAGAAAGGAACAACATATGCGAAGCAGACTTTTCGCGCTCGGCCTGTTTTCCGCCGCGGCCATCCATCCCGCGCTGGCGGCGCAGCCCGATCCGGGCGCGGTACCCGGCGAAGCGCCACCGATCATGGCCCTGCAGGATGGACCGGAGCAAGGGCGAGATCATGGCCCGATGCCCTGGCCTGGTCCGCATGGGCCGATGCGCCACGGCCCCCAAGCTTTTGGGCCGGAAGGCTTTGGTCCCCACCGCATGGGACCGCCGCCGGAATTCATGCTGGCGGCCCGGCTTGCGGCGCTCGAGACCCGCGTCGGCATCCGCAGCGAACAGCTCGATGCCTGGCGTGATTATACCAGCGCGCTGCAGGCCGTGCTGGCACCGCCACGGCCCGATCATGGTCCGGGCAGACGTGGTGGCCCTGAAGGTCCTGGTGGGCTCGGTGGCCATGAAGGTCCGGGCGGGCCTGACGCCAAGGGCCCCGAGGGCGGCACGCCCGATCCCTTCGCCTTCCAGGAGAAACTGGCGGACGAGGTGACCAAACGGGCGGTCTCGGCCGGCAAGCTTAAGGACGCGATCGCGGCACTTCGCGCCAAGCTGACGCCCGAACAGCTCGAAATCCTCGCTTCGGCGGATCGCCCCCACGGACCACCCCCCGGTCCTTGGGGCGGCCCGCCGGAGGATGCAGCCGGCCCCCGAGGTCTGCCCAACGATGGCAGACAGCTCCCGCCGCCCCAGCCCGGGAACGGCGAGCAACTCTGACCGGCTGCGCGCCGGCCGGCCCGATACCCAACCCGTTCTCGGGCCGGCCGGTTCTTCGCCGGATGGCGGCCGCCATCCGATCTTTCAAATCATGGAATGGAAAGCAATGTGGGAAGCCCTGATGATGCTGCGGCTGCTCGCGTCCGCCAGCCCGAGATTCTCGCTCGGCCATGCGGCGCGCGTCAATCGTACCGCCTTGCCGTCGGCCCCGCCGATCGACACGCTGAAGGGCGCGATCCGCCTGAGCTTCGCCGCATGGCGCTTGTCGCTTCCGCTTTCGGAGCGACCCAACAACCACGGACATCATGACCGCAAGATCGCGTGAGGTGCTCACGTCCATGGCCGCGGCGCGCGGTTTCATGTTCGTGACCGGCAGGGCGCTTGGCTTATCGCCTCTGATCGGCATACTGACGCCGGTGGGCATCGCGGCCAAGAATTCGATCTTGCTTGTCGAGCACACTCCGGCCGCACGGAAGGAGCGCGACATGAGCCGCTTCGAAGCACTGCTCGATGCCGCCCGCAATCCGGGCCAGCTCCTGGTGGACCGATCCGATGCCCAGGCGGCGACCGCAACTCCAGCGAAAGATCATCCAGGCCATGCCTATCCCGTCTAGCCAGTCTTCCCTGTCGGCTCGCCGTCTCGCGCCCTGGGCCGCAATGTTGTGCGGCGCGCTTTTTCTGGCCGCCTGCTCGCAGGAGAACAAGGCCCCTGCCGGCATGGGCGCGGCCGGCAAGCCCGAGGTCGGCGTCGTCACCCTGCATCCGCAATCGGTCGCGATCACCGCCGAACTGCCGGGGCGTACGACGGCCTCGCTGACCGCGGATGTGCGCCCGCAAGTGAACGGCATCATCCAGGCACGGCTGTTCAAGGAGGGCAGCGAGGTGGTGGTCGGGCAGCCGCTTTACCTCATCGATCCGGCAAGCTACCAGGCAGCCTACGACAGTGCGAAAGCAGCCCAGCAAAAGGCGGAAGCGGCAGTGCCGACCGCGCAGGCCAAGTTCGACCGCTATGCCGGCCTGCTGAAGCAGAACGTTGTTTCCAAACAAGATTATGACGATGCCGCCGCCACGCTGGCACAGGCCAACGCGGATGTGGCATCCGCCAAGGCCAGTGTCGAGACAGCGCGCATCAACCTCGACTACACCAAGATCACCGCGCCGATCGCCGGCCGTATCGACAAGTCCTCGCTGACGCCAGGCGCGCTGGTCACCGCCAATCAGGACACCTTGCTCACCACCATCCGCGCGCTCGATCCGATCAATGTCGATGTCACGCAATCGAGCACCAATTTGCTCAACCTGCGGCAGGCCATCAATGAAGGTCGGTTGAAGTTCAGCGGCCCCAATGTCAGCGTCAAGCTGAAGCTCGAGAACGGCACCATCTATGCGCAGACCGGCAAGCTGGAATTCGCCGGCGCCAATGTCGACCAGACCACCGGCACCTTTGCGCTGAGGGCCGAGTTCCCCAATCCCGACCGCCTGCTTCTGCCCGGCATGTATGTGCGGGCGCTGGTCGAGGAGGGCGTCGCCCAGAACAGTTTCCTGGTGCCGCAGCGCGGCGTCAGCCGCAACACCAAGGGCGAGGCGACGGCCATGGTCATCAATGCCGCGGGCAAGGTCGAGACGCGCGTGCTCGCCGTGCGCAACAGCGTCGGCAACAACTGGCTGGTGGATTCCGGCGTCGGCGACGGCGACCGCGTCATTGTCGAGGGCATGCAGCTCGTGCGCCCCGGCGGCGATGCCACGGGTGTCGAAGTGACGATCGACGAGACGACCGGCGAGGTCAAGGACCGCGGTCAGAGCACATCGGCGGCACCTGCCATGTCCAAGACGGCCAGCAACCAGTCGACCGGGAACTGAGCCGATGTCCGCATTCTTCATCAACCGGCCGATCTTCGCCTGGGTGATCGCCATCGTGATCATGCTGGGTGGCCTATTGGCGCTCACCACCCTGCCGATCTCGCAATACCCGCAGATCGCGCCCACCACGGTCAACATCAGCGCAACCTATCCGGGCGCCGATGCGCAGACAGTCGAGAATTCGGTGACCAAGGTCATCGAGCAAGGCATGACCGGCATCGACAATCTCGACTACATGACGGCGACCTCGACATCGACCGGTTCGGCCTCGATCACGCTGACCTTCACCACGGCTGCCGATCCCGACACCGCGCAGGTGCAGACGCAGAACAAGCTGCAGCTGGTGCAGTCGCAGCTGCCGCAGGTGGTGCAGAGCAACGGCATCACCGTCTCCAAATCCTCGACCGGCTTCCTGATGGTCATCGGCTTCGTCTCGAGCGACGGCAAGATGAACTCGACCGATCTTGCCGACTATGTCGACAGCACCATCAACGACACTTTGAAGCGCGTCGAAGGTGTCGGCTCGACACAGTTGTTCGGCTCCAGCTATGCCATGCGCATCTGGCTCGATCCGGACAAGCTCGCCAAATATGCCCTGATGCCGAGCGACGTGGCCGCCGCAATCCAAGCCCAGAACACGCAGGTTTCGGCCGGCCAGCTGGGTGGCATGCCGCAACGCAAGGGCCAGCAGCTCAATGCCACGGTGACGGCCAAGAGCCGGCTGCAAACCGCCGAACAGTTCCGCAACATCATCCTGAAGAGTACGACGGACGGCTCGCTGGTTCGCCTCAACGACGTCGCCACCGTCGAGCTCGGCGCTGAAAGCTATACGACGCAAGCCAACTACAACGGCAAGCCGGCGGCCGGCGTCGCCGTCAATCTGGCGACCGGCGCCAACGCCATCAACACCGCCGAGGCCGTGCGCACGACGATCAACCGGCTGAGCTCGACCTTCCCGCAAGGCGTCGAGGTCGTCTATCCCTACGACACCTCGCCCTTCGTGCGGCTGTCGATCGAGGAGGTGGTCAAGACGCTGGCCGAGGCGATCGTGCTGGTGTTCCTGGTGATGTTCATCTTCCTGCAGAACCTGCGCGCCACCATCATCCCGACCATCGCTGTGCCGGTGGTACTGCTCGGCACCTTCGGCGTGCTCTCGCTGTTCGGTTATTCCGTCAACACGCTGACCATGTTCGCCATGGTGCTCGCCATCGGCTTGCTCGTCGACGACGCCATTGTCGTCGTCGAGAATGTCGAGCGCGTGATGCAGGAGGAAAAGCTGTCGCCGAAAGAATCGACGCGCAAGTCGATGAACGAGATCACCGGCGCGCTGATCGGCATCGCCACCGTGCTTTCGGCGGTGTTCGTGCCAATGGCTTTCTTCGGCGGCTCAACCGGCATCATCTACCGGCAGTTCTCGGTGACCATCGTCTCGGCGATGGCGCTGTCCGTGCTGGTCGCGCTGGTGCTGACGCCGGCGCTTTGCGCCACCATCCTGCGGCCGCCCAAGGACCATGCGACGCAGACGGGTCCGTTCGGCTGGTTCAATCGTGTCTTTGACCGCGGCACGACTGCCTACCGCGACGGCTCGCACGGCATCATCAACCGGTCCTGGCGCTTCCTGGTCGTCTTCCTGGCCATCGTCGTTGCCATGGGCTGGATGTTTGCCCGGCTGCCGAGCTCGTTCCTGCCGGAAGAGGATCAGGGCATTCTGATCACCAGCGTGCAGTTGCCGGTCGGCGCGACGCAAGACCGCACCGAGCGGGTGCTGGCAGAGGTGACCGACCACTATCTCAAGCAAGAGAAGGACGCGGTCGAAGGGGTCTTCACCGCCTCCGGCTTCGGCTTCGGCGGCGCCGGGCAGAATGTCGGTATTGCTTTCGTGCCGCTGAAGGATTTCAACACGCGCAAATCGCCGGCTTTGGCAGCGCAAGCGGTCGCCGGCCGCGCCATGGGTGCCTTCTCCAAGATCAGGGATGCGCAGGTCTTCGCGCTTGCCCCTCCCGCCATCCAGGGCTTCGGCAACACCAACGGCTTCGATTTCTACCTGCAGGACGTCAATGGCGCCGGCCATGACGCGCTGATCCAGACGCGAAACCAGCTTCTGGCCTTGGCCGGGCAGAGCAAGGTGCTCGCCAACACAAGGCCTAACGGCCAGGAGGACCAGCCGCAATTCTCGATCGACATCGACCAGGAAAAGGCCAGCGCGCTCGGCGTCAGCCTCGCCGACATCAACGACACGCTTTCGACCGCCTGGGGCAGCGACTACGTCAACGATTTCATCGATCGCGGCCGGGTCAAACCGGTCTATCTGCAGGCGGACGCGAACTTCCGCATGCAGCCGGAAGACCTGGACAAATGGCAGGTCCGCAATGCGAGCGGCGCCATGGTGCCGTTCTCGGCCTTCGCCTCCAGCCACTGGACATTCGGCTCGCCCAGGCTTGAGCGCTACAATGGGTCGGCGGCGGTCGAGATCCAGGGCGCGGCGGCAGCGGGCGTCAGTTCGGGCGCTGCGATGGACGAGATCGACAGGCTGGTGGCGCAGCTGCCGGCCGGCTATTCCCACGAATGGACCGGGCTGTCGCACCAGGAGCGGCTGTCCGGCAACCAGGCGCTGTCACTCTACGCGATCTCGGCGCTTGTCGTGTTCCTGTGCCTCGCCGCGCTCTATGAGAGCTGGTCGATCCCGTTCGCGGTCATGCTCGCGGTGCCGATCGGCATCTTCGGCGCGCTTTTGGCGGCCAGCTTGTTCGGCCAGACCAACGACGTCTATTTCAAGGTCGGGCTGCTGACCACGATCGGTCTCGCGGCCAAGAACGCCATTCTCATCGTCGAGTTCGCCATCGAGCGGCAGACGGCAGGCATGGGGCTCGTCGAAGCAACGCTGGAGGCGGCGCGACAAAGGCTGCGGCCGATCCTGATGACGTCTCTGGCCTTCATCCTCGGCGTCACGCCACTCGCGATCGCCAGCGGCGCGGGCTCGGGCGCGCAGAACTCCGTCGGCATCGGCGTCATGGGCGGCATGATCGCGGCAACCGTGATCGGCGTGTTCCTGGTGCCGCTGCTGTTCGTCACGGTGCGCCGCATCTTCAAGGGCAAGGCGGCCAAGCAGGATACTGGGCAGGATACGGGCGAGACACCGGCAACAGCCAACCAGCAATAAGGGTTTTTCACATGACAGGTTTCGAACGTGGCTCGGTGGCCGCGAGGCGGCTCCTTGCGCCTATGCTCTCCGCCGTCCTGCTCGCGGGATGCGTCGTCGGTCCGGATTATCAGATGCCTATCCTGCCGATGCCAGCAAACTGGAGCAGCCAGAAGCCGACCAAGTCCGCCCAGCCGGCGCAACTGTCGCGCTGGTGGCAGCGGCTGCGTGATCCCATGCTGAACACGCTCGTCGACGAAGCGGTTGCCGGCAATCTCGACGTTGCCACCGCCAAGGCCAAGATCCGCGAGGCGCGCGCTAGCTATCGCCAGAGCGTCGGCACATTGCTGCCGTCGGTCGACGGCTCCGGCTCGGTCACCCGCAACAAGTCGGCCGTGGCCACATCAGGCTCCAGCGGCATCTACAGCGAATACCAGGCCGGCTTCGACGCCAGCTGGGAACTCGACCTGTTCGGCGCCAATCACAGGGGCGTCGAGGCCGCACGCTATGGGCTGGACGCCTCGCAGGAGGAGCTGCGCTCGACCCTTCTGACCCTGGTCGGCGACGTCGCATCCTACTATGCCCAGGCGCGCGGCTACCAGGCCCGCATTGCGCTCGCCAGGCGCTCGGCCGCATCGCAGAGGCAGACCGCCGAACTCACCCGCACCATGGCCCAGGCGGGTACGGCAACCGCCGCCGATGTCGCCAAGGCGATGGGGCAGGCGAGCAGCACCGAAGCCGCGGTTCCAACGCTGGAAGCAAGCTTTGCCGAGGCCGTGCATCGTCTCTCGGTGCTGACCGGCCGCCCGCCGGCCGCACTCAGCGAGCGGCTGAAACGCGGCGCGTCGATCCCGACGCCGCGCCTGCCGATGCCGACCGGCATTCCCGCCGACATCCTGCTCTCGCGCCCCGACGTGCGCATGGCGGAACGGCAATACGCGCGATACACCGCCAAGATCGGCCAGGCCGAGGCGGCGCGCTATCCCTCGGTCAGCCTGACGGGAGACATCAGCACGGCAGCCCTGAAGCTCGGCGATCTCGGCAAGAACTCCTCGATCGGCTGGTCGTTCGGGCCGACGCTCAGCGTGCCGGTGTTCAATGCCGGCCAGCTGCAGGCGGCCGTCGAGGTCGCCAAGGCGCAGCGCGATCAATATTTCATCGCCTACCGATCGTCGGTGCTGACGGCGCTCGAGGACGTAGAGAATGCGCTCGTGCTGTTGTCGCAGGAGCGCATCAGGATCGGTAAGCTTGCCACTTCGGCGAAATCCTATGGCGAGGCGGCACGCCTCGAAGGCACGCTCTACAAGGCCGGCGAGACAAGCCTGCTCGATGTGCTCGACGCCCAGCGGTCGCTCTATTCGGCGGAGGATACGCTGCTGCAAAGCCGCGTCCTGCTGGCGACCAACTACATCGCCCTCAACAAGGCACTCGGCGGCGGTTGGGACGGCACGGTCGACAGCGCGAAGCCGGAGATCGTCGACGTCAAGACCGGCCCGCGGCTGGCATCGAAACTGGCGGCGCAGTAACCGGTTCGCGGTTTCCGGCGCTGTGCCCCATCAGCGCGCTGCTGGTCGGGCTGTTCTCCAGCGCGCTGCCGTTCTGGCTGGAGATGGTGGCGCTGACCAGGATGCCGGCCCGTATCTACGGCACGCTGACCTGCCTGGAGCCAGGGCTAGGCGCGCTGGCCGGCTTCCTGTTCCTGCACGAAAGCCTGACCGCGCCGCAACTGGCCGGCATCGCCGCCGTGATTGCCGCCGCCTTCGGCGCAGCGCTGACATCGCGGCCGCCAGTGCCGTCGCCGGAATAGATTTTCCAGAGACCACAGTTGCCCCCTCTGGCCTGCCGGCCATCTCCCCTACCACAAGGGAGATTGCGCGCCCAGCCGCGTTCGCCAATCGCCGACGTGAGCTCCCCTCATGGACTTCGCCAAAATACAACCCATATTGAATCCATGGAGCTTTGAGCGTGACCTTCGCGCGGGTGGCCATTCTTGCCGCGGCCTTCGTCGCCGCAGCTGTCTTTTCTCCCTTCTCTTCGGCCGGGAGCGAGAAGGTTGCGTTGAGCGTCGCGATTGACGGCGCTATCGGGCCGGCGAGCACCAGGCAGCTCGAGGAAGCGCTTGATGCAGCCGCCACGCGGGGCGCCGAAGTTCTCATCCTTCAGATCGATACACCCGGCGGGCTGGTCACTTCCATGCGCGAGATGATCGCCGATATCCTCGCTTCACCGGTGCCCGTCATCGGCTATGTCGCGCCGGCCGGTGGCCATGCCGCCAGCGCAGGCACCTACATCCTCTATGCCACCCACGTCGCGGCGATGGCGCCCGGCACCAATCTGGGTGCGGCGACGCCGGTCGAGATGGGCGGGCTGCCGTCGCTTCCGGGCGGCGACAAGGACAAGGGCGACCAGAAGGACGCCACCGGGCGGCCGGCAGGCGACGCGATGATGGCCAAGGTGACCAATGACGCGGTTGCCTTGATCCGCTCGCTGGCGGAACTGCGCGGGCGCAATGGCGACTGGGGCGAGAAAGCCGTGCGCGAAGCGGCGAGCCTTTCGGCCAACGCGGCGCTGCAGGAACATGTGATCGACTTCGTCGCCCACGACACCACCGAGCTGTTGCAGCTGGCCGATGGGCGAACCGTCGATGTGGCCAGCAGGAAAGTGGTTCTGGCGACCAAAGGGCTGCCGGTCGAGACGCTGGAACCCGGCTGGTTCATCCGGCTTCTTGCCGTCATCACCGATCCGAACATCGCCATCATCCTGATGCTGGTCGGCGTCTACGGCATCGTCTTCGAGTTCACCAGCCCCGGTGCGGTGGCGCCCGGCGTGATCGGCACGATCTGCCTCGTGCTCGGCCTCTATGCACTCAATCTCTTGCCGATCAATTATACCGGCCTCGCCCTGATGCTGCTCGGCGTTGCATTCCTCGTCGTCGAGGCCTTCAACCCCACCGTGGTGCTTGGGCTCAGCGGCGTGGCCGCCTTTCTGTTCGGCGCCGCCATGCTGCTGAGGGTCGAGGGGCCGGGCTTTGCCATGTCATGGGCCGTCGTTGGTCCCGCCGCCGCGCTGACGCTTGGGCTGGCGTTGCTGACCGGCACCTATCTGTGGGCGGCGCGTAGCAACCCGCCGCGTGTCGGCGGTGAGGCCATGCGCGGATTGCCGGCCGAGATCCTCGACTGGCAGGGCGGCGAGGGCCACGTGCTGGCCCAGGGCGAGCGGTGGCGGGCGAAGGCCGACGAACCCATCGCACCCGGCGACAGCGTCGAGGTGACCGATGTCAGCGACCTCGTACTGACCGTGCGGCGGCGCGACGCCGGAAAGAATGGAGCAAAACAATGAGCATCGGTTACGTGGCCTATCTGTTGCTTGCGCTGGTCGTGGTCATGTTCCTGTCCGCAGCCATTCGCATCCTCAGGGAATATCAGCGCGGTGTGGTCTTCACGCTCGGCCGCTTCACCGGGGTCAAAGGTCCCGGTCTCATCATCCTCGTCCCCTTCATCCAGCAGATGGTGAAGGTCGATCTGCGGGTGGTGGTGCAGGACGTGCCGCCGCAGGACGTGATTTCGCGCGACAACGTCTCGGTGAAGGTCAACGCGGTGCTCTATTTCCGGATCGTCGACGCCGAGCGGGCGATCATCCAGGTCGAGGACTTCATGGCCGCCACCAACCAGCTGGCGCAGACCACGCTGCGCTCGGTGCTCGGCAAGCACGAGCTCGACGAGATGCTGGCCGAGCGCGACAAGCTCAACAGCGATATCCAGGAGATCCTCGACCAGCGGACCGACGCCTGGGGCATCAAGGTCTCCAATGTCGAGATCAAGCATGTCGACTTGAACGAGAGCATGATCCGCGCCATCGCCAAGCAGGCCGAAGCCGAGCGGCTGCGGCGCGCCAAGGTGATCAATGCCGAGGGCGAACAGCAGGCGGCGGCGAAACTGGTCGAGGCGGGCCGCATGCTGGCGGCCGAGCCGCAGGCCATGCAGCTACGCTATTTCGAGGCTCTGCACGACATCGCCGGCGAGCGCTCATCCACGGTGGTGTTCCCGCTGCCGGTGGATCTGCTCAGTCAGTTCATGAAGCAGCAGGGGAAGTAGGGGAGGAGCGGCCTCACCGCCGCCAGGGCGGCTCCGGCGCGAAGCGCTTGCCGATCCAGTCGGCGAAGGCGCGGGTCTTGGCGGCTTGTCCCTTGGCTGAGGGCGTGACGACATAGACCGCCCCTTCGTCGGCCAGCGTCCAGTCCTCCAGGATCGGCACCAGCCGTCCGTCGGCAAGCTCGCGGCCGACCAGCCAGTCGGTGCTCATCATCAGGCCGACGCCTTGGACGGCGGCCTCGACCAGCACCTCCGCATCGTCGGTGACCAACGGCCCGGAAACCTCGACTCGCAAGCGCCGGCCCTCGCGGTCGGTCATCTCCCAGGCCGGAAAGGTCTGGAAGCCGGTGAAGCCCAGGCAGGAATGTTCGAGCAGCGCCTGCGGTGTCTCCGGCCTGCCCCTTCGGGCGAGATAGGAGGGAGCGGCGCAGAGCAACCGCCGCCGCGTCGCCACCTTGCGCGCCACCAGGCGCGAATCCTCCAGCGCGCCGAGCCGCACGGCGACGTCGAAATTCTCGGCGACCAGATCGGCGAAGCGGTTGGAGAATTCGGCCTCGATGCGGACATCGGGAAACTCGGCAAGGAATTGAGGCAGCAGCGGCCCGATCCACATGCGCCCGAACGTGCCGGGCAGCGCCAGCCTGAGCAGGCCGCGCGGGCCGCCGCCGGCATGTGCCGACGCGGCGGCCTCGGCCTCGTCGACGGAGGCGAGGATGGCGCGCACGCGCACCAGGAATTCGGCACCCGCTTCGGTCAGCGACACGCTGCGCGTCGTGCGGGAGAGCAGCCTTACCCCCAGCCGCTCCTCCAGCGATTGCAGGCGCCGCGACAGGATGGTCGCGTCGCGCCCGACACGCGCCGCCGCCCTGGTGAAGGAGCGCGCCTCGGCGATGGCCGCGAAGGCCGCCATTTCGGCAAGGGTCACTGGTTCGTGGGATTGCTGCATAGTTCGCAGTACTCAAATGCAAAAGGCAAGGATTATCCAGAGATAACGCAGCAGGTAGGTTCACTCAACCCATCAATCGTCCCACCGGAGTGAAACCATGAAAGCCATCGAACTGAGCCAACCCAGGCTGGACGCCTTCCGCGCCGCCACCATTGCCACCCCCGAACCGCAGCGCGGCGAGGTGCTGATCCGCCAGCGTGCGGCGAGCCTCAATTTCGTCGATGTCGCGGTGGCGAGCGGCAATTATCCCGGACCGAGCTTTCCGCTCATCCCCGTCGCCGATGGCGCCGGCGAGATCGTCGCGCTGGGCGAGGGCGTTGCGAGATTCGCCGTCGGCGATCGCGTCGTCGCCCATGCCAAGCCGCGCTGGATCGGTGGCCGGCCGCGGCCTTACGAGATGACGCAGATGCGCGGCATCTCGCTGCCGGGGTCGCTGGCCGAATATGTCGCGTTGCCGGCCAATTCGGTCGTGCCGGTCCCGGCGCATCTCTCCTTCGAGGCGGCGTCGACGCTGCCGATCGCCGGCACCACAGCCTGGAACGCCATCCGCGCCGCCGATGTCGGGCCGGGCTCGGTCGTCGTGCTGCTCGGCACCGGCGGCGTCTCGATCTTCACCCTGCAGCTTGCGAAAGCCGCCGGCGCCACCGTCATCATCACCTCGTCGTCGGACGAGAAGCTGGAGCGGGCGAAGGCACTCGGCGCCGACCATCTCATCAACTACCGCGCGACGCCCGACTGGGACGGCAAGGTGCTGGAGCTAACCGGCGGCCTCGGCGCCGACCTCGTCGTCGAGACCGGCGGTACCGCCACCTTCGCCCGCGCCATCAACGCCACCGCGCCCGGCGGCACACTGTTCACCATCGGCTTCGTCACCGGCGCCGAAGCTACGGTCAATCTGCTGCCGATCATCATCAAGGCGCTGAAGGTGGTCGGCAACAACACCGGATCGGTGTCCGACCTTCGCGACGCCGCCCGCGCCATCGGTGCAGCCAGGATCGAGCCGGTCGTCGACAAGGTGTTTTCGCCGAACGAAGCGGCCGAAGCCTACGCCCACATGGCCGCCGGCGGCCTGCACTTCGGCAAGCTGGCGTTCGGGTTGGAGTGGTAGGGAAGGGCTGACGCTGGAGATTGGCGAGGCGAGGGTGACGACGATCTCCCCCCGCCGTCGCTTCCTAAATCAGCTTCTCCAGCGTGATCGGCAGGTCGCGCACCCGTTTTCCCGTGGCGTGGAAGACCGCGTTGGCGATTGCGGGTGCGACGCCGACAATGGCGAGCTCGCCAACGCCCTTGCCGCCGAGCACCGAGGAGTGCAGGTCGGGAATGCCGACCGAGATCACCTCGATATCGGGAATGTCGGCGTTGGTCGGCACCAGATAGTCGGCGAGGTTGTTGTTGACGATGCGGCCGTGGCGGCGGTCGACGATGCCTTCCTCGAGCAGCGCCTGGCCGATGCCCATGATGATGCCGCCCTTCCATTGGCTTTCGGCGAGTTTGGGGTTGTAGAGCCGGCCCGAATCCAGCGCCGACACCACGCGCGACACGCGCACCGTGCCGAAATCCTCGTCGACGCGCACCTCGATGAAATGCGCGCACCAGCTGTGGCGGGAATAGTCGCCCTCGGTGTGCGGCACGGCCATGGCGATGGTGGTGTAGTTCTTGTAGCGATCCTGCGCCGTCGAATTGGCCGGCATGGTGTCTCCGGTGGCCTCGATGTGGTCGCGGCTGACGCTGCTAAGCAGTTCGGCGATCGAGAGATCCGGACCGTCGCCGCGCGGCGATGAAATACGGCCATTGGCGACCACCAGCGTGTTGGCCTGCAGCGCGTGGAACGGCGAGCGCGGATCGCTGATCGCCAGCCCGACCAGCTGATCGAGCGCCGAGGTCGCCGCCTTGTAGACGGCGCCGGTCATGACGCCGGCCAGCCGCGACCCGCCGGCGACGCCAGCGCGGGGGAAGCGGGAGTCGCCCAGCTTCACCACGACATTGTCGGCCGGCACGCCGACCGTCTCGGCGGCGGTCTGCGCCAGGATCGTATAGGTACCCTGGCCCATGTCGATCGAGGAGCTTTCGACCTCGACCGAGCCGTCGGCGAGGATGCGCACGATCGCCTCGCCATAGGCGCGCCGCACCGGGTAGGTGCCGGCGGCGACACCCCAGCCGATCAGCTGGTAGCCGTCGCGCATCGAACGCGGCTCGGGCGTCCGTTTTGCCCAGCCGAAGCGTTCCGCGCCCGCAGCAAAAGCCTCGCGCAACTGCCTGGTCGACCAGGCTTTTTTCGCCTCCGGATCCTGTTCGGCATAGTTCCGGAGCCGGATCTCCAGCGGATCGATGCCGACCTCGTAAGCGAGCTCGTCGATGGCGCTTTCGATGCCGAAGGCCGAGGGGTTTTCACCCGGCGCGCGCATAGCGCCCGGCACCACCGAATTCACCCGCACGACATTCTGCTTTGAGGAGAAATTCGGTGTCGCGTACATGATCGAGGTGACCGATCCCAGCGGCTCGACCCACATGCCGTCGATCGACGTTTCATTGATGCCGCGATGCACGATCGACTGGATTTTTCCTTCCGCGTCGGCGCCGATCGTCACCGTCTGCCGTGTCGCGGCGCGCCCGCCATAGCCGGTGAAGGTCTGTGGCCGCGTCATCACCAGCCTCACCGGCCGGCCGAGCATTTTGGCGGCACTTGCCGCCACCGCGCCATGGCTGAGCGCCAGTGCCTTGGAGCCGAAGCCGCCGCCAATATAGGGCGAAACCAGCCGCACATTCTCGAACGGCACGTCGAACCATTCGGCATAGGTGCGCGCCATGCCGTCCAGCCACTGGCTCGGCTCCCACACGGTGAGCTTGTCGCCCTCCCAGTGGGCGATCAGGCCATGCGGCTCCATCGGCGCCTGGTATTCGCGCGGCGTGTTGTAGGCGGCGCAGATCCGGACCGGGGCCGAGGCGAAAGCCGCTTGCGCGTCGCCCCATTCCTTGGTCATGGCGTCGATCGGAATGCCGTCGCCGGCCTTGGCGTCGCTGAGGTCGACGATGGCCGGGGTCTCGTCATAGCTGACCTCGACGAGCGCTGCGGCCGCAACCGCCTGCTCGAAGGTTTCCGCTACCACGGCGGCGACATGCTGGCCCGAAAAGGTGACGTCGCGCGCCAGCGGGCAATAGGGCGCATCGGGCGGCGGCGTGCCGAACCAGTCGGACGCGGTCCTGAGGCTGATGATGGTGTCCGGCGTCAACACCTTGAGCACGCCGGGTGCTGCTTCAGCCTCCGAGGTGTCGATAGAGCGCACCTTGCCCGATGCAATCGTGCTTTCGACCAGCACGGCGTAGGCTAGCCCGTCGAGCTGCTGCTCGACGGCGTATTTGGCGGCACCGGTGATCTTGGCCGGGCCGTCGACGCGCGACAGCCGGCCGCCAACAGCGTCGGCGCCGCCATCGGACGCGTCACCCCGCTTCGATTCGCCAACTCTGATGTTGTGAACGGTCATGCCGTTTCTCCCATTTTAAGGATGGCGCGGGCGACGACGCGCGGCGCCAGTTCGATCTTGTAGTGGTTGGCGCCATGGTCGACGGCACCTTCGACGGCGAGCAGGCTGGCGGCCCGGACGGCGTCCGGCCCCAGCACCTTGCCTTTCAATGCCTCTTCCACGGCCCGCGCTCGCCACGGTTTGGTCGCGACGCCGCCCAGCGCCACGCGCAAATCCCGGATGGTGCGCCCGTCAGCTTCGAACTCGATGCCGACAGCAGCACTTGCCGCCGCGAATTCATAGGATTGCCGGTCGCGGATCTTCAGGTACGTGGAACGCCGGGCGGCGGCGGAGTGGGGGATCTCTATCGCGGTAATCATCTCACCGGGTTCGATCGCGTGTTCCCTGTCGGGCGTGGTGCCGGGCACCAGGAAAAAGTCGTCGACCGGAACCCGGCGCTCGCCGAGATGGACGATCGCGTCGAAGGCAACCAAGGCCGCAGCGAGGTCACCCGGATACATGGCGATGCAGGCTTCGCTGGTGCCGAGCACGGCGTGTCCGCGGGTGACGCCTCCGAGTGCCGAACAGCCGCTGCCTGGTTCACGCTTGTTGCAGGCAGGGAAATTCGAAGGATCGCGGAAATAGGGGCAGCGCGCGCGCTGCATCAGATTGCCGCCGATGGTCGCCATGTTGCGGATCTGCGCCGAAGCCGCCTGCCACAGCGCTTCGGAGACAGCAGGGAAGCGGCTCTTGATGTCGGCGTGGTCGGCGACATGGCCCATTTTGGCCAGTGCGCCGATGGTGGCGCCGCGCTCGCTCACTTCGACCTTGTCCAGCCCCTTGAGATGGGTGATGTCGACTAGGCTGTCGGGCTCGGCGACACCGCATTTGGCGAGATCGATGAGCGTAGTGCCGCCGGCCAAGAGCATGGCGCCGGGCAGGGCGGCTGCCTGGCGCGCCGCCTCGACCGAGCCGGCACGCAGATAGGAAAAATCTCTCATGACTGGACCTCCAGGGCTGCCTGGCGGACAGCGGCGACGATGTGCGGATAGGCGCCGCAGCGGCAGAGATTGCCTGCCATGTATTCGCGGATTTCTTCGTCGGAGCCGGCATGGCCCTCGCGGATGCAGGCGACCGCCGACATGATCTGGCCGGGCGTGCAATAGCCGCACTGGAAGGCATCCTGCTCGAGGAAGGCAGCCTGCACGGGATGCAGTTCGCCCTCCCGTGCAAGCCCCTCTATGGTGGTGACGGTGCGGCCCTCGACCTGGGCGGCCAGCGTCAGGCAGGCGAGCACGCGCTCGCCGTCGACATGCACGGTGCAGGCGCCGCACTGGCCGTGATCGCACCCCTTCTTGGTGCCGGTCAGGCCGAGCCGGTCGCGCAAGGCGTCGAGCAGCGTGACGCGCGGCTCGAGTTGAAGGGTGTGGCGATGGCCGTTGATGTCGAGATGGACGGGAATTGTTGTTTTGGTCTGGCTGGTCATGGGCGTCTGGCTCCAGTTGCTTGACGCGGATGGGAATGATCTGGTGTTGGGGCAGGCGAGGGCAAGGTCAGGCGTTGGTGACAGCTGATCTTCCCCCAAGGGGGGAGATCATGCTCTCGTCGGCTTGCAAGCTCTCAGCACGTGACATACCGGTTCCCCCTATTATATGATAAAGGTGCTCCACTAAAACGGAGGCGCCTCCGTTTATTACGTGGGGGCTGACCCGGCCGGGTTCAAGCCCCTGACACATCGTGGAGAAAAAAATTGGCCGCCGAGCCGTTCGCCATCGCTGAAGAGAAGGCCGAAGAGGCCAAGCCGCTGCGCGCCGATGCGCAGCGCAACCGCGACCGGCTGGTCGAGGTGGCGGCCGCCGTCTTTGCTGAGCGCGGCATCGACGCCTCGCTGGAAGAGATCGCGCGCCGCGCCGGCGTCGGCATCGGCACGCTCTACCGGCATTTCCCGACGCGCGAGCATCTGGTCGAGGTGGTCTACCGCCGCGAGGTGGAAGCGCTGTGCGCGGCTGCCGGCGAGCTCGCCCAAAAGCACCCGTCCGATGTCGCGCTCGAACAGTGGATGCAGCGCTTCGTCGACTACATCGCCACCAAGCGCGGCCTGGCAACCAGCCTGCGCATCCTGCTCACCACCAATTCGACGTTGTTTTCCGACACGTCGGGCCGGGTGTCTCAGGCCTTGCGGCAGCTGGTCGAGGCGGCGGTGGCCGAGGGCACCATCCGCGGCGATGTCGACGCTTCCGACGTGCTGCACGCGCTGTCCGGCATCTACTCGGCGCCCGACACCCCGGAATGGCGTGACCGTTCGCGCCGGCTGGTGTCGCTGCTGATGGATGGGTTGCGGTTCGGGGCGGGGAAATCCGCCACGGCCTGATGGTCTCCGCGATCGGTCCAAGGGCGGGCGAGAGCCTTGTAAACAGGCATGTCCGTCGGTCATGGCAGGGCGGATCCGCACACCGCGCTTGCAACTGAATGAGAGCGGTTGTTAAATTCCTCACATTTCAGGCGACCGATAGGCCCAATGCATGACTGCTCGCAAAGCGCAAAGGACAGCCCGGCTGATCCATCTGCTGTCGGAACGGCGGGTTATCCACCTGAGCGAAGCGGCAACGCTTCTCGGCGTATCGGAGATGACGGTGCGGCGTGATATCGCCACCAATCAGGGGCAGATCGCCTTTCTCGGCGGACACATATTGGCGGCTGCCGAGATCGATACCGACGCTCCTTACGAACTGGCGACCGCGGCCGACAGCCATGCGGCGGCGAAGCGCGAAGCCTGCCTGCACGCGGTGCGGAAGATTCGGCCCGACGAGACGATCTTCATCGATTGCGGCACGACACTGATCCATCTGATCGACCTCATTCCTGACGATTATCGAATAACGGCAATATGTTACGCCATGAATGTCGCGGAGCGCCTGACCCGCAAGGCCAATGTAACGATCATCATGCTGGGGGGTGTCTATCATCCCGCTTCGGCGTCTTTCTCGGGCACGCATGATTTCGATATTTTGAAGAGCGTTGGCATCAATGCTGCCTTTCTGTCGGCTGCCGGCGTCGATGCCAAACGTGGCGCCACCTGCGAGCATTTTCACGAGGCGGTGGTGAAACAGAAGGTGATGGGCCTGGCGCGCGAAAACTACCTCGTCGTCGACAGCAGCAAGATCGGCAAGCTCAAGCGCGCCTTCTTCTCAGCCATGGACGGTTTCGACGCCGTCATCACCGAACATGGCGAGGTTGGACCGGAATCATTCCAACTGCCGGCCTGACTCCGTTTGACATTTCGCCAACCTGATGGAAAAGTCACAAAAAAAGTAAGAGAAGTCTCAAGAAGACAATCTCGACATGCAGGGTAGGGGACGCGTCAAGGGAAGGAAATGCAGGCGTCATGATCGAACAGGGTTCGATTTCGCCATCGTCCGAGGCCCCCTTGCTGCGCGTCGAGGGCGTCAGGAAGCGGTTCGGCGGCGTCAATGCGCTGCGCGGTGTCAGTCTCGAAATCCTATCCGGTGAAGTGCACGCCCTGCTTGGTGAAAACGGGGCCGGCAAATCGACGCTCATCAAGATCCTGAGCGGCGTGCATGTGCATGATGGCGGCTCGATCGAGATCGACGGCAGGCCTGCCTCGTTCACTTCGCCCGCCCAGTCGCGTGATGCCGGCGTGGCGGTGGTCTACCAGGATCTGAGCCTGGTCGAATCGCTCTCGGTTGCCGACAATCTGATGCTGGGGCGAGAGCCGAAGACCCGCTTCGGCTTCCTGAAAAAACGCCAGTTGGTAGCGCAGGCAGAAGCCTTCCTCAAGTCACAGAACATCCCGCTCGATGCCCGCGCTCTGGTCGGGTCGCTGCCCTTTGCCTATCGTCAGATGACCGAGATCGCCAAGGCGCTGATGGGCGACGTTCGCCTCCTCATCCTCGACGAGCCGACCTCGGCGCTGACCGACGATGAAGAGAAGATCCTATTCGAGGCGATCCGTGCGGTCGCCGCGCGGGGTGTCGGGGTGATCTACGTCACGCATCGCCTCAATGAGGTCTTCAGGATTTCGAACCGGGTGACCGTGTTTCGCGACGGGCAGAACGCCGGAACATTTGTCACGTCGCAGACCAATATGAGGCAGTTGGTCGGCGCCATCGTCGGGCCGGATCACGCCGTTCTGAAGGCGGACAGCACGGCAGCGGGACAAAGCATGCCGTCGTCGGCTCCGCCTGGTTCGCTTGAAAAGCCCGTGCTCGAATTGAGGGGCGTCAGCAATGACAGGCTGGACCGGACCAATCTCGAGTTGCGCAGCGGCGAAATCCACGGCCTTGCCGGCCTGATCGGTAGCGGACGCACCGAAATCCTGCAGACGATCTTCGGCCTGCGGCCCGTCCAGTCGGGCGACGCCAGCCTGGACGGCGTTTCGCTGAACCGAACCGATCCGGCCGCGGCGATACGGCAAGGCATCGCGCTGGTGCCGGAGGACCGGCACGTCCAGGGTCTGGTTCTTGAACATTCGATCGAGCGCAATCTGACCCTGCCGCGGCTGCCGTATTTCTCGCGCCTCGGGTGGTTGCAGCACCGCTCGGCGAGCGAGCACGCCAACGCCGCGATGCACCGGCTGGCCGTCAAGGCGCCAGGCGCATCGACCACAGTGAAGAACCTGTCCGGCGGCAACCAGCAGAAGGTCGTGTTCGGCAAATGGAACGAGCCGCGGCCGCGCGTGCTGTTGCTCGACGAACCGACGGTTGGTGTTGATGTCGGGGCGCGCGAGGAGATTTACGGTGTCATTCGTGCCGCAGCCGCGGCTGGAAGCGGTGTGCTGCTGGTGTCTTCGGATCTTTCCGAACTGCTTCAGCTCTGCGACCGCATCTCGATCGTCGTCGATGGCCGGATCACCAAGACGATTGCGAGACAGGAATTCGGCAGCGCCGAGGATCTCCATCACCTCATTCAACTTTCGCAGCCATCGGAAGAGCACGCGGCATGACCGACACCCAAAGCCCGGCAAATCCACCGATGGCAAGGGGGGCTGCCGTCAACCAGCCAGGCGGTCGTTCGGCGTTGCAGCATCTGCTTCAGGGCGAGCGTCCCTACATGCTTTACGTCGCCTTCGCCGTCATGCTGATCGTCTTCAGCCTGGCGTCGCCCTGGTTCCTGTCGATCGACAATTTTCTCAACATCGGCCGTCAGACGACGCTGGTCTCTATCATTGCCGTCGGCATGACGTTCGTCATCATCTCCAGGCAGATCGACCTGTCCGTCGCCTCGACGCTAGCGCTTTCGGGCATGAGCGCGTCGCTGGCCATGGCTTTCGTCGCCAACAACTGGGTCGTCGGCGCTGTGGCGGGATTGGGCACCGGGGCGCTGATCGGGCTGATCAACGGCGTGCTGACCACCCGCCTCGAAATCCCGTCCTTCCTGGTGACGCTGGGCACGTTGAGCGGCGCGCGCGGCCTTGCGCTGATGGTCACCAACACCAAGCCGGTCATCATCACCAACGAATACTATTTCGCGATCTTCGGCGAAGGCTCGGTGCTGGGCGTCCCGGCGCCGATCTTGTGGACGCTTGGCGTCACCATCGCCGGTATCCTGCTGCTGCACTACAGCGTCTATGGGCGGCGGGTCTATGCCGCGGGCGGCAACCCGACTGCGGCACTCTATTCCGGCGTCCATATCAAGCAGGTCACCACGCTGGCCTTCGTGCTGACGGGGACGCTCGCGGGGCTGGCATCGCTGATCCTGTCGGCGCGTTCGCACGCGGCGCGGCCCGACGTGGTGCAAGGCATGGAACTCGATGTCATCGCCTCGGTGATCCTCGGCGGCTGCAGCCTGTTCGGCGGTCGCGGCTTCGTGCTGGGTACGCTGCTCGGCAGCCTGATCATCGGCACGCTCAACAATGGGCTGGTGCTGCTCGGCGTCAGCTCGTCACTGCAACTCGTCATCAAGGGAGCAATCATCGTCGCCGCGGTCGCCTTCACGAGGAGGTAAGGCGCGCATCCGCGGATATCAGCAGAAAATTGCCGGCTCCAAACGGCAACACAAACGTCAACGATCAACGGAGGAAAGTCATGAAGCACTCGGCACGAATCCACTCGCTTTTCCTAGCATTGAGCATCGCCGCCAGCGCGTTCGCCCTGTCGACGTCCATAAGCCCAGCGCAAACGCCGGAGACCTGTGTTGCCGGCGTCGACATGGCCACGCTCGGCCCCAAGGGCATTGTCGGCCAGGGCCCGCATGGTGAAAAGGCAGCCTCGCCCGACGAGCTGAAATTGAGCGACGACGAAGCCGCCAAGGTCAAGGCCGGCAAGTTCAAGGTCGGCATTTCCATGCAGACGGTGAACCTCGATTGGTCGCAACTGCAGGTGCAAGGCATCAGCGAAACGCTGGCCAAGTATGGCGTGACTGTCACTGGCGTGGCGTCGGCCGAATATCAGGTCGACAAGCAGATCGCCGATATCGAGAACACCATCCAGCAGCATCCCGACGGCATCATTTCCATCCCTGTCGATTTCACCGCGACGGCGCCGACCTACAAGAAGGTATCGGAGGCTGGCATCAAGTTGGTCTTCATGGACAGCATTCCGGTCGGCCTCGAGCACCCGAAGGATTTTGCCTCGATGATCTCGGCCGACAGCCAGGGCAACGGCCAGATCGCGGCGCAGATCCTGTCTTCCTGCATGCCGAAGGGCGGCACGATCGGCCTGGTGAATTTCGGCGTCGACTATTTCAGCACCAATGAGCGCACCAAAGGCGTCGGCGAGTGGATGAAGAAGAACCGGCCCGACATCGTTATGAAGCAGGTCGATTTCACCGATCCCTCGAAGGTGTCGCAGATCGCCGGCGACTTCCTCACCGGCAATCCCGATGTGAAGGGCCTATTTGCGGTCTGGGACCAGCCGGCGCTCGACACGCTGTCGTCGATGCGCGCGCAAGGCATCGACATTCCGATCACCACGGTCGATCTCGGCCTGCAGTCGGCGATCGAGATCGCCAAGGGCGGTCCGCTCAAGGCAACCGGTTCGCAGCGCCCCTATGATCAGGGCGTCGCCGAAGCGCTGGCGATGATGAAGGCGCTGATCGGCCAGACGCCGCCGGCCTGGGTCGGCGTGCAGTCCCTGCCGGTGGTGCAGTCCAACGTGCTGGAATCCTTCAAGACCGTCTTCCACAAGGATCCGCCGGCCGAACTGGTCGACGCCTGCAACGGTGCGAAGCCGAAGTGCAATTGAGGTAGGCGAAATCGCCTGGGGCGCAGGGGAGATCCTGCGCCCCAGGCTGGTTTTGCGGAGCCCGACACAGCCGACCGCTCGCGCTGGTTCGTGTCGCTGGAGGGGTTCAGGTTCGGCGATGCCGAGACGAGGTTAGGGCGACTGGGAAATCGGTCCCGAAACAGTCGGCTTCATGCCAAGAACGGCCATTCATGATGAGCAAACGGTATGCTAGGCGTGATGGTCTGATTTGCTTGTCGTCCACGCTTTCGGGGGCATCCGATGTATGTAGGCCGTTCCTACAAGGTGATAGACTTCACACTCTGGTCGCGGCGCAGTGTCATCTACATGGTGGTGGTGAGTGCACTGGCTGTGGCGGCCTACCGTCTTCCAGGCATCACCGGATTCTCGGTGCCATGGTCGGTGGTGCTCGTGCTCGGCACCACCGTATCACTCGTTGCCGGGTTCAAGAATTCGCAGGTATTCACCCGCAGCAGTGAAGCGCTGCAAGCCTTTGCGCAAATTACTGCCAGCAGCCGAATGTGGTCCAATTTCTGCAGGGACTTCAATGACGTGCCGACAGCAAGGCAACTCATCTACCGCCATCTCGCCTGGTTGACGGCACTACGGTTTGCGCTGCGGCGGCCGATGCCATGGGAATCCATGGGGCGGGCAGCCAACGTCGAGTTCCGGCGGCGCTACCATATCCAGGAGGATTCAGGCTCGCTTGCCAATGAACTGCCTGCGCTGCTGGGCGAACATAGCGAGGCCGTCCTGAAATCGCCGCATCCGGAGATAACCCTGCTTGAAATGCAATCGGTCCAGGTCAATACGTTGTTCAAGGACGCCAAAATCCCTCCGCAGGTCTATGTCGAACTCACAAAGCTGATCCGCGACTTCCATGATCAGCAGGCGCGCTGCGATCGCATCAAGAACAATCCATATCCCCGGCAATACGCCATCGTCAGTTCCATGTTCGTCATGATCTTTTGCACCTTGCTGCCGTTCGGGGTCGTTCCGGTCTTTGCCGACATGGGCAAACTGGGCGGCGCACTCGGCCCGATCGCGATCTGGCTCACGATCCCGTTCAGCACGCTTCTGGGGTGGGCATACATGTCTCTCGACCAGGTCGGCGAGAGCAGCGCCAACCCTTTCGAGGGCAACGCCAACGATGTTCCGATCTCGCAAATCTGCCGCGACATCGAGATCGAGCTGCGCACCGGGCTTGGGGAGGTTGACCTCCCCAAACCATTGCTGCCGGTCAATGATATCGCGACCTAGGCAAGCGTCACCGCCGCCCGCCACCAAGGGCTGGCGCGACCCGTCGCGCGGGTTGGCGACGTGCATTAAAATTTGGCGTGCATGTCACACCGGCGGCTCCTGCCTCGTCATGATGTCGGCACCAACAGAAGGAAGCCGCTCATGACTGCAAAACTCGATCTCTTCACCGCTGCCCCTTCGCTGATGAAGGAATGGCAGCGCGCGTCCTTTGCCATTTCCTCCAGCCTCGAGCCCAGCCTGGCCGAGCTTGTGAAGATCCGTGCATCCCAGATCAACGGCTGCGCCAACTGCCTCAACATGCACACTGTGTTTGCGCGCGAGGACGGTGAAACCGAGCAGCGCATCTACCTGTTGTCGGCCTGGCGCGAGGCGCCTTGCTATACCGATCGTGAGCGCGCCGCACTCGGCTGGACCGAGGCGCTGACGCGGATTAGTGAAGGCCATACGCATGAAAGTGCCTATGACGCGCTGAAGGCCGAGTTCACGCCGGAGGAGCAGGTCAAGCTCACCTTGATGATCAATGTCATCAACGGCTACAACCGCCTTGCGGTTGGGTTCGGTGGCTGGGCCGATCCGGCGGCGATCAGGTCCGCGGCCAAGGCGGCGGCCGCCTGATGACGAGCGCAGGGTCCGAGCATGCAGCGGCGGGCTTCGACCCACTGCGTCCGACGCTGATGCGCGTCGCCTACCGCATGCTTGGCTCCGTGGCTGACGCCGAGGATATCGTGCAGGAGGCCTTCATCCGCTGGATGAGGGCCGACCGCAGCGAGGTGCGTGAGCCCGTGGCATTCCTGCGCCGCACGGTCACGCGGCTCTGTCTCGACCAGCTCAAATCCGCCCGCCGCCAGCGTGAGACCTATGTCGGCCCCTGGCTTCCCGATCCCGTCGTGGAAGAGGACGAAGTGGAGGACGTCACCTTGCCGATGATGCTGGTGCTGGAACGTCTTTCTCCGCTCGAGCGGGCGGCTTTTCTGCTGCACGATGTGTTCGGGCTGGGATTTGAGGAGGTCGCGGCCGCCATCCAGCGCGAACCCGCCGCCTGCCGCCAGCTCGCTGCCCGCGCACGCACCCATGTCCGCCAGGCGAGGCCGCGTTTCAAGGTGGAAAAGCAACGCGGCCTCGAGCTCGCCGAGGCCTTCTTCGCCGCCTCGCGCAGCGGCGACATGAAGGCGCTTGGCGCGATGCTGACGGCCGATGTCAGCGCCCATGCCGATGGCGGCGGAAAACGCCCGGCAGCGACCGAGCCGGTGCTGGGGTTCGATGCCGTCATGCAGCAATATGAGCGTGTGGCGGCCTGGCTTCAGAAGAACGGCTCGACACTTGTTCGCGTCGGTTTCGTCAACGGATTGCCCGGCTTCATCACGCTGGAAGCCGATGGCGAACTGCAGACGACCGCACTCGACATCGAGGACGGAAAGATCGCGGCCATCTATGTGATGCGCAATCCCGACAAGCTCAGGCATCTGCATTAGGTCGAATGGAAAACAAGCAATGCGGACCGGCCAGAGCGGTTCATCGTTTCAGGGAAACGCAGAACCGCTCTACCCTTTTTTGATGCAATTCCGAACGGAAAACCGTTTCACACTTTTCCTGGAATTTAGCCCTTCGCTTCGACCAGGATCACGAGCGACTCCGGCACCACGCCATCGAAGGCCATCGCGTCAGCGGCTTTCTGGCTCTGCATCGTTGCCGCAAGGGCGTCCATGTCCGGAACGTCCATCATCACAGCCACTCGTTTCGGATTCTGCGGATCGACGAACGTGCGGATGTTGGTGATCCCAAGGGAGCCGAAGAGCTCCTTGCGCTTGGGTGAATTGAGCCAGTGCTTGCTGTCTTTCGTGATGTTGTGATGGCCAATGACGGTTGGCATGGCATCCTCCCCAAGGTGACGCCGGCGGTCGATATCGCCCGCCTGATGCTGCGATCCACCTGTGCAGCCAGTGGGCGCCGTTTCTCTGGGACTGTCAATTAGCTGTTGCTGATGGATGGTTGGCGCGTTGGGCTTCGGGGCTTGTCATCTTCGCGATGGCGAAGTCGCATCAAAGTGGCCTGGTCGCTCTCTGGCGTCCAGGCGCGCTCAAAGTTCGAGACAGACCTTGCCGAAATGCTTTTGGGATTCGTAGTGCGTGAAGGCGGCGGCGATGTCCTCAAGCGAAAAACGGCGGTCGATGACGGGCTTCAGGCGGTTGACCTCTATGGCCCGGATCATGTCCTCCTGGTCCGCCCTGCTGCCAATCGAAATCCCGCTGATGCGGATCTGGTTCGAAAACAGGGCCGGGATCGACACTTCCGCCGCAAAGCCGGTCAGGACGCCGATCAGGGCGATGCGACCGCCCGTCCGGCAGGCCGCTATCGACTGCGCCAGCGTAGCAGGCCCGCCGACCTCGATCACGTGATCGACGCCGCGTCCGTCCGTCAAATCCCTGGCGTTGCGGCCCCAGTCCGGCACGGCCTTGTAGTTGATGACGGCATCGGCGCCGAGGCTTCTCAGCTTTTCCAGCTTCTGCTCGTCGGAAGACGTGGCGATGACCCGGGCGCCGGCGGCTTTGGCGAATTGCAGCGCAAACAGCGATACGCTGCCCGTGCCGAGGACCAGCACCGTATCGCCGGGTTTCACCTTGCCGCACACCACCAGGCCGCGCCAGGCGGTGACGCCCGTGCAGGTAAGCGCTGCCGCCTCCACATGCGTGTAGCCCACCGGTGCTTTGGTGAAGGCGTGCGCCGGCATGCACACATACTCGCTGGCAAAGCCGTCAAAACTTTCTCCCGGAATGTCGCGCCTGGTCGCGGGCGTCATGTCACCGCCCAGCCACCAGGGGTAGAAGGTGCTGACGACGCTGTCTCCGGCCTTGAACGCATCGACATCGTTGCCGATTGCAATCACCTCGCCTGCGCCATCGGACAGCGGAACGCGGCCGTCGGCGAACGGCATCTTGCCCTGCACCACGAAATCGTCACGCAGGTTCAACGAGCAGGCCCGGATCCTGACCAGCACTTCACCCGGTCTTGGCTGGGGATGATCTTCCTCGACCAGCTTGAGGTTGTCCAAGCCACCCGGCGTTCTCAGCCTGACCAGCCTCATTGTGTCTCTCCGATGTATGGGGTTCTTGAATGGCCGCGGGCGCGTGAGTTATCGCCCGATGCACCGGCCGGAAATGATGCGCAGCCAGGGCGCCAGATGGACGGCGCTCATCATCAGATACATCGCCGGCATGCCGGTGAGAGGCGAGGCGCTGGCGCCCATGCACAGCGCGGAGGACTCGCCCTGAACGCACGTGAACAGTGCCATCAATGCAAAGGTCGGCGCCGCGGCGAGACACAGCCAGTCGGCGATGCCGAGAGAGACTATGTTTTCAGGAGTCTCACTGCCGGTGCCTGAATGGATATCGCTCATGGTCTTTTCCTTGATGGTCATGGCGGAGCCGAGACCAGGACTTGGGTTCCTCTCCCCCGCCAAAGGCGGGGAGAGGTGGCCGCGAAGCGGCCGGAGTGGGGGCTTTCGCAGGGTGCGGCCCTCCACTCCGTCTCGGCTCCGCCGAGCCACCTTGCCGGGGCGAGCCACGCGTCTCGCCCCTCCTTCGGACCCCCACTACGTGAGGGAGAGGAAACCAGGCTGGATGAGCGTGCGCCATCCTTCCCGACAGGTTCTTGCTTCTAGGCCTTGTCCCGGAACGCCGCTTCGCCGGCGGCTGACACTTCAGCCCATTTCTGGTCGGGTGCGGCGTCGTAATTATCGTGCCAGTTCCACCAGCTGTAGAGCGGGGTCTGCGGATAGCCTTCGGGTGAGTCTTCCCAGATCTCCTGGCGGCCGAGCGGCGTTGCGTCGAGGTAGCTCCAGACGGTGCCCATCGCCTCGTCGCCGCGGCTGTTGATGAAATAGGTGCGGAACACCCGGTCGCCGTCATGGATGAAGACGTTGTGGCCGTGCCATTCGTCGACGCCAAAATCTTTGTCGAAACTGTCGGTGATGGTGTACCAGGGCATCTCCCACCCCATCCGCTTCTTCAGCCGCGCAATGTCGGCCTGCGGTGCGCGCGAGGCGTAGGCAAGCGTGGTGTTGCGGGCGTTGAGGTGGGCGAGGTGGCCGACCTGGTCGGCGCCGAGCGAACAGCCGCGGCAGGCGTGATCGGGCCAGCCATGGACTCCCGGTTCGAAGAAGGCGCGGTAGACGATCAGCTGGCGTCGGCCTTCGAACAGATCGAGCAGGCTCGCCTTGCCATTCGGCCCTTCGAACACATAGGCCTTGTCCACTTCCATCCACGGCATGCGCCGGCGCTCGGCGGCCAGAGCGTCCTTGGCGCGCAGCGTCGCCTTCTCCTTCACCAGCAGCTCTTCGCGCGCGGCATCCCACGCCTGCTGCGAAACGATTGGTGGGGTCTTCATTGCAGTGTGCTTGGTCATTGCTCGTCTCCTTTGTCAGTCTGTCGTCGCGCCGTGGCGGCGTGTTGTTGCTTGCGGATCGTGCGGTAGGGTAGGGCGATGAGGTGCTGCGGTGGGAGTTACAAGTGTGACGGGATTTGAATGGACAGGCCCACCGCAGCAGGGGTGGCGCCCGGCGCGCTCGACCGTGTCGTTCGTCGCGTGGAGAGGCAGATCGTCGGAGACAGGCATTGTCAGTTATCCCTTATGAGATTCTTAATATCGATAACTGAGATGCTCAGGCTAGCGAATGCGGGAATTGGCGTTAACGGCGGCTACGGCGCTTTCAGCCAGTCCTGATGGCTAGGTCATCATCCCAGTCATTGTCGTTCTCCCTAGTGTGCCGCCTGTTGCCGATACGGCTTGCTGGTTGGCGGTCATGACTTAAGTTAGGGCGAGCAGCGCAGGGGTGGGAGTTACAAGTGTGACGGGATTTGAATGGACTCGCTGATCACGGCAGCGGCACTGGCGCTGGCCGGGGGCGATCCGCTCGGCGCGCTGGACCGCGTCGCCTTGCGCGAGGACGCGCCGGCGCTGGCGTTGCGCGGCATCGCGATGGCGCAGCTCGGCGACCTCGACCGCGCCAAGGCGCTGCTGCGGCGGGCCGCGCGCGCCTTTGGCCCGAAAGAGGCGGTGGCGCGCGCCAGATGCGTCGTCGCCGAGGCAGAGATCGCGCTGGTCTCGCGTGACCTCGGCTGGCCGGTCAAAGCGCTGGATGCGGCGCGCGCGACGCTGGAAAAGCATGGCGACCGGCTGAACGCCGCACATGCCGGCCACCTCAAGGTGCGGCGACTGTTGCTAATTGGCCGCCTCGACGAGGCTGAAGACGTGCTGGCCAGGCTTGACCCGGCGCCGCTTCCGCCGGCCTCGAGAGCCGCGCACGAACTGGCTGTCGCCGGCATCGCGATGCGGCGCCTCAAGACGAGGGCTGCGCGTACGGCGTTGGAGTGGGCGCGCCACGCCGCCCGCCGGGCCGGCATCCCGGGGCTGATGGCCGAGGTCGACAGCGCATTCCTGGCGCTGGACGCGCCGGCGGCGCGGCTGATCGCGCGTGGCCAGCAGCGCCCGTTGCGGCTCGAGGAGGTCGAGGCGCTGCAGGCGTCGCCGGCGTTGGTCGTCGATGCCTTGCGCTATCTCGTGCGCCAACAGCAAACCATGGTCTCGCTGGCAACGCGCCCGGTGCTGTTTGCACTGGCGCGTACACTCGCCGAAGCATGGCCGGCGGATGTGTCGCGAACGACGCTTATCGCGCAGGCTTTTGGCGGCAGGCACGCCGATGAATCACATCGCGCGCGATTGCGGGTCGAGATCGGCCGGCTGCGCGCCGAACTGCGCACGCTTGCCGACATCGGCGCGACGAGCCAAGGCTTCGCGCTGGCGCCGCGCCAGGCGCGTGAGGTGGTGGTGCTGGCGCGGCCGATCGAGGAGCGGCACGCGGCGGTGCTGGCCTTGCTTGCCGATGGTGAATCCTGGGCGAGCTCGGCGCTGGCGCTGGCGCTTGGCACCGGCCAGCGCAGCGTGCAGCGGGCGCTGGAGCAGCTCGGCGAGGCCGGCAAGGTGCAGTCGTTCGGGCACGGCCGGGCGCGCCGCTGGATGACACCGCCGGTGGCCGGATTCACGACGACCTTGTTACTCCCGGCACCGCTGCCGAATGGTTAGAGCATGATCCCCGAAAAGTGCCGATCATCTCAGTGAGGATAAAGACATGAAACATTCAGCGGCCGAAATCCTGCGCGAATACGGACCCTTTCCGGGCGTCGACACCGTGCACGGGGTGAGCTTTGACGGACAGAATGTCTGGTTTGCCTCCGGTGAGAAACTGAACGCCTTCGATCCGGAAAGCGGGCAGGCGCTGCGCTCGATCGATGTCGCTGCGCACGCCGGCACCGCCTATGACGGCCGGCATTTCTTCCAGCTCGCCAATGACCGTATCCAGAAGATCGACCCCGACACCGGCAAGGTGCTGGCCACCATTCCGGCGCCCGGCGGCGGGCGCGACTCCGGGCTCACCTGGGCCGAAGGGACGCTCTGGGTGGGCCAGTACCGGGAGCGCAGGATTCACCAGATCGACCCCGAGACCGGGACGATCCTGCGCACCATCGAATCCAACCGCTTTGTCACCGGGGTGACCTGGGTTGACGGCGAACTGTGGCACGCCACCTGGGAGGGCGAGCAGAGCGACCTGCGCCGCGTCGACCCGCAAACCGGCAAGGTTCTGGAGAAGCTCGACATGCCGGCCGGCATGGGCGTCTCGGGGCTGGAATCCGATGGCGGCGACCGCCTCTTCTGCGGCAGCGTATCCGCCGGGGTGGTGCGGGCGGTGCGGCGGCCGAGGTGAGCTCGCACCGGCAAATTTGACCGCTGTCGACTGGTCGTTGCTCCCTGTCGAACCTAGATAGGGCATGCGCCGGGCGGACCGCCCGGATCATCTTGTGCAAAGGACCTGCCATGCCTGAACAGATTGCGTTGAACGACGGCTCCGCTATTCCCCAACTCGGCCTTGGCGTGTGGCAAGTCGACCAGGATATCACCGCCCAGGTGGTGGGTTGGGGGATCGAGGCCGGCTATCGTCTGATCGACACCGCTGAAGGCTACCAGAACGAGGAAGGGGTCGGAGAGGCGATCCGCAGCGCTGGCGTGCCGAGAGGCGAGCTGTTCATCACCTCGAAGCTGCGCAACGGCGCACACCAGCGCGATGCGGCCCTCAAGGCCTTCGACGAGACGATGGAGAAGCTCGGCATCGAGCAGCTCGACCTGTTCCTGATCCACTGGCCGGTGCCCGGCAAGGATAAATACGTCGAGGCGTGGAAGACGCTGGTCGAACTCAGGCAGGCCGGCCGCATCAAGTCGATCGGCGTTTCGAATTTCAACCAGGACCATCTGGAGCGGATCATCGCAGAGACCGGCGTGACGCCCGTCGTCAACCAGATCGAGCTGCATCCCCAGCTCCAGCAGCGCGCCATCAGGGACTTTCATGCCAGCCACGACATTCGCATCGAAAGCTGGAGCCCGCTGGGCAGCGGCCGGCTGCTGGGCGACCCGACCATCGCGGGCATCGCCAGGAAGTATGACAAGTCCGCGGCGCAGACGATCATCCGCTGGCATCTTCAGGAAGGGCTGATCGTCATTCCAAAGTCGATCCGCCAGGATCGCATCGCCGCTAATTTCGATGTCTTCGATTTCGAACTGGATGCGCAGGACCTGCAGGCGATCCGGGGCATGGATTCGCCCGACGGCCGTACTGGCCCAAACCCCGCCACGGCGTCGTTCCTGTTCTGAAGGGAGAAGGGGCGCCGGCGCCTCAAGACTGCTCGATGGGCTGGGCGCCGGCCAGATAGCGATCGTTGTCAAAGGGCTCGGCTTGATTGCTTTGCAGATCCCAGAGTTGTCGATGGGTCGCCGGGAGATCGCCCAGATAGACATGAAGCGCGCCCGACCGTGCGCTGCCGGTGTTGGCGACCGAATGCATGGTATGCGGAGGCAGGTGCAGCACGGTGGGCGCGGTGGAGTCCTGCCGTTGCGGAGCATCGAGCTTGCTGGCGGCATCGGGATAGATGAAGTTTGTCTCGCCACCTTTGTAGATGCCGATCAACGCGTCCATCAGGTGGTTGTGGGGGTGGATACTGCAGGCCGGGCGACAGGGTGATGTGATAGATCGTCAAATTCCGGCTTGCATGCAGAAGCACCTCGTCGTCTTCTTCTTCATGCACGAGCACCCCCAATGCGTGAAGACGGCTCGTATGGTCGCCCAACACCGCCCTTATTCGTGCGAGGGGATCGGGACTTCCGGCGGCGTTGACGATATCATTGACAACCGCGTAGAGAGGCGAGCCAACGGGAATAGCCATTGCCAGTTATCCCTTGTGAGATGACCAGATGATCGACCTGAGATGCTCAATGCTACTCAAAGTCGATGGCGGCGTCAACCGGATCGCCAGAATGGAACACGCATGACTCCTCGTGATTTCACAGCCGCATCGCCGAAACCGGCACTGTCCACCGGCACGGCCGCGGCGCCGTCGACCGCCGACCTGCTGCGCAGCGAGCAGGCATACGAGCAGGTGAAGAGCGACATCGTCGCCTGCGTGCTGCGCCCCGGTGAAACGCTGACGGAAAAGCAGATAGGCGATCGATACCTGATCAGAAAGGCGACGATCCGTGCGGCGCTGACCCGGCTGATGCAGGAAGGGCTGGTCAGGAGCGAGCCGCGCCGCGGCTATGTCATCACGCCACTGACGCTGCGCGATGTCGCCGAGATATTCGATGTCCGCAGTCTGATCGAGCCGGAAGTGTTCAGGGTGGCCGCGTCGGGTCTTACCGAGCGGGGGCTCGAAGAGGTCAGGCAGGCGGCCAGGAAGGTGCTGAAGCCGGAGACGCTGCGCAGTCACGTTGCATTCCTGGCGGCGGATCGCGCCTTTCGTCTTGCCTTGGCGGAACTGTCCGGAAATTCACGCCTGGCGCAGCTGCTGGGCCAGATACTCGACCAGTCGGAGAGGGTCCTCCACCTCGGATTCAGATCGCGCGACTTCACACAGCTGATCATCGGTCAGCAGAAGGACCTGGTTCATGCCTGCGAGGTGAGCGAAGTTTCCGGCATCGTCAAACTTGCCCGCTCGCAGTGCCTCAATCTCAAGAAGCAGGTGCTCGAAGCCCTGCTGGCAGGCGCCAAGCTCAGGGAAGCCAACCTGCAAGACTTTGCTTGATGGCATCCCGTCCGATCGCGCGGCGCCAAGCATTGCGCACGCAAGCTGGGGCGATTCGACAACAGACTTGGATCAACAGGGACACGGGATTAACAGGGAGCCGGGCCGGCGAAGTTGTCGATCTCCCCCCTCGTGGGGGAGATGTCCGGCAGGACAGAGGGGGGCGCTGTCCCGCTGGCATATCAGGTCGTGCCGGCCAAACCTGCCGCGATGACAATATGTTGGCAGACATTGTCGATGTCGCGGATGACATCGTCATTCCAGAACCGCAGCACGGCCCAACCATCCTGTTCCAGACGCTTCGTCCTGACTGTGTCGGCCACTGCGGAATCTGCTTGGCCGTGCTGCGACCCGTCGACTTCCACGACGAGCTTCTTTTCCGGGCAGGCAAAATCGATAATGTAGCCAGCGATCGGAAATTGCCTGCGAAAGCCTAGGCCCATCAACCTATGCGCGCGAAGCTCGTTCCAGAGCTTCAACTCGGCGTCGGTCATGACCTTGCGCTTTGATCGAGCGTTTGCGCGGTTCTGCGGATGCAAGGGTGTGTGTGGCATGGCCATTTTCGATTGTGATTGAGGCCGGCGTTCTACGGCGCCCCCCTCTGTCCTGCCGGACATCTCCCCCACTTGGGGGGAGATTGGCCGCTTGGCCGCTTTCGCCAACCTTCGGCAGCGCCCTTAAATCCCCGAGCCGTCGAGCTGCTGGGCGTCGTCACCTTCCCAGGGTGCCGGCATGGAGGCGCGGCTGAGATTGGCCGTCGGCAGTGGCATCCAGCATTTCAGTTCTGGCTCGGCGTATTCGACGACGCGGCCCGGCGAGGAATCCGATGCGCGCCAGCCTTCGCTGGCGAACTGGTCGGCGCGCGACCAATAGGCAAGGTCGACTTCCGCCGGTCCCTGTTCGGACGGGCGAACCGTGACCAGGATGCGGCTGCCATCCCTCGGCGCCGTCGACATGTGGCGCCACCGTTCGGGCTCGTCCATCGCTTTTCCTCCTCGCACCTGCGTCGGGGGAAGTGTCGCCTCGCCGTCAGGGGCGGTCAACCCAAAGTTTGCGTTGGTGAGCGAGTCCTAGCGATGACAGAACCTGGCGGGATCAGGCGAAGTTGGCGACCGACATATACTGCGAGAGGGAACTTGAAAACGTCGGTCGCCAGGGGGCGGTTGGGACGCACCACGTTGTGGACGCGATGCAAGGTCAGGCTACGCGCATGTAGGACGTCTTCAATCGGAACGCCGACCCATGGTGAACAGCTGGTTACTATCCACAGGGTTCCCCTGTCCTCGATGATCCGGAGACGTTCAGACAGCCTGTGCGCAACACGGAGCCGCCGGCCATGCGCGCTCGACGGGCTGTGATCCGGTTGATAAGCCCGTCTGCGAAAGGAGCGCCTGAGTCGAGATGACCGTTGCGATCGAAATGGGACACACGACCGCAGGCGCCCCGGCGACGCTGGATCTCGAGGAGCTGCTCGCGACCCGCTTGCTGGTGCAGGGCAATTCGGGCTCCGGCAAATCGCATCTGCTGCGGCGTCTGCTGGAGCAGAGTTCCCCCTGGGTGCAGCAGACCATCATCGACCCCGAAGGCGACTTCGTCTCGCTGGGCGACCGGTTCGGCCATCTGGTGATCGATGCCGAGGAGCATACCGAGCGCGGCCTGCAGAGCGCGGGCGAGCGGGCGCGCATCCATCGCGTCTCCACCGTGCTCAATCTCGAAGGGCTCGACGCCGAGAACCAGATGCGGCGCGCCGCTGCCTTCCTAGGCGGGCTGTTCGAGGTCGCCCGCGACCACTGGTACCCGATGCTGGTGGTGGTGGACGAGGCGCAGCTGTTCGCGCCGGCGGTGGCCGGCGAGGTTTCCGACGAGGCGCGCAAACTGTCGCTCGGCGCCATGACCAATTTGATGTGCCGTGGCCGCAAACGCGGGCTTGCCGGCATCATCGCCACCCAGCGGCTGGCCAAGCTCGCCAAGAACGTCGCCGCCGAGGCGTCCAATTTCCTCATGGGCCGCACCTTCCTCGATATCGACATGGCGCGCGCCGCCGACCTTTTGGGCATGGAGCGGCGCCAGGCCGAGGCGTTTCGCGACCTGGAGCGCGGCCAGTTCATGGCGCTCGGTCCGGCGCTGTCGCGCCGGCCGCTCGGCCTGCGCATCGGCCCGACCGACACAAGTCCGCGCAATGGCACGCCGCGGCTGATGCCGCTGCCGCAATCAGCGCTGGAGGACGCACGCGCCATCATCCTGGCCGCGCCGCCGCCCGAGACCGTGCGGCCGCAGCGCCGGTCGTCGCCGGACCTGCTCGATCAACTGATGGCGGCGAAGTCGGCGGCGCTGGAAATCCGCCCCGAGCCGGTGGAGCCGCAAATCAGCGCCGAGGATCTGGCCGAGCGCCGCGAGCGCGTCGACCGTGTGTTGCGCGCCATCCTGGCGCAGCCTGACGCGGGCTTCCGTGTCATCGGCGTGCTCTACCAGGAGTTCGTGGTGCGCTGCCGCATCGAGGGTCTTGCCTCGGTGGTGCCCGATCTGCCGGAGTTCCGCCGCATGCTGACGCGCGCCCGCGCCGGCCTCGGCTCCGACATGGCGGCAGGCGATGATGCCTGGCAGGACGTCTCGGTGCGCGCCTCGCTTTTGCCCGACGATATGCAGGGCGTGTTCATGATGATCGCCCGCGCCGCGAAGGAGGGCTGGCCGTGCCCGAGCGACGCCGCGATCGCCCGCGCCTATGGCTCCCACTCGCTGCGCCGTGCCCGGCGCCTGCTGACCTATATCGAGGAGCAGGGCCTCATCGTCTGCCAGCTTGACGGGGTAGGCCGGCGCACCGTGACGCTGGTTGAACTGGCCTGGGCCACGGCACCGGGCGACCCCAATGCCGAGGAGGCCGAGCAGGGGAGTTTGGCGGTGTGAGGCGGCGGCGTCAGGTTTCCGACCTGTCACCCACCATAGCCTCCGTCATGAACGGCCGAAACAAATTACTTTGGCTTTCGGCCGAGGCCCATGGATTTGGCAAGTTTCGAGCGGGTTTCGACGTCCGCAGCAGCGTGGACATTCCACGCCACGCGCTCGGCGCCAGCAATGACATCGATCGGGACGCGACCCCGACAGCTGATCGGACGCCGTTTAATGCCGCACGCGCGGAGTTGGCATCCGCCCTCGCCAGGCTCGGATGGCGCAATGCGCGCATGATCCTGCGCGACATCGACGATGATGTGCTGAGCGCCACGGGACGGGCCGGGTTTCGCAAGACTTGTCGGGATGCGGTTGGAGCCAGGGCGATGCTGAGATCGCTGGTGGGGTTTTGGTGAGGAGTGGTGCGGAGGGCGCTGCGCTTCTGCCGGCGGTTAGGCACTTCATGATCGCGCGGCGAGGGAGGGCTGGCCTTGCCCAGCGATGCGGCAATCACCAGCGTCTATGGCATGCTGCAATGACCGCAATGGGTGGCGGGTACAAGCGGACTTTGCGGCTTCGAGGCTTGGAATGTGAGATGCGGACATTCAGGCGCCCCCCATGCATCGACGTGAACTGACCCTTTGACGACCTTCTTGATGTCACGCTTCAAGGTCTGCACGGGGAGTGGAAGCTGCCATTCTGTTTGACAGCCACGGCTGGAGAAAAGTGATCCTGATCGGTCAAAGCCTTGCCTCATCGGCCGTAAGTGCGTGCTCTCGCGTGCCGGAGACGATGATCTCCAGGACCTCATGCTCGTCGGTGTTCCTGATGTAGCGATCGCCGACGTTCTCGCCGCGCTTCAGCACCATCACGCGGTCGCCCACAGCGAAGATGTCAACGAGGCGGTGGGAGATGATGATCTGGGCAACGCCCTGCTTTTTCAGTTCCAGCATGGTCTCGAGCAGCCGCTCGGTCGCCATCACCGAGAGATTGGCGGTCGGCTCGTCGAGGATCACCACGCGCGGCTGGAAGGAGATCGCGCGGGCAATCGCCACAGATTGCTGGCGGCCGCCCGACAGGCTCTCGACCTTTTGATAGACGGAGTTCACGTCGACCTTGAGCCGCTTCAGCACGCTGTCGGCTTCCGCGTACATTTTCCGCCGATTGACGAAAAGGCCCTTGCGCGGCCAACGGCCAAGAAAGATGTTCTGACCGACATCCATATTCCCGCAGAGCGCGAAGTCCTGGTAGATCATCTCGATGCCGGCGTCGCGGCTTTCGTGCGGGCTCTTGAAGCGCACCGGCTGCCCGGCGACGAAGACCTCGCCGCCGGCGTCGCGCTGGTAGGCGCCGGTCAGGATCTTCATCAGCGTCGACTTGCCGGCCGAGTTGTCGCCGACGAGGCCCAGGATCTCGCCGGGATAGAGCACGAGGTCGACGTTGCGGAGCGCCTGCACCGCCCCGAAGGCCTTCTCGATGCCGCGCATCTCCACGATCGGGGTTGGCCGGGGCGCGTCAGGCATGGGTGGTTTCCGCCGTTCTTGTGCGCCTCGCGAGGCGCGACCGCAGACCGCCGAAGATGTTGGCCTGGCGCACCCAGATGTCGATCAGCACCGCCACGATCAGGATGCCGCCGATGAAGACGTTGATCCAGTGCTGCGGCATGGTGAAGCCCTGGACGTTGAGCTGCAGAAGCGCCCGGATCAGGGTGATCACCGCCGCCCCGGCGAGCGCCCCGATCACGGTGCCGTGGCCGCCGAAGATCGAACCGCCGCCGATGATCACCGAGGCGATGGCGTCGAGTTCGCGGAACTGGCCGGCCACCGGGTTGAAGCTGCGGAAGTAGGCGACGTTGATGATCCCGGCCATTGTCGCGCAGAGCGCCGCCAGCATGAGCGCGAGGAACCGCACCCGGTTGGTGTTGATGCCGGCATAGGCGGCGGCGCGAATGTTGCCGCCGGTCGCATAGACCTTCTGCCCGAAGGGCATGTAGGCGAGCACGACGCCGGCAATGAGGGCGACGAACAGCATCCAGATGGTCTGGACGCTCACCACCTCGGCGACCGAGCGCAGGAGCCCGTCCGGGAGCGAGATGCGGTAGTGCAGCAGGATATCGTTCACCTTGCGGCCAAGCAGGTTGTAGCCCTCGGGCCAGCCGGTGAGCTGCTGCCCGGCGACGAACCAGGCGGCGAGGCCGCGGGCGATGTAGAACATGCCCAGCGTGGCGATGAAGGCCGGCAGCTTGAAGCCGACGGTGACGATCGCGTTGACGAGGCCGGCGCACATGCCCGCGAGCAGGCCCATCGCCACGGCGGTGAGTGGGTCAGCGTCGAGGACCTTCAGGAAATAGGCGGCGGTGCTGCCGGCGAGGGCGAGCACCGCCCCGACGGAGAGGTCGATGTCGCCGGCGGCGATGACGTAGGTGAGCCCTATGGTGATCAGCGCAAGCTCGGTGTAGTTGAGCAGGATCGCGAAGCTGTTGGACAGGTTCCACCAGTAGTCCGGCCGGAGCGCGAGGCCGGTCAGCCACAGGAGCGCGGTCAGGATGATGGCGAGCGCGTCGCGCCGGGCGAGGAACTTGCCGAATCCGGTGGCCGACAGCGCCATGTCGGTCGCCATCGCGCCCTTGGTCTGCACCCCCTCGATCGCGATGCCGCCGATCTCGTAGGCCGGTGGCGGCGGCCGGCCGCGGAGCCAGGCCCAGAGGCGCCCTGCCACCTGGCGGCGGATGAGATAGGGCTCGATGAGCACCGCGACGATGAGCAGCAGCCCGAGGAAGACCGGCACCGCGCCGACCGGCAGCGAGAAGACGGCGTTGACCGTGATTTCCTCGTCGCCGATCTTGATGATGCGCGTGATCGGCCAGCCCTCGCGCAGCACCTTGTCGAGCAGCACGACCAGCATGGCCCCGAGGCAGGACCCGGCAACCCGGCCGCGGCCGCCGAGGATCGAGGCGCCGCCGATGATGACGGCGGCAATGACGGTCAGCTCACCGCTGACGCCGTAGAGCGGGGTCACGCCCTTGTCCTGGGCGGCCGACAGCAGGCCGGCGAGGGTCGCGCAGAGCGAGGAGATCAGGTAGGCCCGGATGCGCACCCAGTTGGTCGGGATGCCGGCATAGCCCGCTGCCTGCTCGTTGCCGCCGGTGGCGAAGGTCTCGTAGCCCCAGCGGGTCTTGGCAAGCACATAGGCGCCGACCACGGCGACGACGGCGAAGACCACGATCTGGTTGTTGAAACCCAGGAGGTTGGTCTCGCCGAGGTGGAAGAACAGCGGATGCTCGCTCGCCTTGGCGGGATAGTAGATCGACTGGCCGTGGGTCAGCGCCAGCACGAAGCCGCGGCCGATGAAGAGGATGGTCAGCGTGCCGATGAACGCCGGCACCTTCAGGACGGTGACGAGCACGCCGTTGATCAGCCCGATCAGCGTGCCGAGCAGCAGGCAGAGGACCATCGAGGGGACGATGCCGAGATCAAGGAAGCTCGGGGCGAACAGCCGGGCGAACACCACGGCGACCAGGCCGTAGGTGGAGCCGACCGACAGGTCGAGGTCCTTGTTGACGATGACGAAGGTCATCCCGACCGCGATGATGGCCACCCGCGAGGTGTCGCGCAGCAGGGCGTGGAGCGCCTCGGTCGAGCCGAAGAACGCGGGGTTGACGAAAGCGCCGCCGAGATAGAGCAGCAAAAGCAGGGAAAGCAGCCCCGCCTCCCAGCCGCCGACAAGCTGGGGCGGCGCACGGCCGGGTGATTTGGTCGCGGTGGGCGCCATGGGTCCCCCTCTGGTCGTTGCCGTCGCCGCGGGGGAACTCGCGCCCTCCCGCACCGATTTTAGACGTTCCGAGCGAAATCAGTTCTCGAAGCGCTTGCCGACGTTTCCGACAGTCTCCTGCGTCACGAGTTGGGCGCGCGTGTCGAGATTGGCCGCCGCGATGCCGCGGTCGATCTGCAGATAGAGCTGCATAACCGGCCAGAAGCCCTGCAAGAAAGGCTGCTGCCCGAGCGCGCCGGTCAGATCGCCGCTCTTCATCGCATCCTGCTGGGCTGGGCCGAGGTCGAAACCGTAGGCGCAGATCTTGCCGGTCATTCCGGCCTGAGCGACGGCCTTGGCAAGCGCCGGCGTGAACACGTTGTTGCCCGCGAACGCGCCAACGACGTCGCCGCGCGATTCGAACAGCGTCACGATGCCGTTCACCGGATCATTCGGATTGGTGTCGATACCGGTGTTCTCCGGACCCGCGTCGACCTTGAAGGCATCAAGCTTGCCGGCATCCTTCAAGCCCTTGACGATAGCGTTGAAAGCCGAAGTGACGCGATTGTTCACCTCGATGTTGCCCATTGCGGTCGACGACGGCAGGACGATCGAACCCTTCTCGATACCCTTGTCCGCGAGGCACTTGACGAGCGCCTCGCCGGCGATTGCGGCAGCGGAGGCGTCCTGGCCGGTGTGGCCGATGCCGCTGCGGTTGAGGATCGTGCCGTCAAAGGAATTGGTCGTGGCGACCGGTATGCCCTTCGCCTCGGCGGCCTTGACGATGTCGTTATAGGCGCCGACCTGAGGCGTTGTCATGATCAGCCCGTCGATCGTCGGATCCTGCACGATCTGGTTCAGGATTTCGATCTCGCGGGCCGGGTCGTCGGTCGGCGATTCCGCGCCAAGCAGCAGGACCTTGGCGCCGATCAGGTTGCCGGCGACGGTCGCGCCGACGTAGACCGGATCGAAGAAGCCATTGCCGGCAGTGTGTGTCACGATAGCGAAAGTGAGGTGACCATCGGCCGAATGGAAGTCCTTGGTACCGGGGGCCTCCTTTGCGGCTTCTTCGAAGCTGTAGCCGCCGACCGCCTTATCGACGCCGCCCGATTGTGCGTAGGCGTTCGATACGCCGAGCGATAACGCCGCGGCACACACCGCGAGCGGGAAAATATGTTTCATGATTATCCTCCCTTGCAACCAACGGTCGGAAGCCGTTCGGGCGCATTTATTCAGGGGATTCCGAATGCTTCCTCCCACCCCGTATATTCTGCCCAAAGCCTGCCCACGTAAATAGTGCTCCCACTTTCACCGATGAATTGGCTCAGAGCGGAAAGCATCCGCGCCGTCGAAAGGTCTCCTAACGCAAGCGAGGGACCTGCTAAGAGTTCGGAAGGCTTCTGGTCGGCGGAGCGTGATCCCGAACGGAAATCAGATCGACATGACGGTGTTCGAGAAGAAGTTCGACGCCGGGGCAGCAGCGATGCGGGAAGTGATGAAAACGGCGACTGCATTTGGACGGCCGAATCCGCCGCTCGCATGCGAGGATTGATCGTTCGCTAGAAATTGGCCAATGCGAATGACTGCAATTGGATACAGTGACACGCCTTTAGCTGTCGTACCTGGGAAGGTCCGCAAATGGCGCACCCGCGACCTCCAGCGCGGTCGCCGGTAATGTCCGCTTTAAGGCAGTGGCACAGCTAACTTTAATGACCGAGATGCTGAAGGGTTTCGGGTGCCGTGAGGCGTACGAAAGCCTCTCATGCAGGAACCCGCGGGCCACAGTTGATGGCTATGGGGATTTTAGTTTGCGGCTGATGTC
>NZ_JBHLYT010000009.1:0-33228 GCF_042431665.1 Mesorhizobium kowhaii
GTGCCCTCCTTGCGTTCAATTCTTGGTTTGTTCTGTAGTCGATTTTTCCGGACGCTTTTTGCATCCGGAAATCGTTCCTTTGCCTAAAAGCCCAGCCACCCCTTCCAGTTGCCTGAGAGGCGGCCGTCAGGCCCCTCCAGGTACACAACATTGGCTTTCAGGTACCCAACTTTGGGTGTGGCACCACCACGACCATCCATCAGCTGCACCCGCTCGTGGCCCCACATGTATCGCACTTCTCGCAAGTGCCATTCCGCACCATGGTAAAATTCTGGCACTCGGAGCAGGAATTGCCGGTGTAGCCCTGGAGCAGCGATTTGGCGCGGCGGTCGTTGGCGAGTTTCTTCGCCTCGGCCGCTTCATTGGCGGCGGCGTCGGTGAACAGCGCCGCCGTGGCGTCAGAAGCAACACCCGCCGCCGCTTCCTCGAAGGCGATGTCCTCAGCCAGTTCCTTTGCCCGCTCTTCATAGTCGCGCTTGTAGGCGACCGCTTCGTCACTGGCCGGTTTCAGCGCCAGCACGTTGGAGCCGGAGAAGGCTGTGGGTGCCGAGCGGGCAGGGGCGCCCGAGGGAGCCGCAAAACCCTTCGGATCATTGCCGCTCACCCGCGACACCAGCTTCACCGGCGAAGCGCCACGGGTCAGGCCCTTGGAGACCGCATCGGTTTTGCCTTCGCTGATGCCACGGCCAAGTGCGGTGTTGGAAAAGTCCGACTGGTCGACATGGGCGAGGTCGTTGCGGCCGAGATAGGAGATCGCCAGCTCGCGGAACACGTAGTCGAGGATCGACGTCGCGCTCTTGATGGCATCGTTGCCCTGCACCATGCCGGCCGGTTCGAACTTGGTGAAGGTGAAGGCGTGCACATATTCGTCGAGCGGCACGCCGTACTGCAGGCCGAGCGAGATGGCGATGGCGAAGTTGTTGAGAAGGCCACGCAAGGTCGCGCCTTCCTTGTTCATGTCGATGAAGATCTCGCCGAGACGGCCATCGTCATATTCGCCGGTGCGCAGGAAGATGGTGTTGCCACCGATCTTGGCCTTTTGCGTGTAGCCCTTGCGGCGGCCGGGCAGCTTTTCCTGCTCGCGCGACACGCGCTCGATGATGCGCTCGACGATCCGTTCGGTGATCTGTGCCGCGCGTGCTGCCGCCGGTGCGGCGATCAGCTGCTCGAGGGCGTCGTCCTCGTCGTCCTCGCCATCGGCGAGCAGCGAGGAATTGAGCGGCTGCGACAGCTTCGAGCCGTCGCGGTAGAGCGCGTTGGCCTTCAGCGCCAGCTTCCACGACAGCATGTAGGCGCCCTTGGCGTCTTCCACCGTCGCGTCGTTCGGCATGTTGATGGTCTTGGAGATGGCGCCGGAGATGAAGGGCTGCGCTGCCGCCATCATCTGGATGTGGCTGTTGATCGACAGCGAGCGCTTGCCGATCTTGCCGCACGGGCTGGCGCAGTCGAACACCGCCAGGTGCTCGGCCTTGAGGAACGGCGCGCCTTCCAGCGTCATCGCACCGCAGACATGGATGTTGGCGGCCTCGATGTCCTTCCTGGAGAAGCCCAGCGCCGGCAGGATCTCGAACGAGAAGTCGTTGAGCTGCTCGTCGGTGAAGCCAAAGGTCTCCTTCACCCAGTCGGCGCCGAGCGTCCACTGGTTGAAGACGAACTTGATGTCGAAGGCCGACTTCAAGGCTGCGTTGAGTGCCGCGATCTTGTCGTCGGTAAAACCCTTGGCCTTGAGTGCGCCGGGGTTGATGCTAGGTGCCTGGTTGAGATTGCCGTGGCCGACCGCATAGGCCTCCATCTCGGCGATCTGGGCTTCGGAGTAGCCGAGCGTACGCAGCGCTTCCGGCACGGCGCGGTTGATGATCTTGAAATAGCCGCCGCCGGCGAGCTTCTTGAACTTCACCAGGGCGAAGTCGGGCTCGATGCCGGTGGTGTCGCAATCCATGACCAGGCCGATCGTGCCGGTCGGCGCGATGACGGTCGCCTGCGCATTGCGGTAGCCATGCTCCTCGCCGAGTTCGATGGCGCGGTCCCAGGCGGCCTTGGCATGGACGGCAAGGTCCTGCTGCTTCAGGTCGGAAGCGACCAGCGGCACCGGGTTGACGGCCAGCTTCTCATAGCCCTGCTTCTCGCCATAGGCGGCACGGCGATGGTTGCGCATGACGCGCAGCATGTTCTGCGCATTGCGATCGTAGTCGGCGAAGGCGCCGAGTTCGGCGGCCATTTCGGCCGAGGTGGCATAGGCCATGCCGGTCATGATCGCGGTGAGTGCGGCGCAGATGGCGCGGCCCTCGTCGGAGTCGTAGGGAATGCCCGACGTCATCAGCAGGCCGCCGATATTGGCGTAGCCGAGGCCGAGCGTGCGGTATTCGTAGGACTGCTTGGCGATCTCCTTCGACGGGAACTGCGCCATCATCACCGAGATTTCGAGAACGATCGTCCATAGCCGCACGGTGTGCTCATAGGCAGCGATGTCGATCGTGCCGTCGGCGTTGCGGTAGGGCAGGAGGTTGATCGAGGCCAGGTTGCAGGCCGTGTCGTCGAGAAACATGTATTCCGAGCACGGGTTGGACGCCCGGATCGCACCGGCGGAGGCGCAGGTGTGCCAGTCGTTCATCGTCGTGTTGAAATGCAGGCCCGGATCGGCGGAAGCCCAGGCGGCGTAGCCGATCTTTTCCCAGAGATCCCTGGCCTTCAGCGTCTTCAACACCTTGCCGTCCTTGCGGGCGGTGAGGTGCCAGTCGGCATCGTCCTCGACGGCGCGCAGGAAATTGTCCTTCAGCGACACCGAATTGTTGGAGTTCTGGCCCGAAACGGTGAGGTAGGCGTCCGAATCCCAGTCGGTGTCGTAGGTCTTGAACGACATCGACGTGTAGCCCTGCTTGGCGAACTGGATGACACGGTAGATGTAGTTCTCCGGCACAGCCGACTTCTTGGCCGCCTTGATCTCGCGCTTCAGCGCGGTGTTGATCGACGGGTCGAAACAGTCGTCGTCCTGGCCTTCGCAATTGACGCAGGCCTTCATGATCGCTTCGAGATGCTTCTTGACGATCTTGGAGCCGGTCACCAGCGAGGCGACCTTCTGCTCTTCATTGACCTTCCAGTCGATGAATTCCTCGATATCGGGGTGATCGGCGTCGACAATGACCATCTTGGCGGCGCGGCGCGTCGTGCCGCCCGACTTGATGGCGCCCGCCGCACGGTCGCCGATCTTGAGGAAGCTCATCAGGCCGGACGAACGGCCGCCGCCGGACAGTTTTTCGCCTTCGCCGCGCAGCAGCGAGAAGTTGGACCCAGTGCCGGAGCCGTACTTGAACAGGCGCGCTTCACGCACCCAAAGATCCATGATGCCGCCCTCGTTGACGAGGTCGTCCTGCACGCCCTGGATGAAGCAGGCATGCGGCTGCGGATGCTCGTAGGAGGACTTTGACTTGGTCAGCTTGCCGGTGAACGGGTCGACATAGAAGTGGCCCTGGCTCGGGCCGTCGATGCCATAGGCCCAGTGCAGGCCGGTGTTGAACCATTGCGGCGAATTCGGCGCCACGCGCTGCGTGGCCAGCATGTAGGCGAGTTCGTCGCGGAAGGCACGGGCGTCTTCCTCCGACGCCTTGAAGTAGCCGCCCTTCCAGCCCCAGTAGGTCCAAGTGCCGGCAAGGCGGTCGAAGACCTGGCGGGCGTCGATCTCGGAACCATAGCGTTCGGCTTCCGGCAGCTTGGCAAGCTCGGCCTCATCGGCGACGGAGCGCCACAGGAACGAGGGGACGTCGTTCTCCTCGATCTTCTTCAGTCGTGCGGGGACACCGGCCTTGCGGAAATACTTCTGCGCCAGGATGTCGGCGGCGACCTGGGAGAACTGCGCCGGCACATCGATATTGTCGAGACGGAACACCACCGAGCCATCCGGATTCTTGATCTCCGAAAGCGCCTTGCGGAATTCGATCTCCGCGTAAGCCGATTGCCCTTGCTTGGTGAAACGACGCTCGATGCGCATTGGTCCGGTCCCTTTTGTCTATATATAGCGCTTTCGTCAGGGGATTTCTGCCCCCAATGCGAAACACGCATGTCCGCCGCCTGCCGGCGTTCGAAAACGGCCGGCTCTCCATTTTGCAGTCTCCGCCGGCCTTGCTGGTCAAACTCCTTGCGAAGCACCTGTCCAACGCGCCGACGAACCCGCGGGTCCCTCAAAACTGATTTTTTTCGATTCCCTCACTCGAGGGAAATTCACACTATCTAGCGTCGAACCTACCTGCAAACACTAAATATAGTGTTAACAGACAATTTATTCCAGTCCGACAATTCTCCCTATCGTCCCCAACCACCCCACAACCCCAACGCTTCCGCCGGCCTCGTAAACAGGCGGAAATGCGGGCAAAAACGCACATAATCCGGGAAAAAGACCGGGCTCAGAACTTTCCGGTCGCGCTCTCAACAGGAGCGCATGGCCTATAAAAGGCGACTCGTTTTGCGCCGTCAAGGATTCGTTTGCGTAGCTTTTGTGACCCCAACATCTTGTGTGTCACATATGTGGATAACGGGGATAGAATTGCAGCGCGGCGATCGCTTCGCCGCTGCATCCGGAGGGATCAACCGTAATGCAATTTCGGCTTTGGCTCGGTGCCGGTGAACTGCACCCCCACGCGGTCATTGCGGCGCCAGCGAACCTCGCACCGATAGGCAATGCCGTCGAGCGGCACGTAGAGAAGGAAGCGATCGGGAACCCGTGACTCGAGCGGTATCTTCAGTTCGGCGCCGCTGTCGTGCTGATTGCGCAGCGTGCAGCCGACCTCCGAGTTCTGAATCCCGGTGATGATCGATCCGCCCTTGAGCACGCGCGGACGACGTTCGCGCTGAGGCTCGCCGGAATCTTGCTGAATTGGGTTTACAGGGTTTGCCATCGATAGAGCGCCCGATCGACCCGATTCTTACCCGCCAATGATTAGCAAACCATTCACAGCGCCGCATCGAACTGGGCCTGTGCACTCTATGGTTGTGAGCTGGACCTCTTACGGCAGAAGGGTGACCGATCAGGGGAACCTGTGCGGGTCGGCGCAGAAATAGGCGATGATCTGGCAAAGGTCGGGTTCGTTGATCATGCGCACCGCTTCGCTGGAACTGACCCATCTGCGGGTGCGCGAGTGTTTTTCCTTCCAGCGATCGGCGATCTTGTCGACGTGCAGCGGAAACACCAGGACTTCGCACGGCACTTCTTCGCCGGAAGCCAACACCTTGGCGTAGAAGTAACGGCCGGCCTCAAGGTGCGACACCGTTCCGCGCAGCCCGGCTTCCTCGCCGGCCTCGCGCGCCGCGGCCTCACAGAGTGGCTCTTTGGCCTCGGGCCAGCCCTTGGGAATAACCCAACGCCCGGTATCGCGGCTGGTGATCAGCATGATCTCGACACCGTTTCCGTTGTCGCGCCAGGGCAGGGCGGCAACCTGCAGACGGCACGGCGCCGTGCCGAAGAGCCGCCGGACCCTTTCGGCCAGATGATTGTGCGTCGTTGGCCTCGTCAACATCGGAGAAGCTAGCCCCAGCCTCCAGAATCGTTTGCCGTCTCACGAATCTTACGGCCAATCATAAGCAATAAAAGTAAAAACTTTGACCCGTCTGGCCAATTTCCGCCAATGAACGTCGATTTCGCAAAATGTCTGGCCCGCAAGGCCCATTTGCGGAAGCAAATGATGCCCGACAGTGGCGGCTGATCTGGAAAAGGCAGATGTTGCGAATCAGCCGGCGTGGTCGTCGGCGATCGGCTTCTGATAGGTGAAGCCCATGTCCCACGGGAAATAGATCCAGGTGTCCTGGCTGACTTCGGTGACGAAGGTATCGACCAGCGGCCGGCCTTTCGGCTTGGCGTAGACGGTGGCGAAATGCGCCTTCGGCATCATCGCGCGCACGATGCCCGCCGTCTTGCCGGTATCGGTCAGGTCGTCGATGATCAGCACACCGGCGCCGTCGTCGGCCAGCAGGGCGGGGGTGATCTCTTTGAGAACCTGCAGCTGCCCCTGGCTGGTGTAGTCGTGATAGGAGGCGACGCAGACCGTCTCGATGACGCGGATGCCGAGTTCGCGCGAGATGATGGCAGCCGGAACCAGCCCGCCACGGGTGATGCAGACGATCGCTTTCCATTGCCCCTTGTTGGCACCCGCAAGCCGCCAGGCGAGCGCCCGGGCGTCACGATGGAACTGGTCCCAGGAGACCGGAAAGGCTTTTTCGGGAAGGGACATGTCGCGCACTCCGCAGCACGCGGGGATCGCGTGCAGGAAAACAGGGGAATGCGCGCGGAATTAACTGGAAAGCCTTGGCCTTGGCAAGGGCGGCCTGAGCGATCGTTGTGGACTCAGCGCGACAGGAAGGCGGCCACCGGCGACGTGCGCAGCACGGTGCGCGTCACGCCGCCGAACAGAAGCTGGCGCAGCCACGAGTGGCTGTAGGCGCCGAGCACCAGCAGATCGGCGCCGGTTTCCGCGATCCTGGTCTGGATGATGTCGTCGATCGAACTGCCGCCCGACCTCTGCACCGAGACGCTGACGGTGGCGCCGTGGCGCGACAGCGCGGCCGCGATTTCGGCGCCGGCGGCTTCCGGGCTCTCGTCGAGCGTGTCGGGTGGATCGATGACCAATATGTCGGTTTTCTCGGCTTCGATGATGAACGGCAGTGCGTCAAAGGCGGCGCGGGCCGCTTCCTTGCTGCCGTTCCAGGCCAGCAGCACATGCTTGAAGGTGGTGACCAGCGGGCCCGCATGCGGCACCACCAGCACTGGCCGGCCGGCGTCATAGACCAGCGTGTCGACATCCGCGCCCGGGTCGCCGCCCGTCTCACGCTGCGCGGCGATGATCAGATCGGCGGCGCGCACGCTGGAAATGCCGGTCAGCGCGCTGTCACCCGAAAAGCTCTCCAGGCTTCGCCACTCGAAGGAAAGCCCGGAATTCTCGATATGCTTGAGAAAAATGGCCTGCAGCTTCTCGGCCCGCTCCCGGTTCATGTCGGCCGAAACCTGCAGGAACTCGGTGTCCGGAAAGCCGGTGGCCGAGGTGTAGGGCACCGGAAGCGTTTCGGCATGGATACCGATCAGATGGCTCTGGAATCGGCTGGCGAGTGGAATGGCGCAGTCCAGCACGCGTTCGGCGTCCTGCTCGTTTTGCAGAATGGCGACGATGGTCTTGAATCGCATGGTAATCCCTCAGTTTGCAAGCGATCGAATTGCGGCCGATATACTCGCGTGAAGGAAACGTTCCAGCGTCGTGCTTGGTTCCGGTCTGAACTGGATCAGCCGGGATTGCTGGCGAACCCGGCCACCATCGCCTCGACATCGGCACGCGCTGCGTCCAGCGCGTCCTGCCTGCGGGCACGCACGACCAGTTCGGTCCAGAATTTGCCATCGCCATATTTCGGATAGGAGCCGATGATCGTGTCCGGATGCGCTTTCTGGATATCGCCCAGCGGTCCGCCGATGAGGCCCTCGCCGAATGGGCAGTGCACGGTTGCCGACAGCATCCTGGTGCCGGCCTTCAGCGTCGGGACGACGTTGTCGAGCATAGCCTGGAAGATCGACGGGACGCCGGCCATGACATGGACGTTGCCGATGCGAAAGCCGGGCGCAACCGACACCGGATTGTCGATGAGATCGGCGCCGCGCGGCATCCGCGCCATGCGTTTGCGGGCCTCGGTGTATTCGATGCCGCGCGCGGCATAGCTTGCCTCGAGCAGGGCATAGGCCTTGGCATCGTATTCGCAAGGCAGGCCGAAGGCTTTTGAAATGGAATCGGCCGTGATGTCGTCATGCGTCGGGCCAATGCCGCCGGTGGTGAACACATAAGTGTAGCGTGCGCGCACCGCATTCACCGCCGCGACGATCTCGTCTTCCTCGTCCGGAACGATGCGCACTTCCTTCAGGTCGATGCCGATCGCCGTCATGATATCGGCGAGATGGCCGATGTTCTTGTCCTTGGTGCGGCCGGACAGAATCTCATCGCCGATGACAAGCATGGCGGCGGTCACGATTTCGGGCATGGAAGACTCCGGCAAGACGGGTCGCCTCAGATAGCGCGGCGCGGCAGCCGTCGCAATGCTGCCTGAGCGGACCAGCAAATCATATCGACGGTTCTCGGGCCGCCCATTCGATGCAAGGTTGCAGCGGCACCGGATGCGGCTAAGCTCAAGCTGGTTCTGGTTCGGGTGAACAATGCTCCTGTCGATTCTGTCGTGGCTGCTTGCCGTTCTGTTGTCGCTGGCGGTCCTGGGGATCGCCAGTCTGGTGCTGGCGACGCTGTGGATCGCGGCCAAGGCCGAAAGGCTGGTGCCGCCGGTCGGAAAGTTCATCGAGATAGATGGCAATCGCATCCACTATGTCGACCAGGGCGAGGGGCGGCCGATCGTCTTCCTGCACGGGCTTGGCGCCCAGCTCCATCATTTCCGGCACACTCTGTTCGGGCGGCTGGGTCCGGGCTACCGGTTGATCGCGCTCGATCGACCGGGAGCGGGCTATTCGGTGCGGGCGAGCGGTGCGACGGGCCGGCTGACCGAACAGGCCGAGACCGTGCGCCGCTTCATTGAAGAGCTCAGGTTGGAAAAGCCGCTGGTGGTCGGTCATTCCCTGGGTGGTGCCATCGCGCTGACCCTGGCCGTTGAACACCCCGAGACGATTTCCGGCATCGCGCTCCTGGCGCCATTGACCCACATGGAAGCCGATGGGCGCGAAAAGTTCGGCTCACTCTATATTCCGTCACGCCTGTGGCGTTGGATCATGAGCTATACGGTGGCGATACCGACGAGCCTCAGATATGCGCGGCCGATAATGGAGTTCATCTTCGCGCCACAGGTCCTGCCTGGCGACTACATGGTCGCGGCCGGCGGCTGGCTCGGGCTCAGGCCAGCTCATTTCTATGCCATGTCCTCCGATGTCGTGGCGATCGAGCGTGACCTTGGCCGCATCGAGGGGCGCTATGGCGAGATCGCCATGCCAGCCGGCATCCTCTTCGGCGATGCCGATCGCGTGACCCGCTTTCACACCCAGGGTGCGCCGATGAGGTCGAGGATCCAGGGGCTCGATTTCGAAGTGGTCGAGGGAATGGGGCACATGCCGCAATTCGTCGCGCCGGAGCGCAGCATCCGTTTTGACGATCGGTCTCGCCACATCGGCAATGGCGCAGTCGTCGGACAGCACCTATTCCAACCACCACAACTGGCTCTTCGGCAACGAGAATTCCTCGGCTGTCGATCAGAGCACCACCGGAAGCATCAATGGCGATAGCTCAGGATTGAACACCCTGGGTAATACCGGCCCGGCCGGACCTTGTGCCTCCATACCGCCGGTCCCGATGCGAATGCCCAAGGGAACGTGAACGATCAGTACTGCGGCAAATAGTCAAAACACGATCCCGAAAAGTGGTTACCGATTTTGGAAAAGATCGTGCTCAAAAGCTAGAGCATGATCCCGAAAAGTGGTTACCGGTTTTCGGGAAAGATAATGCTCAAAAGCTAGAGCCCGCAGGGCAGTCGCTGGCCGCGGAACGTCATTCTCTCCGGACGTCTGCGGTCGGCGTCCTGCATGCCCAATATTGAAATTAGTCTGACACTTCCGTCTGCGGCCGGTCTCGACCGTCGGCCAGTTCCTCGTGCCATTTGCCCTCGGCGTCCTCGTACTGGATGCCGTCCGTGGCCCCGGCAACCTGCTGCTCGGATGAAGCGATTTCGGCGGCGCGCAACGCGTCCTGATGCGTGGGGAACGTCTCCGAGAAGGTCTCTCCGACCTTATAGGCCCAGCCGCCGTCATGCTCGACGATCTTGTAAGTCAGCTTCGCCATGAAAACCTCCAGTTGAAAGGTCCGTCTGCTCAATGCAGCCGGTCGTCTGACAGTCTGTCGTCGGGCACAAGGACTTCCGATTCCTTGGCGGCTTCAATCAGCGCCCGGCGCGCATCCGCTGTCGAACGATAACCTTCCAGCACTTTGAGGCAAGTGTCGAGGGCATCACGATGGCGCGGGCCGCGATTGAGCGGCCACACGGTCATCAGGCATTCCGCCGCCTCCTGGGCACTGCGGATATGGCGATATTTGCCGACGTGGCCAAGTTCGACGACGACCGGCACTTCAAAAGGTTTGTTGTCCATCATGGCCGCAACGCAAAGCAGCCAATTTGGTTGCAACCGTGGCCTTCAGCCTGCGCCCAAAAGTCGCGTCGCGTTTGCGACGCGCTTTAGGTCTTTGTTTTATGCATGTCGTTATCCCAAAACCGGATCCACTTTTGGGTGACATGCACGGGCGTCTCAGTAGCCGCAATCGTTGCGCAGCCAGCGTGCATTTGCCCAGCCGGTCCTGCCGCCGATCTCGACCTGATACCAGTTGCCGCGGCGGTCGAAGATCTCGGTGTGATCGCCATTGAACAGCTGGCCGATCATCCGCGACGACGAGTTCGGCCGCGTCCGCACGGCGAGAAAGCCGCTGCCGGTCGCCAGATTGTAGCGGCCGGACAGGCCGTGCACCGTGCCTTCGCAATATTGCGCACCGGCCGGCGTCAACGTGCCAATCCAAAGGCCGGCCACGGCTGTCAGCGCTGCAACCGGCAAGAATGCCCTGAACGACATGATTTCCTCCCAAGCCCGGCCGCGCCCGCCGCAGCCTCACCCAACGTAACAGTTTGCGAGCAGAATTGAAGCCAAGCAGTGGCAAACTGTCCAGACTGCGGACCGCGCCGGGATCAGGAGAACGGGCCGATCAGCCCGCCGCCTTCATCCAGTGCTGCATCGTGGTCACCGAACGGGCAAGCTGTGGTGCCGGGTGGATTGTCTCGCTGAACGTGGCGGCGGCACGCCATCCCCAGCGCGGATCGGCCAGGAAGGCGCGTGCCAGCGCCACCATGTCGGCGCGGCCCTCGGCGACGATTGCCTCGGCCTGCTTCGGGTCGTCGATCAGGCCAACCGCACGGGTCGGAATGCCGGCGCCCTTGCGCACGGCTTCCGCCAGGTGCACCTGGTAGCCGGGTCCGGTGGGCAATTTCTGCAGGGGCGAATTGCCGCCGCTCGAGCAGCAGAGATAGGCGACGCCGACGTCCTTGAGTGCTTTCGCCACTTCGATCGCGTCTTCCACGTCGAAGCCGCCATCGACCCAGTCCTTCACCGACAACCGCGCGCCGAGCATCAGCTTTGGCGTTGCTTTCCTCACCGCCTTGGCGAGCTCGACGGCAAGGCGCATGCGGTTTTCCAGCGAGCCGCCCCAGCGGTCCGTGCGCTGGTTGGACAATGGCGACAGGAACTGGAAGATCAGGTAGCCATGCGCTGCGTGCAGTTCGAGGAAATCGAAGCCGGCGCGTTCGGCACGCCTTGCCGCCTCGGCGAAGCGTTCGATGAGCTGCAGGATTTCTTCGTCTTCCAGCGCTCGCGGAACGTTCCAGCCGGTGTCGTAGGCGATGGCCGAGGCCGACACGGTCTGCCAGGGATCTTCGTTTGGCTGCAGCGGCCCGCCACCCTGCCACGGCTTGCGGTTGGAGGCCTTGCGGCCGGCATGGGCAAGCTGCGAGCCGAACTTCGTGCCGGGAGCGGCGACGCGTCTGGCAGCATCCAGCGTGCGGCGGGCGGACGCCTCATTGTCTTCGGAATAAAGGCCGAGGCAGCCATGCGTGATACGCCCGCGCCGTTCGACATCGGTCATCTCGACCGTGACCATGCCGGCGCCGGACATGGCAAGGTTCATCCAGTGGTAGAGGTGCCAGTCGCTGGCCGAGCCGTCTTCGGCGGAATACTGGCACATCGGCGCGACAGCGATGCGATTGGGGAAGGTGAGGCCGTCGAGAGTGATCGGCTGGAAAAGCGATGAGGTCATGGGAAAGGGCTCCGAGAGGGGTAAGCCGCTATCTAGGTAGTGGATCGAAGGCGCGCCACACACGAGAAGGTGACACGCCTTTTTGGACCGATTGCCTGCATTGCGCAAATGCCGGTTCGCGGCTACGCCTCGACCGGTAGCATGGAGATCATGATGGAAGATCGCATTCGCATCCGTTCGGAGGAAATCCTCTCCGACGACTGGGCTGTCCTGAAGAAGACCGTCCTCGACTACCGCCGGCGTGACGGACAGTGGGAGACACAGATTCGCCAGACCTATGATCGCGGCGACGGTGCGGTGATCCTGCCTTACGATCCCTTGCGCTCGACCGTGCTTCTGGTGCGCCAGTTCCGCTATCCCGCCTACGTCACCGGCCACCGCGAGCCGCTGATCGAGGCCTGTGCCGGCCTGTTGGACGAAAACGATCCGGAAACCTGCATCCGCAAGGAAGCCGAGGAAGAACTCGGCTACCGCCTGCAGAACGTGGAACGGCTGTTTTCACCCTATATGAGCCCAGGCAGCGTCACCGAACGGCTCTGGTTCTTCATCGCCCGCTATTCGCCCGCCGACCGCATCTCGGCCGGCGGCGGCGCACCGGACGAGGGCGAGGACATCGAAGTGCTGGAAATGCCGCTCGACGAGGCGCTGGCCGGCATTGCCGATGGCCGCATCATCGACGCCAAGACCATCATCCTGATCCAGCACCTGAAGCTGAACCCGATCCCTGCTTGATCGATACCGGCTTTCTGGCGCCCTGCATTCTGGCGACTTGCATCCTGCCGCCTGGTTTGGCTCTCGGATCGATGCCGAATAGGGATGGTTGGCCGTGGGATATTCGGCCTGCGCTCACGCGGCGCGCGCAGGCCGGCCCGGGGCCGCGCATATAGTGAAGTTCTGGCCGGTAGCGCGGTGCAATGAATTCGCGAAAGGCTGATGCCAACCGAGTGATCAAAGCCCACTGCTCCATGGCCCAATCTCTGCAAGACGCCGCTACACGAGGCTGTTCATTTCCGAATTTTGTCTGTGCTATCCACATGATGGCAAAGTCCTCGACGTTGAAGCCGACGCCGATACGGTCTCGCGTGATGGACCGCTTGAACAAAAGACCGAATCGGATTGGGTCGCAGTCAGAAATTCCCATGAGGTCTCGGACGACAAGAGGGCTACCGCCAAGGCCGTGACCAGGAACACTGCGGGAAGGCCGAACAGAAGCTTGCGCGACATCATTGTCCCAACCTCACACGCCGGTGTCGATGTGGAACAGCGTCTTTGCGCCCGGCATGCCTGAAGCTATGGACGCAAGAGCCGTGCCAAGCTTGCCCCGCGCACGTTTCCCGCCGGGCCAATCTTAGCCGACGCCGCCTAAGCCGACGCACGCGGATGTCCCGTAATGGGTCATTTGCGCTGGCACCAGAATTGCAGTGTCAGCAATGCCGGGTGTTGGGGCCGGCATCGGGGCGGGTGGGGGCCTCGCCGCTTCGCAAATGGAGCGGCGAGGCCTTTCATTCAGCCATCAACCTTCAGGCGGCTCGACAGCCGATCGGGGTGACGAGAGGCCGCCGAGCCTAACCGGCTTGGGGCTTTTTGTTGGGGCAAGCCGGCTGAAGCCAACCCTAATATTAGCAACCCTGCAACAGAACCCTGTTCGGACGTTTTCCCCCGCTATTGGCCGCTGTGCTGCAAATCCACAAAGCTGGATGTCCAAGCGCTGATCGACAGGCTCGGGCCCGAGCACGGCTCAATGCACTGGAATTTGGTCGGGCGCTTTGGCTGCTCGGATTGCAAGGCCGCGGGCCGTGATCGCCGGCCGGTGTTCTTCACTTCCTGACTACGAGGGCTTCCAGCAGGAGTGGAATCGCGACTGGACGCCGACTTTCGATAGTGCCAAGCGGTAGCGCTAAGCAGTCATTGAACCGTAATTTTCGGAAGAAACATTGGAGCCTGTAGATCATGGCCCAATCTCGTTGCCTGACCAAGGCTAAGGAGGATCGGGAACGGTTCACCTGTCGTCGGGAACATGCGCAAGACGACTTGGCCCATCTCTTCGCTCATGGTTACATCCCATTTTGCGAGAGTTATTGTCCTTTTTGCGAGAGCTATTGCCCTTTTTTCGGCCGCCATTTGATTCCCCTTCGTCCGTCCCCAGGGCAATAGTCGCGCAACCCGAAGGCGAGTGCAAGCGGGCTCCTCGCGCGGGAGTGTTTGACGATGTCAGCGCGAGAGGGGGCGGGGTCTGCATTTTGTCGTTTCGATGATGCCGGCTTTGCCGTGCGAAACGGCCCGGCACTGGGCGGCCCAGCGGCCTGGTTGCTAGGTGTGGCAGCTAGGCCGCTGGGCCTGACCGGCGGGGCGGGTTGGGGGCGGCGCCGGCTGGCGAATATATATGCTGCTGCTAATATAAGCGGAACACACCCATATGAACGAAGGAAGTGCCAAAAGGTGGAGCACAAACCGGCCACGACCTACATCGTGAGCGTTGTCGAGAAGCCGCATTGGCGGATCGTGCTGACCACCTAAGACAAGGCCAAAGCGCTGGCGGCGGCAAAGGAGATCGGCGACAAGGTGAGCTCGAGGAGATCACGCCGAAGGTGAAGCGCTGACGGGAGCGGATTTTTTGCCGGGGCGGCCCAGCGACTTGCTAGGGGACTAGCAGCGGTGGCCGCTGGGCCTGACCAGTATGGCTCGAGGAGGCGCAGTGCTGGCTGACCCGAAACATGCGCTCACTCTAATGCAAGAGCCAGAGCGCATCCGCATGAAGGGCTACCTCCGAAAGGTTGAAGCGGGCCGCTGCCGTTGGAGTGCGGAGACGAACGCGGAATGCAAGATGGCTCTATGAGGTACACCCGGATGAGGTACAGCCGTGCCCCACGGTGGCTAGCCTTTTAACGGGCCACGGAACAAGAGAGCGGTGATCCGGTTTCAGGGGGATGGGAGGAAGTGGATATGCCAAGCAAAGTCAAAGATCCGCCACCGAAGCCTGACACGAAGAAGACACTCCGTCGTTCCGACAAGGAAGCATCGCCAGAGCCTGAACATGTCGATCCGCCCCCGCGAGACGTGCGAGAGGCACCGGCACCAAATCCAAACGGCGATAAGAATTCCTAATCGCAGGGGCGCGACCAAGGGCCCACTGCCTGACGGTGGCGGGCTTTTTCATTGAATGGCTACCCGGGCGGCTATCCAAGCGCGTTTTGATCAGGGTATCCGCGAAGTTCCTAAAAGCCAGATTGTCATTTGATTTCAATATGGTGCGGACGACGGGAATCGAACCCGTACGATCAGAGATCGAGGGATTTTAAGTCCCTTGCGTCTACCAATTCCGCCACGTCCGCAGGCCGCGATTACAAGCACTTAAGCGAACATAGGTCCAGCCATTCGAGCCCTGTTGGCACCGGATTGGCACCGAAAGGCCGGATTATTGTTCTGCGCCCGTTCTCATGGCAGCTTCAATCGCCGCTGCAGCACCTTCGTCCCACCGTGTAAACAGATGGGCGTAGACTGACAGCGTGACTACAGGTGACGCATGCCCTAGGCGACGGCTGATTGCAACCACGTCGATCCCGCTGGCGATCAGTGCAGATGCATGGGTGTGTCTGAGGTCGTGGAACCGAACCTTGGGAAACTCGACGGTAGGACGAGGGGCGGATGACCATCGTCGCCGGCCAGGAACCTCAAAGAGTTGGGGTAGCCGAGATGACCCGGCTCTCGCGATCGAGCAGCCGGGCCATAGGGCTAAGATCAGTAGTTGTTGTTGTCCTGCTGGACGATGACGTGATGATGCCGATGCATCGGACGGTCGATCGAACCGCTGATGATGACTGCATCCGAGCGGTGGTGGTGCCGGCGCCAGGCGCGCTCGCCATTGTCGTAAAACGCCTGCTCGCCATGATGGCGGTGATGGAGACGCTGTCCGTCCCGATAGATGACCGCACCGTCGTTGTTGTTCCAATGATGGCGGTGATGTCGGTGGGTCTGAATGACGATGGCTTCATCTGCGGAAGCAACCGCAGGCAGGGCCAAGCAAAGCGCCAACGCGCCCAAGATCATGACTTTCATTTTGAATTCTCCAAAAGGATGTGTTGCCCTTCGTGGGGTAACATGGCGCGACCGCTTTGGTTCCGGTGCCACGGCGTGGCGGTCGTTTAGGGATCGGTCTTCACCCAGCGGGCGGCCTCGACCAAACGCCGTTGCGCGGTTCTTATCCTGCTTTGCATCGCGATGTTTTCGGCCAGCATTTCTTTTGTGCGTTGAAGCGCGAGCTCGGTGCGGTTGATGCGCTGCCGTGCATTGGCGACTTCCGAGGTCAAAATATCGGCCGCCATCCCGTGACCGTGGGGTTCCATGGTGTCCATGAGGTTCTAACCCGTGGCGGGCGATATCGTTCCGAGCGATATGAATGGCTCAGTCTGCCGCCAGAGAAGCCCGGAAAACAAGGCTAGTCAGGACTGCGCGGGACGTGTCGGGATGGCGTAGCCCGCATTTTAAGTGCCTTGCGTCCACCATTCCGCCACGTCCGCAGGCCAGCCCTTTTCAAACGCCAGACACAGGCCGTCAGGTCGTGTTCTTGGCCACGTCTGAATGCGAAAAACAGACCATGCGGTTTGATGATACTGGTGCGATCACGGAATTATGCGCGCCGCAGATACTGGTAGGATACTCCTTGGCGGATCAAACCCGCCCAGGCCGGCGCCTCTCAGGCCCAACCCATTACCCCGCCCAACTGGGGGCGTCGGCCGCCCCTTCCACCAAGAGAGTTCCTTAAGCGACGGCCTTTGGCCGGGTAGCGCCAGGCCGCTGGCGAGGCTCAGAACTTGTAGCTCAAATTGATGCCGACCGTGTTCAGCTTCACATCCTGGTCGCGGTCGGTGAAATCGCCGGACGCATCATAGTGCTCCGAGCCGAAATCATAGTAGCGATACTGCGCGCCGACGACGAACTTGTCGGTCAGCGCGTAATCGACGCCGGCGCCGACGGTCCAGCCGACACTCGTGCGTGAGCTGTCGAACGCCGTGCCTGTCGCTTGCGACGTTTCGATGCCGGCAAAGGCGATGCCGCCAATGCCGTAGACCAGCAGCCGGTCCATTGCGTATCCGGCCTTGGCGTTGATCGACCCGAACCACTTGATGTCGGTGCCGAACGTATTTCCCGGCTCCGCTTCGGTCGTGCCGTCGACAGACGAATAATTGAGGTCGGCCTCGGCGCCGAGCACCGCCTGGTCGAACTGCCACAGGCCGGCGATATGGCCACCGACAAAACCGCCGTCGATGTCGGGTGAGACGGAAAATGGCTCGCCCTCTGTCCCCGTAATATCGGACTGGCCCCAGCCATAGCCGGCCTGCAGGCCGGCGTAGTAGCCGGTCCAGTCGAAGCCGGGCGCGGTCATCGGCAGGTCGACCGTTGGGTCGGCTGCGAAAGCCGGCACGCACGTGAGGGCAAGAAAGCCGGCACTGGCAAGCGTCAAGCGACGCATCGAGCGCTCCGAAATGGCGGTTCAGAAAGGTCCTTGCTGGGAAGGTAACCCGATTTGCGACAAAAACGGAATCCTATTTCTGGCCGATGTCGCTCGCCATGCCCAGTGCCGGCACCCCGGAGACAAGCAGCATTGCCGCGGCAGCGTCGCCGTGCAAGATCGGCGGTTTGCGGAGAAAAATCCTGATGCGCGTCCTGTTTCGCCCGATCGCCGCAGCAGCCATCGTGCTGGTCGCCTGCGGCCTCGCCATGGCCGAGCCATTGACGCTGGCCATTGCCAAGGCCGTGGTCGTACACGATCCGGCGCCAGGACAAGTGGCGCTCAACCTCAAGATGACGCCGGACAGTGGGCGAGCATTCGCCGCTTTCACCAAGGCGAATGTCGGAAAGACGATCGACCTCAGCGTCGGCGGCAGCGTCGTGATGTCGCCGCGGTTGGTCGAACCCATCCTCGGCGGCGAGGTCATGATCAGCGGCAAATTCGGCAAGGGTGAACTGAGGCGCCTCGCCGAACGGATTTCGGCCGGAAAGGCGAAAGTCACGGTCGACGTGAGCGCGCAGTAGCCTTCGTGAAGGCTGAATAGCCTTCGTGAAGGCGCAGCAGGTCCCAGGCTACCCGCTGTTTGACGCTGGTCAAAACCACACCGGCTTGGCACAGTCGGGCAAACAGGAGTCTTTCATGGCCAAGAAGCCGTCGGCGCATGCGACGAAACCCAAACCCTGGACCGAGATGGCGACGCAGCTGGTCGACGTCGCGATGGGGCGCAAGCCCGCCGATCTCGTCATCCGCAACGGGCGCTGGGTGAACGTCCATTCGGGTGAGATCATTGCCGGCACCGACATCGCCATTGCCGGCGGGCGCTTCGCCTATTGCGGGCCGAACGCCAGCCATGCCATCGGCCAGGGCACCAAGGTGGTCGACGCCGGCGGGCGCTATCTGGTGCCCGGCCTCTGCGACGCGCACATGCATGTCGAGAGCGGCATGGTGACGGTGACCGAGTTCTGCCGTGCCGTCATTCCGCACGGCACCACCTCGATGTTCATCGATCCGCACGAGATCGCCAATGTGCTGGGCCTGCCGGGCGTGCGGCTGATGCATGACGAAGCCGTGGCGATGCCCATCAACGTGCATGTGCAGATGCCGTCCTGCGTGCCTTCAGCACCGGGGCTGGAACATGCCGGCGCCGAGCTGACGGTCGCCGATGTCGCGGAAGCAATGACCTGGGAGAACATCATCGGGCTGGGCGAAGTGATGAATTTCCCTGGTGTCGCCGCCAACGACCCGGTCATGTCTGGCGAGATCGCCGCGACGGTCAAGGCAGGCAAGACGGTTGGCGGGCACTATGCCTCGCGCGATCTCGGCCTGCCGTTCCATGGCTATGTCGCCGGTGGGCCGGAAGACGACCACGAGGGCACGCGCGCCGAGGATGCCATTGCGCGTGTGCGCCAGGGCATGAAGGCGATGCTGCGGCTAGGCTCGGCCTGGTATGACGTCGCCTCGCAGATCAAGGCGGTGACCGAGAGCGGCATCGATCCGCGCAACTTCATCCTGTGCACCGACGACAGCCATTCCGGCACGCTTGTCCATGAAGGCCATATGGACCGGGTGGTGCGCCACGCCATTCAACAGGGGTTGAAGCCGGTGACGGCAATCCAGATGGCGACGCTCAACACCGCCCAGCATTTCAAACTGGAGCGCGAGATCGGCTCGATTGCGCCGGGGCGGCTGGCCGACCTGCTGATCGTCTCGGATCTCTCCGCGATGACCATCGATGAGGTCTACGCGCGTGGCGTCAGGCTCGCCAAGGGCAGCAAGCTCGAAATCGACATTCCGGCCTATGATTACCCGAAGACGGCGAAGAACACCGTCAAGCTCGGCAAGAGACTCAAGGCCGCTGACTTCAACATCGCGGCCCCCAAGGGCGCCAACGAGGTGCGTGTGCGGGTGATCGGCGTCATCGAGAACCAGGCGCCGACGCGGGCGCTGGAAGCGGATCTGCCGGTCGAGGACGGGCTGGTCGCCATGGATCGCCGCAACGATGTCTGCCAGATCGCGCTGGTCGAGCGCCACAAGGGCACCGGCGGTGTCACCAACGCCTTCGTCTCCGGCTTCGGCTACATGGGCGACTGCGCCATGGCCTCCAGCGTGGCGCACGATTCCCACCACATCATCGTCGTCGGCACCAACAAGCAGGACATGGCGCTGGCCGTGAATCGACTGGGCGAGGTCGGCGGCGGCGTCGTGCTGTTCTCGAAGGGCAAGGAGCTGGCGCTGGTCGAAATGCCGATCGCCGGGCTGATGTCGGACGAGCGGGCGGAAATAGTCGCCGCCAAGGCCGAGAAGCTCACCGAAGCGATGCGCAAGATGGGCTGTTCGCTAAACAACGCCTATATGCAGCACTCGCTTCTGGCGCTGGTCGTGATTCCCGAACTCAGGATTTCCGACGTCGGGCTGATCGACGTGACGACCTTCCAGAAGGTCGATCTTTTCGTCTGAGATCAGCCGCCGGCGCTCGGCTGTTTACCCGCCGGTGGCGACGGTCAGCACCTTGAATGGTGTGGTGATGACGATCTCGGCGACCGAGCCGACGGCCTTGCCTAGACCCTGGCCGATGTTGTCGAACTGCGCCGCGTCGGGCTCGTCCGATCGTAGGGCGGCCGGTGTGCGCAGCCGGTCGCCGAGCAGTTGCACCAGAATCGGGTTGTCGGCGAATTTGGCATGGTTCAAACGGTCGCCGCCCTTGGTGTTGGTCAGGTCCGCCACGACCACGCCATAGCTGGCAAGGTCGGCGGCATTGCCGTAATCGCCAACGCGCGGCTTGTCGCCAGAGATCAGGGAAGACAGCTTGAGCGCTCGGTCGTCGCCCGAGAGCAGGATAGCGAACGGCTTGTCCGGCTTGCCGTAGCGGATCATCTGCTTCTTGAAGACATCGACATCGATGTCGGGCGAAGCCAGAACGACATAGCCGAGCTTGCCGCCGAGATCGCGATCGCCGGTGATGGCGAGCTGGCGCAACGCCTCCATCGTCACCCAGGTTCCCATCGAATGAGCGATGATGTCGATGCTCTTGACCCGTGTCTTGGCCAGCATCCTGAGCGTCGCCTCGAGGTCGTCGCGCGCCGCGTTGGCGCTTTCCTTGTCGTAGATATAGCCCGTCGTCTTGCCACTCGACGCCCACGAGAACAGCACCGGCGTTCCGGTATATTTCGTGTCATGGGCAATCTGCGTCAGCCGGTAGATGCCGTCGTCGAAGCCATTGTTGAAGCCGTGCACGAAAACCAGCGCACGGTCGCCGCGCATGGCGATGTCGGCGCCGACCGCCTTGGCGAATTGCGGCGCGCCGTCGTAGAAGGTGACGTCCTTGGCGGTGAATTCCTTGGCCGGATTGCTGTTTGCGGATCCCTTGGCCCGCTCGATGGCACCGACCTGATGGCTTTTGGGAACGGTCACGTCGACACGGGCAAAGCTGGTGGTCAGCGAGCGGTCGCCATCATAGACCTGCCGCGGGTCCTTTGTTGCCCTCTGGCGTGTCGTGGCGACGAAGATCTCATGCGTCGCCGCGATGTCGGAAGCCGGTGCGGCGACCGTCGTCTTGTTGAGCAGATCATGGGTGTTCTGGCCGGCGCAGCCGGTGACAGCGAGCGCGAACGCAACGACGAGGTAACTCTTCGAACGCACGGTCACACGCCGGCTCCCGCAAAGGGGGACGTCAAACGCATGACGTCGCCGGATATTCCGATAAAGCCGAAGGCCGCCGCGGTCCAGTTCAAAGTAAGCCGATACTTCCGCAATGGTGAAAAGGCACGGCGAGAACCACGGGACCGCATCTATTGCCCGAGCAGGCCGATGCGATCGGTCACGTCGCGATCGCTGGCAAAACCGTCATCGTCGCGCAGCCGCTGGCCGATCATCTTCACCAATTCGGGATTGTCGGCGAATTTGGTGTGGTTGAAGCTATCGCTTCCCTTGACCTTGGAGAGGTCGACGACCGTCACGCCGTAGGAGGCAAGATCGGCGGCATCCTTGTAGTCGCCGACGCGTGGCCGCGAGCCGGCGATCAGGCCGGAGAGCCTGAGCGCCCGATCGTCGTCTGAGAGCAGCAGGATGAACGGCTTGTCAGGCTTGCCGTAGCGCCGCATCTGGCTCTTGAACACATCGACATCGATGTCGGGCGAGGCGAGCACCACATCGCCGAGCTTGCCGCCGAGATCGCGGTCGCCGCTAATGGCCATCTGGCGCAGCGTTTCCATCGTCACCCAGGTTCCCATCGAATGGGCGACGATGTCGATGCGCCGCGCGCCGGACTGTTCCAGCATCCTCAAGGTCACTTCGAGCTGGTCGCGGGCCGCGCTGGCGCTTTCCTTGTCATAGACATAGTCGGTGGTCTTGGCGCCCGACGCCCAGGAAAACAGCACCGGTGTGCCCGGATAGCCGGAATCATGGACGATCTGGGTCAAGCGGTAGACGGCATCATCGAAGCCGGTGTTGTAGCCATGGACGAAGACCATGACGCGGCCACCGCGCGCCGCGATGTCGGCATTGAGCGCGCTGGAGAACTTCGGCTGTGTGTCGTAGCCGACGACTTCGGACGCCATGAAATACTTCGCCGGGTCGTCGGATTTGCCGCGCGAACGGCGCTCGATCTGGCCGGTCTGGTGGGAGCCTGGCACCGTGACATTGACGCGGGCGTAATTCAGCGTGGCCGAGCGCTCACCGTCGAAAACCTTGTTGGGATCGTCGGACTTCTTGCGCGTCGTGGCAATGAAGATGCTGTGGTTGCCAGCGATCTCCGTCACCGGCGTCGCGACGATGGCGCTGCCAAGCAGTTCCTGTGTTTGCGTGCCGGCGCAGCCGGCGACGAGCAAGGCAAGGACAACGGCAAAGATCTTCTTCAAAGGCACTCAGAAATTCCAACTCCGGCCAAAAGGCCTGCCTACCCCCGCGACATCCCGGACAGCCAGAGTGCGGCAGAACTAAGTCGCGTCCAGCCGAAATGTGGTCAGCGCCCGGTTACGGCCATCGCACTGTTGCGCGAAAGCCAAAACGGCGGCAGAAACGCCGGAATGTTGGAGAAGGGCAGCACCTCCGGTTTGAGGCGGATGCCGAGTACATCCGCCATGAAGCCGCGTCGCGCCTCGATGCGGCTCCAGGCCTCGGGATGGCGCGCCGCGATCTCCTCGCGCAGAGGTTCGTCGGCAAGCGCGATGCCGTCCTCGATGTTGGTGGTGAAATAGGCGCCGCCGGTCGCCGGGATGACGTCGACCTGCAGCGCCATGCCCGATCGCAGTCTGATGTCGGAGCCGGAAAACACCGGCGAATGCATCCATTCGTCGATATGGACGAGATGGCCGGGATTGAGGGAGACACCAAAGAACGGATCACCTATGCGGTCATGCACAGCCTTCCACAGCGTGCCTCCCGTGGTGCCGATGCCGATCGCTTCGTACCAGTCGACGACGGCGGCAAAATAGGGCGCGACCAGTCTTTCGACATAGTCGCGGATGGCATGCGGAAGTTCGGATGCCTCCTCGGCGACGAAGCCGGCGCGTGCATTGAGCGCACCCTGGATGCCGTAGGCCATGGTGATCGGGTCGCCACGCCGGATGATGTCGAGGCGCGGGCTGGGCAGGCCATAGGCGGCGCGCTTGCCCGCCGAAAGCATCGGATGGCAGCCATGCGGCAGCCCGTTCATGCCCATCAGCCGGGCTGCCTGCAGTTCGGTCATGCCAGGCTCGATGCCTTGCAGGACATTGCGCAGCCCCTGCGAGGTGAAGGTCGCGGCGAACTCGAAGGCAGCCAATTGGTCGGCCTCGTTGATGGCGCGCAGCCCGTCGGTGGGGTTCATCAGCAGATTGGCCGCGTTCACAACCGCGCCCTTGTCGCCAACAAGCGCGCGCAGCGTATCGGCGATGAAGGAGGGCAGGTCGAGTGCCGTCTCGCCAAAGCCGGCGTCACCCGCGTCGAACGGCTTCCAGCCGATGGCGCCGATGCGCTGGCCGGGCTTCAGGCCGCAATCGGCGAGGATGTCGGGAAGCGCGTCCGAGCGATCGCGCGGCTGCGCCGGCAGCGAAAAGGTCTGGTAGAGGACGCGCTCATACGGCCCGCCGCAGAGTTCGGCATAGCCCCAGCCTTCATTGCCGACGAGGAGTCTTGGCTGCCGGCCGGGAACGACGACAAGCAGTGTCTCCTCGAAACGCGGATCGTAGCCTGAGAGATAGGCGACATTGGCCGCGTGTTCGCGGTCGCCATAGATGGCGAAAGCATCTAGGCCGGCCTTGACGCCCAATGCCGTCAGCGCCGCGATGCGGGCTTCGTGGGTGGCGCGCGCAATGAGCGGCATCACCGTCGGTTCGCCGAATTCCGGCAAGGACATGGATTTCAGGCCGACCGATGCGACAGGCATGAACAAACGCCTCCAAGTGCTTGCAAGGATTCTGCGAATGCCCGTTTGGAGGGGCATGAATGGCCGGACAATGGCGTCACGGGCCTGGATATGCAATAGGCGGGATCGGCCGCACGACGACAGGGCGTGCAACAAACAGCCGTTGCGCGGCCCGATCGATGATAGAGGTCCGCGACAACAGGCGGTGCGAGGTGGTTTTCCGATGAACAGTTTCTCTTCCCGCGTCGCCACCGCTGCCGCCGCGATCCGCCAGATCTTTCCGGAAACGCCGCTGCAGGAGAATGACTACCTGTCGAAAAAGACCGGGGCACGGGTGCTGTTGAAGCGCGAGGACCTGTCGCCGGTGCGGTCCTACAAGATCCGCGGCGCCTTCAATTTCTTCCGCAAGACGCTCGCGGCCGGCAACGAGGCGGAACTCTTCGTCTGCGCTTCCGCCGGCAACCATGCGCAGGGCTTCGCTTTCGTCTGCCGCCACTTCGGCAAGAAGGGCGTCGTGTTCATGCCGGTAACAACGCCGCAGCAGAAGATCGACAAGACCAAGCTGTTCGGCGGCGATTTCGTCGAGATCAGGCTGGTCGGCGATTTCTTCGACGATTGCTACCGCGCCGCCTTCGAATTCACCGAAAGTTCCGGCGCCCACATGGTGCCGCCCTTCGACCATAAGGACATCATCGAGGGCCAGGCGACGGTCGCCTATGAGATCGCCGACCAGATGCCGGGCGCACGCATGCCCGACATCATCATGCTGCCGGTCGGCGGAGGCGGGCTCGCCGCCGGCGTCACCCACTATTTCGCCGATCAGGGCCGGGAAGCGCGCTTCGTCTTCTGCGAACCGGCCGGCGCCCCAAGCCTGCGCGAGAGCCTGTCTGCCGGAAAGCGCCTGAAGCTCACCAAGGTCGATAATTTCGTCGATGGCGCCGCGGTGGCCGAGATCGGCCGCGAGCCGTTGCGGCATCTCAAGGATTTTCCGGCCGACACTGTACGGCTGATCCCGGAAAACCGGCTCTGCGCCACCATGATCGAGATGCTCAACGTCGAAGGCGTCGTGCTGGAACCGGCGGGCGCGCTGGCGATCGACGCGCTCAAGGATTTTTCGAAGAAGGAGATCAGGGGCAAGACGATCGTCGCCGTGGTTTCGGGCGGCAATTTCGATTTCGAGCGGCTGCCGGACGTCAAGGAGCGGGCGCTGCGCTTCGAGGGCCTGAAGAAATACTTCATCATCCGCTTTCCGCAGCGGCCGGGCGCGTTGCGCGATTTCCTTGAAATGCTCGGACCCGACGACGACATCGCCCGCTTCGAATATCTGAAGAAATCGGCACGCAATTTCGGCTCGGTGCTGATCGGCATCGAAACCAAGGATCGTCGCAATTTCGACCTGCTCAAGGCGAATTTTGAGGCCGAAGGCGTCCAGTACCAGGATATCACCGACAACGAGACGCTGGCCGGGTTCATCATATGACTGATCGAGGAAAAACCTTCGTCGCGCTGTTTTCGGGCATCAATGTCGGCGGCAACCGCATCGTCAAGATGGCGGAGCTGCGGTCGTTCCTCGAGGATCTCGGCTTTTCCGATGTCGCCACCTATGTGCAGAGCGGCAATGCCGTGTTCCGGGCGAAGAAGGGTGACGCGGCGACGCTGACGAAACAGATCGAAGCAGCCTTCGAGAAGAAATGGGGATTTCATTCGCGCATCATGGTGCGCGATCTCGGCTGGTTCGAGCGGCTGATAGCGGACAATCCATATCCGGAGATCGCCGAAGAGCCGACCAAGCTCCATGCCTATGTGCTGGAGCGCGAGCCGACCGGCGATGAGGTGGCGCGGCTGGCCGAAAAGTGCACCGGTCCCGAACGGTTCGAGATCAAAGGCGACGTGCTCTATTTGCACGCCCCGGACGGGCTCGGCAAATCGGTTTTTGCCGGGCTGATCCCGCGCACGCTGAAAGTGCCGGGCACCACGCGCAACTGGCGCTCGGTGCTGGCGCTGCAGGCGATGGCCGGTCAGGCCGGCGGAGCCTAGGCCGGTTACACTGCCGTGGCGGGCTTCCAGTCGAAGGTCAGTTCTTCGCGGAAAGCGAAACGCTTGATGTGATCGGCAACGACGCTTTCCATACGCTCGAGCGATCCGCCTTCCTCGGTTGACACCGTGATATGCAGCGCGCTCGCATCGGCTTCCATGACGGTGCGGCCGAGCGAAAGATCGATCGTGCCATGGTGGGGATCGATCTCGACGGGGAATTTATGCGCCCAGTGCTTGCACAGCTGCTGCAAATAGCGGCTGGCGTGTTCGGTGGCGACATCGGCATGGCTGGTCGGCATGAGTGAATTCTCCGGGAGGGCAGGCGCCCATTGCTTGATATGGCGTGCCAGACTTGCCAGGCTGGCGCGACAGCCCGGTAGATAGGTGCTGTCGCGCAAAACGCCAAAGGCTGCCGGGCGATTTTCCGCCCCGGTCGAGACCTACCAGCTTCCGGTGTTCGCCATTGAAGCCCACGGTTCGGCCTTGGCCTTGGCCGGACCCTTTTGCAGGAGCTCGATCGAAATGCCGTCCGGCGACCTGATGAAGGCCATGTTGCCGTCGCGTGGCGGCCGGTTGATGGTGACGCCATTGTCCATCAGATGCTGGCAGGTGGCGTAGATGTCGTCGACCTCATAGGCGAGGTGGCCGAAATTGCGCCCGCCCTTGTAGTCTTCCGGATCCCAATTGTAGGTCAGTTCGACCAGCGGCGCCTTTTCGTTGACGCCGCTCTCCTCGTCCTCCGGCGCGGCGAGGAAGATCAGCGTGAAGCGGCCTTGCTCGTTTTCGTAGCGGCGCACCTCCTTGAGACCGAGCTTGGCGCAGTAGAAATCGAGCGAGGCATCGACGTCGGCGACGCGGACCATGGTGTGCAGATAGCGCATGTGATTTCCTCGATAAATTGCGTTGCGGCGCAACATAGGGTCGACCCGGTCAAAGGGCAATCGTTCGGCACTGCGCAATGCCGGCAAAGAACAAATCCGGTATTCCCCAATGAACCGTGAAAAAAGGCACGTCAGGTCTTGCACTCACCGGAAGCCGCGGTGTTAATCTAGTATCAAGAATCAGTTGCGGTGTTCTTGAAAAAAGGGGGCATTCTTATGGGGGAAAAGGCCTCTTTGACGGGGCGGGACGCAACCCTTGACGACGCCTTGCATCGTGACGAAGGCGGCGATGCTGGCGATCTGCTCGAAATTGCCGGCGCCATCAAGTGGTTCGATGTGGCCAAGGGCTACGGTTTCATCCTCCCGGATGACGGCATTTCAGGCGATATCCTCCTCCATGTGACATGTCTTCGAAAGGACGGCTTCCAGACGGCTTTGGAGGGCGCGCGCGTGGTCTGCCTCGTCAAGCATGGCGATCGCGGATTGCAGGCCTTCCGGGTGCTCTCGATGGACGTCACCACGGCGGTCCATCCGGCCGAAATGCAGGAGCAGCGCACTCATATCGCGGTGACGCCGGAAAGCGGCCTCGAACGCGCTTTGGTAAAATGGTTCAACCGCACCAAAGGGTTTGGTTTTCTCACCCGCGGCGAGGGCACCGAGGACATCTTCGTCCACATGGAGACCTTGCGCCGTTACGGCATCACTGAGCTTCGGCCGGGGCAGGTCGTGCTGGTTCGTTTTGGACGCGGCGACAAAGGCCTTATGGCTGCCGAAATTCACCCCGATATGGGCACCTTGCCGGTTTCGCACTAGGACGATTTCGGTCGAGGACTTTGAATGGCTCACAGGAACTGGCTGACGGCGGGTGTGGTGTGCGCCATTGTCGCCGTGGTCGTGGCCGCAGGTGCTTACTTCTATTCCGACCGGCCGACCGCGGCTGACAGCCGGGCGATGATCCTTCCGGTCGATCCGGCGCCGCTGGTTGTGGTGACGAAAGGCGGCGATCGTTCTTTTTCCATCGAAGTCGCCAACACCGCCGCGGAGCGCGAGGCTGGGCTGATGTACCGCCAGGACATGGCCGACGACCATGGCATGTTGTTCGTCTTCGAGATCCAGCAGCAGGTCAGCTTCTGGATGCAGAACACGCCGATGCCGCTGGACCTGATTTTCGTCGGCCAGGATGGCAAGATCCGGGCGATCAAGCATGGCGAGCCGCAATCCGAGGCCATCATTTCGCCTGGTGTGCCAGTGCGTTTCGTGCTCGAGCTCAAAGCTGGCACCGCCGCCAGGAACGGCATCGAGTATGGCGACCTGTTGCGCCATCCGGCCGTTGGCACGGTGTCTGGTCCAGGCGTGCCGCCATCCGACAATGGCGATGCGCCCAACGGTGGTGCCGGTTGAGCGTGCGAGCGGGATAACCGATGCAGTTTTTTTCCCATGACGGCTTCGATCTTGCCTTCCTCGACCGCCAGCCGGCGTCGGGTGAAGGCGATCCGGTGATGATGATCCATGGCTTTGCCTCGACCCACTATGTCAATTGGGTATCGCCGGGCTGGTTCAAGACGCTGAACGATGCCGGTTACCGCGCCATCGCCTTCGACAATCGCGGCCACGGTTCGTCGTCGAAGAGTTATGACGAGGCCGATTACACGCCGGTCAAGATGGCTTCGGATGCCGCCGCCTTGCTTGGCCATCTCGGCATAGAGCGCGCCCATGTCATGGGCTATTCGATGGGCGCGCGCATCGCGGCGTTCCTGGCGCTGTCCGATCCGGACAAGGTGGCGACGCTGGTTTTCGGCGGTCTCGGCATCGGCATGATCGACGGCGTCGGCGACTGGGATCCGATCGCCGCGGCCCTCCTTGCCGACGATCCAGCGGCGACCAGTCATCCGCGCGGCCGATCGTTTCGCGCCTTCGCCGACCAGACCCGCAGCGACCGCCGGGCGCTGGCCGCCTGTATCGCCAGGTCGCGAGAATTGCTGAGCGAGGACGATATTGCGCGCATCGCCCAGCCGACGCTGATCGCCGTCGGCACGACGGACGACATTGGCGGTTCGCCCGATGAACTCGCGGCATTGATGCCGAACGCCAGGGCCTTTCACATCGAGGGCCGGGACCATATGCTGGCGGTCGGGGACAAGACCTTCAAGCAACGCGTGCTGGAGTTCTATGCCGAAAATCCGCTCTGAGCGGACGGCGACGGGGAGCGGGCAATAGTGGCACAATGGGGGAGAAGCGCGGCCGCCATACCGGGTGCGGTCGCGCAGGGTGAGCTCGGCAAACGTTCCGTCATCCTGGCGCTGGCAGCCTTCGCTGCAGGGGCGATTGCGATGACCATCCTGGTGGCGATGCCGAGCGACGCGTCGCAGCTGGCCCAGAACATCGGCACGGTTTTCTTCATGGCGGTATTTTTGCTCGCCGCACCGCTGGCGCATATCACCGGCGCGGTTTTCGGCGTGATGGCGCTGGTGCGTTCGAATGACAATCGTGCGTTTGGCCTTCTGGGGATCGTGCTCAACGGCCTGTCGGTGATGGCAGGGCTGGTTCTCCTAGCAGCAATGGCGTCTACGATTGGCGCTTTTACCTGATTGCTCTTAGCCTGTGGTGAGAGCCGCCAGCGACCGCGCCATGTTCAGTCTGGCCTGTGGTTCGAAGCGCTGGCGAAACTCTTCGGTGTGGAACATGTGCGGGCGGGCGAGGAAATTCTTCAGGACCGCGCTGCGGCCGGTCCGCCACATCGGCTCCTCCACCCAATGATACTCGCGCCGCACGGCGCGTTCATAAGCATCGAAGGCGTCCGGCTTAGCCCCCAGGATCGACAGATCCATGTCGAGGAAAAGACCGGCGTCCCGTACGGCCGTCGCGTCGTCAAACAACGGCAGTTGGTGCGTGGCGGTAGCGACGATCATCGCCGAGATGCGGTCGAGGCGCCCGGCTTCAGCGCGGCCCGCGAGCTTTTTCTCGGCAAGGGCGGCACTTTGCGCCTCGTTGTCCTTGGCCTTGCTGTCATAGATGGCATCATGGAACCAGATCGCCGCCTGGACGGCTTCGGCATCGCCGAGCAACCCTCGATAGTCGCCTGCGAGCGCCAGCATCGCCTCGATATGGGCAAGGTTGTGATAGTGGCGGCCTTTGGCCTTGTAGAGCGCTGAGAGCTCGCTTTTCAGCGCCTTGTCGATCAAGGGTTCGTTTTCCATGGCGGCGTCCAGATCCACCCAATGAAATAGTCCCGGCATCCTGAGCCAAAACACGACACAGCGGAAGGCAGCGAGGGAGTCATGGTGCCGCACCCGATTGACCAAATCGCATGACGGCGGGAATCTCCTTGGCATGAGCAGGATCCGCGCGGTCACCCGCCAGGACGCATGTTGTCATTTTCAAAGCACTCAAACCCAAGGAGCCTTGACATGACCAGTACCCAGCAGCGTAACGAGACCGCTACCGAGACCCCTAGACCGGGGACTATCGACATGAAGCTCGAGGCCGTCATCATTTCCGTTTCGGATGCCGATCGGGCCAAGCGTTTTTATGGTGGCCTGGGTTGGAGGCTCGACGCCGACTTCGTCGTTGGCGATGCGTTTCGGGTCGTGCAGTTCACGCCTCCGGGTTCACCTTGCTCGATCCATTTCGGCAAGGGGCTCACGACCGCCGCGCCAGGTTCGGCAAAGGGACTTTATCTCGTTGTGTCCGATATCGAGGCGGCGCGTGCCGAACTGGTGGCGCGCGGGGTCGATGCGAGCGAAGTGTTTCACCGTGCTGGCCCTGGGCAGCCGCCGATCAGCGGCAGACATCCGGAGGGGCGCAGTTATTCCTCCTATGCCTCGTTCAGCGACCCGGACGGCAACAGCTGGCTGCTGCAGGAGATCACCCAGCGATTGCCTGGGCGCGTGGAAGCCCACGACACGACATTCACCTCATCGACCGAGCTGGCCGCCGCGTTGCGGCGTGCGGCGGCCGCGCATGGCGAGCACGAGAAGCGGACCGGCGGACAGCGGGACGAGAACTGGCCCGACTGGTACGCCGAATACATGGTAGCGGAACAGGCCGGCAAGCCGCTGCCGACTTGAACAGCGGCCATCGCAGCGCTGTCTCATCGACGTCGCGGTGAGCTTGAGCTTGCCGGCCACCAGATCGCTATGCCTTCCGCCCGGTCAGGCCGGAAAGCTGGCTTTTCAGCGCGTCGTCGATCAAGGGTTCGTTTTCCATGGCTGCTTGAATTCCCGCGAACCAAATCCATTTGACACAGCACTAAGGAAAATTGAGTTCAATCGTGCTATGATCTGGCTTATATGTGCCGCCAGACAACAGGCAAGCACAACAGGCAAGCCCCGGCAGGACGCAGGACGAGACGGCGATGAACAGCATCAGCATTTCCCGACACAGCGCATTGCAGCCGGTCGACCCGATCTGGCGCGCGATCCGCGACGAGGCGATGGAGGCGGTCAACCGCGACCCGCTGCTTGCCGCGTTCCTCTATTCGACCATCCTCAACCAGGACAGCCTGGAAGAAGCGGTCATCCATCGGCTGGCCGAGCGGCTCGACCACCAGGATATCGGCTCCGATCTCATCCGCCAGACCTTCAAATCGATGCTGGCCGACGACAAGGACTGGCCGACGACCGTGCGTGTCGACATCCAGGCCTATTACGACCGCGATCCGGCCTGCGACCGCTTCATCATGCCAGTGCTCTATTTCAAGGGCTTTCACGCCATCCAGACCCACCGGCTGGCGCATTGGCTATGGAACCAGGGCCGCAAGGATTTCGCGCTCTACCTGCAGAGCCGCTCGTCCTCGGTCTTCCAGACCGACATCAACCCGGCCGCCCGCATCGGCAAGGGCATCTTCATCGACCATGCCACCGGCCTCGTCGTCGGCGAGACCGCGGTCATCGAGGATGATGTGTCGATCCTTCACGGCGTGACGCTGGGCGGAACCGGCAAGGCCGGCGGCGACCGTCACCCCAAGATCCGCTACGGTGTGCTGATCGGCGCCGGCGCCAAGATCCTCGGCAACATCGAAATCGGCCATTGCTCGAAGATCGCGGCAGGCTCGGTGGTGCTATCGCCCGTACCGCACAACAAGACGGTTGCCGGCGTGCCGGCCCGCGTCGTCGGCGAGACCGGCTGCGATCAGCCGTCGCGCCAGATGGACCAGCTTCTGCCGTCGCAGACGATGGACCAGGTCGTCAGCTTCGACATCTGATTTTCATCCGCCCACTGCCTGTGGCCGGTTGCCGGCCGCGGGGCAGGAGCGGGCGGTTGTTCTCGTCTTATCAGGCCGCTCGCCTTTACATCGCCATTGTCGACGTGCCAGAAGCGCGTTCAATCGAGCAAGCCCGATGATCGGAGAAGACTGTTGAAGCCGGACGAAATCAGAAAGCTGGACGCCTATTTCAAGCGCGTCTTCCAGAACCCCAAGCTTGAGGTCAAGGCACGGCCGCGCAAGGAAGATTCGGCCGAGGTCTATGTCGGCGACGAGTTCCTCGGCATCGTCTTCAAGGACGAGGACGACGGCGACTACAATTTTTCGATGGCGATCCTCGACATCGATCTGGCCTAAGCCAGACATTCGGCTCGCAGCGCCGGTTGCACGGGCGAGCCGCGCCGGCGCTGAGGCGGAGCTCCTTTGGCCACCGCCAGCATAGTGTACGCCGCGTCCGCACGAAGCCGGCAACCGGTGGTCCAGCAAGTTAGTAGAGCCGGTCGCGATTACCTGTGTCGATGATCGTTTGCATCTCCTCAATCGTCTCCGCGAGTTTGCCGTGGGCGACCAACATCTCCGCAAACGAGGGAAGGTTGCTGGTATCAGGCCACGCCTCCGGCTGCCACAAGCCCGAGCGGACCATGCATTTCGGGCAATGAGAAAGTACGTGCGAGATCTCGATGACGAGTATGTGCTCAGGGAGCTTGCGGTTGACAGCCATGGCCTCACGCAACTCAGCATCACGGACAATGAGCGCCTTGCCGGCCACGCGAAGGGTGTAGGTCACACCTGGGATTACGAAAATCAGGCCGACATTCGGGTTGCTCAGGACGTTGCGGAAGGTATCGAGCCGACGATTGCCGGGGCGGTCTGGGATGGCGAGAGTTCTCTCATCCAGCACCTGACGAAGCCGGCGGGATCGCCCTTTGGCGAGACGTCGAGCATGCCATCGGGGCCGGCGGACGCTACGAACACAAAAGGCGCGTGAGCAATGAAGCGGCGAGCATGTTCGTCAATTACTCGCACAACCTTGGCAATCGCTCGGTCTGTGGGTGCCCCCAAAACCGCTCGTAATTGCTCTTCGCTCGTGATGACATCTCGGAAACGGCGCCGAAGACTGCTTTCGTCGTCTTGCATGATGCCAGTCTCTGTCCGCGTACCTACGCAAAATGACGCAAAGTTCGCACGACAGCAACTCCGTTGACGAGCCATTCCCTACATAGCCAGCAGGAACAAAATCGCCCTTCATATCCTTGTGCTTGTGTTCGGCTAATCGGCTTCGCGATTGATATCGTTGCCTATGCCGCCATTGGCGGCAGCCTGCTGATTGAGTTTTGACCCTAGGTTGAGAACCCATACAATAGGCTGATTTTGTTTGATATTCTTCGCCATCAATGAGTCGCTGGAGGTCGAACTGATGTCGAAGGGCCTGTTTTGGTTGTCGG
>NZ_JBHLYT010000010.1:0-164659 GCF_042431665.1 Mesorhizobium kowhaii
CCGATGTCGAGGTCGCTATCTGGACCGTCATCTCCGCGAGCGGCGCTGCCATAGATGAACAGGCTAAAGACGGGCATCCCGGCAGCACTCTGGCGCACAGCGTCTTTGATCGCCACGAATCGATCTCTTTCGGCTTCAAAAAGCGCCGTCAACTGAGGCGCAAGCCAGTGGCCGTCATTATAACGATGTACTCTCGCATGTTGCGAACCGGATGAAACGACAATCCCCGAGGTCTCAAGCGAAATGAGACCAAGCCTCACGCTTTCACGGGAAAGTCCACTCACCCTGACGATCTGGGAGGCGGCGAGCATCCCTCCATGCTGCACCAGCGCGCGTAAAACCCTGAGGTTCGAGTTTACTCCGAGCATCAGGGTGAGCGGTCTGCTAATTGAGCTCTCTTGTTCCGAGCGCATCATCGTTCGCCTTTGTTTATGGTCGATTGCCTTAAAATATGGGCAATCGCCTTAATATCTGGTCAAACCCCGAATTGTCAATTCGAGTTGTGGAGAGGTTTAGGGAGCATCTGGTGGCGGCTGCTGCCGAATGGCGAAAATACGTATAATACGTCGCAAAATAGGAGGCTGCCATGCGAGCTTTCAGTTCGATCGATCTTCACAAGCAGACTGGAGACGTGCAAAGAGCAGCCTCCGACGAGGGTGCGGTGATCACGTCCCACGGAAAGCCAAGGAACGTGATGCTGTCTGTGAAGGAATTTTGTAGGCTGAAGCGCATTGCCGGGGAAGCTGTGCCGACCGATCTGCTGCCGACGACAGGGGGAACCATCCGCCATATTCCCGACCCGCTCGGATATAACGTCAGACATTTCGAGATCGCCGCAAGGAAGATGGCGGACGACGCTCTGTCGGGAACAAATGAAGCTGCGGTTGAAGCCGAATTGCATGAGGTGCGCAGCAAGTCTGGAAACCGCCCCCGTGATCGATAAACTCGCCAGTCGCGATATTCGCAGGCCACGTTTCCTGATTCTGGACAACACCCCGCTTTCCCTACTGGGATGTATCGAGGCCTTGGATTGGCTGTTCATGCCCGGGTGCCCGGTTACGATCACGGACATGGTGGCCGCCGAAGCTACCCGGGATCCAGGCGACGACAGGGATCAGCGGCGGACTACGCGAACCTACATCGACGGATGGCTCGATAAGAACGGCGACAGGATCACCATTCTTGCGACCGCGGAGGGTGAAAGATACCGCCGGGAGATGCTGCTTTGGGAGCGCGCGGGAAAGCCGGATGACCTGCGCCCTTCCTGGAGCGACCGCGGCGAGCGAAGCCTTCTCTCGGCGGTCCAGGATTTGAAGCAAGCCCGCCTGCTGGATGAAGAGATTATCGTCATCGTTGACGATTGTAATGCGCGCGACGCAATCCGAGCCATTCGTGCTGACCTGCCGATGATGGGAACAAGGACGTTCATCCGCTGGATGGACGAGGACTTCAGCGTCCCCGGAGCCGACACAGCCTGGCAAGCCATACGGATGGCCACAGCCAATACCGCCGACGAAGGAGAAGACGAAGATCCTGTCTTCATCCGGAGCGGCCCCTGACGGAGCTATGCATGCAGGATACCGCGAAGACGCTTAAGTAAGCCACATATCGGTTAGGGGCAGGCCCCTTGTCGGGCGCCTTTTCTTTGGCTGCCTGCTATCGGTTGAGAGCTTCAAACCCCACACGCGAGCACTTCACCTGCCATCATCCCCAAGTCTTCTCCGATTCTTGAATGCGCCCTCGCCCACAGCCGCCGTAGCAAGGTTTCCGGCACCATCTCGTCGAATTTCGCCGTCCGAAGGTTCTCCACGAAACCCGCGATCGACTGAATGTCCGGCGGACGCTCAGCAATCTGCCGCAGGATTGCAACAGCTTCTTCTGGCGTCGTCTCGATGACCGTGACCCCGACGTCGAGAACCACGCATTCCAGGCCAGCCGAAACCAGAGCGAAGGCCAAGACCGAATTCGCATCGGTACCTCTCCAGGTGAGGATATGGGTATCCTTGCCTGCTCGCAGAAACCGCGATTCATCTAGCCCCAACAGTTTGTATGCCGCCCTTCCCTGCTCAAGGAAACTTGTCGCGGCCGAATCGAGATAGGCAGGGATTTCTATCGACGACAGGACTGCTCGCATCTCGGTCGCGAGCCGGTCGTGAATCGGTTCGTTCATAAGGGCGTCGAATTTCGGGATCTTCCCGGATCGATGCCGTTCGACTTCGATCACTTTTCCCCGATCGTCCACTGCAATGATGCGCCACCGCTGGCCCGCGAACGAAATTACTGCGCCGACCCCCACCGGATTGGAGACAGGGATCGTCCCTAACGTGCGCCCTGCGGAGACCAGCCGCCACTCCTCGTCCGTCGAGAAAATGGCGTAGAAATCACGGGCGCTCGTGAGCCGTTCGCCGATCGCACCAAGCATGATCGTCCCGTCTGGCGCCTGCTCGATCAGCCTTTGTTCCGGCGAGGCCATCGACCGGAGAAGCTCCACGTAGTCAGTCTTGTCGAGCGCGGACAACGGCCCGGCACCGCATAACAATCGGAACAACCGGTCAGCACGCGCCCCGCCTTCCTGGACAATCATCGAAAGCGTCTGGTGAAGCGCTACTGTCGCCATGGCGCTGCCTATGGACGGAGGCTCGACGAACCGTTCAATCAGGAGAAGGACCGAGGCAGCTGCCCGCACCGTCTCCAACCTCAGCCGATCTAGAGGATCGGAATCCGCAGCGAGGCTTCGCTCGCGCACATATATCCGGAGAACGGCCGGGATGCCACGCCGGCGTCCACTGCGCCCGAGCCTCTGGCGCAATGACGCCAACGACCGTGGCGCGCCGATCTGCGCCACCGATTTGACCGAGCCGATGTCGATCCCGAGCTCAAGCGTCGTCGTCGCCACGCCAGTGGTAGGAACATCGCCTTTCTTCAGCCGATCCTCCAGCTCCTCTCTAAGTTCCTTCGATAAGCTCCCGTGATGCGGGAAGAATTCGTTCGGCACGGCCGCTTTTTCGGACCGGATGCGGAGTCGATCGGCCAACGCCTCGACACGCTTTCTCGATCCGGCGAAGGCAAGGTTGTTGGATCCGCGCAAGTTCGCAAAGACATGGTCGGCAATCAGATCGAGGGCGGTTGGGGGCCCTTCTTCGTTCTCAAGGCCATCAGAGTCTTCGACCTCCTCGGAATCTGCATAGGCCCTGATCTGAAGACGGAGTTCCGGTGAATCAGCTGCGGATTCAACGATCACTACGGAAGAAGGGTTCTCAGGCCGGAGCCAGCGCGCGGCGACGGCAAGGTCGCCGATCGTGGCCGAAAGGCCGACACGCCTCGCCGGCTTCGCGGCCAAATCATCCAGCCGATGGAGAAGGCTCGCAAGGTGCAGTCCCCGTGGTCCGTTGAGGAAAGCATGCAATTCATCGATGACGATGAAGCCCAGCGAAGCCAACATCGCCTTCGCGTCACCCGGGCGGCGGAGCAGCATTGCCTCAATGGATTCCGGAGTGATCAGGACGAGACCGCGCGGATCGCGCCTCGCTCGCTGCTTCGCGGACAGCGGAGCGTCTCCATGCCAGCGGACTACGTCGATCTCCATCCGCTCGCATAGATCATCGAGGCGGCGGAACTGATCGTTGATGAGGGCTTTCAGCGGGCTGACATACAGGACTGAAAAGCCGCGTTCTTTCCGATCAGCAACCTTCGTGAGGATAGGCAGGAAAGCTGCTTCCGTTTTTCCGGCTGCGGTAGCGGCAGCGATCAGGACGTCGTTCTCGCCGCTCAGGATCGCGGCGATCGCCTTGTCTTGGACGTCACGCAGTTCCTCCCACTTCCGTTCCCAAATCCAGCGCCGGATCGTCTCATGTAGCCTGTCGAAGCCGGAACGTTCCTCAGAGCCTGATGCTGGCAAGATTCTCATCCCCGCCCTCGGCGCCGCCTTCGCTTTCTTCCGCTGATGGGTTCTCGACGTCGGGCGCGACATCGACCCGTCCGAGAAGGATTTCCCATCCTGTTCCAGGGTTCTGCTCAAGGATCGCCAAGAACTGGACGAACGCCTTAATCGTGTTGCGAGGCGTCCTGAAATAAGCCTCTCCCACGTGCTTGCTGCAATGTTCCATGAACGCGGGAAGCGCCTCATCCGGAACCAGATGTTCCGCCGGATCGCCATGTGCGAACACAGACCGGATATTGGACAAGAGAATAAGGAGGTCCTCTGGCGTAAGGCTCTGCAAGCGGAGCACAGGGCCGGACAGGTCGACGAGGCCGTTCGTCGCGAAGGCGTTCTCCGCCAGACGCGACTGCAGTGCGGCGTAACTGTAAAGGCCCCGGCGAGTGTCCATAAGGAATTCGGGGGTGCCGCCGAACACGAAGCCGATGCCGCCGAAATTCCCCTGAAGAACGTCGTTGAGCATGCGCAGAATTTGTTCAAAGTTCTGGTTGCGTGCCTGTGCGCTCTGGAGCTTGTACAAGTTCACCATTTCATCGAAGACAACGAGCAGGCCGGCGTAGCCGGCGAGTTTGACGAATGCTGCGAGCAATTTCAGCGCGTCATAGATGTCATTGTCATCGATGATGCTCCTGACGCCCAGCGCCTGTCTTGCTTCTGTCTTCGTTGAATATTCGCCACGCAGCCACCGTAGCGCTGATGTCTTGAGGACCTCGTCGCCCTCCTCGCTGCCGCGCCAGTAGGCCTTCAACACGGTCGCATAGTCGTAGCCGCCGACCTCCTCCTGAAGATGGGCAAGGCGTTCGTCTATGACGCGCTCGACAGGCGCGCCCTTCCTTCCCGCCTCGTTCATGCAGTCAGTCACGAAACGCTCCACGACGCTCGGCAGCGCGCCTCCCTCGGGCTTCGTCCTGGTGGCCATGTTCCGGACAGCCTCGGCATAGAGTCCCCTCGCCTGGCCGGCAGACGCATGAATTCTGCGGTCGGGACCAAGGTCGGCGTGGATAGTCACGCATTTCCGTTCAAGCGCTATCAAGCGGACGAGATTCAGGAAGAACGTTTTCCCCGCCCCGTACTCGCCGATGACGAATCGGATCGCCGCACCGCCATCTGACAGGCGATCAATATCCCGGACCAGGGCTCCCACTTCCGCGGCCCTTCCGACCTGCACGTGGCGAAGTCCCGTCTTGGGGACCACACCGGCGGCAAGCGCCTGGAGGATGACGTCGCGGTCGCGCGACTTGATGGTCGTTCCTGTCGTCATCTTTCCGCTCCCGCCCTCTGCAGTTCCATCCGAACATGTTCAACGACCACAATGTGCTCCTCTCCGTCGAGGATCGGTTCGTCGAACTTGTCGAAGCCCCATTCATTGATCGTTTCGATCGCGCCATCCGGCAACAGCCGAAGTTTCCGCGCCGCGTCTTCGAATGCGTCACGGCTTAGCGCCCCGGCTCCAAGAAGGCAGGAAAGCAGTTCGGCATGAGCCGCATCAAGTCCTTCAAACCTCGAGTCTCCTCGCAGGGTCGCCTCCATCGGGGCCGGCGGCGGAGAAAGCGGCTCGTCTTCGACAAATATGCCAGCGAGAAGTTGGGAAACCGCTGACGTCTCCGACTTTATCCGTTCGAGCCGAGCATGGTCGATCCGTAAGCCGGACGCTCTGGGCGCCAAGGCTTCGGCGGGAATGGGAACACCGCCCGTCCGCGTTTCCGGTGTGACGGCTATGGGCTCGTCCAGGACTACCGAACCGCGGTGAAGCGTGGAGTATAGGTCCTCCACTGGGTACCCAAGCGTTTTATACAAGCGCTCAAGGAACTTCACCTCGTCCGGAGCGGCATGTCCGTCCGCTAGCACGGCCGATGTGGCCGATCGGATCGCACTGTCGCGTGCCTCGGCCCTGACACTGCGCAGCCTCTGCATAGCGGATTGTCGGGCGGGAGCATCCTTCAGCAGCGTGCTCGCATAAGCCATCAATCTGGCGCGCTCAATTCCGCCGAGGCCGGGAACCGACCGGATGTCGCTCTTGATCGATTCGAATTCGCTAGTCTCGATCTTCCCATCTGAAGCGGCTGCAAGCGCAGCGACTTCGACCATGGCTCTGGCAGAAGCGTAGCTCGGAGCCTCGCCATCTACTGGCGCCCCGTCTTTCGCCTTGAACAGTAGGACATAACCGTCGGCATCGAGATTTCGGCCGCCATATCTGCGATCTGGCTCGAATCCTACATCAAGCTTGTCCATGAAGGCTCCGACTTGATTGCAGAACCCGGAGGGAAGTTTGCCTTTCGGTTGGGTCTCCACTCCCAATGCCTTGGCGAGTTGACCTACCCTTACCCCCGCAATGCTGCGCTCTCCGAACAGCTGTTCGACATTCCCCAGGACGGCGGTTCCCATTACCGAAGGTGATGTCAACAACTCCTTTGGCAACAGGAAGGCGGCCTCGATGGTGCCCTTCGCCTCTGGACTTTTCCCCAGCAGGCGGCTGTACGAGGCGAGTTCATCAGTGCACGCATTGAGGAGATCCCGCAGGCCATCGAGGGGTGCGGAAATCGCGGCGATGTCGGGGAGCGGCCTGGTCTCGCTGTCGGATAGGTCGAGCCTGCAGTCGAAGCCGCCGCTCGCCGCATGATATTCAATCTTAAGCTTGGTTTTTGGCGGATTGACCTTGAGTCCCTGCGGGTGGCGGGACGCGAACCGCATTTGCCAAAGCTCGGCAAGTTCATCGAAACATCTCGTGGCAGGCGTTCGGAGATAAGTGTCCGGAAGCGACAACACCCAGAGGAGTGCGTCCGTGCCGTCGAAAGAAGTTGCGGAGGCGAGCTTGCGCCCTAGATGGAGCCTGACGGACAACGGCATTTCGTATCCGTTCCTGAGATCGATCGAGAGTGCCGGCCGAGGGATTTCCGGGCTTTTGACGAACTCCGCAACGTCAAGGAATTTCGACGCGTAGTTCTTGAACGAATGATTTTCGCCGTGGAGGGCAAGGAGGCGCCTGACCTCCGCGATCAATGCAGGCGCCTCGTCTTTGGCGGCGTCCACGAACAGGCGACGCTCAAGGCCGTAGAAAAACAGGAAGACATAACCAATGCCGATACTCGGGTCGTTCCTTCCGCCCGCAAGCCAGTCGAGATAAGTCCGCCTGGCGAGGGGTGGAATGTTCGAATATGACGGCCAATAAGGTAGGAGACTGCCCGATAGATCGCTGCCCGACGGGGCGACCGTGCACGACGGATCCACGAGGCAATTGGTTCCGCGGTCCGAACTCGTTCCAGTGAAGGCTCCGCCGAGATAAAACATGCCCGCGTAGATGGTTATTCCTCCTACCCGCACGCTCTCGCCGGGCGGAATCCATCGGGCAGGAGTCCTAATCGCAGAAAGCCTGTCGCCAATTGGCGCCGAGGGCCCTGGCAGACGCCGGTCCCGCTGGTCTGGGCCTCCAGTGAATCTTGGATCGGGTTTAATTCGAGGATCGACCCACGCCTCTCTAGCTCGGGCCTCAGATGGATCTTCGGTGACGCTGCTACGCGTTGCGGCGAACTCGCGCAGCTGGGGTGGCTGAACGCTCCGTTCCTTATTCTTTACGGCGCGGTAGAAAAACCAGGCGGCCAACGCCACGCCCGCAAGCACCCACCCCATCGTCGCCCCCGGCTTGCTTTGGATGTTCTTTCCCCGAATAATTGCATATTCGGAAGCTCCGCGACAAATTCTTTGCCAGCCACTGAAGCATTTCCAGCAGTCGACGTCAGTGTCATTCGTGCTCGTTCGGCGATCCAAGCGTGTGGAGGCCTTGTGCCGCGGCAGGAACACCCCTAGTGGCATGAACTTAGCCGGGTTTTGACACGGACGGGTTAGCCGAGCTTTTCCCACAGCATATGGCGAAAAGTGCGGTTTTGGCGCATTGTGTTCAGCGCATCGGGGGCGGCAATGGACCATCGTGTCCGACTTAAGCGACGGCGCGAAGCAAGGTCGATGACGCGACGTTCACGACTGCATTCGAAGAGAAGCGGACGTTGGACTGTCGCAGCTGCCCTCGCTGTTGCTGGCATTGCGGGATATTTCGGGTGGAGCTTCGTCTCAAGAAATAGTCCGGAAATCATTTCTTACGCTCAGGGCAAAGCTTCCTCGGATCAGGAGGATTTGGTCGGCCGTGCTTCCGTCATCGACGGTGACACAATCGAAATCCACGGCAAGCGCATCCGCTTCAATGGCATCGACGCGCCCGAGTCGTCTCAAACCTGTGCAGACGGAAATGGCAAAGCATATCGATGCGGTGCAAAGGCGGCCGAAGCGGTGGACCAATTTCTGGCCGCCTCATCTCCGACCCGATGCGTTTTCGTCGCCCGTGACCGTTACGGCCGTTTCGTCGGGAACTGCTTCAGGGCGGACGGAGAAAGCGTTCAGGCCGCACTCGTCAGGGATGGCTGGGCTCTTGACTGGCCGCGTTATAGCAACGGCGCCTACGCCGACCTGCAGGCGGCGGCAAAGGCCGAAGGCAAAGGGATATGGATCGGCGCGTTTGAACGTCCGTGGGAATGGAGGGCGGATCGCCGGAATGGCAAGGCTGCAACCGCGCCGATCGTACCGCTTGTCGGCGTCTCGTCCGGTTCCGACGGATGCAACATCAAAGGCAATATCAATTCGTCGGGCGAACGCATCTATCACGTGCCCGGCCAGGAACACTACGACAGGACCCAAATCACGCTGAGCAAGGGCGAGCGATGGTTTTGTTCGGAGGCCGAAGCACTGGCTGCAGGGTGGCGACCCGCCCTTCGCTGATCGTCGAAACCGTCTTACCCGTGCTGCAGTTGCCTCACTGAATCTTCGCGCCGATCTCCGTTGTCGAAGGCGAATTGCGTTTCCTGACCCGGATCTCTATCCGACGCCGCGATTTCACGTCACCTGCTTGGGTTCCGTTGGTGAGGGTGTCGTCGGGAAGGATCAGTTGGGCCCCCGACATGGGCAGAATGGTAACCGCCTGGAGAGCTGGTACGCTCTTCAGGACTTTGGCTACGGCAATCGCACGCGCTAACCCCAGACCCGCATTGTCCGCAGGGTGCAGTACGCCGACGGGGGCAGTGCCGCCGAGTACGTCTTGAAGCTCGGCATCAAGGTTTGATCCAAGACGCGAGATCTTCTGCTCATCGGTGTGCCCGATGACCTCCACGACGTCCACCGCATATTTCGCGGCGATGTCCGCAATCTGTCCGGCAGTGTTTTCTCGCAAGGCCGCGTCAAAGCTCGGGCTGAGTTCCGCGCTGCCTGACTTGAAGAAGTATCCGTTCGTTTCGCTGAGGCTGATAATCGGCGGCCATTCGTGGGGCTTTGCGTTGCCTTCAGATTCCTTAGCCTTGCGGATGACCTCAAGAAGTTGCTCTTCCGGCGTCTGCTTCGAGGGTGAGACGACGACCTTGTCTCGGAGCACTTTGATCGCTGGGGCAAGCTTTTCGATGTCGTTGGCAGTCAGCCCGGAATCCCGGAGCCGTACTGCCATGGGCACAACTTCTTCGAGAGTGAGACCGGTCTCCAATATCTGGTCCACCTTCGTTTTTGCGAGTTCCAGTTCCCGCCATTCCTTTTCGAGTTCGTCGCTACCAGCAACTGTCTTTCGGAACACCTCGAGCTTTTCTTCGAGCAGAGCGTTGGAGGCCTCCTGCTTCTGAAGTTCAACCTCGACCGCCAGCTTGTCCGCTTTGATGTGTTCGGACGTGGACCGCTCTCTCGCGATGATCGCACCAGCAGCCAACAAGAGGCAGAAGACGAGCAACAGCATGGACTCGGCCATGGTGAGACCGAGAATAAGGCCGCGGCCATAGCCTCTCTGCTCGCTTGAGACGGACGTTCCCTGAGTGCTCAACGACGGTTCCACCACCGCTTGCTGTCAGATTCACTCTCGACAGATTTATTCACGGGGGAAATTGCATCCCCTGCCGCTTCGGGCGCATCCTGGCCGTTTGGCTGCTGCGCTTGAACTTCGACAGGGGCGGCCAAAGCAACGATGTCGTCGAGAAGCGGAGTCGACCCCAAGCCGTCGGTGAAATGGTGAACACCGTTTGCCCCCCCTGAAGCGCCATCGGATAGAGGTTCGAATACGCCGAGCTTAGAGCCTGCGCGCGTTTCGAGGAGCATCCTTTCAAGGAACTTCTGCATCTCCGCATTCTGTTGTTGGATGTGGCGAGCGAGGCTGTCTGTGCTCCGCTGAACTTGAGCCGACGCCTCTACCGACTTCTCCATGATCTGAAGCGACCTCCCGCTTGTCTCCACGATTTTCGCGACGGCATTGGTGATCAGGTCCATGCGGTGAGCCTGATCTTTGCTGAGGGCCTCGGTCCTGGCGCCGTAGTCGACGACGATTTTGCCGAGCTCCCTGACAAGCGGACCGAGCTCGTTCTTCAGGACGGCTTCGGGTATCATGACCGCTTCGAGTTTCCTGGCCACGGCGTCGACTTGGCTTCCGAGTTGAGACGTCGAGCTGGCCATCCCGCTGTTGGCCTTCTCGAACACGTCACCGGAGCTGTCGACCTTTTCCGCGATTTCGGAGAGCTTGGATGCAATCTGACCAAAGCTGGCGTCGATCGCAGTGCTGAGTTTCGCCGACGCATCCTGAACTGGCTTGATGGCTTCGTTCGCCATCCTTTCCAAAGCGCCCTTCAGTTGCTCCCCAGTATCATCAGCATGCCTGACGATCTCGTCGAACCCCTCGCTGATCATCTGATTGCTCACCCGACGGAAGTCGGCGAATTCGCGCGTGGCGCTTTCCATCTCCGAGCGTACGCGTCGCGTCATTGTTGCCAATTCATGGCGTGTCGCCCTCTCGACATCGAGAACGTCTCGCCGCGTCTGGTTGTAGAGGATGCGGAGAGAGATTCCGAAGATCGTGGACGTGATCGCGATGCCGAAGTTCCGGATGACATCGTCTGTCGAAGACACTGAGGTGAATTGATATAGGGAAACGCCCAAGCTCGACAGCGTGAACAGGAAGCCCATGTAATAGAGGTTGTCGCCGGTCTGCTCTTCGTGGAGCCGGATCCGCCCCGAAAACCAGGACAGCGACAAATATCCGATCATGAGCATGATCGGGACCGTCATGGAAACGAACGGATTCACCCCCCACAGCTTCGAGACTGCGATGAAAATGCAACCGGTGAGGGTAAACGCGGCGAAGGCATAAAGCGGCAGGTTCCGGAGAAGACCGGTCGAAAACTCTTCGCCGACTGTGTGACGGTTCAATTCATTCCCTCCAGTCGTGGCGACGGCAGAAAGTTGCCGCGATTTTCTACGACCCACTTAGCCCAGAATTCCAGATGATCGCGCCCGTCAAAGGGTTTGGCCGCGCGATCGACATACCATATTGCTACGTCAACCCCGTCCAGCGTCGTTCGGTATTTGGCGTTCGCTGGACTATTCAGATACGCTCCGTAGCTGACGCCTGACTTGTACTGGGAGTACAGCTTGGTGTGTTCGATCATGTCGGAGGCGACGATCAACTGTTTCGCGGCGCCGGGTTTCGAAAATTTGTCGAAAACCGTGAGCTTGATTTGCTGAATGGCTGCCATGATCGGCGATTGATTGCCGGATTGGTCGTTAGGAATGCTCTCCGAAACCTTCTCCAACGGCTTGCTGAAGGCTTCCTCCCACTGGCGCTGGCGTCTAGCCGGATTATTGGTCCATTGGTCGACTGAGGAGCCGTCACCGGGATTGCAGCCGTCAAACATCTTGACGAGTTCGCCCGGGTTCTCGGTGAGGCCAAAAATCTCCAGCAATCCGCCGACCGGGATCGCCGACACGGTCTTTTGGAACCTATTCTTGATATCGAGCAGCGTCGTGTCGGAGATCGGATCGGTCGTATCGACCAGGAACACGTTCACCGCCACTGGACCGTCAAGCGGACATAAGGTTTCCTTGGCCAGCTTCGTTTGGGAACTGGCCTTCGCGTAAAGGTATCCCAATCCACCGATCAATGCTCCGGAGAGGACGAGCAAACATATGCCGGCCACAATAGTGCCCAAGCGGCCCGGTTTGCGGCTTTTCCTTCTTCTCGTCCTAGCCATTGGGAGCCGTCTCCGGATGCAGCTTGTCCAGTTCACGGTATTGGTCGATGCCGTCGTCGCACACCGCGGCGATTTTTCTGATCTGGTCGGATAGGTCTGCCTGTGCCTTGCGTATGGACTCGGCGACGTCCCTATCCGTCAGTTCGCTTTCCCCTGCTTTCGTGGGTTGAATGCGGTCCAGCTTGTAAGCGCCGTCGAAGTACTTCGGAGCTGCTTCCGTCCGTGCCTTGGTATTGGCTTCCCGATAGCGTTTGAGCAGCACGTTTGCAGTCCGCTCGAGCTGCTCTTGGTACTGGACAAACAAGGAGAGCAGCTTCGCCCGGTGGGCGATGATCGCATTGTGGTCCCGGCGGCGGCCGCTGAGATCCCTTATGATCTCGTCGACCTTCTCATTGTGGTCGTCCCGTACGCCGAGCAGTTCTTCAATGAGGTCTTCCTGACGGGTCGCGTACGTCGTGCGCGCCGAAAGGAGCCTTTTGTACACTGCCGCATATCCGAGATACGGGTCTTTCAGATACCAGCCGTCAATAAAGGCAAAGATCGAAAACATCAGGCCGATGCCGAAGAGCAGCCAGGATTTGATGTCCACGAGTCCGAGCGGATCATGCCGGATTCTATCCATAACGATAGGTCCAGCATCTTCGAGAATGCTCCCGGCTACCTCTCGATAATGAGCAAGTCCAAGATTCAGCGCGACGGCTAGCGCAGCATAGCCACCGATGGAAAGGTATCCGAGAAGCTTCAGGAATAGCGACCGGTGGACGGTGAGGCTGACGCAAAACAGGGCGAAAACCAAAGCGATACCGATATTGAGGAACGAGAAGCTCATGGCCTCGGTAACGCCCCCGACAATTCCCATATCGCTTCCCTTCGCGAGGAAGACGCCGTTCATGATCGCCTCGATGAGAAAGAGGAAGAACAGGAACGACACCTTGAAGAACCATACATGGCCCTCCGACAGTCGCGGGGCGCGCGTGATCCCATGCCGCCTGCGGAAATCGGCATAGTCTTCTTCGGCAGCGTTCAGTGCCCGTCGCAAACCATGGAGTTCGTTGCGTCCCCTGACCACCTCCGCCTTGAAGTTGGAAACGCCTTCGGCGTTTGCCTTGTGGATGTCGGAAAACTGCCCCTCGAAGTCCAGGCCGCCAAGCCTGCTGGCGAACGAATGGAGCTGGTCTTCCAGGTTATTGTACGCCGTGTTCCTGGTGTCCTGGACCTTGCTGACGATCGCCAGTTCGACGTCGTCAAGTGCTTTCGAGCTCTTCGAGGGCTGGTTGAGCGCACCGCGGGTCTGCCCTTCTTCCGCGAGCTTCATGTCTCTCGCGACTCTGTCCACGTCCAGGTTCGGAAATATTTCAGTCGTGACCACAAAGTCATGACTCGTCTCGCGGACCTTTTCCAAGATCCGGTTGAGCCCGTCAAACGTCTTCGTCAACTCTTTACCCCTTGCCCACTTTCCCATGGTCAGCCCGTGGGTGATCTCTTAAGCAAAGAAACGCGCGCGGACAACAATAATGACGATCTACATGAGTTGCGGCAGAGGAGGACCTCAGAATCTGTCACCTGTATGCAGATCGAAGCGGCTACGCGGATGACCAGGGATTGCAGTGGAAACTTCCTGCCGATGCTTTAGGAAGTGCCGTCTGCGGTCGGTTGTCGGTACCGCCGTCGTGCTTGATAGCCGGAAACAATTTTGAGAAGAATTGGCCTGTAACATTGAACCATACGCATCATGCCCTCTCGACCCCACCAATCGAAAAGAATTGACGAACTCGAACGCATTTTCAAAGAGATGCGATCCGATGGACCTACGCTCGAGCTGTTGTGGCGAGAACTAGAGCACCGCTCGACACATCGAGCTGGGCAACTCCAGAGGAGTGTAGCAGCCGCCCGTAAACAAGCCGCAGAACCTGGCAATAGGCCCAGTCAGACACTTGATGGGGGCGACGAGATGCAATTGCAACTCGCCGGCGTCGATCTCGCATCTCCTCCGGGTCCATCGGAAATTCGGGAGTCACTTCCCAATCGCAGGTGTGATACCAACGTTTCCGGGGTGGACGTCGTCCGTCTGGCGGAAATGAACGACAGGTTTGGGATGCTTGATCGCGGCGAATTGGACAGACTTGGCAATATCTACGAGCAGCTGCGACTAAAGCTTCTGGATTTGACCAAGCAAATCGGATGCTGAATTACTCGATCAGCGCCCGCTCAAAACGCCAGTTGCAGATTGTCGATGAGGTGCTTGAGGAAGCATACTCGAAACTCGTCGATGACGACGGCTCGTTCAGGATTGCCCATCTCGATGAGCCCGCGGGCCTCCCGCCAGAAGAAAAGACCGAGGAGTTCGTTGACGCGTTCGAACACGCAAAGGTTTCCGACATCGATTATCTGACCGCGCTGGATAATTTGGTCGCCAGCGCAACCGATGATGAAATGGCCGTTGAACGGCTCGAGAGGACCCTTCGCGACCGCGTGCGTTCCCAACTTGGACTCCCGCCTCGACCCAAGCGCGCGGACGTCAATCGCAACGAACATGCGCGGTCGCTCGGCATAGACCCGAGTCCCGAGTTCCAACCGGCGGGCACGAAGAAGACGCACTCCGACCGCTTTCTCCAGACGTTGAAATATCCCGACGAGCTCGAGGCTTTAATGGAGAAAATCTCCGCAGAAGCTCGGCTCGCCGAACAGGAAGCGGGCCTGTCGACGCTGTTTTTGGCTTTCGGCTTCCTGGAATGGTACGACAGCGACGCCTCCGACAAGCCGATCTACGCGCCCCTCCTCCTTCTCCCTGTCAAGATCGAACGGCAGAAGGTGCGAGGAAAGCACGTCTATGAAGTTGCGGCGCGCGAAGGCGCTGCGGAAACAAACATCAGCCTTCAGAAATTCCTGGAAACGAAATTTGGCAGAGACCTTCCGGATTTCGGCGACGCCGACGACGGGGGGTCCGTCGAGAGCTATCTGGCCAAGGTCGAGGCAAGCATCGAAGGATTGAAAAGATGGCGGGTTCGGCGTTGGCTAGTGCTCGGCCATTTCGCCTTTAGCCGCATAGCAATCTACGAGGACACCAAGCCGGAGAAGTGGCAGAACCACCCTGCCGCACATCCACTTGTCGGCTCGCTCCTAAGCGGCTTCGAGCAGGGCGCCGATGGTGATGGGCCCTCGTTCCATTCTCCTGAAGATTACCTTATCGACGATCCGGAGATCGAGAAGTCCGCCCCGATCCTGATCCAAGACGCCGACGCCTCGCAACACAGCGCTCTCGTGGACGTGATGCGGCAAAAGAATTTGGTGATCCAAGGGCCCCCGGGGACTGGGAAGTCCCAGACCATCACGAACATCATCGCAAATGCCCTGGCTGCTGGGAAGACGGTGCTTTTCCTGGCCGAGAAACAGGCAGCCCTCGACGTTGTCAAACGGCGGCTCGACAAGTCCGGAGTTGGCGAGTTCTGCCTGGAGCTGCACTCCGACAGATCGTCTCCCAAAGCTGTGGTCCAAAGCCTCGCCCGCCGATACGAAATCGGCGTCGGGCGGTCTGCTAGGGCAGCTACGGCACAGGAGGACACGACGTGGGCCTTCGCACGGGCCCAAATCTCTGAGTACCTGAACGATCTGCACTCCGAAGCCGACGATGGAGCGACTCCGTTCGAACTGATTTGGAAGTCGATCCGAGGACATTCGGTAAATGCCGATCTTGGCGACTTTTTCAACGACGTCCATATGCCGGACGATCTGCTGGGCGATCCACGCAACCTGCGGGACGTCAGAGGTAAATTGGAGATCTTCGCGGCGAGCGCGCAGGCGTTCCTTGATTCCTATGGACACCCGTCGGCATCACCATGGAGTGTGACCCCTCCGGGCCACCTACCCGCGTACGAGCGCGATCAGTTTCTCGTGGCGATCCAAAGCCTTCGAGATGCAGCTGCGGAATTGGCGAAATTTATGGATCGCCACGAGGGTCTGGATATTCTTTCCGGCGAAGATGGAGATGCGGTTTCGGCCGCCGACAAGATCATACCGGAGCCGTCGAGCCCTTCGACGATAGGCAAGATTGCCGCCATCGATCTCGATGGCCTGCAGCATGGATTGTCCCTTCAATCCTCGTACCTTTCGGCAGTTCAAGCAGTCGACGACTTGCCGTCAGCAGGAGATCTCGACGCGCCGACTCTTGATACGGCCCGTGCGATCATCTCAGCGCTGCCTTCTCAAGACCTTGCCGAGCTTAGCCCCGTCGGCCTGCGGGCCTATGCCTACCGCACGATACACCGGAACAAGGGGTTCCTCGACGCGCTTGAATCGATGGGCCAAGCAATGGAATTGCTAGGCTTGGGAGGGTCCGCTCCCGTTCACGCTCTCGACGCTGTTGCAGCAGCTCTCGAGGTTACCGAGAGCGCTCACCCTGAGCATCTGCAATGGGTCGGCGCTGTCCAGATTGATACCTCTATTTTCGGCCTGCTATTTGATCAATGGAACGCTCTTTCTCGCGAAGAGTTGGAACTTCGCCAAGCGGCGAGAGGGTTCACCGAACCCAAATGGCCGGATGCACGGGAACTTGACGAAGCCGGCGCTGCATTGCGAAAGACCGGGATCGGCAGGCTCTTCAGCGCGATACGCGGAGACGTCAAAGCCGCGAGCGCATTGTTGGAGCGGCTCCGGCTTCCGGCAGAACCGAACTCCGTCGACATGCTTGTCCGAATCTCCAAACATGTCCGGTCGGTCGAGGTGTTCGCGTCCCATCGCGACGCGGAAGCCGCGATTGGCAAAGCCTGGGCAGGGATGGCAACGCCGTTCGTGGCTATCGATCAGGGGATCAAGCTGCGCGAAGCCTTGGAGCACAAGCTCACGGGGCTTCCCTCCGGAAACAGCGTTGCCAAAGCCATAGTCGGATTGACTGCAGGTTCTGTCTCCGCATTCGCAAAGCTTTCGCGAACGGCAGATCCGTATAGAACCGGACGGGCACGGTTCGATGAATTGATTGACGGGCACCCGATCGAGGACGCCGCGGAACAGTGCACAAAGAATCTGGAAGCTTTTGAGCGTGTTCTCGGACTGGACCCGGATGACCGGCTCTCATCTTCCACGCTTTCGCTCTCGACCCTCGCCGAGATCGATGCCGCCAGGACACGGTTGTCGCAAGCGCTGATCGCGGTCGAAAGATCTCTATTCGCCGTCGCGGTGCGCTCGCTGGCGCCTGACAACGACGGGGTCGCGCAAACTGAAGACGCCATAGGATATGTGCGATCAGTCAAATCGGCGCGACTGCCCGGACCGATCCTTGAAGGGCTTCTCTCTGCGGATGCCTTGGCATGGCGCGACCGACTTCGCGAGATGGCTGAGTCATATGACCGCGTTACAGGCCAGCTCAGCCACTCGGCGAAGCGTCTTGATGAATTCGGGGTTCGTGGCATGGACGCATTCGATCTGCGGTCCATGATCCCGCATCTTGAAAGGCTCCTGGAACATAGAGAAGAACTTTCGGAATTCATCTCCCTCCGCAGTTCCCGAGCTGAAATCGAGGGAGCAGGCCTCGTCGAATTCCTTTTCAAGACAGATGGGCTGCTGGTCCCTCCTTCGCGGCTTCCGGCGGTATTTGACGCGGTTGTTTCCCGACTTCGTGCCAAGGCTGCCCGTCGTCTCTCCTCGTCGTTGGCTAACCGGACTGGCAACGAACTCGATGCTAAACGAAAGACGTTTGCCGAGCGTGACAGACAGAAGATCCTTGGCGACCGCGAGACTGTCCGGGCGCGTCTGCTCACAAGGCAGCCGCCGAACGGCCTCCGCAATGGATCGGTGAAGACATGGACGCAAATGAGCCTTCTGGCGAACGAGTTTCCGAAACAGAAGCGCTTCACGCCAGTTCGCGGTCTAATGGGAAGGGCTGGCGAAGCTGTCAGGGCTCTAAAGCCCTGTTTCATGATGTCGCCCCTCTCGCTTTCAAAGTTTCTCCCGCAAGGCAGATTTGAATTTGACTTGCTCGTCATTGACGAGGCGTCCCAAATGAAGCCGGAAGATGCGTTGGGCGCCATGTTGCGTGCGCGGCAGATCGTAGTGGTCGGCGATCCGAAACAGCTTCCGCCGACGAGTTTCTTTGAGCGTTCGAGCGACAATCCGGCCACGGACGACGAAGATGCGGACGAGATCGATGACGAGTCGATCCTTGAACGATGCCAGAAGGTTTTCGGCGAAGTCAGACGCCTGAAATGGCATTATCGCAGCCGTTGCGAGAGTCTGATCCGGTTTTCAAACGACAACTTTTACGAGGGCAGCCTCGTCACGTTTCCTGCCGCAAAACCCGGCTCTTTCTCTGTCGACCTGCTTCGCGTCAATGGGGAATACAAGGCCAGGCGGAATGTCGCCGAAGCCGAGCGCGTCGCTGAAGAGGCGATAGAGTTCATGCGGCACTTCTCGAACAGCGATGAGGATTCCCTTCCCACCCTGGGCATTGTCGCGCTCAACACGGACCAGAGAGACCTCATTGAGGAAACCCTGCGACGGATGTCGGGCGATGACGAACTCGTCGAGACATATAGGGAGAAAGCCGGGAAGAAGGGCGAACCTTTGTTCGTGAAGAACTTGGAGAACGTTCAGGGCGACGAACGCGACTTCATCTTCATATCGATGACCTACGGCAAGGAAGCCGGTGCGACTGTCATGCGGCAGCGCTTCGGCCCGATTAACAGCAAGCAGGGTCATCGTCGTCTCAACGTACTATTTTCCCGGGCCCGGATCCGCATTGGTCTCTTCGCTTCGTTTGGCTCCGAAGACGTCAGACCGACGGAAACGAGCAAAGAGGGCGTCCACGTTTTGAAGCGATACCTCGAATATACGGAAACCGAGGGACGTGCAGCGGTCCAGCTGATCGGCGGAGAGGCCGACAGTGAATTTGAAACCGAGGTGGCCATTCGTCTTCGCGCACGTGGCCATGCCGTGGACATGCAGGTGGGAGTTTCGGGATTCAAGATAGACCTGGGAATAAGACATCCGGACCATCCGGAAATGTTTCTCGCAGGCATTGAATGCGACGGAGCTCAGTACCACTCGAGCAAGAGTGCCCGTGACCGCGACAGGTTGCGCGAAGAGGTTCTACGGGGCCTTGGCTGGAATATCCTTCGGGTGTGGTCGACCGATTGGTTTGACAACCCGGATGCCCAGACGGAAAAGCTCCTCAAGCGGCTTGAGGAACTGCGGACTAAGCCAATGTCGGCGTTTCAGGACTATCGACTTGGCCCCACGTACTTGCCGGCGATTGAGGTCATGATCGCCGAGCGGCCAGAAACAGAAGACGACGATGACATCGATAGCCAAGCCCTGTTTGACTCAATAGCGGAGCACGCGATTTCCGACGTGCAGGCGGAAACCGAGGACGGCGACGACCCGTTTGAGGAAAGCGGTAGCTTGACCGTTGATCAGGCGTATGAAGCCTTGGCGGCGTTCAGGGAAAAGGTCATCCGACCGTCGGCCTCCAATTGGGAGCCGCATCGTTCCATCCTTCGCGAAGCTATGATCGAAACGTTCGTTCGCCAGAGGATCACCGATCCAGACGACTGGTTCACTCGTGTCCCGCACTACCAGAGGTCCGGCACCGACCCGGTGGAAAAGAGGCTGTATCTGGATCACATCTGCAGCGTCGTCGATCGCATTGGCGCGGAGGCCGGACAGAAGCCGCCAGGGCGGTCCACGTCTTCCTCCTTACATGTCGCGAAGGCTGCGACCTCCAAGTCACCCGTCAATCAAATGCCAGGGTTTTATGCCGTCACCGATTTCGGTCTCGCTGGGCTGACGCCGGATCATGATCGCTTTTATGAGGCAAGCTATCGTCCAACTCTTCGACAGCTGATTGCGCAGGTTATTCAGACGGAAGGTCCGCTGTACGGTGATATTCTCGCCATCCGGATCGCGAGGGCACATGGCATGGAGCGGACGGGTTCAACCATACAGAAGATGGTGACCGACGCCGTAGACCCGCAGTTTCCCCGATCTCGTGAGGAGGAACGGGACGTGTTCTGGCCGGAAGGTTCGGCGACGGATCGCCCGGTGCCCTTCCGGGTATCGGCTGATGGAGGCCGATCCCATGCCGACACGCCGCTCGCCGAACTCGCCAGCTTGGCGTCGCCGTATTTGCGTGTCAGGCTTTCCGATGATCAGATCATTGAAAAGCTAGCGGAGCAGTTCGGCTTGCAGCGCATTCGGGCCGCCACCCGAGAGCGATTTGTATCGGCGATCGCTATCGCTAAATTGTCCGGCTCCGCCTGAAGGACAATGGGCAGTGTCTGTGCCGCGCTGACTTTGCCCACGACCGGCCTCAGCCCGCCCCCAATAATGAGTTCCGCTCATTCCTGCGACGTTGTGCCGATCCTAGTTTCTATGACCATAATTATGCAGTTTTGCTCCCGGATCCGTCGCGCAGTTTGAGCCGAGGTTGGCGCGAAATTAGCTCCTTGACCGTTTCTGCCGACAGGCGCCGATCACGAAGTAGCGCCGCCGCAATGTTTTCAAGTTCGGGTCTCATGCCATCAACGAGCGCCCTCGCACGACGGAACTCTGCGGCGAGGACGTTTTCCACCCGGGCCTGCAGACTGCCGTTCATATGCAGCGTCACCAGCAGTTCCTCCTCGCTTGCCCCAGACAGAAACGTGAAGCCTGCACCCAGCCCGTAGGCGGCTTCCACCTGCAGGGCGGTCACGGTGGCGGTGTGAAGGTCCGAACCTTTCCTCCCTCCTCCTCCGGCAGACCTCGAACCGAACACAATTTCCTCGGCTGCAAGTCCTGCAAGCGCGACGGCGATCCGGTCGAGGAATCCGGCCTTCGTCCGTTCCGGAAAGGGCTGCTCGTCGAAACGAGCCCCTCCTCCCCGTTGTGTGGTTTCGCCTGTTGGGTCGAAGGTGTCGATGATCTCCACGCTCCTGAAATCGCCGACGCCCAGCGTCAGGCCGACGACCACGTGGCCCGCCTCGTGGATCGCGTTTCGCCACAGCAAGGCTTTCGGGAGAGACATGAGCTCGGGCAACTCGGCGAGCAAGTCCGCGGTTTCGAGGTCGCGCCGCGCACGGCGCGCACGGCGACGCGCCTGCCTGGCGAGCTGTTCCAGGGCCGCCCCTGTCCAGCCGTCCGTGCGAGCGGCCACTGAAGTCAGGTCTAGAGAAGACGACGCCTCAGCTAAATGCCAACCGAGAATTCCCTGCCGTCCCGACATGTCCGGCAGCGGAATGCTCACATGCCTGTCGAGACGGCCCGGACGGGTCAGCGCCGCATCCAGCATGCGGGGGAAATTCGTCGCCCCGACAACGACGACACCTTCCCGGCCATCGGATCCATCGAGGCATTCCAGCAGGCCATTGACGACCTCGCGGCTATATTGTGCGTTGTGCCCGGAGAAGGTCTTCCTGTCGCCAACGGAATCGATTTCGTCAATGAACACGATCGAAGGCGCGTTCTTCATGCCTTCTGCGAACGCGCCTCTCATCGCTTTCAAAAGATCTCCCAAGTGGCCCATTGCCTGCCAGCGCGCCAGCGAACCCAAAACAAGATGGACTCCGCAGGATCGCGCGAGAGCCGCGGCGAACATCGTCTTGCCCGACCCCGGCGGACCGCTGAGCAGGATTCCCCTGTCGACTTCCGACCACCCGATCTTGCCTGCGCGCCAGTCCTTCAAGTCGACGGCAAGCTCCCTCCCCCAGTCGGCAGCGGCGCCCAGTCCATGGAGGTCGTCCAATGTCGGTCCCTGCCCTACGCTCGACTTTGGAGCGACCATGGTGGCGCGAGCCGCTTGCAAGACCTTGTCCAGCGCCCTGCCCTTGCGCCAGATTGCGGCGAGAACATGCAGAGGGACCGTCGCCAGGAATGAAGCATCCTCGTCCGACAGGATCTGGTTGCGGCAGAAACGGGCGGCCGCCTTGAGATATCGGGGCTGGATGGCCGGAAGCACCAGCACGGCATCTGCAACCGCGTCAACGTTTTCCGCGAGAAGGTCGCGGGAATGCGTAACGACGATGATGCCGTCGTTGGAACCCGTGATCCCCAGGAGATCGAACCCTTCGGACTTTTTCCGGCCCTCCGGTTTGACCGTCATGACGAGTGTCCGTTGACGATCGTACACGCTTCCGGTGATGAGCGATTCCCCCTGCGCCGGGAATTTGGACGCGCCCTCGTAAATTTCTGCGTCCTCTTTCCTCGGTGCGATCAAGACGATCACGGCCGGTCCTCCCGACAGGAAGTCCCGTTGATGCCGGAGTGCACGCATTACCGAGCAATAAGCGGCGAACCGCGTCGCGTTCGAGGCGAGCTTGATGCTCAGCGCTTTCGAAATGCGTTTCATTGGATGTCCTGACTTGATGGTTTTGCGCGCTCGGCGGCGCAGCAGCGACGATGTCCAGAAGTTCAGCCGCGAATGCGGCGAACGGCTGTCTCGGGTCCGATCCTGGCGTCGTCGAGAACGATCTCGACGAAACGTCGCAGGACCAGCGACGAAAGCCCTGCTATCGGGACTGTCTCATGGAAGGCAGTCAGGCATTCGGCAACAGTGAGGGAACCGTGCTCGTCCAACGCCGCCAGCACGCGGACCCGGTCTCCCAGTGGACAATTCCAGCGGGCGTACCTAAGCAGGTCCATGGAATTGGCCAGCCTGTGCCCTGCAAGGATCATCGATTGGACTTCATATCGATAGCCCGCCTCGGCGGCAGCATCCTCGATCCATGGCTCCAGACGACTGGTTTCCGACACCGCATCGACGATCGAAGTCCCCTCCTCCCGGACGACAAGAAAATCCGGAACATGGCTGTCTCCGTCTCGGACCAGGACGAGCGGGAGGCATGACCATTCGACGACTGACGGATCGACGTCGAGCAGGCATCCGAGGTCTCGCGCGCTCTGGTTCCTGAATAGGGGCGCGCCGACGCAACGAACGGTTCCACGTGGATGAAAATGAAGACGCGCGGCATCGGCGCGGACTGACGCGGGCTGGTCGGTTTCGATTTCGGGGTGGGCGGTCACGGGACGCTCCTACGCATACGCAAGAATGAATCGGCCGCTGCGAGGGTGCAGCGGCGGTGCGCGATCAGCGTATGAGGAGCGATGCCTGTTTCATGGTGGCGGGAACAAATATAGAACAGATACGGCGGCGTCAACTGCCGCAATTGCCTGAAGCATCATGCTCGCGGTGGCATGCTGGCAGCGTCCAGACGACGGTGAATCAACGAGACAAGCGACAGCAAGTCCTCCGCATCCTCCTTCGACATCGTCCAGTTTATCCGTGCCTCGTGTGCGGTGGGATTGCGGAACATCCCGAACGTCCCCTTCAGCAGATTGCCGAAGCCCTTCTGCTCGTCCTGCTCACTTTTGGTCCCGAGGGCGTTGATTGCCAGCATCGGTGGCGTCCCCGAAAACGCCCTGTCGACGAGCACGGCGCCATCGTCATCGAGCCCGGTGCGGGACCGCACTTTGGCGGCGATGCTCTTCACCGCTTCGAGCACGGCGTGGAAATAGTTGTCCTGCAACAGTTCTTGCCGACAGAACTTCATCACGTCCGGATGCACGCCTCGTGACGCGAGGTCTTCGCGCAGCTCCCGCGCCCGCCGCTCCGCCTGCCCGAGCGTCTCGACCTTTTCTGCCTTCGACAGCTCGCCAGAGGCGGCGACCGAAAGTCCCGTGAACGCGAGCGCCCGGTTGAGGTTCGCACGCATTGGTTCGAAGCGTTCGGGCTCGCGGGCAAACCGCGCCGGCTTCATGGCCTTCCGGATGAACCCCATGATGCGAGTGCGATCGCGGCGCGTATTCTGTTCATGGGCGAAAGCGTTGTAGAGACGATGTCTCTTCGTGATGGCCGGGTCAGTATCCTTGATATGACAGCTCGTCAGCAGGTGACCAATCTCAGGGCCTCTCAATCCCTCCGAAGTATCCGCGAGCGCATCCGCAATGGCCTGCAGCTGTTCCTGGGAAAACGAAGCCATAGCACCCCCCGTGTCGTCCTGAGGTGGTAGCGTATCGGCTCCAAGTTGTCACAGGGCATGTAGAATCCTGCTCGATAACGAATCGGCGGCTGGTTCGAAGCGGACAACGGCCAAAGCCTTAGGAACGGTCGAAGGAGTCGGATTGAATTCCAACCTCGTTCTGGTCGAGGGGGTCCGATCGCCTTTCAGACGTTCTCGGGCAAGTCGTGGCGAGCCACCATTCTCCGCTCGCAGCCGGCGGCGTCGATCAGGAATCAAGCGTATGCAGGCACCGGAGGTGCGAAACCCGACGGCCAGCGCTTGCGTCCGAAAGACCAACACCACACCATGGAAGAAGGATTCAGCTTGGAGGCAAGACGGCCATGCAGGTAATGAAACGTCCTCGGCGATTCTGCGCTCAGGAAGCCAGGTCCTTGATCGAGCATTGGCGGGCTTCCTCCTGGCACGGCCGGTCAATGGACAGCACCGCTACCACGGTGGAAATTAGCATCGACCGCATCGCGAATTTGAACAATCAAGTTGGCGACAGAAACGACATCGATGAGGTAACGATGCCAAGCCCCGCCAACAAAGAATTCTAGGACAGCCGCGTCTATCGTTCGACCTAATCGCTAGTTTTCGACGCGTCGAATATCCGCCGGGGTTCAGTCAGCGAGTTGTGCAGCGTCCCGATTGAAGAGTTCCTGGCGCTTGTCCAGAGTTTCCTTTGGGTCTGAAGATTGCAGCGTTTTAGCCGTCACCTCTACCGTGTCTGCGATCTGTCGCATCGCATTCCTGCTGATCGCATACCACGGCATACCCCCTTCAGGTAGTCGACCTCAGGCGTGTCTGTGTACAGACGCCGCATGCTCCGGACCCTATTCATCGGCAATCCGTCGGCCTCAGGGAACTGGCAGCGTTCCGCCTGCCCTGAGCGTGTGACTGCCGATCATGAAATAGCCGCTCTATTCGTGTTTTTCTTGGCGTGGCCACATATTGACGTTATGTGGCCACCTTGCCATATTGAGCAAACGAAGGAGATCGTCATGGACGAAAGGCTGACAAGGCAGATTCAGGGCTCTAGCGGTACCAGCAAGGAGGAGATCGAGACCGGATTGGTGGAGACCCTGGTTGAGGTCGGCGGTGATCCGCTCACCGTGCGCGGGGCTCGCGACACGCTTAGTGCGGTTCTAGGCAAGGTCAAGAAAGGATCCGTACAATTGATCGGCCGCAGGAAGGATGAAATGACGGTCATGATATCTCTGAAGGACTTGGTCGATCTAGTGAGCGTCGCAATGAGGCCTCAAACATTTGGCGAAGCGCTTGACGCCATGGGTTTCGAGCCGTTGGGCCGCAGGATCGTCGTAGCACGAGGCCGCAACAGACGTCCTCTGAAACGGTACCGGGAAATTGACGATCTGAAATCCGATTTGACGATGTGACTTAGAATGTATCTGCTCTCGACGCAGACGTTGATGGATCTGCTTTGCGGCGAACCGCGAATTAAGGACTTCATAAACTCGGCCCAGATCGACAATGTTGGCGTGAGCGTTGTGACTCTTGGCGAAATCCAGTCGGAAATTTCGGCGACAGACCAGGATGACGGTCGCGAAGTGTTGGATTCTGCGCTCAGGAAATTTCACGCAATCGCGAGAAGGACGCAAAGGGTCGAACCGTTCGACGAAACCGCGGCATTCATGTGGGCGAAGATCCAAGGCCACGACCTTGTCTTCGATGACGAAGGCGAGAGCATAAGTCTCAGCGACATCCAAAGGATGGTCGTGGCAACGGCCATCGACCGCAACCTCATTCTCATTGAACGTCGGCAACCCTATCACGCCCGTTTGCCCGATCTCCAAGTGCTTGATCCATACTAATGGCCGGGATCAAGCGACACAGAACACAGGGAACACCTGCCGCTGCTACCTCTCCTTTCCAGATTCTAAGCCTGTCGGGGGGCGGATACCGCGGTCTGTTCACGGCGGTTATCCTCGAAAAACTGGAACAACAGGCAGGCAGGCCGCTTCGTGAGTGCTTCGATCTGATCGCGGGGACGTCGATTGGCGGGATCCTGGCTTGCGGAATAGCCGCTGGCATTCCTGCCTCGCAGATGAGGGACGCCTTTGAACGATTGGGATCGGGCATATTTGACAGGCGCCTGCAAATGTTCGGACGGCGACTGTTTCCTGTGCCGAGATTGGGCCTCCTGTCCGCGCGATATTCACAGGCGGGACTCGAAAAAGCCATCGACGAAGTCCTCGGCGGGTTCTCAGAACGAGGCTTGGGGAGCATCGGCAAGCCGCTTCTTGTGCCGTCGGTGAGCTCCACGAATGCAACCACGGTCCTGTTCGAGAGCGGCGCCTTCGCAGGCAGCAGAGCTGCCGTGGTGCTGCGTGACGTTGCCCTTGCTACCGCCGCAGCACCGACATATTTCCCAGAGCACGTCATCGGAGAAAACAGCTTCGTCGACGGGGGCATAGTTGCCAACGCTCCGGATGCCATCGTGATCATCAAGGCCATGAGTTCCTTTGGCAGGCATTCCAGCGAGCTGAAACTCCTGTCCGTCGGCACGGCAGCAGAAGCCATGGGAGAGGTCTTTCGCCCCGGGCGGGCATCCGGCGTGCTGCGATGGATGATACTCCGCGATCTCTTCGGATTGACCGTCACGGCGCAACAAGCCCTTGCCGTTGGCTTGGTCAGGGAACTGCTCGGCTCCCGCTACGTGAGGATCGACATTCTACCTGACAAGAGGAGAGGCAAGGCGATCGGCCTGGACAAGGCAGGAAGGACGGCTGCCGACACTCTGAAGGAGCTTGCGAGACGAGCTCTCGAAGACGTTTCGGAGCAACGTGGAAGCGATGTTGCGGCAATGCTTAGGCATATTGCTGCAACATAGCGCTGAGCTAGACGCTAAATCTCACCTTGGGCTGCCGCAGTGCCGGCCCACTTGCCCGTCCGGCGAGGCACTTGCCAGGGCAAGGTTCCGGGCCTCGTTCTCTTGACCTGCGTCCGGTCGTGGCGACGGCGGCTCCGGGGTACGCCTCCGGCGAGGGCCGCCTTGCGCGAACATGGCCCGGTAGCGAGGCTGCGCTCTTGAGGTCGTCCTTACGAGCGTAGTCAGCAGCACAGCATGAGCCAGATGACGATATTGACCGGGCCGGAGCGCCGTCGTCGTTGGAGTGAAGAGGATCAGTGCCGGATACTGGCCGCGGCATTCGCGCCCGGATCCACGGTAGCGGCGGTGGCGCGTCAGTACGATGTCGCGACCAGCCTGATCTATAAGTGGCGCCGCACGGTGAGAGCCCGCGAGGCGGGCTTTGCCGAAGTTGTCGTGGTTCCCGATAAGCCCGTCGCTGCTTCGGTGCCGGCGGCGCCACCAGCGGTGATCGAGCTGGAGATCGCCGGTAAGGTGCGGCTGCGGATTCCGCTGACCACGCCGCCGACATTGGCGGCGGCGATGGTGAAGGCGCTGGGCGTTTCATGATACCGGTTCCGAGCCAGGTGCGGATCTGGTTGGCGGTCGGCCGCACCGATATGCGTCGCGGGATGCAAGGCCTCGCACTGCAGGTTCAAGAGACGCTGGGACGGGATCCGCATGCCGGCGATCTTTATGTCTTCCGCGGCCGCAGCGGCAATCTGATCAAGATTATCTGGCATGATGGGCTCGGCATGTCGCTGTATGCAAAACGGCTCGAGAAGGGCCGATTTCTATGGCCGTCGCCGGCAGACGGTACGGTTTCCATATCACCGGCGCAGCTCGCCTACATGCTCGACGGGATCGATTGGCGCAACCCGCGTCACACCTTCCGCCCCCAGCGCGCGGGCTGAGTTTTTCTTTGAGTTTGCGCCATTTTCCGCGAGTCAGCAGACGCGTTTTATGATTCATTCCAAGGCATGGTTGCCACCGCCCAGGATGCTGTTCCGGACGATATCGGCGCGCTGAGAGCAGCGCTGACCGCGGCGCTGGCCAGAGCCGAAGGCGAGGCCGCGCGCGCTGCGCTGGTCGAGGTCGAACTGGCGGTCGCCAGGGCCAAGGCATCGGATGATGCGGCGCTGATCGCACATCAGGATCTGACGATCCGGAAGCTGCAGCGGGCGCTGCATGGTCAGAGTTCTGAACGCTCCGCCCGTCTGCACGACCAGATGGAGCTCACCTTCGAGGAACTTGAGAGCACGGCGACGCAAGACGAGATCGCCGCCGAACAGGCCGCGGCCCGGACCACCGAGGTGGCGCCTTATGTGCGTAAACGACCGACCCGCCAGCCCTTTCCCGAGCATCTGCCGCGCGAACGCGTGGTCGAGCCGGTGCCGACCGCTTGCCACTGCTGCGGCGGTCATCGGCTGCGCAAGTTGGGTGAGGATATCACCGAGACGCTGGAGGTGGTGCCGCGGCAATGGAAGGTGATCCAACACGTGCGGGAGAAGTTCACCTGCCGCGACTGCGAGGCGATCAGCCAGGCTCCGGCGCCGTTTCACGCCACCCCGCGGGGCTGGGCCGGTCCCGGCCTGCTGGCGATGATCCTGTTCGAGAAGTTCGGACAGCATCAGCCGCTCAACCGCCAGGCTGAACGCTATGCCCGCGAAGGCGTGCCGCTTAGCCTGTCGACGCTCGCCGACCAGGTCGGCGCCGGCGCCGCGGCGCTGATGCCGCTGTTCAAGCGGCTCGAAGCCCATGTGCTGGCCGCTTCACGTCTGCACGGCGACGACACGACGGTGCCGGTCCTGGCCAAGGGCAAGACCGATACCGGCCGATTATGGACCTATGTGCGCGATGACCGACCGTTCGGCGGCGCCGATCCGCCGGCGCGGCGCATCTCGCCGGCTGGAGCGGCATTCTGCAGGCCGATGCCTTTGGCGGCTATGGCGATCTCTATGCGACGGGTCGTCAGCCGACGCCTGTTTTGGAAGCCAGCTGCTGGGCCCACAGCCGGCGCAAAGTGTTCGAGCTGGCCGATATCGAAACGGCGGCGCGCAAGAAGGCACACGGCGAGAAGCCCAACCTGGTCTATCCGCTGGCGGTTGAAGCCGTGAAGCGCATCGATGCCCTGTTCGATATCGAGCGCGAGATCAACGGCCTGTCGCGGGCCCAACGCCACGCCGTGCGCCAGGAGCGGAGCCTGCCGCTGGTCACCGAACTCGAGCGCTGGATGATCGAGACGCGCGACAGGCTCTCGCGCGGACACGATCTGACCAAGGCCTTCAACTACATGCTGCGCCGCTGGTCATCCTTCACCCGGTTTCTCGACGATGGGCGGATTTGTCTATCCAACAATGCAGCCGAGCGAGCCCTGCGTGGCATCGCTCTCGGCAGAAAGTCCTGGCTGTTCTGCGGTTCAGATCGCGGCGGACAGCGCGCTGCCGTTCTCTACAGCCTGATCGTCAGCGCCAAGTTGAATGACGTCGACCCTCAGGCCTGGCTCGCCGATATCCTGGCGCGCATCGCAGCCCACCCAGCACAGCGGATCGATGATTTGCTGCCGTGGAATTGGCGATCCGCAAAACTGCGGACCCAACCAGCGGCGGCCTGATCATGCAGCGCAACAAGGTGCATCACGTCTACACCGTCGAACGTGTCGCCAGGGACCTCGGCGTCGGCGAAGCGCTCATACAGGACCTGACCCTGGGTCTCGAGCCCGAGGACGGCGTCATCTGGCTGTACGGCGCCAACCATGACGACGGAATCCTGGCCTTCACCGATGAGGGCATCGAGGAGGTCAAACTCCTCCTCGAACAATATCATCGCGTTTCCCCATCGAAAGCTTGACCCCAGCACTGCGGTGCTCATGGTCGCCGAATACGCACGCCTGCGGTCTTCACCGGACGGCTACGCTCCGGGGGACATGGCTGCGGCTTGTGTTCGCGTGGTCAGCGGACGGGAAAGAGACTCTCAGCACACCTCGGGAACCAGACTCGGTTTACGTCTACCGCATTTGGAACAGACCATTCGCTCTTGCAAATCGGTTAGCGACAATCCCCGCCGTGCAAAGTCGGACATCGTTTCGGGGGGAATTACTGTCGCCCTTAAGCAGCCTTTCCTGTCCGGCCCGCCTCCCGAAAATACCTCCTTACCGCCCGGGGGCAAATTCCAACATCTCACGCGCATAGCCAATCCAGACTTAGCCCATGCCTCTAGCGTCGCCGTGCTTTCATCCATCGCGCAAGCCAGTTCGTGTAGTGCCAACAATTCCGCGAAAATCTGTGCCGGCTCCGCCTTCTCGACGCTATAAACTGAGCCGCTGTATAGTATGAATTTCATCTCCTGTGGCGGGCCGGGCGTCCGCATCTTGTAAGCTGTTCCTCTGTCCCGGCGCACCGTCGCGACATAGTCATAGACATCCCCACTCACGCCGCCTCCAGTCGTGTTATATTCTAAATGAAGCCGCCAGCCGCCGCCGCGCGCGTCGCGCTCTTTCTCGACTGTCAAGGACTCATCCGGGGAACGCTCGTAGTCCCAACCCCTTTGAAACCGTAGCCCAGTCATCAGCGGATCGCGGCAATGCTGATATTTCGCAATCTTCAGGACCATCTGCTCGACCTGTCGGAGCGTGTGCCCGCCGATAAACACTTCATCCCGTCGATTGCACGTAAAGCCCATCGCGTACCCTTTGCCGAGGCCATGTCACAGTTTGCAGGTTTTGGCCCGCCAAAAACTCCATCGCAAGACCGTCGTCCTCAATCTTTTCCGCCGCGTAAGGCACCTTTGCCAAAGCGTACATCGCGCCGTTGCGGTTGAAGGACGGGCGGGGACGACCTCCAAAACCAGCCCGAAACGATGCCCTCCGGAGGAGAGGACGGAAAGCCGTGCCGGCTATCGGGTCACGGGGTATCAGGGTCTTAACGCCCGGATCGCCGCTTCGCGGCAGGTTTGCGCCAACGCATCCAGTGGTCCGGCACCTCCGCACCCCTCCCCGTTCGCCGCGACCGAAAGCGTCATGTCGTCAACCTCATGTGGCCAATGAAAACGCATCCCTGCAATGGCCGTTGAAGATAGGCAGATTGGGCTCCGGGATCCAAATCCAAGCCATCCCCGATCATGCATTGCTCACGTCTCGATCCTTACATGAATTGCAGCTACGCCGCCGCAGCACCTTCGATCCATCGTCCAGCGAGGTTTTGGCCAAATTCCTTTTCCACTGACGCAAATCCCCAGCCTATGCTTAGCCGCCGACGCCGTCTTGGCAGCCTCGGCATCGGCAAATGGTCACCGGACTGCGATCGAATTTTTCAAATCTGAACAATTTTACGAGTCCTGTTCACAATATCGCAGGACCTCCCGCGCTAATGCCGCATTCCCCGACGAACGCCGGGCATAGAGGACCGAACGAGAATGACAATGAAGTGCATATCGATAGCTGTGCGGGAAGTCCGCGAAGCTCAGGGCTGAGGCCCCGGTATGTTCCGCCGGGGGTTTCAAATCCGGCTTTTCGACCTTCCCTTATCGATGGATGACGTGGCGGTTACCCGCGATGGCACGTGTGGACGAGTCCGCGACCGAAAGGTTTGCTGCTTCGTTCCGGCCTGCTGTCCGAAACCTTCCCGTCTCCTGCTCGGCATATCGATGCATTTCATCGCCCGTCGGCGATGGGCTGCAGTTGTCGCAAGGGAAACGAACATGCGCTGCCACAACCTCCTGCTCGCCGAAGCTTTGAAGACGTCCGTCCGCGGGTTCAGCTTCTGTTCCGACGTGCTCGCCAACCATCAGGTGGCCGAGATCCGCAGCTCGTCCGGGGGCTGGTCCATACCAATGCCGCTCCACGTGACTGGGGCCGGGACGCCCCTGCGGTAGATGTCGAGGACAGCGTCGCCAACCGCGTGCCGCGACCGAGGAAGCGCGGCTCCAAGGTCGGCGCCGTAGTCGATCCGTTCCGTCGCCGGAGCATTCGGTTCGACAGCGGCCTGGAAGAGTCCGCACTTGTAGTCCTCATCACCCTCCCCGAAACCCTGGAGATCTGCGAACAGCAGAAAGCGGAATACATCCAGCACGGCGAGAAGCGAAAACATTATTTCGACATCGTCCAGCGACAGGCCTCGGGCAGGATCGCCTACGCCGTCAAGTATGAGGAGGACGTGGATGACGACCTTCGAGAGACACTGCGGCTTATCTCTGAACAGCAGGGCGATCGGTTCGCAGACGAGTTCCGGATCCTGACGGAGAAGGACCTAACGCTGACGCAGATCGAGAACGCCAGGGAAATCCTCGCGTATGCGTCCGACTTCGACTTCGAAGGCCAGGCGCTCGTTTCCGCCGCTCTGCAACGGCTTCCCGCGCGGGTCCTGATCGCCGACATCGTTCGCGCGACAGGCTTGGGCGAACGTGGGCGGCGCGCCGCCGTGGCCCTGATTCAGAAAGGACTCCTGAAGGTTCCGGCGAACGTCCGGCTGGCCGATGGCGCCTTTCTCATCAACCGCGCCGCACACGAAGGCCGTCGTTAATCCAATCCTCATGGCGAACCTATAAAGGCGAAGGAAAACAAGGAAATGGAGGGGAGCGTGAAACTGATGAATCCGGCTTTGGCGAGAAGTCACGAGAGATGTCACCTATTTGGCCGCCACGACAGGCTCGTCATCGACGGTCAGTCCTTCAGGGTCGAGCGCAAGGTCAGGGACTCGCACGTGCTGCAGCCCGTGACCGGCGAGCTGATCGCCGAGGACTTCTTCGTCGTAAAGACGGACAAAGAGATCAACGGCCTGATCCGATCGAAGCGCATGCGTATCGACGAAGGCTATTATTCTAAGGCTCTCGGCATCCTCCGTGTGCGGTTCGACGACTCGAATCTCAGCGACCTTTCGGAAGAGGATCTAAGGACCGTCGGCTGGAAGAAGGAATGGTGCGTTCGTTTCTTGGACGCTGCGGCAAACGTCGAGGGACGTTGGCGGCCTCGCCGCACGCTCGATGACTGCGCGCTTTTCATTGAGGAGAACGCGGAGCGCATGGATCGCTGGTACCTCGACACATTCGGAGAGCGGAGACGGCCCGGCCGACGACTCCCGGGAGAGGTCCGCAAGGCGTTCGATTACCCAAGCGCTGCCTCCCTAAAGAAATGGATGGCACAGTTCGTCGCGGGGCACTGCCGCATGGACAGCTTCCGTCCGCGCTATTCGAACAGCGGAAACCGGAACCAGCTCGACGCGCGCGCTGCCGCAGTGATCGCGGTCGAAGTTCAAAAGTACGCCAGCATCCTGAAGCCCAAGATGGCGGACATTTGCGAGAACGTGGAGCTGGCCCTCCATGAAATCAACAAGAGGCTCCCCGAACACCAACATATCTACGCCAGCGATAACGCGGTTCGCCGCAGAATTCATGCGCTCGACCCCTTTATGGTAGACGCCGGCCGTGAGGACAGCGACTACGCTCTTCGCAAGTACACTCCGGTCGGCAAGGGACTCTCGATCACCACGGCGTTGGGCCGGGTCGAAATGGACGACTGGGAAGTCGATCTCCACACCCTCATCATGCGCTCATCTATCTGGAAGGCCCTGAAGCCCGAGCAACAGAAGCTCGTGCCGCGCGTCCGTATGACGTTCACGGCGGGCATCGACTGCGCTTCTCGATGCATCGTCGGCTTCAACCTTTCCATCAACAGCCCTTCGACCGCCACGACCAAGCCGGCGCTCAGGTCGGTGATGGTCGACAAGACCGAATTGGCGGCTGCGGCCGGCGCAAAGGCCTCTTGGCATATGCATGGCCGCCCCACCTACGTGGCGACTGACGGAGGACCTGCGTACCGCAGCGAATTCGATGATGCTGCGATGCGCGTTAACGTCGGTCGCGTGGTCCCGGAGCAAGATCCCCGCATGCGCGGCACGGTCGAGGCCTTTTTCCGCTATATGAAGCGCCTTTGCCGCTACTTCGCCGGACGAGCGTTCGCGAACGTTGTCGAACGGAGAGACTATCCAGCGGAACAGCTCGCGGCGCTGACGGTCGGAGAATTTTACAAGACCCTCATCGTGTTCATCGTCGACTACTACCATCTCCGCCCGCACCGTGGCCTCGAGGGCCGGACGCCGTATGGCAAATGGATGGAGCTTGAACAGGCTGGGCTGCCGCCTGCCCCATCTGAGCAACAACTGGCCGTTGCCTTCGGGCTGCGGCGCAAGGAGCGCACCATCAGCAAGCATGGCGTCGAGTTCCTGGGGATTTCATACAACTCGCTGGAACTCACCCGTCTCTATGCTCTCTTAGGTCAGAAGAAGGTCGACGTCATCATCGAGCCCGAGGACCTGGGCTGCGTATTCGTCCGGATTCCCAAGCAGTTCAGAGGGCGGATCAAAGGAGTCCCCGAAGACCAGGACTTCCTCACGGTTTCCAGCGTGGATGGCACAGGCAAAGGGAAGATGCTCGCTGAAACGCTCCTGGCGAAGCGGGCGGTCCGCGAATTCGTTAAGGCCGAGCAGCAAGCAGGGCGAACTATCCGCATCGATGCCCATCGGCACTTCCTTGATCTGGCCGAGGACGTCCGCAAGAGGGCCGCCATTGCGACCCACGAGATTACCGAAAAGACGCTGGATCTGCTCGAGGCCAGGGTCGCCTTCTCCGGCCGGGCCGGACTTGGGTCTGTTCAATACGCAGCCGAGGAATCTGATGGCGACGGCCTTGGCAAAGTTGTCGCGCTCTCGACGCGACGCCGTGTCGACACAAACCAGAAGCCTCACGTCTCTCCCGTCCCACAAGAAGAGGAGTCCGCTCCGAAGCCGAAGCCATTCGGCGGAAGCATGAATCTCTTCGACGGAGAAGACGAATGACGCGTCAACTTGCCGATCAGGGACTCCGCGCAGATCACGAGCGTGCCGACGACACGCTCCCGACGGACTGGAACGATGCCATGTCCGACGACGACTTCCTCGACACGATTTCAGACCGCCTCAGCGAGAAGGAGAAGCGCGTCAAGGAAGTGCTGGAACGCGCGAAAAGTGTGTACGTGCGGTGTGGACGGGACGACGTCGCCAAAGGCGTCCTATCCCGCTTTGTGACGATGATGCTGGCGAAGAAAAACCTTCGGCGTGATGACGGCCGGATCTTGTTCGTAACCGGCGAAAGCGGGGCGGGAAAGACCACTTTGGTGGATCGGATGCTTGAGGAAAACCCCACGCTAGCTCCGATCCAGAAGTCATATGGCATCATCGAGCCCGTGATCTCGCTCACGCTGATGGGGCCTTCGACCCTTAAGTTCCTGGGTCTGAATATCCTGCAAAAGGCTGGGTACAAGATCACCCGCAAGTACGAACAGGGCGAAGTGTGGGATATCCTTCCCGAGCAGTTGCACCTGCGAAAGGTTCTCCTCGTTCACATCGACGAGACGCAGCACCTGCTGAAACTCACCGAATCCGACAGGGAACGCGACTCTGTCAGAAAGGCACTCAAGGGTGTCATGAACTACAAGCCATGGCCTGTCAGCTTCGTCATGTCAGGAATGCCGAGCATCACCTCTCTGGCCAAGCTTGACGAGCAGATTGAGCGGCGCGCACGGCACCTTCACCTTCCGGATGTCGTTCTTCCGGAGGAGCGCATCCTCATCCTCAATGTCGTGACCGCCATGTGCGAAGCGGCCGGGCTGGACTCCAGCAGAACCCTGGAGAGCGATCTTCCGGAGCGTATCGCGCATGCGGCTAGGTATCGGTACGGGCGTATCGCTCAAGTGATCCTCGCCGCGATCGAGCAGGCGGCCTCGAAAAATGCTGCAGCTCTGACGCGCGACCATTTCGCCCTCGCCTATATCGAACATTCGCAGGCCCGAGGGCATGACGAAATGAACCCCTTCCTCGTGGACGACTGGATGCGCTTGGAGCCCGGCCTGTTCATGATCGAGGAGTACTGACCATGAGGACCAATGGGCGGATTCTCGAACCGCTTGCCTTTGCCTATTCGCTTGAGGATCAGCAACCGGCGGCGGGCTTCGCGTCCCGCCTGGCCGCCCTGAACGGCCGCTCGCTTAAGGATCTCCTCCGCGACATGAGCATCCATCAGCGGAGCCTCGACAAAGGCGTCGCGTCGGCCGTGCGAGACATTGCCACGCTTGGGCGGGCAGACCCGGAAAAACTGTTGAGGTTTACGCCTATTCCCCAGGGCGGCAGATTCTATCAGGTAGCCGACGAGACATTCGTCCGGCTTGCGGTCAACCGGACTTATTTCCGATTCTGTGCCCGCTGCGTGCGGGAGGACATGGACCACTATGACGGTCCGTCGTCCAGTAGACCGTGGCTCCGCCTTCAATGGACCCTGTCTCATTTTCGGTCCTGCGACCGCCACAATGTGCTTCTCACTGCGACGAACCCTATCCGAACGCCCTTCGCGCCATTCGATTTCAGCGGCACGATGCATGGGCTGATTCCGAGCCTTCGCCAGATTTCTGACGCGGCAGTCCCTGCGCGCGCCTCCCCTTTCCAGGCATGGCTTCAGAATCGACTGCGCGGAGTTCGGTCTGAGGAGAACTGGCTGGATGACCTCCCGCTGTACGTGGCGGGGCCATTCTGCGAGGCCCTTGGCGTTTCCGCGCTGCACGAGCCGAAGGTCAAGGTCGCACAACTCATCGCCGCCGACTGGGCCGCGGCCGCCGACGAAGGATTCCGCATCGCCAGCGCCGGAGAAGACTCCCTGCGGGCGTTGCTTGGACGGCTCAACGAGGCGCAGTCTTCGACACGGGGGGTCTGGGGGCCTCGCGACACGTATGGCTATGCGTACGGCTTGCTCCAGAAGACCGTCCATGACCCGGCCTATGGCAAGCTCCGTGACGCCGTCCGTAGGTTCGCGCTTGAGACCATGCCGATCGAACCTGGCACTGAAGTTCTCGGCGAGATCGCGGGCATGCGGAAGGTCCACACCGTACGCACCGCAGCCCGCGACTCGGGCGTGCATGCGCTTACCATCCGTCGCCTCTTCAAACGGATGGGCGTTGACGAAGCGGGTGAGCTGTCCGGCTTCATGGATCATCGCATTCTGGTGAAGGCCGACGAACTCCACCGTGTGGTGTCAGAGCTCAAGGGTGCGATCACTGCGCCGGAGGTCGAGAAGCTTCTCGGCGTTCCCCGCCTGCACCTGAAGGCATTGGTCGCCGGCGGACACCTTTCCGCATTGGCAGATACGGGCTCTCGGAGGAACGCAAAGCGACGCTTCTCAACAGAAGTCGTTGAAGAGCTTCGGTTCCGGCTTTTTGACGGCGCCTGCGAGGTTTCGGAGCCAACTGAGCGTCAGGTCGATGTTATCGGCGCGCGGCGCGCGTCCACATGTACCATTCCGGACCTTCTCGACATGATCTTCTCGGGGAAGCTAAGTTGGAAAGGCCGACTTGTTGGCAGGATAGACTACATGGCTCTGCTGCTGGACGCCGACGAGGTGACGCGGATCGTGCGTTCGCGTGAGACGCGCACAAACCTTACCAAGGAAGAGACCGAGGCTTACCTTCCAGGGACTCATGATACTGTCGTGAACGCGTTGATCGCGTCGGACTACCTGGCGCTGGTTGAGGAATTCAGCCCTGACGCGAGGCGGATGATCCCGGTCGTTTCACGAGAGAGCGCACAGGCGTTCAGGAGCCGTTTCGTTTCGCTTGGCGAGCTCTGCCAGCAAACCGGCCTTCATCACAAGAAGGTACGCCTGATTCTACGCTTGGCTGGCATCGAGGCAGCGCTCGACACCGCTGTCGTACGTGCGTTCTTCTACAGTCGCGATCAGGTTCGTCTGGCCGAAAGCCGGTCGGAGTGCCTGTGGTCTTACGAAAAATCAGCGATCCGGAGAAAGGCTAGGCCGCTAAGTGGGTCATCCCAGGAAGGCTCATCTGCTTCGCATACGCAGTAGAAATCTGCCTGCGATCATCTCTGCAAGCCAGATGACTTCGCAGTGTCCGCGCGTCGCCGAAGGTGTGTAGAAACCGCTGCTTGCAGCGCTTGCTTTCCTCTCGCACGACACCTTCAAAGCCGTCGTCGTCAAGATACTTATCTATAAACGCCATCAGCCTGGGCCCGGGTTCCAGGTCCCATGCGAGAATGCGACGGACGGCCCGGTACAGATTCCCTAAATGGGAGGGGTTGGGTAGCAGGCTGATGTCCATGGTCCCGCGACGGACGTCGTCTAGGTACGAGTCCGCACAAATCACCTTGCGCTCTTTCAGATCGTATAGGATCGCATCCCAGTCGAAGAAGGTACACCGAGTGATGTCTTCCAAGCGGCAGACTTGGACGTGACCTTCCCTGGCCGCCCAAGTCGTCTCCATGGCCCAAAAATCCAGCTTCCAGCCGTCCGCGCTGAAGGAATATCCCCCGAACTGGTTGTTTCGGGCACCGTTTCTGGCCGCCACCTCGGCTACGGCCTGGGCCGGCGCCTCTATCACCAGATCGATGTCGGAGTGAAACGCGCACTTTCCGGCTCTGGCGATATCTCTGACCATGCCACCGACGATCGCAACGCGGTCGAAGTCCAGGAAATGTTTCCTCAGCAAGGCGCGCAGGCGCACGTTCGCGGCGGATTTTTCCCACCAAAGGTACTCATCCATTCGCCGCTTCACGATGCGCTGCTCTGCCGCGACCCTCACCCTGGGATTTCCTTTACCTGCTCCCATAACTTCAACGCGAACGAATCCGTCATGCCCGACACCATGTCCGTCAACAGACGCAGTTCGCGATAGCGTATCGCCGCCGCTTCTCCCGAGCCTAACCCGCTTTGGCATGCCTCTTCAATATAGTTCGGACTAACAAGAGACCAGCCGTATTTTGCCAACGCGCTGATCCGCTTTGAAGCGATGTCCTCAAACTTCTTTCGCTCGCTGATTGAACGCCAGAAGAATGTCATCAAGCCGTCCAGCGCCGCGGCGCCGACGGCTTCCATCTTGAGGACGGAGGGGTTCGCGAACGCGTGCTTCTTCGCCACGTCTTTGAGAGCGCTGCATAGCGCCACTCCCTCCATGAGCGGCGTATCATGGATTTTGCCCATTATGGCTTCAGACGACCCCAGGAAGCTGTTGCTCGCCTGGTGGATGAGTTCCTCGATGAGAAAGGCCCGGAGGTATCCGATTTTAATGTCCCGGGCCACGTCAGCGTCGCGCCCGCTTGCCTGCACCTTTGCGAACCTTTCCCGAGTTTTCTGAACCGCTTCGCACGAGGCGCTGCGCGGATCATGGAGGAGGATCGCCAGCACGTCGTCCGGCGAGATGATCTTCTTCTTCATGACGTCGTCAACATCGAGAATGCTGTACGCGATGTCGTCACAGGCCTCCATGATCCAGGTAAGTGGGTGACGCTGCCCTTCAACCAACCCGACTTCTGCCCGAACCCAGTTCACGATCTCCCGCTCGGATTCGAAGTAGCCGAACTTCTTGTTCACGAGATGCTCTGGATCGATGGAAATGGCAGCCACCGGGTATTTCAAAAGAGCGGCCAGTGTGCCTGCAGTGAGATGGAGACCCGCATGCTCTACGTTGGTCTGCAACCGTGTCACCAAGCGGAATCCTTGCGGGTTGCCGTCGAAGGAGAGGAATTCGGGGTGTAAGTGGGGTGGAACTGGCATCTCAAGTTGAGCTCCATGCCCCTGCATCTCGTGCGTGAAGATCCAATCGGAACGTTGGGCGAACCACTTGCCGATGGCAGCCTCGCCCTGATGACCGAAGGGCGGGTTACCCAGGTCGTGAGCGAGGCCGGTTGCTGACAGCACGGGTTGGACGTGCGTATGTAGGTCCGCTCCGAAAAACGCGTCGCCTCGTTCGACCGCGATTCTCGACCCGATCGATCGAGCAAGGTTAGCCACTTCATGCGAATGGGTAAGACGGGTTCTGACTCCGTCATTTTCTTCCATCGGCCAAACCTGTGTCTTGTCGGCAAGCCGGCGGACTGGTGTAGAAAACAGCAGTCGATCATAGTCTTGCTGGAAGAACGACCGCCATCCTCGCGGGTCTATATCGGTCGAACTGGCACGCCCCCAGCGCGCGGTAGACCAAATTGAACTCATTTCCCCAACCTCCAATTTCATTTCTGGAGAAAGTCGTAACCTAGTCTGGTTGTAAAAAGGTTCGCGGCCATCTTGCGATGCGCTCACGAATCCTGCCGCAGCATCCGAGGAGGCCAGCTCAGTGCGGCTCGGAAAACTGCAAAGCACCCAGTCATGAAGGACCCGTCGTTAGGATCGACGGACACTTTGAAGGTTGCTGCTCCCCATACGAGACTGTCGCGGGTGAAATGGGAGAGCAAGCATGGGTCGCGATCGGAACACGGACACTGAATTCATGGGCGCAAGCGAAACGCGACGCGGCCCGAACTATGTCGTCCACATCAGGCGCAACGCCTTCAATGATCCGGGCCTCCCACCTTTCTGGGAACTGACCGTCGAAGATTCCCAGCACTCATATCGAATCTTGGTCGGGGTGCCCGCCGACGAACTCGACGTCGTCGTTCAGAACCTGCCGCGACCCTCAGCGCAAAGGAATGGCGTAGACTTCATACGGGGAGTCATGGAGGTGTTCCTTCCCGATGACATAAGGCGGCTCACCGGGGAGACGATGCTGACCCATAATATGTACAACGTGAAATCGGCGCCGCCAGGATCACTGTACAGAAAGGGACAGCGTTACAACGACGCCGACCTGACACGCCAGATTACATATACCGATGCAGATATCGCCGAGAACGACAGGCGCAAGGATGCCCTACTGAGGCGCCTCGAAGCCGAGAGTGCCGAGGCGCGCTCACCGTCTCTCCGATTCTGAATTGCCACGGCAGAACTGGTTTTGCGTTCGCCTTCACTGGCTCTACAGGCGTTGCCCCCAAGAACCGCACGAAAACTTCACCTCCGACTTCCGCCTGCCTAAGACTCACTGGAGTGCCGCCGCCGCGCGGGGAGCAGAAAATCCAGTCGTAAGCTACAACATATCACCCACGCAGCGTAACGGACTTTGCCGGAGATTGGCCCTCGCAAAAGGTCGTCGCACCCGAGGTAGCGTTCAAAAACTTTCGCGATCCACTCCAACTTTGGATGCGGAACCATGGTGAGCGGCGGCGGCGAGCTAAACTCAGGCGCTGCGGCGGGGCCATTACGGAGACCTCGACCAATTCTTCCGGCCGCTGATGCTTGACATCAAGCGGTGAATCCTTGAGTGGCACCAGTGGCCGGATCGCGCTAACCGGCGGAACGGCAAGGCTTCGAAAGCTGCCTAAGCCGAAGCCAAAGAAGGAGCGAGACTTTGTCTGTGGAACACTCCGACGACATCGACCCGAAGATCGAAGAAGTTCCGGCCGACAGCAGTCCGGATGGCGAAATCTTTGACCTGTGGAAGGACGGAAAGCATGTTGCCTACGTGGTCATTCCGGCAAAGACCGGGAAACGACACACAGTGGTTGGTGACTTGGGCGACGCTCATAAGGCGCTCGGAGTGTTGAATTCCGGCAAGCCAGAATGAGCGGCAGCATATGCCTCAGCATTGCGGATGATATCCGAATTTAACAGCCCTTTTGCACGCAAGTCCACGAAGACCGGATCATCGAGCTTCAGGAGGGCGCCCTCGCCCCATTCCGCCTCGATGGCCTGCCACTTCTTTGTGACTTCCTGCCATCGTGCGTACTTCGCCCTGACGTCCTTCGACGCCGAGGTCGCCAAGTCCGAGAAGTTCCCCTTCAAGACGTTGGCCATCATTCTGACACTGCCGGACCGCTCGAGCCCGGCGAGGACGTAAAGCTTTTCATCCTCGGTCAGCCTGCAAAAATATCGCGTCCCGTTTTCCATCGCCGTCACCCCTTATGCTCATGCCAAACAAAGGTCAGGCGTCTGGTTGCTGGCGTCAACCGTGACATGAGCCTTTCTGGCTTCCGTCCCTACCAAGGCGTGAGGGCGCTTAGCAGCGAGGAAGAAGCCTCAGCGGTGGTATCTCGCAATTGGTGTCGAAGATGCCGTCCCAGTCAGGATCTTCAAACCATCGCGGTGACCGAATTCGATCAAATGCTATCGTCAGATAGACGGTAGGAGGGACGGCGAGGCGTCAGAGGCATGGCGTGTCCAGCAGAAACCGCAGCCAGCCAGATAAAGCTAAACTGGTAACCTGGGAGGGGTCGGAAAACTTTCACAAGGGCTAGAGGGCGCCGACGCTGGTCTTGAAAGCCGAAAACAGCCTCGGAAAGCCTTCCACAGACACTCAGGTATACAACTTTGCGTCTGGCAGGTACACAACTTTGGGTGTGGAATATCTTCCTAAAAAATGAACCAATGATTTCAATGGTTTCCAGATGGCCCAGGATACAACTTTGGGTGTCCGACCACGTGGAGAGGAGTTCAAGATATGAAACTTCAATCGGTAAATACCGCTGATTTTATCCGCACCCGGCTGACTTCGGTCAGCCGGGTTGCGACCTTTGATGCGACGCCCGTGCTTAATCCCGATGTCGGCGAAGCATTTGATTTTGTGCCCAATGAGCCTGGATTAATCTGCTGGTTTAATCCCGATGGCAGCCTCGAATCCATTGACGCCACGATGCGCATGCGCAAAAGGCTCATCGATATTTATAGAGGTACTGGTGGAACCGGTCGGCGCGCCTTCCATCTTTTTGGCTATGATGCGTGTAACGACCCCAAAGCGATGCGTGAAAAATTGGTGGCAGAACATGTTAGAATATACGAGCGGTTTCCAGCGGCTCGAACCGCTTAGCCGCCAAAAGAGAAAGATAAGAAAAAGGGGCCAATTGGCCCCTTTTTCTTATCTCACTACCCGAAGCTTTGGCTTCAAATCATGATTTTTGACCGGATGTGACGTCGGCTCCATTATCATTTCGGAACCGGTTTCATTACCATCCAGATCAAAGCGGAATTCGGTTCTCCGCCCTGATTTCCCTGTAATGGAGATACGAAAAGGTTCCGCGCTACTTGTAACCACGCCAAATTCAACCACGACACCGCTATCGGAGTCGTCAACACGCAATGGTCTAATTGGAAATTTTCCATCTCGCGGACTCATTGCATCCACAGCCTTCTCCCTCGATATTTAGATCGCCCATCGCTGAACACCACAACATATAGCCTAACAAAGTGACCGACCTGTTAAGCCAGACTCATATGCTGGTGGAAACTGGCTTCATAATTTATGCACGATTTTTATCACCGCCATAGCCAATTCCATTGAATGATCCATCCAGTTCGTTGACGTTGCAAAAATACCCTGATGAATTCCAATATGCCTTTCAGATAACGACGTATCTGACGCCAAGTTCCGTCTTTTGCGCTGCATGCTTCGCTAGCCAACACCAAATCAGGATTGACCATTTTATGAGAACAATGCGCCAGCATCCTCAAGCAGTCCGGTTTGAAGGAGTGATGGCATGCGTTACGCGGTGGTGATTGAAAAAGCAGGAAATAATTTTTCCGCTTACGTGCCGGACCTACCCGGCTGCATCGCGACCGGTGCGACGGTACCTGAGGTGGAAACCGAGATTCGCGACGCCATACGCTTTCACATCGAAGGCTTGCGAGCCGATGGGCTGGATGTGCCCAAAGGTGTCAGCCTCGCGGAGTACGTAGAGGCATAGAAGGCAGCTCCCGCGATCCACTCGATGTGGATCAGACTCTGACCTCAGCGCCTCACCCCGCCGGCAAAACCTGCAGCGTCTGCTCGTCGAACAACGGCTCGTCCTGGCCGATGCGGACGAACAACAGCTTGCGCGCTTCCCCAGCCGGCACCTCGAAATACTGGCCATGGCTTAAGTGCAGCGGTCAGCGTCATCCGGGAATGGGCATATGAAAACATCAAGGCCATAGACGCAGCGCGGGACGAATATGATCAGCGGGTCGCAGAAGGGTGAGATCGGGTTGACGTGCTGAAGGCCCGCCCCCTTTGGATTTCAGCCGCCGCAGCGGCTCGTTGATGCCATCGTCATTTCACCCGAAGCGCTGCACCATAAAGTCGACAAAGCTGCGGAGCTTTGGGCCAGGCCGCTCGTCGGGCGCAAAAAGAATATGCATGGACCGCGACGGCGGTTCATAGTCGCACAGCAGTTGGACCAGCCGTCCGGCTTCAAGGTCCCCAGCCACCAGCGCCAACGGCTGCAGGATAATCCCAAAGCCCGCAAGTGCCGCCGCGCGGAGGGCTTGCCCACTGTTTGTGGTCAATCGGGCAGCAATCGCTGCCGTTCTCGTGGCACCATTTGCATCTTTGAATTCCCAAGAACCGCGCGGCGCCCAATGAACGAATCCAAGGCATTCGTGATCACCAAGGTCCATGGGTGACGATGGCGAGCCGCGTTCAGTCAGATAGCTCGGCGCGGCGCAAGCGACTAAGCGATAAGGCGCCAGAGGACGCGCAATCAAAGTCGAGTCCGACAAGGCCCCGACCCGGACAACCGCATCGTAGCCCTCCTCGACAAGGTCCACGATGCGATCGTTCAAGCTGAGATCGACCGACACCTCCGGACAGGCCCGCAGATACTCAGGCAGGATTGGCGCGAGACAATGAGCACCGAAAGTCACGGGTGCATTCACACGCAGCCGGCCGCGCGGCATCGCACGGCTTTCCGCCGCGCAAGCCTCTGCCGCTTCGACCTCCATCAACACTGTCTTGCAACGCTCGTAGAAGCACTGCCCGGTTTCGGTCAGACTCTGACGGCGCGTCGTGCGGTTAATGAGACGGACGCCCAGATGGTCCTCGAGCATTTTGACATGTTTTCCGACCATAGGGGCAGATAGGTCGAGTGCGTCAGCCGCCGCGGCGAACGAGCCGGCTTCGACGGCCTTTACGAAAACAGCCATGCTGGATAATCGATCCATTACAAACCATTGGTTACGAGTAAGTGGCGCATTCCGCTATTTATCTCTTAATTGCTATCGGATCAATATTCAGGCGGATCCGCGCCGGGCAAAAACGCTCCCACCGATATCCGGCCGGTCACATTCAAACAGAATCAACGAAATCGGAGACCTGAGATGTCGACATTGGATAGACGATCACTTTTGGGGCTGGGGGCGGCGGGAATCGGCAGTGCGTTGCTCACGAACCGCGCCGCTGCTCGGGCGCCTTTTCTCGGCACCCAAGCGCCGGCTTTCCATCGTTTCATGATTGGCGCAATCGAGGCGACGGTCGTCTCAGATGGACCGTTGCCGATGGGCAAACCCGCAGCCAGCTTCAACGGGTTTCCTCCGGGGGAGATCACCAAGCTCCTGCAGAGTAATTTCTTGCCAACCGATGACATCGTCCTCGAGCAGAACGTCCTCGTTCTCAACACCGGAGAGAAACTCATCGTCTTTGATACCGGGGTTGGAACTTCTAAAAGCTTTGGGCCGCTTCCTGGCAAGTTAGCCTCAACGTTGGTGAAGGCTGGCATCGCGCCCGGCGATATCGATGCCGTGGTGATCAGCCACGCTCACCCCGACCATTGCGGTGGTCTCGTCGATATCAATGGGCAGGCGGTCTTTCCGAACGCTCAAATTTATATCAGCTCGGCCGACCTGGACTTCTGGACCGACGAAGTGAAGCTTGGCTCTCAACTCAAGCCGCTTATCGAAACTGCCCGCCGGAACCTATTACCTTTGCGCGACCGGATCGTCTTTTATAAGGATGGCCAGGAATTTCTGCCTGGCGTCCAGGCACTTGCGGCTCCGGGGCACACTGTAGGACATTCCATGTTCATGATTACCTCCAGCTCCGAAACCTTCTGCTACGCCGCCGATCTCGCCCATCACTCTGTTCTGCTGCTGGAAGATCCTCGCGGGACATTCGTCTTTGATACGGACGCCAAGCAGGCAGCGGCGACGCGCGTTCGAATGCTCGACATGCTGACATCTGACCGTACGCGGATGATGGGATACCATTTTCCCTGGCCTGGCCTTGGCCATGTCGTGAAGCACGGCGAAGGCTTCCACTACATTCCCGAACCTTTGAAGACAGTTCTCTAACCTCCGCCTCAGAGCGAGTTGTCCATGAGGCCCCGGCCCCTACCCCGCCGGCAAAACCTGTAGCGTCTGCTCGTCGAACAACGGCTCGTCCTGGCCGATGCGGACGAAAAGCAGCTTTTGTGCCGCACCCTCCGGCACCTCGAAATACTGGATGCCGTCGGGCATTTCGCCCCAGTCGCCGCAGGGCGGGTCGGGAACCTCGTTGGGATCGGCTAGCGCTTTCAGCTGTTTCGCGTAGGCGGCGTCGGGGCTGAAGGTATAGCGTTTGACGCCGGCTGGCACGGTGCCCTCGGTGTAGGGCGCCAGCACGCAACGTGCGCTGACGGCCTTGTCGGTCTTTTCCTGGAAGAGTCGCAGCAAGGCAGCCTCGGCGGTTTCGCCGGGCTTGATGTCGAAAACCTCGACCAGAGGGTCGGCCGCACCGCCATCGCTGTATTTGATGGCGAGAGCGTTGTCGGCGAACTCGAAGTGGATCTGGCGAAAGCCGAAATCGCAGCGCTGCACCCAGGCGGCAAGGCCGACATTTTTGTCCGTCAGCCTTTCCCAGACGCATTTGTCGATGGGCGGGCGCGACGGCACCGGCTCGTCCGCACGCGCGCCCGCCGACATCGTCACACATGCGAGCAGGGCACTTCCCCAGGCGATCGATCTCATGGCGCTATTCATCGCTGCATCCTGTCAAAGTGAAGGCATCCCATGCCGAGCCGTTGGGATTGGCATTGGCGAAATCGGCCCATTCGGTAAAAGCCGCGCCGAAATCGGGCAGCAACAGCCCTTTCGGCGCCGGTGTCGCTTCGCGAGAGTTCAACTGTTCGGCGCCGCCTCCGGTCAACGCATAGACCTGCCCATCCCATATCCTGCACAAGCCGCTGCCGTCCTCCAGCCCCGCTTCGCGATCGTCGTCGGTGCAGGGGTGGCGGATGGTGCCGAGCGGAAACGAATTCTTGCCGTTGGTCCATGTGATGTCGGCCGGCAGGTGAGTGTCGGTATGGGGCACGGTCAGCGAAAACACCTCGGCCGTCAGCGCCGCCGGCTCGTTGTCGAGCGGCCGAAATTGCATAATCGCGCCCGAGCGCGGTTCCCGATAGGTGGCGTGGCTCAGCAGACAGTCTTTTGCGCTCGCTGCCTGCATCGGGCCGAGCAGGCCCAGGAAGAGGAAGGCCAGTTTGCGGGTGATCATCAAATGTCTCTGGGAAAGTGTTGCCTGGGCGCGGACTGGCCCGCACAGTCGCACCATCCGCGCAAAATCATAAGCGAAATTCCAAACGGCGGCGTTTGTCCCTCCTGACGAAAACTTGTCCCTCGCAAACCCCAACAGTCGGTATGGTCGCGCGCACTGACCGAAGGTATGCGGCGTTTGGTGATGACGATGGCAATATCCGCATTCGCGGCTGGTCCGGCGCTGGCGTTGGCGCCCTATGTCGGGACATGGTCCAGCGACAGGCTGAACTGCCACGCGGCCGCCGACGTCCAACGTCAGACCATGTTCACCGTCGATCAGTCGGCCCTGTCGCTTCCTGAGTTCGGCTGCGAACACGCGATATTTCGCAAAAGCCTGACCGGCTGGGTGGTGCATGCAAGCCAGTGCTACGGGTCGGACCCATCGCTGGAGGAGCCGTTCACGCGTGTCATCCACATCGTCAGGCATGGCGCAACGGTTCGCTTTACCTGGCCTGGCTTCGACAGCGGACGTCTTGTGCGCTGCTAAGGCGCCCACTTCTCAAGGCGTTCGGGCCTCAGACCAGCCCGACCAGGAAGGCGGCGCCACCGAGAAAGCCAAGGGAACAGACCCACAGCACCCACAACCCGAGCACCCTGCATTCGAGCACCGCCGAGGCGGGGTTGGCGGGATCATAATGCACGTCGACCTTGCTGCCTTCGACATAGCGCCGCGCCTGAGCGCCGACGAGGCCGGGCAGCGACGCCGTCACGCTGGCGCCGAAGGCCACGCGGTCGGCGCTGTAGCGCTGGCCGGCGACGCCATAGCTGTAGACGATGCGGGATTTGAAAACAGTGCGCCAGGGTCGATAGCCTCCGGACCGCTCGCGGGTTTTGATCGCCTGCAAGCCTGACGCGTCGATGCGGCCGGCGGCGACCGGCCATTTTGCCGCCTGCTCTGCCATCGATTTCTGGACGAAGCCCATGCGCAGGACAAACAGGCCCATGAACAGCAGCAGTGCCGCCGCACCGACGTTCTGCGGCTTGGGCAAATGCGGCCCGATCGCCTCCAGGACACCGCCGACTGAAAACACCAGCACCAGCGCGCCGATCACCAGCCCGGCCGAAAGCTGGACCATGAATTTGAAGGCGCCTTCCGGCATGGTGCGCTCGATCACGGCCTTGGCCGGGTCGCCAGGGTTATAGAAGACGGTCACGGCGGCGCCGCGGGGAAACCGCGCTAGCGTCTCCGTGACTTCGAAATTTCCGAGGTTCTCCTGCACGCTGTAGCGCGAACTTTGGAAGGTCTTCTTGCCCACCGTGTACTCGAAGGTGATCGCCGGAAAATTGCGGATCTCGGTGGCATCGCTGCTCTCCGAGCCGGAGCCAGAGCTTCTGACCTCACGCGCCTCGACGCGCGAGGAGATGATCTTTCCCGGCGCCGGCAACCAGCGGCTGACCGCTTTCACCTCTCGCCATTTCAGAAAAGTAACAATCGACAGCCCGCCGGCGACCACGCAGGCAAAGCCGACCAACAGTAATTTGAGTTCCAACTCCGATCCCCCCAGGAGTGCAGCAACCCCTAGACATAGACAGCATGGCGACGGCAATGTCTTGTTTATTCGCAAAAGTGCTGGAGTGACCGGCCCGGCAAGTCCCAACGGCGCTGCGCAGTTTGCAGCAGGCCCGGCCTTCATGCCGGCGAGTGCCTGACATACGGTATCCCATGCCGTCCGCGCTGCCTCATGACGGCCTTACGGTCAGGAACGTGTTCCATTCTTCGCGATCGCGGCCGACGTTGAAATCGTCCCTGATAAGGACCAGCCCGGCGCTTTCGACACGGGCCGCGAAGTCGTCCCTGCGCCAGTAGACCGTATGATATTTGCCGCCCGTCTCGCCATCGCCATTGCGCATCGATACGAGGAACGCGCCGCCTGGCCGAAGCGACCGGGCAATTTTGGCAAGAACCTGATCGGTCTGTTCGCGCGGCACATGGATCAGGACGCACAAGGCCAAGACTGCGTCGTAGGGGCCGCCGAGATCATCGGTGATGAGATCGAGCAGCTCACCGTGCTTGCCGCGCGCGGCCTGCAGCTCAAGAAACCGCTGTGTGGCGTCGGTGCGCCGAACCTTGACGCCCAAGGTCTCCAGAAAGTCCGCATCGTATCCCGCTCCCGACCCGACTTCCAGAATCTGGCCGCCTGTGCCGGCGATCGCCACAAGGCGCTTTAGCGCTGCCTGCTCTCTCGGGTTGGGAACATGCCGCACGATTGCATCGTACTGCTCCGCATAATCCTCGTAGGAGGAGATCGTTTGACGGTTCTTTGCCAGAGCCTCTACAGACACGCTCATCTTTTCCTCCCTTGTATCCATGTTGGTCAAAGAGCCGGACACTTTCCTCAGCGGATGCTGCCGGCGGAGGCGTGGCCATCGAGCATCCCGATATCGCGCAGGAAATGATCCGACAGCGCACGGTGATCGAGCAGGCCGCGTGACCGGGGCCTGAAGGGAGCGGCGAAGAGGTCGAGGATCGGACGACGAAAACTGTTGTGCAGGATGGTGGTCATTGCCATGTCCTTCCGGTTCGAGTTGATGAAGAGAGCATGCCGTTTTCCTGGCTTGGTTTCCAATCGAACGTCGCGTACTATGCATCAGGAGGATTGATGCGTCATGAGCTGGGAACTGCCGCCGCTGGGCGCCATTCGGGTGTTTGAAGCTGCAGCGCGGCTGGGCAGTTTCACCAAGGCAGCTGAAGAACTCGGCATGACCCAGTCGGCGGCCAGCTATCAGATCAAGGTGCTGGAAGAACGCGCCGGAACACCGCTTTTCATAAGAAAAACAAGGCAGATCGCCCTGACCGAGGCTGGAGAACAGCTGGCGCCGCACGCAACCGGCGCGTTCTCCGCTTTGGCGGATGCATGGCTCGCCACCAAAGGCGGGGCGGCCGGCGTGCTTTCCGTCACAACCATGGAAACATTTGCGTCGAACTGGCTGGCCGTGTGGCTTGGAACATTCCAGCTCATGCATCCCGACCTCGCCGTGAAGGTGAATACATCGTCCCGGCTGGTCGATTTCACGCGCGAGGACGTGGATATCGGGATCAGAACCGGCACCGGAAAATGGCCGGGCCTGACAGCGCATTATCTGTTCAAGGCGGACTATACGCCCATGCTCAGCCCAAAACTGGCGGAGAGCGTGGGCGGCATTCGCCACCCGGAGGATCTCTACAAGGTGGCACTATGCTGTGCGGCCGATCCCTGGTGGAAAATCTGGTTCGAAGCAGCCGGGGTACCGTTCGATCCCGACCGCGTCATCGCGGGTCCGACGCTGGGGTCGCAGGCTTATGATGCGATGGCGGCACTGACGGATCAAGGCGCTGCCATCCTCACCCGCAACATCTACAGCGCGCTGCTGGCAAAGGGACAGTTGATACAGCCATTTGAAGTCCTCGGATCCGACGGCGATGGCTATTGGCTGGTGCACTCCGAAAGCCGCCGCAACACGCCGAAGATCAAGGTGTTCCGGGACTGGGTGCTGGCCCAGACGGCGGACATCCGGGAGAGTGAAGCACGCCGGGCCTGATGGACTGTTTCAGTCGGCGTCGGCGATGGAAATCCGTCCGCCGGCCCAGGCGCGCCATTGCCGTTCGTCACCGTGGAAGACGTTGAGGTCGATGCGGCCGGTGACGCCGTGCGACAGGCCGGAGCCGGAATACTGCCAGAACAGCCATTTGCGGTCGGGGTAAACCTTCGACGGATGGCGCGCCACCGCGCGCAGCCAGAACGGATAATCGAGGAATTCGCCCCTGAGGTTGTCGCGGTAAAAATCAGGCGCGGTGTAGATGATGGGCCGCTGGCCGTAATGGCGCTCCAGCTTGTCCATGAACACTTGCATCTTTTCCAGCACCTTTTCGCGCGACGGTCTCCGCTTGCAGCTGGACTCACCGTTCCACTCGACGTCGATCACCGGCGGCAGCGCGCCGTCGACCTTGGGCACGTTGCGAATGAACCAGTCGGCCTGCTCGCCCGCCGTGCGGCACCAGTAGAAAAAATGATAGGCGCCGCGTTTCAGGCCGGCGGCGTCGGCATTGCGCCAGTTCCTGGTGAACATCGGATCGAGATGGTCGCCGCCATCGGTCGCCTTGATGTAGGCGAAATTGGCGCCCTGTGCGCGCAACTTGTCCCAGTTGACGTCGCCTTGCCAGCGCGAGACGTCGACGCCGTGCACGGCAAGGTGGCGGGGCGAAGCCTTGCCGAAATTGATCGGCTTGGCATCGCGAAAGCCGTAGTGGGTAACCGGCCCGGCAAGCATCGGCGGGGCGGCGCGGCTTAACAGCCTCGGCGGCGACACCAGGGCTGCCGGCTCGACCGGCGGCTCGGCGCTGTCGGGCAGTTCAGGTGCCGGAAACGCCACCGTCTCTTCCTCCGCCAAGCCGAAAGGCCGAGTATTTTCGGCCGGAGCATTGTCAGCCATGGGCGCCATTTCGTCGCTCGGTGCACTCCTGGCCATTGCCTTCGGAGCGGCGGCGATCGGCGCCGGCGGCCGTATCACGGAACTGGTGGTTTCGTTGGACGGTTTCTGCAAATCCAGCGCGTCGACGCCGGCCGTTGATGTGCAGCCGGCAAGGCATAGCGATGCGACCAAGAAACTGATGACGCCCGGAATCCGCATCTGGACCTGTACTCAAAACACAACAGACCGAGGGCAAAACGACAGCCGACGGACAAACCAGATCAGTTATGAACGAGAAATTACCAATAAAGTTTGAATCAATTTTTTTCATGCACGCCAAGCGGCGCGATCTGGCTCTCGGCGCAAGTGATCGACCGCGGCGGCAAGCGGTTGGTAAAGCCGCTAGGACCTTCTAAAGACGCCGATCATCGGTCCCAGATTCCAATAGTCGTCATTGCGGCCAATGGCCGGAGCGAACAGGCTCGATATCGTGCCGTCGAGGAACAGGGCGTTGTCGCAGCCGAGCGCGTCGCGGAAAAGACGGGCGAAGGCATGGAAGGTCACCGTGCCTTTGGAAATGGCGAAGACCGCGACACCGTCCTTTCGCACGCCGACACCGTCGCGGGTCTTGCGCGAGGTGCTGTCGGCCTGGAATTTCGGATGCAGCTTGCCGTCGATCACCAGCATCGGCCCGGATTGCGTCGCATAGTCGAGCGGCGGCCGTCTTTTCAGAAAGTCCCTGGTGGAGCGCACCGCAGCCTTGCCGTTGCTCATGTAGAAAATGCCGTTCGGCTGCATGGAAAAATTGCCGCTTCCCGATCCCGTCTTCGCCGAGGCCATTTCCTTGCCGCGTTCGACATAGAGACCGACCGGATCGAGGTTGGGGTGATACATGCCGGCATTGATGGCAAACAGCATGGTGCGCCCGGCAGCCTGCTGCGCGGCATTGAGATTGTGCAGCGATTGAAACGGCTTGCCCGCCGGATCTTTCCAGAACAGTTCGACCTGATATCGCTTCGGGTCGACCTCGCAAACGAGATAGCTGGTCGCCTCAAAGGCGAAGTCACGACATGGCGGCAGCGAGGCGACCCATTGGCCAAATCCCATGCCGAGTGCCGCCACCGATGGCAGCGCACCCTTGGCGAGCGCCAGCAATAGCGGCAGCGATTGCAGGAGGGTCAAAAAATCCATGCGCGTACCGGAATCCAGTTTGATGGTCCGGTACGGATATAGCCTGTTTCAAGCGATACTGTGGACGGACACGCCTCAGACAAGCCATCCCATCGCCACACTCAGCAGCAGGACGACACCGAGCACACCGCGATAGATGACGAACGGCCAGGCCGAAAAACGCTCCAGCACGCGCATCAGCCCCCATATGGCGAAGAAGGCGGAAACCGAGGCGACGACCAACCCCACCGCCAGAACCGACCAGCCATGCACGTCGAGATGGACCTTGTGCAGTTCCCAAAGCTCCTTGAGGCCGGCGAGCGCAATCGCGGGCAGCCCGAGCAGGAACGAGAAACGCGCCGCTTCGGCCCGCTTGAAGCCGAGCCCGAGCGCGGCCGTCAGGGTCGAGCCCGAGCGCGACACACCTGGAATCAGCGCGCCGATCTGGGCGACGCCGACGAGCAGCGCATCGGCCAGCGATGCCTCGCCGACGGTGCGCCGGTGACTGGCAAAAATCTCGGCCAGTGCCAGCAGGATCGCCATGGCAATACAAGCCCAGCCGATCACCGTCAGGCTGCGCAGCGGCGAATTGCAGGCATTGAGAACGCCCGAGAGCGCCACGCCGGCAATGACGATCGGGATCGTCGCCAGCACGATCCACAGCGCCAGCCGGAAATGCCGGTCGGCGAAATCGCGTCGCGTCAGGGCGTCGAGCGAACCAAACACGATATCCCTGACGTCACTCCAGAAATAGCTGACAACCGCGGCCAAGGCCGCAAGCTGCATGGCGGCGGAGAAGGCAGAACCCGGATCCTGCCAGCCGAGCACGGCCGGCACGATGCGCATATGGGCGGTCGAGGAAATCGGCAGCAATTCGGTGATGCCTTGCACCACGCCGAGGAACGCCACCTTGGCATACCCCAGGCCGACGAAGCCCGTGTCGACGCCTTGAGTGCAGATGTCAGCCAATGTCGAATTCCATGTGTGAGAGATCGGGCTTGCACGGACCGACCGGTGTCGGTCAATCCCGGGCAAGCCTTATCGTCATGGACCGGATAATCAATTTACGGATTTGTAAGCTGGCGCCGGTGCGCCGAAATGCGCACCGTTCAAAGCCGGCCCGCCGCGGGCTGGCTTTGAGTGTTCATGCGGGAAATCGCGACGCGACTATGGGCACAGCCAGAGTTTCTGGCACGTCCTGGCGATCACATGCGCCGGCGGCACGACGGGTTCATCGACGGAAGGCCGGCGAACCCGTTCGAGCAGCATGCGCACCTGTTCGGGGCGCACACGATCGCGCTCCATCACAAGCAGGACCATCGGATCGCTCAAAAGCTCGTCCAGGGTGCTGATGCTGTCGTTCATCCGTCGTCTCCTCGAATACCGTGCCCGCGCCCCTTAAATAGGAAGACAAAGATGGCCCGCCAATGACGCTTTGCCGGCTATCCCGTGTCTCTTTCGATTAAATTTTGGTCATGCTTGCGCTCTCGCTTCGCCCGCTTGGGAGAAGGGAAACCCTAGCTTGGCGGCGGTGCGCCTTCATACTGCGGCAGGCCGTCGTCGAGCATAACCCAGGGCTGCTTCGAGGCCGTGAAAATATGCATTTGCGGCCTGAAGACCGTGGGATCGTCGAGCGAACCGGTGGTGATGCCGATGATGCCGGCGGAATCGCGCCGGGAGAACATCGTCGTGCCGCAGCTTGGGCAAAAGCCGCGCTTGAGCTCCGGCGAGGTGTTCACCGTTGCCAGCGGCCCGTCGATCGTCACATCGTCGATGCGAAACAGCACGCGTGCGTTGAAGGCGGCGCCAATCACCTTTTGGCACAGCCGGCAATGGCAGATGCGTTCGTTGATGGGGGCTGCCTCAGTGTGATAGCGCACCGCCCTGCACAGGCATCCGCCCTCATATCTTGTCATCGTTCGGATCCGTTGGTGGAGAGAATAAGCGGCAAGGTAATGGCGGGGCCGATTGGGTCAATTGAAAAGCTTTGATACAACGCCATCGATTATCGTGATGCGGTGGACCTGAAGCCATGACGCCTGACATCGAAACCATCGGCATTGCGGATCTGTTCGGACCGCCCTCGTCCGCTCGCGACCGCACCGACGCCGGGATCATGGCTGCAGCCGCTGGCATCGGCTTCATGGCGGTCCGGGACTTTCCCGGCGATGACTGGCTGACGCCGGACAAACGAGCACAATTGCTGCGCATCTTCGCGCTTCCCGACGAGGAGAAGCAGAAATTGCTGCGCTGGAATTTCGACCGCAGCAAAAAGAACGTCTATCGCGGCTGGTTCCCGCTGCAGCCGACAGCCGTTTCCTACAAGGAAGGCATCGACATGGGACCGGACCTTGCCGATGCGGCGGATGCCTCGGTTTCCGACGATCCGCTGTGCGAGCCGACGCCCCTGCCGGCCGAAGATAACCTGCCCGGCTGGCGCGCGGCGGCCGCGGATTACTACCGCGCGATGGAGACGGTGGGCAACGCGCTGATGCGCTCGATCGCCCGCGGGCTTGGCCTGCCGGAAACAATCTTCGATGCCTATTTCGATCACGGCATCTCGACGCTGCGCCTGATCCGTTATCCCTTGCGGAACGCCAATGCCGGCGTCGACATCAGAGGGCCGGAGTTTTCGGTGGTGCACAAGGGCGAGACGCGCACGATCATCGGCCGCGAGCATGCCGATTCCGGCTTCGTCACTTTGCTGGCGCAGGACGGCGTCGAGGGCTTGCAGGCAAAGAACCTCGCCGGCGAATGGATCGACGTGCCGCCAGCCAACCGCATGCTGGCGGTCAATTTCGGCCAGTTGCTGGAGCGCTGGACCGGCGGACGCGTCCGGGCGACGCGACACCGGGTGATCGCGCCGAAGACGGCGCGGTTCTCGATCCCGTTCTTCTACGAACCGCGCGTCGACGCCGAGATCGCGCCGTTGCCGCTGACCGGCGTGGAGCCCTTCGAGCCGTTTCTCTATGGCGACTACCTTTGGGAAGCGGCCACGAATTTCGTCGAGATGAGCGGCATCAAGCATCTCAGGCAGCCGCGCAGCAAAAAGGCTTCATAAACAAAACCACCGGCCGCCTCGATCGAGACGGCCGGCGGGGAACGGCAGGGTTATTCGGTTTCGCTGACGACCTCGTCCCAGGTCTTCACCTTGGTTTCGCCGTTGAGGAACGGCAGTGCCGCGGCCGTCAATTCCGGGGCGAAGAAGACGTCGTAATGAGTGCGGTTGGGCAGGATCGCCAGGCGGTTCTGCGACAGGTTCTCGCGCATCCAGCCGGCGTCCTTCAGCCCGCCACCGAGCATCTGGTAGAATTTGATCTCATGCTCGGGCCGGTACATGTCGCTGTCACCATAGGCCAGCATGACCGGCATCTTCAGCTTGGCGACATCGGCCGAGTAGTCGCGGTTCTGACGCATGAAGTTGCCCAGCGTGTCGAGGAGCTTTGGGAAGTCCTCGGGATGCGGCGCCACCGCGACGTAGGATTTGTACATCGGCGTGTCCTTCATGAAATCGGCCGCTGCCGCACTCACTTGCGCCTGCTGACCGCGCATCTCGGCGTAGAAACCATCCGAGGCATAGCCGGTCGAAACCAGTACGAGGCGACGCACGGTTTCGGGATGCTGGACCGCCATGCGGAAGGCGACGCCGCCACCCAGCGAATAGCCCATGACGTCAACCTGCTGATAGCCGAGCGCCTTGACGATGGCGGCCATATCGTCGCCCATCGCCTCCACGGTGAATGGCCGGTCGCCGAGTGCCGTGCGACCGTGACCCTGCATGTCGACGCCGATGACGGTGCGGTTCTCGGCAAGCTTGGGCAGGATCGGTGCGAACATGTCGGTGGAGCCAAGACCGCCATGCAGCAGAAGCAGCGGCTCGCCCTTGCCGTAGACGGCATAATAATAGTTCAGCCCGTTGATCGGCAGCAGGCCGGACTTTTCCGGCTTCGGTAGTGTCTTGGTTTCAGTCGTCATGGCAGGTTTTGCCTCCTCTGCATTGGTGAAGCCCGGCGCTGCGAACAATGCCGCGGCCGAGACGAAAATTGCAAAAAACGTCGATCTGAGCATGTCAGCCTCCTCCAGCCCTGCCTGTATCAAAGCGTCTTGGCGAGTTCTTCGAGTTGGTCGGTGCACTGGCCCCAACCCACGCGAAAACCCATTGTCTCGTGCTGCTCGCGGTCGGCGACACTCCAGTGCCTGACCCGTGCAATGTAGCGGGTCTTGCCATTGCCCTCGTCCTCGAAGGTCAGCACGCCGGTCATGAACGGCTTTTCCGATGGCTCCCATGCCTGGGTGTAAGCGTCGGTAAAGACGATCTTCTTGCCGGGAATGACTTCGAGGAAAACGCCGGGGTTGGGGAATTCATTGCCATCGGGACCGGCCATCACGACCAGGCTCGAGCCACCGGTGCGCACATCCATCTCGGTGCGCGGCGTCGTCCATGGCTTTGGCGCAAACCACTGCGTCACCAGTTTCGGATCTGTCCAGCAGCGATAGACGCTCTCGCGCGGCGCATCGATGATGCGGGCCAGAACAAGTTCGCGGTCGTTGGCGGGGGCGATGTCGAGCTTGGTGGTCATGATGGTGTCCTCGGTGTGCGTTTGATCTGGCTTCCGTCCCAAGGACGAACCGATGAACCGCAGACCGACACCGCGAGCGAAAAATTCTGGGCCAGCGAAAAATTCTGGAGAATGCGTCTGCTGGATAGAGACCAAGAACGAAGAAGCGTCAGTGGCGCTTGGCTTGCACCAGATAGGCATCGATCTCGGTCTCGCCGAGCCATTTTGCCGCCTCCAGCCGATGCAGGCCTTCGACCAGGACATGACGCTTGCCGTCATGGCGGACCTGGATCGGCGTTTTCATGCCGTTTTCCAGAATGTCCTCGGCCAGATGCCGGACGGTCTCGGGATGCAGCGTCTTCTTGCGCGCCGTCGGCACGTAGATGTCGTCGACCTTGACCTTCTGGACTCTGAGCATGCCGCCTCCCCGTGGCGGAAAACGCCGCCCTCCCCTGAGATAGTCGGTTTGTTCAAGTGGGCCAAGGGCGCGGCTAACGAATGCTGGCCCGATGGTTTCCATTTGACGCTCGACCGGCAGATCGCCGAAATGGCGCCTTCGAACGTTCAGGGCTTCATGATCAACCTTCCGACCGAATTCCCCGATTTCGGACTGACGCCGGACCAGCGCCGCCACGCGGTACGCGGCCACTACTATGAATGGCCGGGCATGGACGGCGAGCGCGGCGAGATCTGGTGTTACAGCGACCGGTTTTCCTATCGCGCCGGCGAGACAGTGGCGTTGCATGTCAGTTCGACGGCTCCGGCATTCAACATGGCGATCGTCCGCGACGGCAGTACCGAGACGAAGGTGTTCGAGAAATCGGGCATTGCGGCGCGCTGGCAGGACAGTCCCGACCAATGCTCGGCCGAGGGCTGTGGCTGGGAAGCATCGTTCGAATTCCGCGTTGGGGCGGACTGGCCGTCGGGTGCCTATCGGCTAACGCTGACTGCCGACGGCCGCGACGGCAAGCCGATCCATTGCCACCATCTGTTCATCGTCAGCCCGCAGCCCGGAAAGAAACCCGGTCGTGTGCTGCAGGTGGCGGCGACGGGAACCTGGCTCGCCTACAACACCTGGGCCGGCTCCAACCACTACCAGGGCATCACCGGGCCGGACCGCAACCAGTATTCGCCCATCGTGTCGACACAACGCCCCTGGTGCCGCGGCTTCGTCGTGCTGCCGAAGGATGCGCCGCGCGTGCCGCTGGAAGTGGCCGTGCCGCCAAAGACGGTGCCGCGCTACCCGCATATGGAGTGGGCGCTGGCCACCGGCCATTCGAAGAAATACGCCTCGTCGGGCTGGGCCAGTTACGACAGCCACTTTTTCCGCTTCGCCGAGCGGGCAGGCTATGGGATCGACCTCGCCAGCCAGCATGATCTGCACTTTTCGCCCGAAATTCTCGACGGCTATGACTGCGCCGTCTTCGTCGGCCATGACGAATACTGGACCTGGGAAATGCGCGATGCGGTCGACGCCTATGTCGAGCGCGGCGGTCATGCGGCGCGCTTTGCCGGCAATTTCATGTGGCAGACGCGGCTGGAGGACGAGGGCCGCCGGCAGGTCTGCTACAAATACCGCGCGCGCGCCGAAGATCCAGCCTATCTCCGCGGCGGCGACGTCACCCGCGCCACCAATTCCTGGGAAGCACCGGAAATCGGCCGGCCGGGTTCGGCAACCTTCGGGCTCAACGCGACACGCGGTGTCTATGCCGGCTGGGGCGGCTGCGCGCCGCGCGGCGTGCGCGGTTTTCCGGTCTACCGGCCCGAGCACTGGGCCTTTGCCGGCACCGGCATCTACTATGGCGACCTGCTGGGCGCCGACAGCCATGTCTATGGCTATGAGGTCGACGGGCTCGACTTCGAGATACGCGGCGGCCTGCCCTACCCCACCGCCACCAGCGGTGCGCCCGACGGGTTGCAGGTTCTCGCCGTCGGCATGGCATCCCAGGTCGAGGAAAGCGCCGACATTCCGATCGAGGATCAGTTCCTCACCGACGAGGATGGCCGCTTCACCGCCGAAACGCTGTTCGGTGAAGCGAGCGACGCAAATCTGGAAAAGGTCAAACGCGGCAACGGCATGATCGTCAATTTCCCGCGCGGCAAGGGCGAGGTATTCCACGCCGGAAGCTGCGAATGGGTCGCCGGCCTGCTAAGACAGGATCCGATGGTCGAACGCGTCACCAAGAATGTCCTCGATCGTTACCTCAGAAAGTCCTGATATGTCGAAAGTCCAGACCGCCGCTCAAGACACTGACGCCCGGCGAGAATCGCATCTGTTCTATCTCTCCAGCCTGCGCCGGCCATTGGTCGATCGCACCGAGGGCATCTACATCTGGACGCAGGATGGTCGCCGCTTCATCGACGGATCGAGCGGCCCGATGGTCGCCAATATCGGCCATTCGAACCGCAATGTGCTCGACGCGATGAAACGGCAGATGGACCGCGCCACCTTCGCTTATCGGCTGCATTTCGAGAATGAGCCGGCGGAGGAGCTGGCACGCGAACTGGCCGGCAAGCTGCCCGAGGGCATGGACCGCATCTTCTTCGTTTCGGGCGGCTCGGAAGCGACGGAGTCCTGCATCAAGCTGGCGCGGCAGTGGGCGGTTGCCACCGACCAGGCCAGCCGCTGGAAGGTGATCACGCGCTTCCCTTCCTATCATGGCGGCACGCTGGGTTCGCTTTCGATCACCGGCGACGATGCGCTGGCCGAAACTTTTACGCCGATGATGCGGGTGATGCCGACCGTGCCGGCGCCGACGGCCTGGCGCGATCGCGACAACCTTTCGATGGAACAGCGCGGCATCCGCTACGCCGACATGCTGGAGGAGAAAATCCTGGCCGAAGGTCCGGAGAGCGTGGTTGCCTTCATCATGGAGCCGATCGGCGGTGCCGCCACCGCCGCCCTGGTGGCGCCGGACAGCTATTATGCGCGCATCCGCGAGATCTGCGACCGCTACGGCATCCTGCTCATCCATGACGAAGTGATGAGCGGCGCCGGCCGTACCGGCAAATTCCTCGGCGGCGACCATTGGAACTGCAAACCCGACATCGTCGCGCTGTCGAAGGGGCTGGGCTCGGGCTATGCGCCGCTCGGCGCGCTGGCAGCGCCCATGCGGCTGGTGCAGCCGCTGCTTGCCTCCGGCGGCTTCCAGCACGGCCACACCTATGCCGGCAATCCGCTGGCCTGCGCCGCCGGCCTTGCCGTGCTCGGCGAAATGGACCGGCTCGACCTGATCGCCAATGCGGCTGCGATGGGCGATGTGCTAATGGACGGACTGAAGGGGCTGGCCAAGCGGTTTCCGTTCATCGCCGACGTGCGCGGCAAGGGCCTGCTCACCGGGGCTGAGATGGTTGCCGATCCCGAGACGCTGCGGCCGATCGACCAGAACAAGAAAGCCACACAGCGGCTGCTCGACCTCGCCTATGAGCGCGGGTTGATCATCTATGGCCGCAGGGTCAAGGGTGGCGTCGACGGCGACAATTTCATGGTCGCGCCGCCAATGATCGTCACCAGGGAACAGGTCGGCGAGATCGTCGCCATCATCGGCGACTCGCTGGAGGTTCTGGCCGCCGAGCTCGACCTGCCGGTGGAAGGCCAGGGGTAATGGCGCCGCGAAAAGTCATCATCACCTGCGCCATCACCGGCTCGGTGCACACGCCGTCGATGTCGCCCTATCTGCCGGTAACGCCGGACCAGATCGCCACCGACGCGATCGCGGCCGCCGAAGCCGGTGCCTCGATCCTGCATCTACACGCCCGCGACCCCAGGGATGGACGGCCAACCGCCGATCCGGACGTGTACATGCAGTTCCTGCCGCGCATCAAGCAGGCGACCGATGCGGTGATCAACATCACCACCGGCGGCTCGTCGCTGATGACGCTGGACCAGCGGCTGGCAGCCCCTTTGCGGGCCGAACCCGAAATGTGCTCGCTCAACATGGGCTCGATGAACTTCGCGCTGTTTCCCATGCTCGACAAGCCACGGGAGTGGCAGCAAGAGTGGGAGCCGAAGCTCCTGGAAGCCACGCGCGACACCATCTTCAAGAACACCTTCGCCGACATGGAGGGCGTGCTTGAGCGGCTGGGCAAGGGCTGCGGCACGCGATTCGAATTCGAGTGCTACGATGTCGGTCACCTCTATTCGCTGGCACATTTCCGCGACCGCGGGCTGGTGTCGGGACCGCTGTTCATCCAGTTCGTGCTGGGCATATTGGGCGGCATCGGCGCCGATCCGGACAATCTCGTCCACATGAAGCGGATCGCCGACAAGCTGTTCGGCGACAGCTACCAGTTCTCGGTACTGGCCGCCGGCCGCAATCAGATGCCGCTGATCTCGATTGCCGCGGCGATGGGCGGCAACGTCCGGGTCGGGCTGGAAGACCTCTATGACGGCCGCCAACTGGCGAAATCCAATGCCGATCAGGTGCGCCGCATCCGTGGCATTCTCGACGGGCTGTCGCTGGAGGTTGCCACGCCCACCGAAGCGCGCGACATGCTGGCACTCAAGGGCGGCGACCGGGTGGCGTTCTAGGGGGTGCTGGAGGTCGAGTGGCAAAGGGAGGAGCTGATATGGAAAGGGTTCTCGTTTCAGCCTGCCTGCTCGGCAGCAAGGTTCGCTACAACGGCTCCTACCGGCTCAACGACCATCCCGCTCTTGCGCGATGGCAGGCAGAGGGGCGGATCGTGCAGATCTGCCCGGAGGTTGCCGCAGGCTTCTCCACGCCACGTCCTCCGGCGGAAATTCGAGGCACAGGCGACGGCCGCGCAGTGCTTCACGGCCAAGGCCAAGTGGTCGAGCAAACGGGAAACGATGTGACCGGCCTCTATCTCGAAGCCGGGCAACTCGCGCTCGATCTCGCCCGAGAAACAGGGTGTCGGTATGCGGTTCTTACCGACGGCAGCCCGTCCTGCGGCAGCAGTTTCATCTATGACGGGAGTTTCAGGGGTAACCGGGTGGCTGGCCATGGCACGACCACCGCGCTGCTGGAAGCGAACGGCATTCGCGTCTTTTCGGAAGACGGCATTGACGAGCTTGATGACCTTTTGACCAGACCGGGTTCGGCCGGCGCCGCGGCCTGATCCATGCGAGAGAAAGCCCAAGCCACCGACACCGTTATCCGGCCCGGCCGCATCGACGATGTCGATGCCATCCACGCGGCGATCCTGAAACTCGGCACGCACATCGGCGCGCCGGAGCAGATCACCTCGACAGCAGACGATCTCAGAACCTACGGCTTTGGCGAAAAACCCGCCTTTTCCACCCTGATTGCCGAGGTGGACGGCGAATTCGCCGGTCTCTGCCTCCATTTCCCGATCTTTTCGACCTGGATGGGGCGGCCTGGCGTCTATGTGCAGGACCTCTATGTCGAGGACCGATTTCGTGGCCGCAAGATCGGCGAGCGCCTGCTGCGGCACGTTGCGGCACAGTGCCGAAAGGAAGGCGGCGTCTATCTCCGGCTGTCCGTCGACACCGACAATGAGGGCGCCAAGGCGTTTTATGAAAGGCTGGGCATCGCCTGGTCGAGCTACGAGCAGACGCAGAAGATCATCGGCGATGCCTTCCTTGCTTTCGCCGACGCGCCGCAGAATGGGGAGCAGGAATGAAAGCCTTCTATGCCGAGGAACAGAAGCGCCATGACCCCAAGGCCTTTCTTTCGAGCGGTGCGGCGAAGCCCAATCCGGAAATGCCCGAACGGGTCGAACGATTATTAGCCGGCGCAACATCTGCCGGCTGCACCGTCGAGCGACCGCGTAATCATGGGCTCGGCCCGGTCGCGGCGGTGCACACGCCCGAATATCTCGACTTTCTCGAGCATATCTTCGAGCGCTGGCAGCGCATCGAAGGTGCGTCGGCGGAAGTGATCCCCAACATCCATCCGATCGCGCGGTCAGGCAGCTATCCGGCCTCGGCGGTCGGCCAGGCCGGCTATCATATGGCCGACACCGCTTGCCCGATCTCGGGTGAGACATGGCAGAGCGCGCTGTGGAGCGCCTGGAGCGCGGTCGAAGCCGCTGAAGCCGTGATATCAGGCACGCCGGCCGCCTATGCGCTGTGCCGCCCGCCCGGCCACCATGCCTTTGCCGACGTTGCCGGCGGCTTCTGCTTCATCAACAATTCGGCGGTCGCCGCACAGACCTTGCGCAAGCAGGCGGCGCGCGTGGCGATCCTCGATGTCGACCTGCATCACGGCAATGGTACGCAAGGCATCTTCTATGCGCGGCCGGATGTGCTCACCGTGTCGCTGCATGCCGATCCGGTACGCTTCTATCCGTTCTTCTGGGGCCATGCCGACGAGCGCGGCGAAGGTCCGGGCCTCGGCTATAACTTCAACCTGCCGCTGCCGCGCAAATCCGCCGATGCGGCGTTTCTCGAAGCGCTTGCGGTGGCGTTCCAGCGTATCCGTGCCTTTTCGCCCGACGCGCTGGTCGTGGCGCTCGGCCTCGACGCGTTCGAGGGTGATCCGTTCGGCGGGCTTTCGGTGACGACACCAGGCTTCTCACGCATTGGCGAGGCCATCGCCAAGCTCGGCCTGCCGACGGTCATCGTCCAGGAAGGCGGCTATCTCTGCGACGAACTCGGCGACAATCTCACCGCCTTCCTCACCGGTTTCGGTGGCAAGGAGCGCTGAGGATCCAGACTGGCGTCAGGAGCGCTGCTGCCTGAGCATAGCGATCACCCGATGCACGCTCTCCAGCGTCTCGTCGATTTCGGCTGCCGTGTTGTAGTGGGCGATGCCGATGCGCACGACACCCTGTTCGGCCGGAATGCCGAGCTGGTGGACGATCTCCCAGGCGTAGTTGTGGCCGGACCACAGGAAGATGTTTTCGGCATTCATCTGCCGAACGATCGTCTCCGGCACGATGCCGCCGACGGTGAAGGACACCGTCGGCACGCGCTCGGCGACCCGCTTCGGATCGGTGATGCCGTGGATCGTCAGGCCTGAGATGTCTGACAGGCCGTCGATCAGCCTCTGCGCCAGCCGGTTTTCATAGGCGATCGACACCTCGAACGCTTTGGCGATCTTCTGCCGTCGCGACCCACCCTCGCCCGCTGCCGCACCCAGTTCAGAGAAATAGTCGACCGCGGCCGTGAGGCCGGCCATCAGCTCGATCTGCGGCGTGCCGAGTTCGAACCGCTCCGGCAGGCCATTCGAAGAACAGCGGCATTTGTAGGGTTTCAGGCCATCGATGATACCGCGCCGGCCCCACAATATGCCCATATGCGGACCGAAGAATTTGTAGGCCGAGCAGATCAGGAAATCGCAGCCGAGATCCCTGACGTCGATCAGGCCGTGCGGCGCGAACTGCACGGCGTCGACATAGACCAGGGCGCCGGCATTCCTGGCGATGGCGGTCAACGCCTTCACCCGGTTGATCGAGCCGGTCAGGTTGCTGGCGTAGTTCAACGCGACCAGCCGGGTCTTCTCCGTGAGCAGCGCGGCCAGCACCGCCTCTTCGACCTGCCAGCTCTTTTCGTCGAACGGCAGCCAGCGCACCACCAGGCCAAGGTCCTCGGCCAGTTGCAGCCATGGCGACACGTTGCCCTCATGGTCCATGCGGGTGAGGATGACCTCATCGCCGGGCTTCAGCGTGCGGCCGAGCGTGCGCGACATGTGATAGGTCAGCGTCGTCATGTTGGCGCCGATGATGATTTCCTCAGGGCTTTCCGCACCGAGGAAATCGGCCATCGCCTGATGCGCCTCGTCGACGACGGCCTGCGCGGCAATCGTGGTTTCGAAATAACCGCCAAGGTTGGCGTTGGTGGTCAAAAGGCAGCGCGACACAGCGTCCGCGACTGCCTGTGGCACCTGCGTGCCGGCCGGGTTGTCGAGATAGATGCGCCGCCGCCCCTTGTCGGCCAGCGAGAGGGCCGGAAACCTTCCACGCACTGGCTCGATCGGAAAATCCACCATCGTCTCCACCCCTCTGTCATTCCTGGATAATTCTACCCCCGGAGCCGTTCAAGGACAGGGATTGCCGACGCGCTGATGGATCGCGTCCACCGCCTTCTGCATCTCTTCGGTCCAGACGACATCAACCGAAGACAACGCCATGTCGAGCTGCGCAAGAGTGGTCGCGCCAACGATGTTCGCGGTGACGAAGGGCCGGCTCGAGACATAGGCATTGGCAAACAGTGCCGGCTCCAGGCCAAAGGAACGCGCCAGCTCATTGTATTCGAGCTGAGCCTCGGCTGCGTTGGGGGTCTCGTAGCGCTGGCCGCGGTTGAACAGCTGCGTACGCGACCCCGGCGGGCGGGCGCCATGGTCGTATTTGCCGGTCAGGTATCCCTGCGCCAGCGGCGAATAAGGGAGCAGCGACACCTGCTCGCGCTCGCAGACCTCGGCGAGATTCACCTCGAAGGTGCGGTTGACGAGATTGTAGGCGTTCTGGATCGACGCGACGCGGGGACCGATCCCTTTGTCAGCCTCGGCAAGAAACCGCATCACGCCCCAGGAACTTTCGTTCGACAGGCCGAAATGGCGGATCTTGCCGACCTTCACCAGTTCATCGAACACGGCAAGCGTCTCGGCGATCGGCGTTTCGTCGGTTGGTGCGCCCACAGAATCGGCTCGGCGCGGTACGGCGCCGACGCGCGTCGGGTTGGCGCCCCAGGGAATGTCCCGTTCCGGCCAGTGGATCTGATAGAGGTCGAGATAGTCGGTGCCAAGCTTGGCCAGCGATTTGTCGATGGCATCAAAGATGTCGGCGCGCACCAGTTGCGACGGCCTGTCGCCGCGGAACCAGCCGTTGGCCGTGCGGCCGACGACTTTAGAGGCCAGGATCACCTTGTCGCGGTTGCCTTTGGCCTTCATCCAGCTGCCGATGATCTTCTCGGTCCGCCCTTGCGTCTCCGCCTTGGGCGGGATCGGGTATAGCTCGGCGGTGTCGATGAAATTGACGCCGCGCGAAAAGGCGAGGTCCATCTGGGCGTGCCCATCGGCCTCGGTGTTCTGCTGGCCCCAGGTCATGGTGCCCAGGCAGATCTGGGTAACAAGAAGATCGGTCCGACCGAGACGGCGTTTGTGCATGGACTTCTGCTCCGGAGGGAAAGCTTGCGTGGCGGCGCGGGAAGGAAGCCGCATCTATAGGGAAAGCAGAGGCGCTCTCCAAGCCTCGCCAGACCGACTTTTACGTGAACCAGCGGCGTTTAGCGGCGGGCGCCGGCCAGCGCGCGGCGCTTGGCCTCGTCGATCAACATGTTGGCCACCTGCATGCGGATCATGGCGCGCTGGCGCAGATGCGGAGCGACACGGTCTGGATGGTTGGCGAAGGCAAAGCTGCGGCGCATGCGGCCAAAGTCGGCGACCTGCTTCGGCTGATTGAGGCCAAGTTCGACGGCAATGGATTCCGGATCGATCGGCGGCAGCTTTTCCTCGGGCTTTAGCTCTTCGCCAGCGAGAGCCAGTTTGGCATGATCGAGCAAAGCAGCGAATTCGGTCGCCAGATCGGCGCCGGCCTCTCGATATTCGGTGGCAAAGCCGCTGCCCGATACCTTGATGCGGCCGGAATGGAGTTCCTCCGCCACAGAGAGATAGTCGAACGGTATGGACGGACGAGCGCTGGTCTCTTCGCCCTCAATTGCGTCGCTCTTGTCGGAGGCGACGAAAAGGTCGTCGAGCAACGAAGCGAAATCACGCTTGGCGCCAGTAGCGATGTCAGCCTCCTCCTTGCCCGACTGTGCAAGCTTCAGACCATAGAACCGGCTCGTTAAAAATGCATGCCACCGATGTTAACGAATTTAGCCGTTGCCTGGTTCGACGCTAGCGCATTCGCAATCCCAAAACAAAAAGCCGGACTGCATTTTCAAGCAGTCCGGAATTCGCCAGGAGTGGCGAGGAAAACCGGCTATGTGCCAGCGTTCAAGCGTACGATGCGCGTCGGGCAAAAGTTTCACCCGCTCGCAAAAGTATGTTCAAAAAAGTCACCAGCGCATGGCTGGCATGCAAATGCTGCACTGCACAATTGTCACAATTCACCTATATTGGCAGCCGTGGAGGACCAACCAGGGGCTGAATCATGGGTTTCTTCACTGAAATGTTTGCCCGACCGCGGCCGCAGGAACATCTGAGATACCGCTCGGCGCTCGCACTGCTTCATTCGATGAGCAATGCCGACCGAGCCGACATCGGCATCAAACCCGCCGACTTTCCGCGCATCGCCCGCGAAATGTCCATTCGCTAAATATATACGCCGCGAGATGTCCCGGATCCGTCCGGGACATCTCGAACATCTCAATTCCTCAGCGCGCGCCCAGGAATGTCGCCTTGCCCAACGGCACGCCATTGTGGCGAAGGATGTCGTAAGCCGTGGTGAGGTGGAAATAGAAGTTGGGCATGGCCACATGCAGCAGATACTGCAGGCCGGGCATCGAGGTTTCGCGCCCGCCAAGCTTCAACTCGATCACCTTGTCATCCGAACCGTCGAACTCAGCAGCTGAAAATGTCGCCAGCAGGTCCAGGGTCTTCGTGATGCGCGCCTGGACATCGGCAAAACTCGCCTCGTTGTCCTCGTATCTCGGCACTTCGCGGCCGGCGAGCCGCGACGGCGCACCCTTGGCATGGTCGGTGGCGATCTGCACCTGCCTGGTCAGCGCATACATGTCGGGCGCCAGCCTGGAGGTCAGAAACACCTGCGGGTCGATCTTGCGCTCAAGCGCATTCTGTTCGGCTGCCGCCAGTATGGTGGAAAGGGCTTTCAGCCTCTCCGAAAACACAGGCACGGATGCCTCATACATCGATATCGTCACGTCAAATCTCCTATCCAGCCGGAACGCCGGCGGACGGACGTAGCGCCTTCAGGCACGATTCTTCAAGCACCACCAGCGCCGCGTCACCACGTTGCCGCAATCGCCATAGTAGAATCTCCTCATCGAGCGGAGATTCCCGATGAGACGCGCCCTTTTCGCAGCGACTGCCTTTCTCTCCCTTGCTACAACCGGCCAGACGGCACTGGCAGCCGACGATACCCCCGAAGCGCCCTATGTCGACGATCGATCAAGCGCCGACGCCGTCGTCCGCTCACTTTACAGCGCCATCAACCGGCATGAATTCGCCCGCGCCTGGGGTTATTTCGGCGATACAAAGCCGGCAAAAGACTTCGACAGTTTCGTCAAGGGCTTTGACGGCACCGACAAGGTCGAGACCGGAGCGGTTTCAGACGAAGGCGCCGCCGGCAGCATTTTCTACAACGTCCCTGTCGCCATTCGCGCCACCGACAAGACCGGCGGCGAAAAGGTCTTTGCCGGCTGCTATACGCTGCGCCAGGTGAATGCCCAGATCCAGGCGGCGCCGCCTTTCGATCCGATCCATATCGAAAAAGGTGCGCTGAAACCCTCCACCGCCGATTTCGAGGAGGCGCTGCCGCCAAGTTGCGGCGACGGGCCGCCGCCACCGAAGAAGGACACGGCACTGGAGCAGGCCAAGAAGGCGTTCCTGGCGACCTATGGCGACCAATGCGACAAGCAGTTCCTGGCCGATGAGCCGACCGTTTTTTCGATCAAATACAAGGACAAGGATGCGGCGCCCGGCGATCCCGACAAGGAAACGCGGCTGTTCCATTTTTCCTGCTCGGCCGCTGCCTACAATGAAAGCTCGATCTACTACATGACCGACGAGGTGTCGGGCGTGCAGCAATTGCAGTTCGCCGAACCCAAGATGGACATCCGGTACGAGAACAATGACAGCGACGGCAAATTGCTGGGCATGAGCATCGTCGGCTTCCAGACGTCCGGCTGGGCGGTCAATTCCGACTATGACGAGGAAGCTCACACGATCACCACTTTCAACAAGTGGCGCGGCATCGGTGATGCATCCGACGCAGGGACGTATCTGTTCCGCAATGGCAATTTCTCGCTGGTCCAGTTCGACGTCGATGCGTCCTATGACGGCGAGGAAAATCCGCAGACGGTTGTCGACTACAACACCGCGCCATGAGCGTTGGACGGGCTTGCCCGCACGCCGATCACGGCGCCTTGGACAGCATCCAGTTGAGCGTGCCGCGCCAGTCGGTCATGCGGATCGGCGTGCCGTGGGTGCCAGTCTCGAAGCGAACGAAGCGGGTCGGATAGGTCTTCGATTTGGCCAGGATGGAGCGAAAGAAGGCTTCCTGGTTTGCCACGGGAAAGACCACGTCATGGCTGCCCTGGCCGAAGAAGACCGGCACGCGACGCTTGAAGGCGGGACTGGCGAAAAAACTCTCATCCCACAGCGAGCCGAGCAGCAGCAGGCCGTTGATGCGACCCCCGGTATCCTTGCGGGCGGCAAGTTTCCAACACAGGGCGCCGCCCATCGAGCCGCAGGCGACGAAGATCTTCGCGCTGGGCGATTGTTCGGCGTAGTGGTCTATCAGTGCCGCCACCTGGGACGCGCCGGTGTCGCCGAAATCGGGAAAGTCCGGACTGAGATAGAGGCCGCCATTGCCAGCCATCAGGTTCTTGAGCCGGTTGAAATTGCCGCCAAAAGTGAAGTCGTCGACGCCTTGCTTGCGGCTGCCGCCCTGCCCGTGCAGATAAAGCACGATGACGCCGGCGCCCTCGGTCTTGCCGACGGCAACATGCCTAACATCGCCGGCATCGGTCTTCAGCAGCAGATCCTGCTGCACCTTGCGCACGCTGGTGTCGGTGTATTGGGCGTGCACCCGGCGCTCGGGCACCTCGTCACGCTGGTTGATGTCGCGTGGCTCGCGGTAGTCGAGGACCGTGTAGGCGCCGTTGGTGTCGGACGAGAGCATAGCCGGATAGGCGAAGAGATCGTCCTTGAAGGGTTTTAGCGACAGCGGCTGACTTTGAGCGACCGTCGACAACAGGGCTGTCGCGGTTACAAAGACACAGAGAAATCGGAAGCGGAAAGACATGCCAGCAGGCATGCGTTTTTCAGCTTCGGTTTGTCAATCCTGCAGCACGCCGCCGGCGTCTTCCAGCGCTTCGCGAGTGTCGACATCGACGGACGCCCCTGCCCCGATCTCGACATCGATGACATCGAGCCCTTCGGTCTCAACCAGATGGCGTGCACCGGTGTCGCCTTCCAGATGGGCGATCGCCGGAAACAGCGAGCGCGGCAAGAGCACCGGGTTGCCGCGCTTGCCGTCGTGCGAGGCGCGGACGACCGAATTGCCGCCGGCCTTGCGGAACGCATCGATCAACCGGTCGAGATCGTTCGACGAGACACCCGGCATGTCGCCGAGAACGATCATCACACCGGCGGCGTCTTCGGGCAGATAGGCAATGCCGGCTTTCAGCGACGTGGACAGGCCGTCGGTGAAATCGGGATTGTCGGCGAAGGTCACATCCAGCCCCGCCAACGCCGCGTGCACCCGCTCGCGCTGGTGGCCGGTGACGACAATCGTGCCCGAGGCCTTCGAGCCGAGCGCGCGCTCGGCGGTGCGGCGCACCAAAGGCTTGCCATCGAACAGCGCCAAGAGCTTGTTCGGCCCGCCCATGCGGCTCGACCGGCCAGCCGCCAGAAGGACGATGCCGACCTTGAGCTGGCTTTTGGGTGGCAGCGGTTCACGCGGCTGCGGCCGGGTCGGGATTTCCATCAACAGCCCGCCGACGCCCATGCCGGCGATATCCTTGGCGGTCACGTCAAGGCCAGCGATCAACCGGTCCAGCACCCAGTCGAAGCCGTTCTCCTTGGGACTGCGGGCGCAACCGGGCGCACCGATGACGCGCTTGCCACCGAGCGTGCCGAGCACCAGCAGGTTGCCGGGATCGACCGGCATGCCCGCGCGGATAACAGTACCACCCGCCCTCTCGATCGCCGCCGGAACGACATCGGCGAAATCACTCATCGCCGAGGCGCCGAAGATCACCACCATGTCGTTGTCGCGCGCCAGCGAAGCCGCGGCCTCCGCCACCGGCGCGATCTCATGCGGCGTGCGGCGCTCCGCTGTCAGCCTGCCGCCGGAGCGCGCCAGCCGCGCTTCGGTGACGCGCAGCGTCTTGTCCAGAACGCTCGGCTTGATGCCCGGCAGAACGGTCTGGATGACGCCGACACGCACCGGCTGATAAGCATTGACGGCAAATATCTCGCCGCCGGCGCAGATTTTCTTGACCGCATCGACCAGCGCAGAGCTGACCGCGAAAGGAATGATCTTCACCGTCGCGACCATCTGGCCCTTCTCGACTGGTGCATGCTGGGCCAGCGTGGCGATGGTGATGGCGGGATCGACGGCGTTGATGGCGTCGATCATCGCGGCATTGACGGTGAAGATACCCGCTGACCCGGCATGGAGATTGACCCGCCCGGTCGCGGCCGACCGGGCGTCGATGCCGCGAAAGGCCATGCTCTCGGCTATTTCCTGCGCGGCGGCGTCCTCGCCGAGGTCGTCGGCAGCCAGCACGGCCGCAACGACCTGCGTGACACCTGCCACCTTGAGCACCGAGACGTCTTCGGCGTTCAACCTGTGCGCCTTGCGGAAGCGCCGCTCTCCGGCCGTGGTGGCATGCGCCAGCACTGCACCTTCAGCCGCTTCGATCGGGATCGGGCCGAATTTCACGCCGCCACGCCCTTGGCTTCCAAGCCGCGCGAGCGGAAGGCATGAACGACCTGCGCCAGCACCGCGACAGCGATCTCGGCAGGGCTGGCAGCACCAATGTCAAGCCCGATCGGCGCGTGGATGCGGGCGATCTGGTCGGCGCTCGCGCCCAGCGCCAGCAATCGTTCGACGCGCTTGGCGTGGGTTTTGCGGCTACCGAGCGCGCCGACATAGAAGCACCTGGCGTCGAGCGCTGCCTTCAGCGCAAAATCATCGACCTTCGGATCGTGGGTGACCGCGGCAAGTGCCGTGTAGCTGTCGAGCGGCTGGCGTTTCAGCACATCCTCGGGCCATTCGGCATGCAGGGCGACATCGGGAAAGCGGTCTGATGTGGCGAAGGCGGTGCGCGGATCAATGATCTCCAGGGGATAGCCGGCGATCCTGGCCATCGGCGCCAGCGCCTGGCTGATGTGCACGGCGCCGATCACCACCAGCCGCGGCTGCGGCAGATGCGCGTTGAGAAAGAAGGTCCGCCCCTCGGCGTCGACCGAACCGGAATTGCCGGTGCGGAACGCCTTGGCGATCGCAGCGCCGAGATCGCCGGCAACCGGATCGCCTTCGCGCACGATACGGTCGCGGCCGTCACCGAGATCGGTGACAAGGATCGCCGCGCGGCGGGCGCGGCGTTCGGCATTCAACGTTTTAAGCGCATAGGGGTCCATAAAAGGTCAGCCCAATCTTTCAACATAGACCTTGATCCGGCCGCCGCAGGACAGGCCGACCTGCCAGGCGGTTTCGTCGGCAACACCGAACTCCAGCATCCTGGCCTTGCCTGTGTCGATGACATCGATCGCTTCGGTGACCACCGCGCCTTCGACGCAGCCGCCCGAGACGGAGCCGTGGAAATTGCCGTCGGCGTCGATGACCAGATGGCTGCCCACGGGGCGAGGCGCCGATCCCCAGGTCTCGACCACCGTGGCGATGGCCACATCCTTGCCGTCCTTCATCCAGCCTTCCGCGATGATCAGCGGGTCGCGGGCCTCATCGAGATAGATGCTGTTTTCCATGATCGCTTCTCTCAGAGTCTGTTTTTCAGAGGGAAACATGTTTTCCCGGGAAAGATATGGTTATGCGGCGTGCCTCGTGCCAGCGTCCAGCCATCGGCGCGGATCGACAGACTGCGCCGATTTCTTGTCCAGCGATGCGCAGAGATCGGCGAGTGCATCGAGATTGTGCACCGAGCGGAATTCGTCGACATGCGGCAGCATCGCCTTGACGCCGCGGGCGCGCGCCTGGAAACCGTCGAAGCGCAGCAACGGGTTCAGCCAGATCAGCCGCCGGCAGGATTTGTGCAGGCGCTCCATTTCCTCCGTCAGGCCGGCGACATCGTCGCGCTCCAGCCCGTCGGTAATCAAAAGCACCACCGCGCCCTGCCCCAACACGCGGCGCGACCACAGCCGGTTGAACTCTGCCAGCGTATCGCCGATGCGGGTGCCGCCCGACCAGTCCTTAACCGCCGCCGAACAGTCGGCAAGTGCTGCATCGGGATCGCGATGGCGCATCTGCCGGGTCAGGTTGGTCAGCCGGGTGCCGAAGACGAAAGTGTGCACGCGCCGGCGCTTTTCAGTCAGCGCATGCAGGAAATGCAGGAAGATGCGCGTGTATTGGCTCATCGAACCGGAAATGTCGGCCAGCACCACCAGCGGCGGGTGAACCTCGCGCGGTGAGCGGAATTTCGGCAGGATCAGTTCGCCGCCGGTGCGCGCGGCCGAACGCATCATGGCGCGCGGATCAATGCGGCGGCCATGCGCATCGGCCTTGAAGCGCCGGGTCCGCACCATGTCAAAGGGCAAGCGCAGCTGCGCAATCGCCTTCCTGGCGTCGGCCATCTCGGCGGCGTTCATCTGGGCAAAGTCCTTGCCGCGCAACACCTCGTTTCCGGAGAAGGTGAAGCGGGCGTCGACCTCGATTTCGGGGATTTCCTGCGTCGGCTGGTTCTTCTGATGGCCCTCGAACATCGCCTGGCTGACGCGGTTCTCCGCGGCGCGCGGCTTCTGCTTCTCCCTGGTGTCGGGCGCCACCGGCGAAAACATCGCCAGCATCTTTTCGATCAGCTCACGCGACTTCCAGAACAGCCGAAAGGCTTCGTCGAAAGTGGCATGATCCTCGTGCCGCGACACCAGCACGGCATGTAGCGTCCAGTAGAAATCGTCGCGCGAACCGATGCCGGCGACGAGCACCGCCTCGATGGCGTCCTTGACCGAGGCCGGTCCGACCCGCATGCCGGCCTTGCGCAAGGTACGGGCGAAATAGACGATGTTGTCGGCGATGCGTCCGTCCGCTGTCGCCTCTTTCGGTTCGGGGCGCGGCATCGCCTACTCCGCCGCCGAAAGCTCGGCCTTCACCTCGTTGAGGATGCGCCGGCCTTCGCCCTGTTCGATCCGGGCAATGTCGTCCTGGTATTTCAACAACACGCCGATCGTGTCGGAGACGGTTTCCGGATCGAGCGCCACCTTGTCGAGTTCCGTCAGTGCGCCGGCCCAGTCGATGGTTTCGGCGACGCCCGGCACCTTGAACAGCTCGATCTGGCGCAGCTTCTGGATGAACGAGACCACCTCGGCCGAAAGCCGTTGGTTGGCCTGCGGCACCTTTCGGCGCACGATCTCCAGCTCGCGCTCGGCATTGGGATAGTCAACCCAGTGATACAGACAGCGCCGCTTCAGCGCGTCGTGGATCTCGCGGGTGCGGTTGGTGGTGATGATGACGATCGGCGGTTCTTCCGCCTTGATCGTGCCGAGTTCAGGCACTGTCACCTGGAAATCGGACAGGATTTCGAGCAGAAAGGCCTCGAAGGCTTCGTCGGTGCGATCGAGCTCATCGATCAGGAAGACCGGCGCGGCACCCGTCTTGCCGGTCAGCGCATCGAGCACCGGGCGACGGATCAGGTATTTTTCGGAGAAAACATTGCGCTCCATGTCGGAGCGATCGACCTTGCCGGCCGCCTCCTCCATGCGGATCTCGATCATCTGCGCGGCATAGTTCCACTCGTAGACGGCAGACGAGACGTCAAGACCTTCGTAGCACTGCAAGCGGATCAGCCGACGGCCAAGCGCCTGAGCCAGCACCTTGGCGATCTCGGTCTTGCCAACACCGGCTTCACCTTCCAGGAACAGCGGCCGCTTCATGCGCAGCGACAGGAACAGCACGGTTGCCAATGACCGGTCCGCCACATAGTCCGCGCCGGTCAGGAGATCGAGCGTCTCGTCGATCGTCCGCGGCGCGGCGCGCGGTTTCAGCTCGTTCATTCTTTCTCCGTGAACGCCGGCGCTCCGCTGTCCAGAACGTGGTAGCCGCGGGCGTGGTAGATCAGCGGCCGCAAATTATCGCCGATGCGCAGGCCTGTCACCTTGCCAAAAAGCACACGATGCGTGGCCAGATCCTTGGTGTCGATCAGTTCGCAGTCAAACACCGCGAGCGCGCCCTTCAGCGTCGGCGCGCCGGTCGAAATCACGTCCCATTCGCCGAGCGCGAAACGCTCCTCGACCGGCAGGCCGGTGATGCCGGAAAATCCGACCGAGAGCGGTTCCTGGTGCGAAGCCAGCGTGTTCAGGGCAAATCTGCCGTTTTTCACGAACGGCTCATTCTTGGGGTTTTCACTGTTGAGGCAGACCAGAATCGTCGGCGGCGTGTCCGATACCGAACAGGCCGCGATCACCGTCGCGCCGCGCTTGCCCGCCGGCCCATCGGTGGTGACCACATGGACGTGGCCCGCAAAATGGCTCATCGCGTCGCGATAGGCCTGCGGCCCAATGTCATTCTTCTTCAGCACGGGAAATTGTCCATAGCCAGAACCCTACCGCTATATATGGCCACATACGACATGCCACAAGCGAAGTGCTTGGCCCATATCGTGAAATTCGCGTGTTGCACCAAGGCCGGCCAGCCTTTAGGTCTTGGCGGAGTTGGCGCCTGCGGGATGTCGCCAGCTTGGAGGGATTCTTCACCAGGATGCGCCCCAGGGTAACGATATCTGCCGCACTGGCCTGGCTGTTCATGGCCAGCGTCGCCAGCGGCCAGACGCTGCTGGTTGGCGTGGCCACGCCTTTGTCCGGACCATCAGCCATCCTCGGTAAGCAGATCGACACCGGCACCGGTCTCGCAGCCGAAGCGAATGGCATCGAACTCAAAACCGTCGATGACGCCTGCACCGCCGATGGCGGCGCCGCCGCGGCCAGGGAATTCGTGGCGGCCAAGGTCAACATCGTGGTCGGCTTCCTCTGCACCGACGCGATCGAGGCGGCGATGCCGATCCTGAAAGACGCCAACATTCCGGTCATCACCGTTGGCGTGCGAACCGAAAGCCTGACCGACCGGCGCGCCAAGACCGGCTGGCCGGTCTATCGACTCGGGCCACGCGGCGACGATGAGCGCAATGCGGTCGCCTCCAACCTAACCCATCTGTGGCAGAACGAATTGTTCGCCGTCATCGATGACGGCACCATCTACGGCCGCGAAATCGCCGAGACGCTTCGCGCAGCGGCCGAGCAGGCGGCGCTGAAGCCGGTTTTCGTCGACACGTTCCGGCCGCAGCTCGACAACCAGATCGGCCTGGTCGGCCGGCTGAAGAAGGCCGGGGCGACGCATGTCTTTGCCGGTGGCGACGGCGACGACATCGCCATCATGGGCCGTGACGCGGCGCAACTCTCTGCCGGTCTCGTATTCGCCGGCGGGGAAAATCTGCGCACACCGCCCGGCGATGTGCCCTATGCGACGGGCACGCTGATGGTCGCGCCGCCGGAATGGGCCGACGTCGCCGATCCAAAAGTGCTGGAAAGCTTCTCCGCACAGAAGATCGTGCCGGACGGCTACACGTTGCCGGCCTATGCGGCGGTCGAGATCGCCAAGGCAGCGTCAGGCTTGTTCGAAACTTCAGGCAAGCCGCTGGCCGACGCGCTGACCGGGCATGATTTCACCACGGCAATCGGGCCGATCCGCTTCGACGCGAAAGGCGACCTCAGCCAGAGCCCCTACCGCGTCTTCCGCTTCGACGGCACGCGTTTTGCGCCTTTGGAAAGCAACTGATGTTTCGCACCGGCCCGCGCAATCTGATCACCGACGTTACCGGCCTGCGCGTCGGTAACGCTTCCGACGCCAGGCTGAAGTCGGGCGTCACGACCATCCTTTGCGACGGCCCGGCGGTGGCCGGCGTCCAGATCCTGGGCGGTGCACCGGGCACCCGCGAGACCGATCTGCTCGAACCGCACAATTCGGTCGAGGCAGTCCACGCCGTGGTGCTTTCAGGCGGCTCGGCTTTCGGCCTCGATGCGGCATCCGGCGTGCAGGCGGCGCTGCGCGAGCACGGCATCGGACTCGAAGTCGGTGGCTTTCGCGTGCCGATCGTGCCGGCGGCGATCCTGTTCGACCTGCGCAATGGCGGCGACAAGGATTGGGGCCGTTATCCACCCTACCGCGACCTCGGCTATGAAGCCGTGCAAGCCGCCACCGCCGATTTCCAGCTCGGCACGATCGGCGCCGGCACCGGCGCGCTCACCTCGGGGTTGAAGGGCGGCCTCGGCTCGGCCTCGACGCTGCTCGACAATGGCATCACCATCGGCGCGCTGGCGGCCGTTAACCCGACTGGCTCGGTGACCATCAGCCAAACCCGGCATTTCTGGGCGGCGCCATTCGAAATCGGCGACGAATTCGGCGGACTTGGCTATCCCTCGCCGATGCCGGACGACGCGAAACGGATCCTGTTGAAATACCGCGACAAGCGTGTCGGCGGACAGATGGAGACCGGTGGCAACACCACCATCGCCGTCATTGCCACGGATGCGGTTCTCACCAAGGCCGCCGCAAAACGACTGGCGATATCAGCGCATGACGGGTTCGTGCGTGCCATCTGGCCGACGCACACGCCGGCCGATGGCGACCTGGTGTTTGCGCTGGCGACAGGCACGAGTGGTGTCGAGCTTTTGGCCGACGCGGCAATCGATCTTTATGCCGCGGCCGGTGCCACCATGGCGCGCGCGATCAGTCGCGGCGTGTTTGCCGCGACGCCTGCCGATGACGACTTGTTTCCGGTATGGTCGTCGCGCTTGGGGTGAAGCAGCCGATCAGACCGGATCGGACTTTTCTTCCTCGAAGGTCACCGCGACATCGGAATTCGCCGACAGCCACACCTTCTTGCCATCGACCTCTGCAACCAGAGCCAAGGAAATGTAGTGGTGATGGCCCTTGTGAGCGCCCTCGCCGCTGTCGACCTTGGTCAGCTTGATCCGCTTCCCGTCGACCTTGTCGACGGTGCCGACATGCACGCCATCTGCGCCGACGACTTCCATATGCTCACGAATTTTGCTGGTGTCGGTCATGGTGGTTCTCCATTGGGATTGCCGACAATAACAAATGAGGGGCCGATTGGATGCATCGGCTTTCGGACTGGACGACGTTTTGATTCCGCCGTGCTAATGCATGTCGCCCAAAGTGGTCCCGGTTTTGGGAGAACGACATGCATAGAAAGAAAGACCTAAAGCGCGTCGCCTGAATCCGCTCAAACGCGACGCGCTTTAGGGGATTGAAACGATCACGGCTGCCGGAGTGAAAACCGATGCGACTGCTCTTCCTGTTTGTCGTTTCCCTGCTTGCACAGTCTGCGACGTCGATCGCCCATGCCGGCGATGTCGCCGAACTCGAAATCCTCGGCTTCACCAAGGACGGCGGCGTCTTCGCCTTCGAGGAATATGGCGTCCAGGACGGCTCGGGATTCCCTTATGCCAACCGCTACTATATCGACACGAACGACGACAGCTTTCTCAAGGGAACGCCGATCAGGGTCCGGATCGACGATGAGAATGCCACGCTCGAAGCGGCCCGCCTCGAGGCCCGGCAGAAAGGCGAAGCGATCGTCAAACAGGCTGAGCTAACCGCAAACAAGGGCATCACCGCAGGCTTCAACCCGGTGACCGAGCTTTCCGCCGATCCGCACCGGATGGCGGTCAACCCACGCCCGATCTTTTCGCCGGTCGACCAGCCGCTCGAATTCCGGCTCGACGAGATCGGCATGAACAACACCGAAGGCTGCGAGAGCCAGGGCGAGATCAACGGCTTCCGGTTGCTGCGCATCGAGGCGCAGGATGGCGGTACGACCAAGCTGCTGCACGAGGACAAGTCCATCCCCAAGAGCCGGGGGTGCCCGAACGGCTACCGGATCGGCGCGGTGCAGACATTTTCAATGGACAGTCTCAGTGGCTATGCGGTGCTGATCACCATGCGCCAATATGGCTTCGAGGGGCCGAACTTTCGCTGGATCGCAGTGACCGGCCGCCTGTGACACTGCTTGTTCAACCCACCGGGCGCAATCGTGCCCTGAGCCGCATTCGCCGCGCCCTACCGACGCCGCGTACAGCGCTTTTCGGCGCCTTGTTGTGGGCCGCGACGATGGGCGCCAGCGCGCTCGTCAACCTGCTGTTGGATGACTGGGAGACGCCTGAAAAAATCCGCACCGTGTCGCTGCTCTATGCCTGCGGCGGAGCACTCGCCTTTCCGTTTGGCCTGTTCGCGGCGCGGCTGGTCTCGCTCGGAAGGCGCTGGGAGGTTGCCTTCGCGGCGGCGTTCGTGTGTCTGCTCGGCGCGACGATCGGCCTGACCGGCGGGCTGTTTGCCCTGCAATACCGCTCCTACTACGCCGAGTGGCATGCCCCGGCTTTCACCCACACCTGGGCCCTCCAGTTCGTCTTCACGATGTTGATTGCGCTCTACCAGTTCGTGGTGCTGGGCATCCGGCTTTATTTTCCGCTCGGTTTCGTCGCCTTGTTTGCCGCGAGCGTCTGGTTTGCGCGGCAGCAGCGTTGAGCATTTTGCCCGCCTCTGGTAGGACGCGGGCAAACTCCTCGACAAATCAGGACTGACCGATGATCCCTCGTTATTCCCGGCCGGAAATGGTCGCCATCTGGTCGCCCGAAACCCGGTTCCGCATCTGGTTCGAGATAGAAGCCTATGCGTGCGACGCGCTGGCCGAACTCGGTGTTATCCCCAAGGAAGCGGCAAAAACCATCTGGGAAAAGGGCGGCGCGGCAAAATTCGATGTTGAGGCGATCGACGAGATCGAGCGCGTCACCAAGCATGACGTCATCGCCTTCCTCACCCATCTTGCTGAATTCGTCGGACCCGACGCCCGCTTCATCCACCAGGGCATGACCTCGTCGGACGTTCTCGACACCTGCTTTGCTGTGCAGCTTACCCGGGCCAGCGACATCCTTCTCGCCGACATTGACGGCCTGCTTGCGGCACTCAAGCGGCGTGCCTTCGAGCACAAGGACACCGTCACCATCGGCCGCAGCCATGGCATCCATGCCGAGCCGACGACCTTCGGCATCAAGCTGGCGCAGGCCTATGCCGAGTTCTCGCGCTGCCGCGAACGGCTGGTGCATGCGCGGGAAGACATCGCCACCTGCGCTATTTCGGGCGCGGTCGGCACCTTCGCCAACATCGACCCCTATGTCGAGGAACATGTGGCGGCAAAGCTCGGCCTGAAGCCGGAGCCGGTGTCGACGCAAGTGATCCCGCGCGACCGCCACGCCATGTTCTTCGCCACGCTTGGCGTCATCGCCTCGTCGATCGAGCGGCTGGCGATCGAGATCCGGCATCTGCAGCGCACCGAAGTGCTGGAGGCGGAAGAGTATTTTTCGCCGGGCCAAAAAGGCTCGTCGGCGATGCCGCACAAGCGCAATCCGGTGCTGACCGAAAACCTCACCGGCCTTGCTCGCATGGTGCGGTCCATGGCGCTGCCGGCGATGGAGAATGTGGCGCTCTGGCACGAGCGCGATATTTCGCATTCGTCGGTCGAGCGCATGATCGGCCCGGACGCCACCGTGACGCTCGATTTCGCTTTGTCGCGGCTGACCAGCGTCGTCGACAAGCTGCTCGTCTATCCCGACAACATGCTGAAGAACATGAACAAGTTCCGCGGCCTCGTGCATTCGCAGCGCGTCATGCTGGCGCTGACGCAGGCCGGCCTGTCGCGTGAAGATTCCTACCGGCTGGTGCAGCGAAACGCCATGAAGGTGTGGGAACAAGGCGCTGATTTTCTTGAGGAATTGTTGGCCGACAAGGAAGTGACCGCCGCCCTGCCCGAAGCCGAGATCCGCGAGAAATTCGACCTCGGCTATCACACCAAACATGTCGACACGATCTTCAAGCGGGTGTTCGGGTAAGCCTGAGCAGTCCGATATAAAAAGAGGCCCGGCTCGGCCGTTGGCCGCGGGCCTCTCTTTGGTATTCCAGAAAACCTGATCAGGCCTTGCCGGGAACGGTGTTGATCACAGTCCCCCACGGGTCTTCGCGGGTTACTGGGCTGGTCACATTGTCCGACCGCATCTCGACCCAGGCCAGACCGGACCGGCTCGGATCGCGGCGCCCGGCGCCGGGGCTGCGCCAGGCATTGGCGCCGATATGGTGGTGATAGCCGCCGGACGACAGGAACACGGCCTGGCCGCCATATTTCGCCACCGTGTCGAAGCCGAATTCCTGGTTCCACCACGCTTCGGCGTCTTCCGGCCTGCCGACGCGCAGGTGGACATGGCCGACAATGCTGTTTTCCGGCGCGCCCTGCCAGCCCGCATCACCCGCCGGCACTTCGGCAACCACAGACGGAATGTTCAACCGCTCGGTCGCCATGGCAATCTTGTCGCCATTCCACTTCCAGTCCTGCGGACGGCGGTCGGCGTAGATTTCGATGCCGTTGCCTTCGGGATCGGTCAGATAGAGCGCTTCGCTGACCAGATGGTCCGAAGCACCCTCGATGGCGATCTTGCTGGCGATGGCGTGGTTGATCCAGCGGCCGAGATCGGCGCGGCTGGGCAGCAGGAAAGCGGTGTGGAACAGGCCGGCGCTTTGCGGATCATCCGGCTTTGCCGCCGCATCCGCCTCGATGACCAGCAACGGACGGTTGGCGGCACCGAGCGTGATCGCGCCATCGGCGCGGCTCAACTCCTGCAGACCGACGACGCTGCGATAATAGGCGGCAAGACTTTCGGCGTCGCGCGCCTTCAGCCCGACGCGGGCAACGCTGACCGGGGTGGTGGCGGCAAAAGGCAATTCGCTCATCAAATGCTCCATTCGGCCGGCCCGCGGTGAAACTCCCAAGGCAAAGAGCCCCCGCGCCGCCAATGATTTTACGCCGTGCGGGGGTTCCCGCACACAGCTGTTTCTCTTCCTGACGACAAATCGTCCATCGGCATCGTTCACACAAGACTTGAAGAAGCGAACATCGTGTTCACCATTGTGATGAAGAGCGCGGTTCATGGCCGTTGCACGAAGCGACGCCGCTCGCTATTTCAGCGCCATGAAGGTCAAAGACGCAGATATTCTCATCGTGCCGGGCTACACCAATTCCGGCCCCGACCATTGGCAGAGCCGCTGGCAGTCGAAGCTGTCGACGGCGCGCCGCGTCGAGCAGGCGGAGTGGTCTAAACCGGTGCGCGAGGACTGGACGGCGAGCGTGGCCAAGGCGGTCAACGAGGCCGAGCGGCCGGTTGTCATCGTTGCGCACTCGCTTGGTGTCGCCGCCGCAGTGCAGGCCATGCAGCAGTTCCAGAAGCCGGTCGCCGGCGCCTTCTTCGTCGCGCCGCCCGATGTCGCCAACCCCAAGATCAAGCCCCGGCACCTGATGACCTTCGGCCCCTATCCGCGCGAGCCGTTGCCCTTTCCTTCGATCGTGATCGCCAGCCGCAACGACCCGTTCTGCGCCTTCGATGTCGCCGAGGACATTGCTGGCGCCTGGGGCTCGCTGTTCATCGACGCCGGCGAGACCGGTCACCTCAACGCGGATTCGGGCTTTGGTCCGTGGCCCGAAGGCTCGATGACCTTCGCCAAGTTCCTGACCGACCTGAAACCCTGAGCTTCCTCAGAGACCGCTTGGAAATTATACTCTGGCGGCCATCTGATGGCGTTTTCTGCGCTTCCGGTGCTCGCGGACCTGATGTCCGCTCCGGTTCTCAAAACCACCACCATATGACTCGCCAGAGCGAATTTCGAAACAGTCTCTCAGGCGCCGATCGAATCCCTGACGCTCTTCAACAGTGTTTTTGCGCCGAGCCCGATCAGCGCGTGTTCCGAGCCCATGGCCAGCAGCCGGTAGCCCATCGAGACGACGCGGCCGGCAATTGCCGGCTCGACAACATAGATCGCGGCATGTTTTCCAGCCTTGCGGGTGCGTTCGGCGACCGACGCCACAGTTTCCATCATGCTTTCCAGCGTCGAATTGATGGTCGCGCCGTTGCTCCAGGCGATCGAGAAATCCGACGGGCCGAGGAAGATGCCGTCGATGCCCGGCGTGTCGAGGATGCCGTCGAGCGCGTCGAGTGCCGCGCGGGTCTCGACCATGGCGAAGGCCATGGTGCGCTGATTGGTGTCGCGCAGCCATTCAGCCTGGTCGCCCTTGCCGTGACGCGGAAACGCATAGGTCGGGCCCCAGGAGCGCTCGCCAAGCGGCGGATACTTCATGGCGGCGGCGAACAGTTTCGCATCGGCAACCGAATTCACCATCGGCGCAATGACAGCCTCGGCGCCGAAATCGAGTGCGCGGCTTGCCATGTCGAAGCGGCCGACCGGGATGCGCACCAGCGCCGGCTTGTTTGCAGCGAGCACCGGCACCAGACCGCGCAACACGCTGTCCTCATGATGGCCGCCATGCTGCATGTCGAGGGTGACGGCATCGAAGCCCTGCTTGGCGACGATCTCGACGGTCAAGGCATCCGGCACGCCGGACCATGCGGTGAACAGCGTTTCATCGGCGGCAAGGCGGGACTTCAGGGACATCTAATCTTTTCCTTGTTAACGTCAGCAGTTTCAGCCGGAAACCGCTGCAAAGGCAAAGAAAAACCGCCCGGATAGGTCGGGCGGTCGATTGGTCCAGCGTGTGGTCGGATCAGGTGTTCTTGATCTGCTCGATGGCCTGCGCCATCAGCTCGTCCATGGTGCGGCGGATCTGGTGGTCCGACTGGTCGACACCGGCGGCGTCGAAATCCTTGCGGATCTTGCGGAATACGTCGTGATCGCCGGCTTCCTCGATATCGGCGACGACCACTTGCTTGGCATAGGCGTCGGCATCGGCGCCCGACTTTCCAAGCTTTTCGGCGGCCCACAGACCGAGCTCCTTGTTGCGGCGCGCCGCGGCCTTGAACCGAAGTTCCTCGTCGAATACGAATTTGCGTTCAAAGCCCTCTTCGCGATCCTTCATGCTGCTCATGGCATCCCTCCGATGGAAATCGATTCGCTGGTGATGACGTATATGTGTTGACGAAGCACAAACCAAAAGGTCGCGAGCCGGTCAATACGCTTCGTTGCATGCTGCGCTGCGGCATTTCAGTCCCGAAAGCGGTTGATTGGAAGGAATTGCCGATTGAGCAAACGATGTGATTGGGATAGACCCGGCATTGAACCCTACCGTAGCCGCACTATTTCAGGCAGACGGACAGGAAATGGTCGCTTGCCGCCTGCCCGGAACTCCAGAGAAAAAATCAGATGAAAAATCGCCGCCGCATTTATGAAGGCAAGGCCAAGATCCTCTATGAGGGACCCGAGCCGGGTACGCTCATCCAGTTCTTCAAGGACGACGCAACCGCGTTCAACAAGAAGAAACATGAAGTCGTCGATGGCAAGGGCGTGCTCAACAACCGCATTTCCGAGCACATCTTCAACCATCTCAACCGGATGGGCATCCCGACCCACTTCATCCGCCGGCTCAACATGCGCGAGCAGCTGATCAAGGAAGTCGAGATCATTCCGCTCGAAGTGGTGGTCCGCAATGTCGCCGCCGGTTCGCTGTCCAAGCGCCTCGGCATCGAGGAAGGCACCGTTTTGCCGCGCTCGATTATCGAATTCTATTACAAGGCCGACGCGCTTGACGATCCGATGGTGTCGGAAGAGCACATCACGGCGTTCGGCTGGGCGAGCCCGCAGGAGATCGACGACGTCATGGCACTTGCCATTCGCGTCAACGACTTCCTCTCCGGCCTGTTCATGGGCGTCGGCATCCAGCTCGTCGATTTCAAGATCGAATGCGGCCGCCTGTTCGAAGGCGACATGATGCGCATCGTCGTTGCCGATGAGATTTCGCCGGATTCCTGCCGCCTGTGGGACGTGGCGACGCATGACAAGCTCGACAAGGACCGTTTCCGCCGCGATATGGGCGGTCTCGTCGAAGCCTATCAGGAAGTTGCCCGCCGCCTCGGCATCATGAACGAGAACGAGCCGCCGCGCCCCACCGGCCCGGTGCTTGTCGCCTCCACCGAAGGCGTCAAAGGCAAGCCGCACTGATAGCGGCTTGCGACCCGATATTTGAGAACAGGAGCATGTCCAGCGTGATCAAGGCCCGCATTACCGTCACCCTCAAGAACGGCGTGCTCGACCCGCAAGGCAAGGCGATCGAACACGCGCTGTCCGGACTGGGTTTCGGCGGCGTCGGCGCGGTGCGGCAGGGCAAGGTGTTCGACGTCGAACTGGCCGAGAGCGACAAGGCCAAGGCCGAGGCCGATCTGAAAGCCATGTGCGACAAGCTGCTGGCGAATACCGTGATTGAGAATTATAGTGTGACGCTGGTGTGATGCTGATAGCGCCCGCCGGTTGGCGGGCGGTGATCCGGTCTAGATCGGGCGTGGGCTCTGCGGCCTGCGAAACCAAAGATAGTAGATCGCGACGGCGCCTGCGATAATCATGAGCAGTTTGTAGAACATTCGTTTGACATCACCGCCGTCGAAAACCTTGTCGATCCCCTCGGGACTGGCCGGATTTCGCAACACCTCGATCTCGGTGCCGACCGACGTCGGCATTTTCACATAGAAATCTCCGGTCACCTCAAACGAATATTCGCCACCTCCCGGAGGGCGATAGGTGAGCTTTGCGGTTGGAATTTTCGTAATGCGCCAGGCACCCTCGCCCGGCGCCGGGGTCGAAGGAACTGTCACGGCAACTGAAGTGCAATCGGCGCGGGACCGCTCTACCCAGCCGCGCCTGACTTTCACTTCCAGCACACATTGCATGCCGGTCTCGACCACGTTCGCCTTTTGCCGCTCCCAGGTGAACGTGTGAATGAACCGGACGACAGCCGGCTTCATCGACCATGCGCCGAAATAAAACATCGCAGCCGCTAGCACCGTGATCGCAACCTTGAATACGATTCGCCCGCTCGTCTGGCGTCGTTGAGCCAATTCTATGACTCGCAGCTGCATTTCCCGGGTCCGCGGATCGTCAGAAAGCTGGCTCGGATCGCGCCCGTCGGCGATCGCGCGTCGCAGAACCAACTGCACCAATATGCTTATCCAGCCAGCAAACACGACTATCAGCAGGCGGCCATGCAGCCTGTAGAAAGTGGTATCGTGGCTGGCAATGCAGGCGTTCGCGAGATCGATCCGCGACACTCCGTGATGGCCACCCCTGTCCCAAGTGCCTTTTCCAAAAAAAAGAGGCAGAAGGAAAAATATCGTCAGGCCACTCCGAGGAGCAGAAGCTTGCGGTAGACCCTGAAGCTTCTCTTGTAGCTGAAGACATCAACTGTGTTCGACACGACAAGGCCCGCCGAAATGATCCCCAGGCCAATCGAAAGAGCCGTCGCCACCATCAACAGGCGTGCAAAAGAGACGGCGCAACCACCCAAATCCGTATCGAGAGAGAGCCACGTCGAAAACAACGATCGCATGGATTCCGAATCATCCCAGAACAACATGAAGGCGAAGGCAGCGAGTGCCGTTACGATAGTGGCGGAAGTCCACATCGCGCGCCGACTGTATTCGCGCGCCCTAATCTTATCGTAATTCACCAGAGCCTCGAGTTGCTGCAGAAACATTTCTTTTGCAGCTGCGATCGTTAACAACGTGGTTTTCTACTGAACAATTCCCCTGGATATCGATCCTCGATACAGATCGAGACAAGTGTATACTTAACCAAGTGCTAAGCACCTGCATTGATTCGCCACCTTGGCACTTGCTTGTCGAGCTCTGTGCCCGTTTGACCGACGTCCGCGACCTCGCTACACACGGCATGCGCAGTCAAAATCGGCCGCGCCTTCGAGACGCCGCCGTCGACACTTGAAAACCGCCTTGTTGCGATGCCGAACGACACACAGATTTCAAAGTTCATGAGCCTGGTCCTGCGACACGCTCCGCACGAAGCGGGACTGTCACTCGACGAAAACGGCTGGGCCGATTTCGACGCGCTCTGCGCGGTGATACAGTCGAAGTTCGGCGCATCGGTCGCCGATATTGCGAGCATCGTCGAAGAGAATCCGAAAAAGCGCTTTGCTATCGACGGCAATCGCATCCGTGCCGTGCAAGGCCACAGCGTCGATGTCGATCTCGGCTTATCGCCATCGGTCCCGCCGGTAACCCTCTACCACGGCACCAAGGAAGAGTTTCTCCCCAGCATTCTGCGCGAGGGCCTGACCAGCCAGTCACGCCAGCATGTTCACTTGTCAAAGGACGTCGAAACGGCTCTGATCGTCGCACGGCGCCGCCACGGGAAAAGTGTTATCTTGCAGGTCGACTCGGCAACCATGACGAAGGACGGAGCGTCATTCTTTCTCTCCGATAACGGCGTCTGGTTGACCAACCACGTTTCACCCCGGTATCTGGTTCAGATGCTCGAACGGGAATTGCCATGAAATCCGCCGTCGTCCTTCTGCCTGGCCTCAATCGCGACCGCGACATGATCGCGGCGCTGACCAAGATTTCGGGAAAACCACCGGTCACCGTCTGGCAGACGGACACCGAAATCCCGGATGTCGACCTGATCGCCATTCCCGGCGGCTTTTCCTTCGGCGACTATCTGCGCTGTGGCGCGATTGCCGCGCGCATGCCGGTCATGCGGGCGGTTGCCGAAAAGGCTGCCAAGGGCGTGATGGTCATCGGCGTCTGCAACGGTTTCCAGATCCTGGTCGAAGCTGGCCTGCTGCCAGGCGCCTTGATGCGCAACACCTCGCTCAAATTCGTCTGCCGGCAGGTCAAGCTGCAGATCACCAACGCCAACACCATGTTCACCCGCCGCTATCAGCCGGGCCAGATCATCCGCACGCCGGTGGCACACCATGACGGCAATTATTTTGCCGACGCCGACACACTTTCCCGCCTCGAAGGCGAAGGCCAGGTGGTGTTCCGCTATGCCGACGGCACCAACCCCAACGGCTCGATCAACGACATTGCCGGCATAATCAACGAACGTGGCAATGTGCTCGGCCTGATGCCACATCCGGAAAACCTGATCGAAGCAGCCCACGGCGGCAGCGACGGCCGCGCGCTGTTCGAAAGTGCCCTCGGCATTGCTGCCTGATATTATCGAACAGCTTGAAAACAGCCGGACATTCCAGCCCATTTTCTTGGGCAAGTCCGCTTCATGGGGAGAGAGACGGTCATGAAACTCTATTCGCGACCGCTGTCGCCCTACTCGTCGATCGTGCGGGCACTGGCCTACATCAAGGATGTGCCGCTCAAGATCATCGCGCCGCCGCCCGGTTTTCCGATCCCGGAAGAGTTTCGCGCCATCTCACCGCTCAACCGGATTCCGGTACTGATCACCGGCTCGGGCGAAACGATCGTCGAATCGGTGGTCATCGCCGAGTATCTCGAGGAACGCTTTCCGGAACCGGCGCTGCTGCCTCCCGATTCCAAGGATCGCGCGCTGGTGCGCATGTTCGCCCGCATCACCGATCTCGACGTGCTGACCCCGACGATGAAGCTTTTCGAGCTTCATTTCGTGCCGAAGCGAAACAATGCCGAGATCGACGCTCAATTCGCCCGCCTGCACCACGGATTGGCGGCGATCGAGGCGCGCATGGCGCAAGGCCCCTTCGCGCTCGGCGACGATATCAGTTTCGCCGACGCCTGGCTGACGCCGACGCGGTTCATCTTCAACCAGTTCCGGGCCATGACGGGACGCCACGACCTGCTCGACGCCTATCCCAAATTCGATGCCTATCAACAGATCGCCTCGCAGCATCCGGCATTGTCGCGGGTGTGGGGCGAAATGACCGACGGCTTGAAGATTTTTCTGTCCGAACTTGAGATGGGTGCCGCTTGATCAACAGCAAGACGATCGCGCTGGTTGCCGCGGCAGGCTTCGCCCTGGCATCCTGCCAATCGAGCCCGAAGAGCACGCCAGTCCCCACGGGCAAAAGTGCCGCGTTGCTGGCCATGGAACAAGTGGCGATCGCCGCCCACAAATGCTGGATCGCCAGCAAGGATCCGGCCTTCAAGCAGTATCAGATGGCCAACGAGCTGAATTCGTTCAGCGGCACGCCGCGCTTCCTGCTGGTGCCGGCCAAGCATTATGGTGGCAAACCGTTGCTGGTCGTGCAGGCGCAAGGCAATTCGAGCCGCGTCGACGTGTTCGGACCGCTCATGAACGACCCGCTCGGTGCGCGCATCGGCTCCGACATCGCCCGTTGGCAGGCGGGCAATCCCTCCTGCGCGGCGGCTGCATAGGGCAATGGGCCGGTTCCTGCAGATCGCGGGTCTGGTCATCGGTCTGGCCGGGCTTTTCCTGCAGTTCTGCATCAGCATTCCGGCGTCGATGGAAGCTGGCCGCAGCCTGCTCGGTTCCGTCGTCTTCCTTTTCAGCTTCTTCACCATCCTGACCAACATCGGCGCGGTGCTCGTCCACACCTCGCTGCTGTCGCCCACCGGCTATGCGTGGCTGCCTGCCTTCGCGGGATTCCGGATACGCGCGGGCATCGCCGTTTCGATCACTCTGGTCTTCATCGTCTATGCAACGGTGCTGTCGCAGTTGTGGCACCCACAGGGCCTGTTCCTGCTCTGCGACGTCCTGCTGCACTATGCGACGCCGGTGCTGTTCGTGCTGTGGTGGCTGGTCGCAGGCGCCGACGGCAGGACGCGGTGGAGCGACATTTCCTGGTGGATGCTCTATCCCGTGGCCTATCTGATCTATGCGCTGGCGCGGGCGCCGTTTGCCGGCGAGGTGCCCTACCCCTTCCTCGATGTCGCCAAGAACGGCGCAGCCAGCGTCGCCATCTCAGCGGCGGCCGTCACTGGACTTTTTCTCGTGCTGTGCGTGGTTGCCGTCCTTGCGGATCGCGGCGTTTCACGCATCAGGGCATCAAGCGTCCGTTAGGCGATGCGCCATTTTTGGGATCACGGTCAATCCCAGAACGGCCTGATACCCTCGCGGTGGGCATCGCAGCGCGAGACGCCGATGTCCTTGAGCTGATCATCGGTCATTTCCAGCAGCACCAGCCGGCTGCGCCGACGCTCCAGCAGATGGTCGATCCATTTCGCCAGCGACCTGACCACATGCACCAGCCGGCCGGAAAAGCCGCGCCGGCCCGATGGGCGTGTCGATTGGCCTGACAACTCGGCTCTCGAAGGGCGGATTGTAGCGATTGTATTCATTTTCTTTCTACCAGAATTCTCAATTGCACCCTTTTTGGCGCAGGGCTGATATGTATTGACTCACAATTCGGTGCAATATAGAAAATTGTCACCATGACAAATTGGCTTCCAGATCTCACCGCCGGCTCCGGGCCGCTGTATCAGCGGCTTGCGGATTCCATCGAAACGGACATCGACCGGCGGGTGATCGACGCAGGGGCAAAGCTGCCGCCGCAACGCGACCTCGCCTACGACATCGGCACCACTGTCGGCACGGTCGGCCGGGCCTATCAATTGCTGCGCGAGCGCGGGCTGGTGAGCGGCGAAGTCGGGCGTGGAACCTATGTGCTCGGCCAGCGCGCTGACGGCCCAAAGCCGGACTTGCTAGCTCCCGACGTCAGCGGCGAAGGCACACGCTATATCGATGCGCCGCGCGGCAAGCTGCGTTTCGACAGCACGGCAGCGCCCGACATCGGCCAGGGCGCCGTCGTCGCCGATGTCCTGTCGCGCACGGCGCAGGACCATCCGCATGAGATTTCAAGCTACACACGGGATTTTCCGGACCGCTGGTACGAAGCCGGCGCCCGCTGGCTGTCGCGCAATTCCTTCCGCCCAAAAGCCGACGCCATTGTCCCCACGCTCGGCACCCATGCCGCGGTGATGGCGGCAATCGCAGCGCTGACAACGCCCGGCGATTATGTCGCCTTCGAGCACCTCACCTACTCGCAGATTTCCCGCAGTGCCGGGCTGATCGGCCGGCGCACCGCGCTGGTGGCGTCGGATGACCAGGGCATCGACCCGGCCGATTTCGAGCGCGTCTGCGCGCAAAAGCATCCCAAAATGATCTTCCTGATGCCGACGGCGCAGAATCCCACCCTGGTGACCTTGTCGGCGTCACGTCGCGAGGCGATCGCGCGTGTCGCGCGCGAATACAATGTCGTTCTCATCGAGGACGATCTCTACGGCAACTTGACCGATGATCCGACGCCGCTGCTGGCCGAATACGCGCCCGAACGCACCATTGTCGCCGGCGGCCTGTCGAAATCGGTGGCGGCGGGTGTGCGCGGCGGCTGGCTGTCCTGCCCGCCCGCCTATCGCCATCGCATCCGCGTCGCCCACAAGATGATGACCGGCGGCATGCCCTTCCTGCTGGCGGAGGTGAATACCCGGCTGGTGCTGTCCGGCCAGGCGGACGAGATACGCAAACGCAGTATCGCCGAAATCAGCGCCCGCATCGCGATCGTGCGCGAGACACTGGCCGGCTTCGCGTTCAAGTCACACGAAAAGGTGCCCTTTGTCTGGCTGACCCTACCCGACCCGTGGCTTTCCGGCACTTTCAAGAACGCCTGTCTCGAACATGGCGTGCTGATCGACGACGAGGACGAGTTCAAGGCCGGCCGCTCCGAGCAGGTTTTCCATGGCGTCCGCTTCGGCGTTTCACAGCCGAGACAACGCAAGGACATCGCCGAAGGCGTCGCGGTCATCAGGCGTCTGCTGGATGAGGGCCGCGCCGGCTACGACAGCTTCTCCTGAACCATGAGGCGCATCGCGCGCGGGGGATCGCTACCTGTTGGGGATTGCCCTGTGGCTTTGTCCGGCTTTCGCGCGTTTTTCGTCGATCCATGGGTGTATCGGCCTCAAAGCTTGCGATAAGACGGGACTCAAATCCCAACGCCCCGGATACAAATCGCCGCCCATGACCATTTCCAATTCCGTGCCGATCACCCCCGAGCTCATCGCCGCGCATGGGCTGAAGCCCGACGAGTATCAGCGCATCCTCGACCTCGTCGGGCGCGAGCCGAGCTTCACCGAACTCGGCATCTTCTCGGCAATGTGGAACGAGCATTGTTCGTACAAATCCTCGAAGAAATGGCTGCGCACCTTGCCGACGACAGGCCCGCAGGTGATCCAGGGGCCGGGCGAGAATGCCGGCGTGGTCGACATCGGCGACGGCGACTGCGTCGTCTTCAAGATGGAGAGCCACAACCATCCCTCCTTCATCGAGCCCTATCAAGGTGCGGCGACCGGCGTCGGCGGCATATTGCGCGACGTCTTCACCATGGGCGCGCGGCCGATCGCGGCGATGAATGCGCTGCGCTTCGGCGCGCCTGACCATCCCAAGACCAGGCACCTCGTCTCCGGTGTGGTTTCCGGCGTCGGCGGCTATGGCAACGCCTTCGGCGTGCCGACGGTCGGCGGCGAGGTCAATTTCGACGCCCGCTACAATGGCAACATCCTGGTCAACGCTTTTGCTGCCGGCATAGCCAAGACAAATGCCATCTTCCTGTCGGAAGCCAAGGGCGTCGGCCTGCCTGTCGTCTATCTCGGCGCCAAGACCGGCCGCGATGGCGTCGGTGGCGCCACCATGGCGTCGGCCGAATTCGACGACAAGATCGACGAGAAGCGCCCGACCGTGCAGGTCGGCGACCCCTTCACCGAAAAGTGCCTGCTGGAAGCCTGCCTCGAACTGATGGCCTCGGGTGCGGTCATCGCCATCCAGGACATGGGTGCGGCCGGCCTCACCTGCTCGGCGGTCGAGATGGGCGCCAAGGGCGATCTCGGCATCGAGCTCGATCTCGACAAGGTGCCGGTACGCGAAGAGCGCATGAGCGCCTATGAGATGATGCTGTCGGAAAGCCAGGAGCGCATGCTGATGGTGCTGCGCCCCGAAAAGGAAAAGGAAGCCGAGGCGATCTTCCACAAATGGGGCCTCGACTTCGCCATTGTCGGCAAGACCACTGACGATCTGCGTTTTCGCGTGCTGCACCAGGGCGACGAGGTCGCCGACCTGCCGATCAAGGATCTTGGCGACAAGGCACCGGAATACGACAGGCCTTGGGTCGAATCCAAAAAGCCGGCGCCGCTTGCCGCCAACGACGTTCCGCAGGCCGATGTCGCAGAGGCGCTGTTGAAGCTGCTCGGCGGACCGGATCTTTCGTCGCGCCGCTGGGTCTGGGAGCAGTATGACACGCTGATCCAGGGCAATTCGCTGCAGCTTCCCGGCGGCGACGCCGGCGTGGTGCGCGTCGACGGCCATCCCACCAAGGCGCTCGCTTTCTCCTCCGACGTCACGCCGCGCTATTGCGAAGCCGACCCTTATGAGGGCGGCAAGCAGGCGGTGGCCGAATGCTGGCGCAACCTGACCGCCACCGGCGCGCTGCCGCTGGCGGCCACAGACAACCTCAATTTCGGCAATCCGGAACGGCCCGACATCATGGGCCAACTGGTCGGCGCGGTGAAAGGCATCGGCGACGCCTGCCGCGCACTCGGCTTCCCGATCGTCTCCGGCAATGTCTCGCTCTACAACGAGACCAACGGCCAGGGCATCCTGCCGACGCCGACCATCGGCGGTGTTGGTCTGATCGCCGACTGGTCGAAGATGGTGCGCACCGGCTTTGCGGCGCAAGGCCAGATGATCCTGCTGGTTGGTGCGCCCGCTTTCTGGGGAACGCATCTCGGCCAATCGGTCTATATGCGCGATATCCATGGGCGCAGCGACGGCCCGCCGCCGCCGGTCGACCTCGAGCATGAAAAACGCGTTGGCGACCATGTGCGCGCGTTGATTGCGTCCGGCATCGTCACGGCGGCGCATGACGTTTCCGACGGCGGCATCGCCGTGGCCTTGGCCGAAATGGCGATGGCGTCCGGCATCGGCGCCACCGTTCCCGGGCTCGTCGGCACCGATCCGATCCCAGTTTGGTTCGGCGAGGATCAGGGCCGCTATCTCCTGACGCTGTCGATCGATCCGCATGGCGAAGAATGGGACGCCATCCGTAAGCAGCAAGGCGAACTCGGCATCTTCGCGCCATGGATCGGCTCGACCGGCGGCAGCGCGCTGAAGCTTGGCGAGGCGCGGGCGATCCCGGTCAGCGAACTGAGCGCCGCGCACGAAGGCTGGTTCCCCCGCTTCATGGATCAGGCCAGTTGAGCAGGCTGGCTGCCCGGGCGCTGCTTGCAGTCGTTTTCTGGCCGTCGCTGTTCTTCTTCTGGTTCCTCGGGCCGTTCGTCTTGTTCCTGCTGTCGACGACCTCGAGCGAGGTTTGCGCCCGGCTGGAAACACGTGCCGAGTTCCTCGCCGCGGCCAATGGAACCATTCCGATGCTTGCGGTGCAGAACTTGATCTATGCCGTTCCGATCGTTTGCCTGGTGCTATGGGGCCGGCTTTTGCCAGAGCCCGCGCGAGCAAGGCATATTGTCACCTGCATTAAGCTTTTCGCCGCCGCGGTGGTCGTTGGAGCGCTGTGGGAATACGGCTCCTCGCTTGTCTGCGATGGCTACGGTCAGCCATTCTTCTCGCCGTTCTGGCGAATGACGAGCTATCTCCCCATCGTAAGCCTGATTATCAACGTTCCGCTCTATGTGCTGGCCTTTAGCCTTGGCCGCGCTTTTTCGACGCGCGAGGATGCTGCCGAGGACGAAGCAAGCCCACCAGCCTAAGTCTGCCCCTGAGGGCTCCAGGTCTTCTTGCCTGTGGCAAGACTGAACGGCTTCAATCCGGACCAGAAAGGCTTTAGGCTCGTCCGACTCTTATCAGATGGTCGGCTACCGGCCGCTCGAAACAGGATTTTGCCATGGCAATGGATGCCCACGACATCGAAAAACTGATCAAGGACGGCATTCCGGACGCCAAGGTGACGATCCGCGATCTGGCCGGCGATGGCGACCATTACGCGGCCGAGGTGGTGGCCGAGAGCTTTCGCGGCAAGAGCCGCGTCCAGCAGCACCAGATGGTCTATGACGCGCTGAAGGGCAATATGGGCGGCGTGCTGCACGCGCTGGCGCTGCAGACCAGCGTTCCCGACTAATCTGCATAAACCGCCGCCCCCCGGTTTTGCCGAACTGAGCCTAGCGCCGGCGTTCATCTGCGTGCGTGGCCAGCAAATAACATCGGCACGCTGACATCCGATTGGAGACCGGTGTCGCAACAGCCGCTTGGCCCAACACGGCCCATCCTTTGCGCCATTTCAGCCGCGGCACGGCTAACGTCTTGTTTCGAGCAATCGTTGGGTTTATTTGAAAGGTATGTTTCGAGCCTGACTCCCACAGGCGGGAAAGGATATTCCATGAGCGGTATCAACGACTACATCGACAGCGAAGTGAAGGGCAACGACGTCGTCCTTTTCATGAAGGGCACGCCCGGTTTTCCGCAGTGCGGATTTTCCGGCCAGGTCGTCCAGATCCTCGACTATATCGGCGCCGACTACAAAGGCGTGGACGTGCTGACCTCGGCCGAGCTGCGCCAAGGCATCAAGGAATATTCCAATTGGCCGACAATCCCGCAGCTTTACGTCAAGGGTGAATTCGTCGGCGGCTGCGACATCATCCGCGAGATGTTCCAGGCAGGCGAACTGCAGACGTTCCTCGTCGAGAAGGGCGTAAGCGTCAAAGGCGCCGCCTGATTTCAGTTTCTTGCATGAACCGAAAATCGATGTCGATTTTCGGTTCGTGCACCAGGCGCCAGGGCAGCCCCACCTCGGCAATTTTATGTCCCGGATATCGGGACCAGGACGAGCCAATGCGCCGGCCCGCCGGCGCGTTTTTCGTTTGAGAGATCGGACTTGCCGTGGACCAGCCATCAGTAGCGCCGCAATCGGCGAGCAAGCTGCCCATTCCGCGCTGGGAGTTCATCGCGCTGTGCGCCGCGCTGATGGCGCTGAACTCGCTGGCCATCGACATCATGCTGCCGGCCCTGCAGCAGATCGGCGCTTCGCTCGGCGTCGAGAATGAAAACCATCGGCAATATGTCATAACAGCCTATATTCTGGGCTTCGGCGGCGGCCAGCTTTTCTTCGGTCCGATCTCGGATCGTTTCGGACGGCGCGCGCCACTGGTGGCCGGGCTGGTGATCTATGTCGCCGCCGCTGCAGCGGCTGCTGTTGCGCCAAGCTTTGAAACGCTTCTGCTGTGCCGGGCCGTGCAAGGCATTGGTGCGGCCGCGACCCGCGTCATTGCCGTCTCGATCGTGCGTGATACGTTCGATGGCCGGCGCATGGCCGAGGTGATGTCGCTGATCTTCATGGTGTTCATGGCGATACCGGTCATTGCTCCCGGCATCGGCCAGTTCATCATGCTGTTCGCAACCTGGCATTGGATCTTCGTCACCATGGCGGTCGGCGCTCTGATCGTGTCTGCGTGGTCGCTGCTGCGCCTGCCAGAAACGCTGCATCCGGAGTATCGCAGGCCACTGACGGTTTCATCCGTCGTCGGCGGGTTCCGCATCGTGCTGACCAATCGCATAGCACTCTGCTACGCCTTCGCCAGCACTTTCGTCTTCGGCGCCATGTTCGGCTTCATCGCCTCGGCGCAGCAGATTTATGTCGACATATTCAACGTCGGCGAGATGTTCCCGGTCATCTTCGCCGGGGTTGCGGGCGTGCTTGCTTTCTCCAACTATCTGAACTCGCGCCTTGTCGGCCGCATCGGCATGCGCCGCCTGTCGCAGAGCGCGCTGCTGTTGTTTCTGGTCATCAGCCTGGCCTGGCTGGTCGTTTCGCTTGAAATGAAGATGCCACTCTGGCTTTTCATCACCTTCTTTGCCGGCGCCATGCTTCCGTTCGGTGCACTTGGCGCCAATTTCAACGCGTTGGCGATGGAGCCGCTCGGCCAACTGGCCGGCACGGCATCGTCCATCCTGGGCTTCATGCAGACCTTTCTCGGCGGCATTCTCGGCACGCTGATCGGTCAGGCTTTCAACGGCACGGTGACGCCATTGGCCGCCGGCTTCTGCAGCGTCTCAGTCGCAGCGCTGCTGATGATTTTCATTGCCGAGCGCGGCAAGATGTTCCAGCCGCACAACCCGCCCGTCTCAGGGCACATCACCGACTTGCATTAATTGTTGTTTCGATCTTTCAGCCGGCAACCCGCCGGTTCAACGCTGACCGCAGGAATCTATTCTGCCCAGAGTTCGCGGCGCAATTCGTGCCAGCTTTGCTGGTCGGGCGCGACCAGCAGACCACCGCCGAGATGTGAGGGCAGATAGGCGCTGCCGTCGAAACGCGCGGCGTGGCCGCCGGCCTCGGCATGGATCAGCACACCGGCCAGATGATCCCACGGCATCAGCTTGTTGTAGACGACGAAATGGGCATGGCCGCTGGCCAAGAGGCGGTATTCGTGCGCCGCGCAGCGATAGGCGAATTGCGACAGGATCTTCGTCTGGTTGCGCGCCAGCCGCGAGCGCTCCGGTTCTGGCATGTATTGCCAGGAGACAGAGCCGGTCATTTCCGAGATCGGCGCAGGCGCCACTACGTGCACCTTTTCCAGGCTGCCATGCGCATGCCTGATATGGCTGCCGGCGCCCTTGGCGCCAATCAGCCAGTCCTTACCGACCGGATCGTGGATGATGCCGACAACGGTTTCGCCCTTGACCACGACCGCCAACATGACGCCGAACAGCGGCACGCCGGATGCGAAGTTGAAAGTGCCGTCCACCGGGTCGATGACGAAAGCCAGATCGGCATCGCCCAGGCCATCGAGCAGCGCCGGATCGTCGGAACAGGCTTCCTCGCCGACCACCATCGCCGAAGGATAACGCTCGCGCAGCCTGGTGGTGATCAGGCGCTCGGCATTCACGTCGGCCTCGGTCACCAGATCGGCGGCCGAGGTCTTCTGCCGGACGTCGCCGTCGCCCAGCCGGCGAAAGCGCGGCATGATCTCGGCCTGGGCTGCCTCGGCCAGAATGCCGGCCAGCCAGTCGATCGCGGTGTCGTCAAATGTCATTGGAAATATCTTGCCTGGTGGTGAGGGTGTCGTTGAGCGCTGCGAAGTCGAACAGTTTTCTGTCGAGCAGGTGCGACGGCCTGCCGTTGGACAGCGCACGCAGCATGGTGTCCTTGCGGCCAGGCATGCGCTTTTCGATATCCTCGAGCATCGCCTTCATGGCGTTGCGCTGCAGGCCTTCCTGACTGCCGCAGAGATCGCAGGGAATGATCGGGAACTGCATCGCCGCGGCAAATTTCTCAAGGTCGGTTTCAGCGCAGTAGCTCAGCGGCCGCAGCACCATGACGTCGCCCTCGTCGTTGAGCAGTTTTGGCGGCATGGCGGCAAGACGACCGCCATGGAACAGGTTCATGAAGAAGGTTTCCAGAATGTCCTCGCGATGGTGGCCAAGCACCAGCGCCGAGCACCCCTCTTCCCGCGCGATGCGATAGAGATGACCGCGCCTGAGCCGCGAGCAGAGCGAGCAATAGGTGCTGCCCTCGGGCAGCTTGTCGGTGACGACGGAATAGGTGTCCTGATACTCGATCCGGTGCGGTATGGCGTGACTGTCGAGATAGTCGGGCAGGATGTGTTTGGGGAAATTCGGCTGGCCCTGGTCCAGGTTGCAGGCCAGCAACTCGACAGGCAACAGCCCGCGCCATTTGAGGTCGAGCAGCACAGCGAGCAGCCCGTAGGAATCCTTGCCGCCCGACAGCGCTACCAGCCAGCGCTGGCCGGGCTTGACCATCGAGAAATCCTCGATGGCCTGGCGGGTGAGACGCAGCAGCCGCTTGCGCAATTTGTTGAACTCGACCGAGGACGGCACATCGGCAAACAGCGGATGGAAGCCGCCTTCGCTGTCGGCAATCGGTTCAAGCGTTTCGATGTCTGGCAGCATGTTCATGGCATGTCGCTTTCGGTGGACACTTTGTTCGGAGCAATTCCGGACGGAAAACCGGTTCGCACTTTTCCTGAAATTGCTCGGATCGCCCGGATTAGCGGACATGGCAGACAAAGAAAAGGCCGCCTCGACGGGCGGCCTTTGGATGGTGTCGCAAATGCGTCGCTCAGCGCGAATAGAATTCGTCGCTTAGCGCGAATAGAATTCGACGACCAGGTTCGGTTCCATCTGCACGGCGAACGGAACGTCAGCAAGGCCGGGAATGCGCGAGAAGGTCGCGACCATCTTGTTGTGATCGGCTTCGATGTAGTCCGGCACGTCGCGTTCGGCCAAGCCCACCGATTCCAGAACGATGACCAACTGCTTCGACTTTTCGCGGACTTCGATGACGTCGCCCGGCTTGCAGCGGTACGAGCCGATGTTGACGCGCTTGCCGTTGACGTTGACGTGGCCGTGATTGACGAACTGACGGGCGGCGAAAATCGTCGGCACGAACTTGGAGCGGTAGACGACCGCGTCAAGACGCGACTCGAGCAGACCGATCAGGTTCTCGGAGGTATCGCCCTTGCGGCGATCGGCCTCTTCATAGACCTTGCGGAACTGCTTTTCCGAAACGTCGCCATAGTGACCCTTCAGCTTCTGCTTGGCGCGCAGCTGCAGGCCGAAATCGGAAAGCTTGCCCTTGCGGCGCTGACCATGCTGGCCGGGACCGTATTCACGCTTGTTGACCGGGGATTTCGGGCGGCCCCAGATATTTTCGCCAAGACGGCGGTCGATCTTGTACTTCGCGGATTCGCGCTTGCTCATCGCATTCCCTTTTCAAAACAACACACCCGGAACCTCATGGTCCGGGTGAAGGAAACGCGCCCTCCTCTGGCCTCCGTTTTCGAGACCTGACAGGGTTTTCCCACGCAACGCGGCGGAAAACCCACGGGACACGTCATTTCAAACAAGATCAGAAACGACTAGGCACTCTGATCTTGCGCATACAAAACAAACACCGGACATCGCTGCCCGGTGGTGGCGGCTGGTTAAACCGAGATTTAACCGGTGTCAAGCTTTTGAATAGCGCACCGGAATGCAACCCTATACCGATCTGAGCGTAGATGCGATGCCGGATATGGCGGCAGGTTTGCGCCAACGGCACCAGGAAGGGACTGGAGCTAGAGCAGCATGATTCTTGTGAAGAAATTCTTCCTTACCCTGGCAGGCGCTGCGGTGCTTGCGGGCTCGATGGCGGTGGCGCCGGAACCGGCGATGGCGCGTCATTGGCACGGACACCATCAGGTTTGCCGCATCATCGTGACGAAGAGAGTGGTGTGGCGGCATGGTCACCGCAGAGTGATCGTCCACAGGGTACGGCGCTGCCACGGCTGGTGATATCAGTCCGGGCCCGGTTGACGGGGAAATAACCCATCCATCGCAATGATCGAAGCCCGCGGTTTGATCCGCGGGCTTTCATTTTGGTGCCGGGCGACGCTCCCAAGGTCAGCTGTACCAGGGTCAGCTGTCCGACTTCTTTTCCGGCAGTCCCTTGCGCTTCGTCTCGGCGAATTCCTCGAGCTGTTTTTCGCTCATCGATTCATACATTTCCTTCGAAGCGCCTTTGAGCTCGCTCTTTTTGGTGTCGCCGCGCTTGGCCGACAGAGCGGCGCCGGCGGCTTTCTGCTGGGCTTTCGAGGTCGCTGGCATGGCTGTTTCTCCGTTGCTCTTAGAAGAAACGCCCCGCTTCGGTGACGGTTCCAGCCCCGGTGGCTCGGTTCCCGGCCTGCTTGGCGCCAGGTCGCCACGTGGTCAGGCTTGGTGATTTTCGTTGGCAGCCTTCCCGTGTCTGGAACCCCAGTGTAGGACGGCTGAATGAAATCTCTGACCGATCCCTCACAAGCTCTCTCCACTGGCCTGGCGAAAATCCGCACCGAATTCCACGTGCCAGATGGATTTCCGCTAGTCGTAATGGCCGCCGCGGAGGCGGCGGCCAAACGTGTGCCCAACCAGCATGCCGATCGAACAGCGATGCCCTTCGTCACGCTCGATCCGGCGAGCTCCACCGATCTTGATCAGGCGTTCTCAATCGAGGCGAGCGGCGGCGATCTTCTGCTGCATTACGCCATTGCCGACGTAGCCTGGTTCGTCGAGGACGGTGACGCGATCGATCTCGAAGCCTGGACGCGGGGCGAGACGCTTTACTTGCCGGACGGCAAGGCCGGGCTCTACCCGCCGGTAATTGCCGAGGGTGCAGCGAGCCTGTTGCCGGATGGATCGCGGCCAGCGGTTGTCTTCACGGTTCGGGTTGCGCAGGACGGTGCGACGAAGTTGGACGGCGCGGAGCGGGCAATCATTCAAAGCCGCGCGAAACTCGCCTATGACCGTGTGAAGGCCTCCGACGTTCCGGCCGGCTTCGCCGAAATGGCGCGACGCATGGCAATGAACGAAGAGCGTCGTGGTGCTTCGCGCGTCGACCCACCCGAGCAGGAGGTTGAAAGGCTCGCCGATGGTACATTCCGGCTTTCGTTCAGACCGCTGCTGCAATCCGAGCAAGACAACGCCGCGCTTTCGCTGGCTGCAAACATGGCGATTGCCGACGCCATGTTTGCGCACCATACCGGGTTGTTTCGGGTGATGTCGGAGCCAGATGCTTTCAGGGTGCAAAGACTGCGCAGCGCGGCACAGGCTCTCGGGCTGTCTTGGCCGGCCTCCACCAGCTTGCGCGACTATCAGCGAACCCTTGACCCGACCGATCCGCAACAGGCGGCGCTGATGCTGGAAATCCGCCATGCAAGCGCCGGCGCATCCTACCAACCCTATAAAGAAGGTGTTGTCCCCTGGCATGAGGCGATGGCAGCGACCTATGCCCATGCAACGGCGCCACTCAGGCGACTGGCCGATCGCTACGTCGTGCGCTGCGCGCTGGCCATCGCCAATGGCCAGCCGGTGTCCCAGGCTGTCACCGACGCGTTCGCCAGATTGCCGCAGGTGATGGGGCGTGCGGATAGCCGCGCTTCGCAGATCAACCACGCGGCTATCGACCTTGCCGAGGCGGTAATGCTGAAGGGACGCGAGGGCGAGACGTTCAAAGCTGCTGTCACCGACGTCGTCGACCATGGCGTGCGCGTTCAGCTTGCCGACATGCCTGTCGTTGCCAACGTAAAAGCCTCCGGGCTTAGACAGGGCGACGATCTGACACTAAGGCTGGTCTTGGCCGATCCAGATCAACGCAGCATCGTCTTCGAACCTGTTTAAGTGGCAGACGTTTCCGCCGCCATCTAGCTCACGACCAGCCCGAACCCCTGCATCAGCCGGCTGGTGGCGAAATCCACCTTGCCGGAGGTGAAGACAGCAATGTCAGGTTCACCCACCGGCAATGGCCCGTCGACCGGCGCCAGCAGCGACATGGCACGGCGGGCGATCGCTTCGGCCGGATCGATCCAGTCGACCGGCCAGGGCGCGGTCTTGCGCATGCGGTTGGCCAGGAAGGGATAATGCGTGCAGCCGAGCACGACGATGTCGGTGCGGGCGCCGTCCTTCTCGACGAAGCATGGCGCGATCTCCTTGCGGACGATCTCCTCGTCGACGAACCCCTCGCGCATGTAGATTTCCGCCAGCGGTGCCAGCCGGTCCGAGCCGACGAGCCGCACATGGCATTTCTGCGCCCATTTGCTGATCAGGTCGCGCGTGTATTGACGCTTGACCGTGCCCGGTGTCGCCAGCACCGAGACGAGCCCTGAGCGCGTACGTTCCGCCGCCGGCTTGATCGCCGGCACCGTGCCGACAAAGGGGTGGCCGGGGAATTTCTCGCGCAACGCGTCGATCACCAGCGTCGAGGCGGTGTTACACGGGATGACCGAAATCTCGGGCTGGAATTTTTCCAGCAGCGCGCCGAACAGGCCAAGGATATGGGCGTTGAGGGCCGGTTCCTCCCAGGCGCCATAGGGAAAGGCGGCATCATCGGCGACATAAACAAAGCGGCGGTCAGGCATCAGCACGCGCGCCTCGCGCAGCACGGTGAGCCCGCCGATGCCGGAATCGAACATCAGGATCGGCCGCTCAGTCATTGTCGGTTCCCTTTCCACCGAGCGGCGGCATGTCGTCGTCTTTACCGGTGCCGGTGGCCTTGTCTGCCAGGCGATCGCCTTCCGCCTTGCGGGCGCGCGCCACGGCCGCCGGCAATCGTCTTGGATCGTCGCCCGGCGATCCCTCGCCACGCGGCATCGCCGGTGAAAACCTGTCCAAGGACGAAATGATGCCACGCAGCACCTTCAGCTCCGGCTCAGCAAAGCCGGCACGCGTCAGCACGGCGCGCAGATTGTCGACCATCTTCGGCTTTTTCGCTGCGGGACGGAAATAACCGCGCGCTTCCAACGCGCCTTCGAGATAGGCGAACAGGCCGTGCAGCTCTTCCTTGCTCGCCGGCTTCATGTCCGGACCGGAAAAATTGGTTCTGGTCTCGTCTTCCAGGCCGGACTTCATCCATTCATAGGACATCAGCAAGGCCGCCTGGGCGATGTTGAGCGAGGAGAAATCGGGATCGACCGGGAAGGTGACGATCTCGTCGGCAAGGCCGACCTCGTCATTGTAGAGGCCGAAGCGCTCGCGGCCGAACAGGATGCCGGTGCGCTGCCCCATTGCGTGACGGGTCCGGAGCACCCTGCCCGCTTCCACCGGGCCGCGCACGGATTTGAAGCCATCGCGCTGCCTGGCCGTGGTTGCGAAAACAAAGTTCAGATCGGCGAGCGCCGAGGCCAGATCGTCGAACACTTTCACGGCGTCGATGACATGGTCAGCGCGGCTGGCGGCCGCGCGCGCCTTCTCGCTCGGCCAACCGTCGCGAGGGTTGACCAGGCGCAGTTCCGACAGACCGAAATTGGCCATCGCACGCGCCACCATGCCGATGTTCTCACCGAGCTGCGGCTCGACGAGGATGATCGCCGGGCCGGCGGTCATGAGGCCGCGCTGAAAGTCCGTTCCTGCCATGTGTTCCAGGTGATTGCGCCACGAAGTCTGCGCGTCCTGCCATATCGATGCGGCTTTTTGAAGAGTTATCGGCCGTCTGACTGACAAATACCCTTATGTCGCTCCCCCTGGTTTGCGCGAAAATCCAGTTGCGCGTCACCGGGTGTTCGCGCAGATGCCAGGCTTGTACAAGCAGATGAGCCGCGCACTCCGTCCCTCAAGAGATTGGTGGGATGCGGCATCGCACTCGTGCTGTTAGCGACAAGACATCTGGTCTCATTGCGGCAAATGGCTCAACCATGACGCCCCCAAACCGCTGACAAATGGATCGGCCCGTGCTCGCTGTTGCTATTGACGATATTTTCCATTTGTAGAAATCATCTACGATCCGAATGATCATTTATTTACGATGACGCATCGCGTGACTGGGAAACCAATTTAGAAAGCGGTAATATCGAAACCGCTTGGGTTCAATTTTTATCGACGAATAGTATTTTGAACGATGGAGTGTGTTTTGCACGCTCCTGTCATTTAGCTATGCCCCAAGCATCCAACACGGGATTCAATGGCCGACGAAGCGTCAGCCAAAACCTAGGAGGGGTAAATGAACGTCGTACGGGTTTTCCTTTCACTCGCTGTATTGGTTCTGGCGTCGATCTTCCTGATTGCGCCAGCTTCCGCGCAAGCGACACGGACGTGGGTTTCCGGCGTTGGCAACGACGCCAATCCGTGCAGCCGAACCGCACCTTGCAAGACGTTTGCCGGCGCCATCTCGAAGACGGCGACGGCCGGCGAAATCGACTGTCTCGACCCGGGCGGCTTTGGCGCGGTTACCATCACCAAATCCATCACCATCGACTGCAAAACCACGGAAGGTGGTGTGCTCGCGTCCCTCGTGAACGGCATCGTCGTCAACACGCCCGTCGGCTCCTCAGTGCATCTTCGCGGCATCAGCATAAACGGCGTGGGCAACGGCCTCGACGGCGTGCGTATGATCGGCCAGGGTCAATTGCATATCGAGGATTCCAACATAGAGCGGATGGCCGGCAACGGCGTCGAATTTCTCGCCAACGGGAACAGCGAACTCTACATAACCAACACGCGCATAGCCGAGACAGGCGCTGAAGGCGTTCTCATCAAAACGACTGGGGCCGTTGGGATCAATGCCATCCTTTCGAGGGTGGAAATTACCAACAGCGCCAGTGGCATTCTTGTCGACGGCACCGGCAACACCGTGGCCATGAACATGACACTGACCAACAGCCTTATCAGCGGCAATACCGGCAACGGCGTGGTGGTCAAATCCGTCGCCGCGGCATCGCCGGTGCGCGCGACGATTACCGGCAATACGATCAGCGCCAATGCCGGCACCGGTGTCAACGCGAACGGTGCGGCGGCCAGCGGCAACGGAAGCGCCATCGCCTTTCTCGGCGGATCGACGATCTTCGGCAATGTCACCGGGGTCAGCAATACCGGGAGCGGCGCCGTCCAGTCGTTCAAGAACAACATGATCTCCGGCAACTTAACCGACGGCACACCGCTCACCGCCTTCGCGGGCCCTGGCGGTACGCCGCTGCAATAAGCGACCGCCGCCTCCGCGGCAGCATGAACAAAGGCGATGCCGGCTGCCCTCACGGGGTAGTGCGGCATCGCCCCTTTGTTCCCGACCGCCACAGCAGAAGCCTGCGTCTTCCGCTGCCCGGTTGCACCGCTCGACCATGGCGGCCCAAACCGTCGACAAATGAACCCGCCCGTGCCCGCTGTCGGTATTGACGATATTTTCCATTTGTAAAAATCATCTACGATCCGAATGCATATTTATTTACGATGACGCATCGCGTCACTGGAGAATCAAATTAGAAAAAGGTAGTCTCCCGACCGCTTGGGTTTTCAATGTGTATCGACGGTTGGTATTTGGAAGATGGAGTGTGTTCTGCACGCTCCCGTCATTTATTTATGCCCCAAGCATTTTGACACGGGTTTCCATGGCCGACGAGGGCGTTGGCCAAAATCTAGGAGGGGCAATTGAAAATTGTACGGTTTTTCCTTTCACTCGCTGTGTTGGCACTGGCGTCAGCCTTGCTGATTGCGCCAGCTTCCGCGCAAGCGACACGGACGTGGGTTTCCGGCGTTGGTGACGACGCCAATCCGTGCAGCCGAACGGCACCTTGCAAGACGTTTGCCGGTGCCATCTCGAAGACGGCGGTAAGTGGTGAAATCAACTGTATCGACCCTGGCGGTTTTGGCGGGGTCACCATCACCAAATCCATCACCATCGACTGCAGGAACACTGAAGCGGGTGTGCTCGTCAGTGGTACGAACGCCATCATCGTCAACGCGCCTGCCGGCGCCGCGGTTCATCTTCGCGGCCTCGACATATTCGGTGTGGGCACCGGCCTCGACGGCGTGCGTATGGTCGGTCAAGGTCAACTGCATATCGAGGACTGCAACATCGAGCGGTTTGCCAGCAACGGCGTCGAATTTCTTCCCACCGCAAACAGCGAACTCTACATAACCAACACACGCATAGCCGAGGCAGGCGCTGAAGGCGTTCTCATCAAGACGACTGGGGCCGTTGGAATCAATGCCATCCTTTCGAAGGTGGAAATTACCAACAGCGGCAGCGGCATTCTTGTCGACGGCACCGGCAACACCGTTGCCATGAACATGACGCTGACCGGCAGCCTTATCAGCGGCAACACCGGCAACGGCGTGGCGATCAAATCCATCGCCGCGGCATCGCCGGTGCGCGCGACGATTGTCGGCAACACGATCAGCGCCAATGCGGGCACCGGCGTCAACGCGAACGGTGCCGCTGCCAGCGGCAACGGAAGCGCCATCGCCTTTCTCGGCGGATCGACGGTGTTCGGCAATGTCACCGGGGTCAGCAATACCGGTAGCGGCGCCGTCCAGTCGTTCAAGAACAACATGATCTCCGGCAACGTAGCCGACGGCACGCCGATCACGGCATTCCCGGGCCCTGGCGGTACGCCATTGCAATAAGCGCCTGCCGCCTCGCGGCGGCATGGAACAAAGGCGATGCCGCCTGCCTCTCAAGGGCAGTGCGGCATCGCCTTTTTGTTACCGATCGCTACAGCAGAAGCCTGCGTCTTGCGCTGCCGTCGGTTTGCACCGCTCGGATCGCTTTGCTATAGGCGAAGTCCCTACCCTGGCGGGGCCCGCCCCGCCATCACCCAACTGTTGAACGAGGCATTCTTTCCATGGCGAAGATCAAGGTGGCGAACCCGGTCGTCGAACTCGACGGCGACGAGATGACCCGCATCATCTGGCAGTTCATCAAGGACAAGCTGATCCACCCTTATCTCGACCTCAAGCTTGAATATTACGACCTCGGCATCGAGCACCGTGACGCCACCAACGACCAGGTGACCATCGATTCGGCCAACGCCATTAAGAAATACGGCGTCGGCGTGAAATGCGCGACGATCACGCCCGACGAGCAGCGCGTCGAGGAATTCAAGCTGAAGAAGATGTGGAAGTCGCCGAACGGCACCATCCGCAACATCCTCGGCGGCACCATCTTCCGCGAGCCGATCATCATGAAGAACGTACCGCGCCTGGTGCCCGGCTGGACCAAGCCGATCATCGTCGGCCGTCACGCCTTCGGCGACCAGTACCGCGCCACCGATTTCCGCTTTCCCGGCAAGGGCAAGCTGACGATCAAGTTCGTCGGCGAGGACGGCAAGGTGATCGAGCACGATGTCTACGATGCGCCGGGCGCCGGCGTCGCCATGGCCATGTACAATCTCGACGATTCCATCCGCGAGTTCGCCCGCGCTTCGCTGAACTACGGCCTGCTGCGCAACTATCCGGTCTATCTCTCGACCAAGAACACCATCCTCAAGGCCTATGACGGGCGCTTCAAGGACATCTTCCAGGAAGTCTACGAGGCTGAGTTCGAGGCCGAGTTCAAGTCGAAGAAGCTGTGGTACGAGCACCGGCTGATAGACGACATGGTGGCGTCCAGCCTGAAATGGTCCGGCGGCTATGTCTGGGCCTGCAAGAACTATGACGGCGACGTCCAGTCCGACACCGTTGCGCAAGGTTTTGGTTCACTCGGCCTGATGACCTCGGTGTTGATGACACCGGACGGCAAGACGGTGGAAGCCGAAGCCGCGCACGGCACCGTCACCCGCCACTACCGACAGCACCAGAAGGGTGAGGAGACCTCGACCAATTCGATCGCCTCGATCTTTGCCTGGACGCGCGGCCTCGCGCACCGCGCCAAGCTCGACGACAATGCCGAGCTCAAGCGCTTTGCCGAGACACTGGAAAAGGTCTGCGTGCAGACTGTCGAGAGCGGTTTCATGACCAAGGACCTGTCGCTGCTGATCGGCCCCGACCAGCCCTGGCTCTCAACCACCGGCTTCCTTGACAAGATCGACGAGAACCTGCAGAAGGCGATGGCGTAACCGGCCGAGACTTGGACAATGGGCAAGCCCGTCCTCTACGGCGCGGACTACAGCGTCTATGTGCGCATCGTCCGCCTCGTGCTCGCGGAAAAGGGCATCGACTACGAGCTTGTGCCGGTCGATGTCTTTGCCGCCGAGGGCATTCCCGCCTGGTATTTCGAGCATCACCCGTTCGGCCGCATCCCGGCCTTCGAGCATGACGGGTTTCGCCTTTTCGAGACGAGCGCGATTGCGCGCTATGTCGACGAAGCCTTTGACGGACCGGCGCTGCAACCGAAGGATCCGCGCGGCCATGCGCGGATGAACCAGATCATCGGCATGCTCGACGCCTATGCCTATCGGTCGATGGTCTGGGATGTCGCCGTCGAGCGGCTGGAGAAGGAGGCACCCGACGAGGCGCTGATCGCCAACGGGCTTTCGCAGGCGAGCAAGGCATTTCAGACGCTCTCCTCGCTGAAAGCGCCGGGGCCATGGTTGCTTGGCGACCAGCTGACGCTGGCCGATCTGCATGCCGCCCCGATCATCGGTTATTTCGTCAAGGTCAGTGAGGGGCAAAAGCTGCTCGCCGAGTTCCCCGCGATCCAGGCCTGGTGGGACCGGATTGCGGCCCGTCCAGGCTTTGCCGCGAGTGGTCCGGCGGCCTGAACGGCCTCCGCCCGTTGTTCATCCGGTCCGCCGTTCATTCTGGGTCCGCCGTTCACTCTGGAAGGTAGATTTCCGCCTTCATGAAGGTCTTGGCGCGACCCTGGATCAGCACGCGATCTCCGGCCAGATCACACAGCAGATGCCCGCCGCGCTGTGAGCACTGGAACGCCGACAGGTGGGTCTTCCTGAGTTTTTCAGCCCAGTACGGCACCAGCGTCGCATGAATGGAGCCGGTCACCGGATCCTCGGGGATGCCAGCTCCAGGAACGAAATAGCGGGATACGAAATCATGCGTTTGGCCGCGTGCGGTGATGACAAGGCCAAGCGGGTGGAAGGCTCCGATCCTGAGCAGATCGGGAACGAAGGACCGGACGGATGGCTCGTCGGCAAGCTCGACGAACAGGTTCTCGAAATTACGAAAGCCCACAACCGGATGCGGGGCCAAAATCTCCTGCAGCGCCAGCATGGTTTGGCCATCGACAGGCTGCGGCGGAAAACAGGGCAGATCGAGCTGGTAGGCGCCTTGCCGCTGAGAGACCCGCAACTCGCCCACACGCGTGGCAAAGGCCATGTCATCAGCCACCTTGTGTTGCGAGGCCAGCACATGGGCGGTCGCCAGGGTGGCGTGTCCACAGAAGTCGACTTCGTGAACCGGCGTGAACCAGCGTAAGTCCCAGCCCTTGCCGTTCGGCCGCGCAAAGGCGGTTTCGGCAAGATTGTTCTCGTTTGCAATGGCCTGCATCACATCGTCCGCCAGCCAGTCCTGCAAGATGAGGACGGCAGCAGGGTTGCCCTGAAAGGCGCGGTCGGCAAAAGCATCGACCTGGTACATGGTCAGCGTGGGCACATCATCCTCCGAAAAGACCGATCGCCGGCCGGGCGACCATCAGCCAAAGGATGGCAAGCACGGCAGCGAAAGCCGGGAAGCCGCAAGCAAACCAGATGCGAAAAAGGCGCTTTTCCTCGGCGGGCAGCGGTCGATTTTCGATGGCCGCCTGTCGCGCCAGATTTCGCATCCGAATCTGAATCCAGACCACCGGCAGCCAGAACAGACCCGTCACGACATAAAGCAGCAAGGACAGCACAATCCAGCCCTCGGACAGCGGCCATCCCGTTGCCCGTGCCAACAGCACACCTGATATCGGCTGCACCACGACAGCCGTTGCCGTGAATATGGTGTCGGCGACGACAACCGTGCCCGCGACATGGGCGACGAGGTCGGCGCGACCGGTGCGCTGTGCCATCAGCATGAAGAAGGCGATCCCGGCGCCGGTGCCAAAGAGAACCGTGGCGCCAATGACATGCGTCCAGCGCAGTATGTCGGCCCAGAGGTTCATCGCTCGTCGAGGACCGCCAGCGCCACAAGCACCAGGCACAGCATGGGGATCGTCTTGACCAGCGGCCCCAGTGGCGCGAGCCAAAGTTCAGGAACGAGAAGTGTCGCCGCCGCCAGATAAAACAGCGTGATGGCAGTCATCGCCAGCAGCGCTCGCCGCGCCAAAGGCCGGACCAGAACCGCCGCGCCGACAAGGATATCCGCAGCACCGCCGGCAAGAACCGACATATGGGCGAAATTCGCCGACACGCCGCGTGAAACAAGAATAGAAGCGGCCTCGTCTTGCCGGATCAGGCCGATGATGCCCGAAGCAAGCCAGAACAGGGCCAGGCAGCCGAAGATGACCGGTTTTGCCAGCCAGAGGCGCGCGAACCATCGCTCCTGAACATGGGCCGGCATGGCGGCCAGCGTTGCTTCCAGCGGCTGCAGCGGATGATCGGAAAGTTCGTTCCAGGGCCCGGCATGGCCCGTCACGCCACGCGCCAGCGCGGCAAGGGCTGCGCTGCGCAAAGGCGATCGCCAGCCAAGGAGGCCAAGGCCATCGGCAATGGCGGCCGCAAGCCGGCCGACAATGGCCGGTATCGGCACGATCTTCGCCCGCGGCAGGCCAAGCCATGCCCGAAAGGCTGAGAGAACATCGGCGAGCGGTCTGGCCTCGGCTTCGACGAGATCGACGGCAGAACGGGGCGGCAGCGATCCGGCGACCGCGCGCGAGACCGCTTCGGCAACGTCGGTGACCGCCACGGTCTGGATCGGCTGGCGCGACATGACGGCAGGGATAAAACCGGGGAAGGCCGCAAGAGCGCGCAAAAGTGCCGTCCCGCCATAGGCGGCGGGCGCGACCACCAAACCCGGACGCAGGATCGTCCACTCCAGCGAAGAGCTTGCGACAGCCTTGTCGCCTTGCGCCTTGGTGTTGAAGAAAGCGTCGGCAGAGGAGAGGTCGGCGCCGATCGCGGAAATCTGCGCAAAACGGCGCACGCCGGCCTGTTCGCATGCCGCGACCAGCGCCACCACCGAGTGCCGGTGGATGGCGTCGAGGCGATCGCGCGGGCCGTCCTGCAAGGCGCCTGCCGCATTGACGATTGCGTCCATACCGGTGACCACCGGCAGCCAGTCCTCAGCGGCAAGCAGTCGCGACATGTCGGCGGCGATCCAGAGCACCGCCGGCCAGCGCCGCTCGGCATCCACAACATCGCGACCAAGGCCGGCCACATGATGACCGTCGCGAAGCAGACGGCCGACGACGGCTTCGCCGATCAGACCGTAGCCGCCAAGGACGAGCACCTTCATGCAGGGACTTTCAGGCTGCCTCCAGCGCCGCCTTGACCGCGGCGATCGCATCACTGGCTTTCGAAGCGTCGGGGCCACCGGCCTGCGCCATGTCGGGCCGCCCGCCGCCGCCCTGACCGCCCAATGCGGCGGAGGCCACGCGCACCAGATCGACGGCGCTGAAACGGCTTAACAGATCATCGGTGACAGCGACCACGACGCTCGCCTTGTTGTCCTCGCCGGCGCCGACGAAGACGACGACGCCGGAACCGAGCGAGCTCTTGCCGGCATCGGCCAGCGGCTTCAGATCCTTCGGCGAAACACCCGAGACCGCCTTGCCGAGGAAGCCGACGCCCGCCACCGTCTCGTTCTCGGCCGGCGCACCCGCCGCGGCTCCGCCGCCCAGCGCCAGTTTCTTGCGCGCTTCGGACAGTTCCTTCTCGAGCTTCTTGCGCTCGTCGAGCAGCGCCTCGACACGCGCCGGCACGTCGGCCGGCGAGATCTTCAGCGTCGCGGCGACCGATTTCAAACGCCGGTCCTGCTCGTCGAGATGCTTGCGTGCGGCTTCGCCGGTCAAAGCCTCGATGCGGCGCACGCCGGCGGCGACCGCGCTGTCCGACACGACACGCACCAGACCGATATCACCGGTCGCCATGACATGCGTGCCGCCGCAGAGCTCGACCGAATAGGGCCGGTTGGCCTTGGCGCCATGCAGGCCGGTGCCCATCGACACGACGCGCACTTCATCGCCGTACTTCTCGCCAAACAGCGCCATGGCGCCTTCGGCAATGGCGTCGTCGACCGACATCAGGCGCGTGCTCACCGGGCCGTTCTGGACGACGATCTCGTTCGCCATGCGCTCGACCTCTTCGAGATCCTCTGCTGAAATCGGCTTGTTGTGCGAGATGTCGAAGCGCAGGCGCTCGGGCGCAACCAGCGAACCCTTCTGCGCGACATGGCTGCCGAGCACCTCGCGCAGCGCCTCATGGATCAGATGCGTCGCGGAATGGTTCGCGCGTAGCCTGGAGCGCCTGATATGGTCGACCTTCAGCTCGACGGCAGCGCCCGTCTTGACTGTGCCGCTGACCACCTTGCCGAGATGGACGAACAGCCCATCGGCCTTCTTCTGCGTATCGGAAATCTCGATCGAGAAGCCCTCGCCAGAAATGACGCCGGTGTCGCCCATCTGGCCGCCGGACTCGGCATAGAACGGCGTCTGGTTGACGACTACGGCAACCGCGTCGCCCTTGCTTGCGCTGTCGACGGTCTTGCCGTCCCGGACAAGCGCCTGGATGAGGCCTTCCGCCTGCTCGGTCTCGTAGCCGAGGAATTCGGTGGCGCCGGCCTTCTCGCGCACCGGGAACCACACACTCTCGGTGGCCGCGTCACCGGAGCCTGCCCAGTGGGCGCGTGCTTCGGTCTTCTGCCGCTCCATGGCATTGGTGAAACCGGCAAGATCGACCGAGATGCTGCGCTGGCGCAGCGCGTCCTGCGTCAGGTCGAGCGGGAATCCGTAAGTGTCGTAGAGCTTGAAGGCCGTCTCGCCATCCAGCATGTCGCCTGCGTGCAGCGTTTCCGTCGCCTCCGCAAGCAGGCCGAGGCCGCGCACCAGCGTCTTGCGGAACCGCGTTTCCTCGAGTTTCAGGGTCTCGGTTATCAACTGTTCGCCGCGCACCAGCTCCGGATAGGCCTGGCCCATCTCGCGCACCAGGGCCGGCACCAGGCGCCACATCAGCGGATCGCGGGCACCGAGCAACTGCGCATGGCGCATGGCGCGGCGCATGATGCGGCGCAGGACATAGCCACGGCCTTCGTTCGAGGGCAGCACGCCATCGGCGACCAGGAAGGAGGACGAGCGCAAATGATCGGCAATGACGCGGAAGGATGCGACCGTCTCCTTGTCGGGACCGTGCCCGATGGCGGACGACGCCGCGTCGATCAGGTGACGGAACAGATCGGTCTCAAAGACGCTCTCCACCCCTTGCAGGATGGACGCCATGCGCTCCAGGCCCAAGCCGGTGTCGATCGACGGGCGCGGCAGGTCGATACGCTCCTCCTTCGTCACCTGTTCATACTGCATGAACACCAGGTTCCAGAATTCGAGGAAACGGTCGCCATCCTCCTCCGGGCTGCCTGGAGGGCCGCCCCAGATGTGTTCGCCGCGGTCGATGAAGATCTCCGAGCACGGCCCACAAGGTCCGGTGTCGCCCATCGCCCAGAAATTGTCCGAGGTCGCGATGCGAATGATGCGGTCGTCGGAAAACCCGGCGATCTTCTTCCAGAAGCCGGCCGCCTCATCGTCCGTGTGATAGACGGTGACCAGCAGCTTGTCCTTGTTCAGCCCGAATTCCTTGGTGATCAGGTTCCAGGCGAGCTCGATGGCGCGCTCCTTGAAGTAGTCGCCAAAGGAGAAATTGCCCAGCATCTCGAAGAAGGTCAGATGGCGCGCGGTGTAGCCGACATTGTCGAGGTCGTTGTGCTTGCCGCCGGCGCGAACGCTCTTCTGGGCGGTCGAGGCGCGCGAATAGGGCCGCCTCTCCAATCCAGTGAAGACGTTCTTGAACTGCACCATGCCGGCGTTGGTGAACATCAGCGTCGGATCGTTGCGCGGCACCAGCGGGCTCGACGCGACGATCTCGTGACCCTCCTTGCGAAAGTAGTCGAGAAATGTCGACCGGATCTCGTTCACGCCACTCATGAATGCTGCCTTTTCGAGAGAACCGCCGGCGAACCGGCGGAAAATGGGCTCTGGGTATCAAAGCGCGTCGCGCTGAAAACGGATTCAGTCGACGCGCTTTAAGTTTTGCTTCTATGCATGTCGTTGTCCCAAAACCGCTGCGCACTTTTGGGCGACATCCATCAGAAAATAGACTTGGCCTTTTAGCGGTCGCACCGCACCCTGTCCAGAAACACGGAATTGGTCCAAATCGCGACTTTTACCAGCCGTTCGAACCGGGCTGCCACGAACCCAAAACGAAAAACCGCCGGCTCGAAAGCCGGCGGTTTGGAACGCGAAAACACAGAACTCAATTACATAAGCTTGAGATAATGGAACAAGATTATGGCCGATCTTCGGCCGGCATCTTGCGCACGAAGTTGTTACATCGCGCCGGATTCCTCCTCGAAACCGTCGTCGCCGCTCTCGGCGCCGCCATTCTCGAGGAATTTCTCAGCGATCAACCCGGCATTCTGCCTGAGCGCCAGTTCGATCTCGCGCGCCGTGTCGGGATTGTCGCGCAGGAACAGTTTGGCATTCTCGCGGCCCTGGCCGAGACGCTGCGAATTGTAGGAGAACCAGGCGCCCGACTTCTCGACCACGCCGGCCTTGACGCCGAGGTCGACCAGTTCGCCGGTCTTGGACACACCCTCACCATACATGATGTCGAACTCGACCACCTTGAAGGGCGGCGCCAGCTTGTTCTTGACCACCTTGACGCGGGTCTGGTTGCCGACGACCTCGTCGCGGTCCTTGACCGAGCCGATGCGGCGGATGTCGAGGCGGACCGAAGCGTAGAATTTCAGCGCATTGCCGCCCGTCGTGGTCTCGGGCGAACCGAACATGACGCCGATCTTCATGCGGATCTGGTTGATGAAGATGACCATGGTGTTGGAGCGCGAGATCGATGCGGTCAGCTTGCGCAGCGCCTGGCTCATCAGGCGGGCTTGCAGGCCGGGCAGCGAATCGCCCATCTCGCCTTCGATTTCGGCGCGCGGCGTCAGCGCCGCGACCGAATCGACCACCAGCACGTCGATGGCGCCGGAGCGCACCAGCGTGTCGCAGATTTCCAGCGCCTGCTCACCGGTGTCGGGCTGCGAGATCAGAAGGTTTTCCAGATCGACGCCAAGCTTGCGGGCATAGACCGGATCGAGCGCATGCTCGGCATCGACGAAGGCGCAGATGCCGCCCTTCTTCTGGGCTTCGGCCACGGTGTGCAGCGCCAGCGTCGTCTTGCCCGAGCTTTCCGGCCCGTAGATCTCGACGATGCGGCCGCGCGGCAGGCCACCGACGCCAAGCGCGATGTCGAGGCCGAGCGAGCCGGTCGGCACGGTTTCGATCTCGACGACCTGCTCGTTCGCGCCGAGCCGCATGATCGAGCCTTTGCCGAAAGCCCGCTCGATTTGCGACAGCGCCGCATCCAGAGCCTTTGATTTGTCCACCGCTTTGTCCTCTACCAGCCGCAAAGAATTCTGAGCCATGATACATCACCCCTTGGTCGTCAATGAAGGCCGGACAATCCGTAATCCCTGCCTATTTGTACCTTTTTTGTTCTCGTTTGGCAAGGGGGTTCAAATATCTGAAAAACAATCAATATCCGGATTTGTTCTTTTTTTGTCCTAGGGATTCGATCAGGAATGCGCCTCGCATTGGGCCAGACGGTGCAGTCGTTTCGATCTGCCGAATCGCGGGCCTGCATGCGAAGCTTCATCACACAGCCTAGCGCTTGTGCGGCTGGAATAACAAAGGTCATATCGCCGGCATGCTGAAATCTCCAAGAATTCTGGCAGTGGGCGGCGCCCATATCGACCGGCGTGGCCAGGTGTCCGGCGCTTACGTGCCGGCCGCGTCCAATCCCGGCACGATGCGCGAGGATGTCGGCGGCGGCGTCTTCAATGCTTTGCGCAATGCGGTCCGGCGCGGCGTTTCGGCCTCGCTGCTGTCGGTTCGCGGCGGCGATGCCGCCGCCGATACCGTTTCACGAGCCATCGCCGAGGCCGGGATTGCCGACCTGTCCGCCGTGTTCCTCGATCGCACGACGCCGAGCTATACGGCGCTGATCGACCGCGAGGGCGAATTGATCGTCGGCTTTGCCGACATGGCGCTCTATGAGCTGGCGTTTCCCAAGCAGGTCAGGCGCTCGAAGGTGCGAGAGGTTATCGCTGCCGCCGATGCCGTCTTCTGCGACGCCAATTTGCCGACGGCGGCACTGGAGCGGCTTGTGGCACTCGCCGCCGGCAAACCCGTCTTCGCCATTGCCATTTCGCCGGCCAAGATCGTGCGCCTGAGGCCGGTGCTCGGTAATCTGGCCGTCGTTTTCATGAACCGGCGCGAGGCAGTCGCACTGGCCGGCCTGGACAGTGCGGCCTCAGGGCAGGACATCGTAGACGGGCTGAAACGCGCGGGGCTCAAAAGCGGCGTGGTGACCGCGGGCGGCGCTCCCATGCTGGGCTTCGATGAAGCCGGCACCTTCTCGATCCGGCCGCCGACGCCAAGAAAGGTCGCTGACGTCACCGGCGCCGGCGATGCGCTGGCGGGTGCAACGGTCGCTGCCTTGCTGCGTGGCATGCCCTTGCGCGCAGCCCTGCGCGAAGGCATTGCCGCAGCGACGCTGGCCATCGAAAGCGCCGACGCCGTTCCCGATTTCACTACGGCGGCTTTCACCGAGGCGCTGGCTCTTGTGCCGGATGCGCAGGAAGTGGCATGAGACCGGCCAGTTCATAGTGCCGGAGTGTTTTCGCGCGTCCAGATGGATGCGCATCGCTCCGGATTGGAGATCAGGATGACACCAGAAACCGCCCGCCCCTTTATCGATATCCACGTGCCGGTTGCACAGGCTCTGGCTGCTGGCCGGCCTGTGGTGGCGCTGGAAAGCACCATCATCACCCATGGCATGCCCTACCCCGACAATGGCGCCATGGCGGCCGATGTCGAAAAGATCATCACCGATGGTGGCGCAGTGCCGGCGACGATCGCCGTGGTTGGCGGCCGCATCAAGATCGGCCTGTCGGACGGCGAGCGCGAGTCCCTGGCCATGACCGGCGACGCCATGAAGCTGTCGCGCGCCGACCTCGGCTTTGCGGTCGCGCAAGGGCGCACCGGTGGCACCACGGTCGCCGCCACGATGATCGCGGCGCATATGGTCGGCATCAAGGTGTTCGCCACCGGCGGCATCGGCGGCGTGCACAAGGGTGCGGAAAAGAGTTTCGACATCTCAGCCGATCTCGACGAACTGGCCCGCACGCCGGTGATCGTCGTGTCAGCCGGTGCCAAGGCCATCCTCGACATCGAAAAGACGCTGGAAGTGCTGGAAACACGCGGCGTACCCGTGGTTGGTCATGGCTGCGAGATGATGCCGGCCTTCTGGTCACGGCATTCGCCCTTCCGTGCGCCGCTGACCTTGCAGACACCGGAAGAGATCGCGCATTTCTACCAGACGCGGCAGGCGCTGGGGCTCGCCGGCGGCATACTGATCGCCAACCCGGTGCCCGAGAACCACGAAATCCCGGCCGAAGAGATGGCCGGCTATATCGAAGCCGCGCAAAAGGCCGCGGAAGCGCTCAACGTGACCGGCAAGGCGGTGACGCCGTTCCTGCTGGGGAAACTCTTGGAACTGACCGGCGGCAGGAGCCTGAAGACCAACATCGCGCTGGTTGAGAACAATGCGCGGCTGGCGGCGAAGATCGCCAAGGCGCTGTAGGACACCAGTACTTCAGCCTTTAGCGGCGAATGCCCCCTCACCCGGATTGCCAAAACCGAATTGCGAAGGGCAATTCGGGGCAATCCGGCCTCTCCCCGAGGGGAGAGGAGCTTGCAAGCGCCGACGCCAACCTCTTCTCCCCAGCGGGGAAAAGGTGGCCGCGAAGCGGCCGGATGAGGGGGCGGCCTCGCGCTTACGGGCGCTATTTCCCCGCCCGCCGCCCCGCCTCATAAGCGCGGCGTGCCCAGGCCGTCATCTCGTCGGGATCTTCAAAAGCGCTGTCGGGAATGCTCCAGTAGGGCATTGAGACCAGCTTGCCGTGGCGGGTGCCGGTATAGGTCCACTGCCGACAGCCTGCGGCCTCGAAGTCGGGCGCGCTTTGCGCGTCGGCCTTCAGCATCAACTCGCCGCGCAGCACGATGGCGACGATGACGCCGTCGAAATAGATGCCCTTGCCGCCGAACAGTTTGCGGATGCTGACCGGGCCGAGGCCCTCGAAGAGTTCTGCGATGCGTTCATTGTCCATGCCGCGATCATGTCATCGCGCCTGGGACTTGTCATGCCGCAACCAAAATGCTGCTGACAGGTTGAAAGACGTCTATCGGAGTTTTCCCATCATGCCGCTTCTGCTCAAGGGTTCCTGCCGCTGCAATGCCGTCCGTTTCGAGGTGGAGAGCCACACGCCGGCGCCGTTCATGCTGTGCTACTGCTCGATCTGCCGCAAGCAGCAAGGCGGCGGCGGCTTCGCCATCAATCTCGGTGCCGACAACGAGACCCTGAACATCAGGGGTAAAAGGAACCTTGGCGTCTACCGGGCCGAGATCGAGGACGATGAACATCCGCAGTGCGAGGTGTCATCGGGCGAGCGCAATTTCTGTCGCAAATGCGGGTCGGCACTGTGGCTCTACGATCCGACCTGGCCGGAGCTCGTGCATCCCTTCGCCTCGGCGATCGACAACGACCTGCCCATCCCGCCAAGCCGGGTGCATCTGATGCTGAAATACAAGGCGAACTGGGTCGAGCCAGTGGTTGGCAAGGGCGACAAGACGTTCGATGTCTACCCGGAGGAATCAATCGCCGACTGGCACAAGCGGACGGGAATGTGGGTGGAGTAGCGTCCTTCGCCCCGTTCACGGGGAGGTGAGGAGTGGTCCGCGCAGCGGACGAAAAGCCAATTGTTTGGCTTTTCGACTGACGAACACCGGCAGGCAGATGAGGGCCGCGCGAACTTCAGAGAGGCCGGCTCTGCCCCTCATCCGGCCCTTCGGGCCACCTTCTCCCCGTAAACGGGGCAAAGGAATGCCTCAGGCCGTGGCGCGTGCTTCCGCGAGTGCCTTGAGATCAGCCGGCTTCAGCTCGACGGATTCGCCGCAGCCGCAGGCCGAACTCTGGTTCGGGTTGTGGAAGGTGAAACCGGTGCGCAGCGTCGTCTGCTCGAAATCCATCTCGGTGCCGAACAGGAAAAGCGCTGCCTCCGGCGCCACATAGACATGGGCGCCGTCGCGCTCGATATGGTCGTCCTTGGTGTTGGGTTCGGCCACCAGGTCGACCGTGTACTCCATGCCGGCGCAGCCGCCCTTCTTGATGCCGAGGCGAATGCCATGCGCGTTGTCGCGGGTGGCGACGATCTCGCGCACCCGGTCGGCGGCCTTTTCGGTCATCGTGATGACGGCGAAGCGTCCCATCTTTTCTTTCTCCATTCCGTGCAGGTTCAAGGCCTGCCGAACGATTCCTCACCTAAAATGGTGAAGTTTTGCCACTGACGCAAGTGCGCCAACCCTTGTCGGGCTCGACGCTAGTACCAACCCACCGCGACCTGCGCCTCTTCCGACATGCGGTCGGGCGACCAGGGCGGGTCGAAGGTCATGTTGACCTCGACGCCGGAAACGCCTTCGACGGCGCCGACGGCGTTTTCGACCCAGCCGGGCATTTCGCCGGCGACTGGGCAGCCCGGTGCGGTCAGTGTCATGTCGATCTTGACCGAGCGGTCGTCCTCGATGTCGATCTTATAGACGAGGCCAAGCTCATAGATGTCGGCCGGGATTTCCGGGTCGTAGACGGTCTTCAGCGCCGAGACGATGTCATCGGTCAGCCGCGCCAGTTCGTCGGCGGGGATGCTCGAGGCGGAAACCACGCTGTTGGCGGTTTCCGGAGTGGTTTCGGCAGCGATGCTCACATCATCCATGGTCGTCACCCAAAAAACTTGCGCGCTTTTTCAAGCGCCTCGGCCAAAGCATCAACTTCGGCCCTGGTATTATACATGCCGAACGATGCCCTGCATGTGGAGGTTACGCCAAAGCGTTTCAACAGCGGCTGGGCGCAATGCGTGCCGGCGCGTACGGCAACGCCTTGCCTGTCTATCACCATCGACACGTCATGGGCGTGAATGCCCTGCAGTTCGAAGGAGATGATGGCGCCCTTGCCTGGGGCGTCGCCGAAGATGCGCAGCGAATTGATGGCCCGCAGGCGCTCATGCGCATATATCTTGAGGTCTTCCTCATGCGCGGCGATGCGTTCGCGGCCGACCTTTTCCATATAGTCGAGTGCGGCGCCGAGCCCGATCGCCTGCACGATCGGCGGCGTGCCGGCCTCGAAGCGATGCGGCGGCTCGTTGTAGGTGACGATGTCCTCCGTCACCTCCTCGATCATCTCGCCGCCGCCCATGAACGGGCGCATGCCCAGGAGAATGTCCTTCTTGCCGTAGAGCACGCCGATGCCCGACGGACCGTAGACCTTGTGGCCGGTGAAGACGAAGAAATCGCAGTCGAGATCCTGCACGTCGATCGGCATATGCACGGCGCTCTGGCTGCCGTCGACCAGCACCGGAATGCCGCGTGCGTGCGCGATGCGCACGATCTCCTTGATCGGCGTCACCGTGCCCAGCGCATTCGACATCTGGGTGATGGCGACCAGCTTGGTGCGGTCGGTCAGCCGCTTCTCGAATTCCTCGATGTGGAAGACGCCGAGATCGTCGACCGGCACCCAGACCAGTTTCGCACCCTGCCGCTCGCGGATGAAATGCCACGGCACAATGTTGGAGTGATGCTCCATGATCGACAGCACGATCTCGTCGCCCTCGCCGATGTTGGGCATGCCATAGCCATAGGCGACGGTGTTAATGGCCGAGGTCGTGTTCGAGGTGAAGACGATGTTGTCGGTGCTCGGAGCATTGAGGAAACGGCGCACCGCCTCTCGCGCCTTCTCATAGGCGTCGGTCGCCGCATTGGAGAGGAAATGCAGGCCGCGATGGACGTTGGCATATTCCTGGGAATAGGCGTGCTGTATGGTGTCGAGCACCACCTGCGGCTTCTGCGCCGAGGCGCCATTGTCGAGATAGACCAGCGGTCTGCCGTAGACCTCGCGCGACAGAATCGGGAAGTCGCGGCGGATCGCCTCGACGTCGTAGGGGATGTTTTCGACTTTCTGGTCCATTTCGAAGTCCTTGCCGCTCTAGGCCGCGTTCCTTCCAGCACCCCTCATCCGTCTTGGCGCTTCGCGCCAATCCACCTTCTCCCACAAGGGGAGAAGGGAGGGAGCTTACCCGTGTGTCACAAACCAGTCGTCGAGCTTCGCTTCCAGCGCCTCGACGATCGTCTCGTCGTCCAGTTCCTCGATCACCTCGGCGACGAAGGCTTTGACCAGAAGGCCGCGAGCGGTCTTCTCGTCGACGCCGCGCGCCATCAGGTAGAACAGATGGTCGTGGTCGATTTCGGTGACCGTCGCGCCATGACCGCAGACGACGTCGTCGGCGAAGATTTCAAGCTCCGGTTTAGTCGAGAACTCGCCATCGTCCGACAACAGCAGCGTGTTGCAGGCCATCTTGGCGTTGGTCTTCTGCGCATATTGATGAACGTTGATGCGGCCCTGGAAAACGCCGCGCGCCTTGCCCGTCACCACGTTGCGGATCACTTCCGTCGAGGCCGTATGCGGCACGGTGTGGTCGAGCACCATGGTCACGTCGGTGTGGGTGTCGCCGGCCAGAAGATTGATGCCGCGCAGCGTGAAGTCGGCGCCTTCGCCTGTCGTCCTGACCATGATCTCCTGGCGCACAAGCTTGCCGCCGGCATTCATGACGAACAGCGTCAGTTTCGCGTTCTTGCCGATATGGGCCTTGAACTGCGCCAGATGCGTTGCCGTCTCCGGCTGCTCCTGCACGATCAGCCACGTCACCTCTGCGCCTTCGCCGAGCACGAGCTGGCTGACCGAGCTGACCAGAGCAGCGCCCTCGCCGGCCTGGCGCTCGACAATGGTCGCCCTGGCGCCAGCGCCGACACGCACCGGCAGGCGCACATGGGTCTGGCCACCGGACTGCAGGTTCTGCAGTTCGATCGGCTTTGCCAGCTCGGCGCCATCGGCGATGTCGACAAAGTAACCGTCGGCAACGAAGGCGGTGTTCAGCGCGCCGATGGCATCATCGCTGCCATAGGAATCGAGCCCCGGCGCGATGCTGCCGTCAGTCAGCTTCTCGGACAGGCGCTGCACGGTGACGCCCTCGATATCAGGCACTTTCGCGCTCGACACGCCGTTCAGGACCGCCAACACGGCGGAGCCTTCCACGATCGGTGCAACGGCTTTGACCGCTGCGGCCGGATCGAAATCCGGCACCGCGTTCAACAGCCGGCGCAGATCGGTGTAGTGCCAGGATTCGATGCGCCGCGTCGGCAGGCCGTGCTTGATCGCCTCGATGGCGTCGTCGCGCTTCAGCATCACCGCGCCGTCGCCCGGCAGCAGCGACAGCCGGTCGCCGAACGCGTCGATCAACGCTGTCTCGGCCGGTGTCCGCTGCGGTTGTGTGTGCATATTCATCAGTTTCGCCTTGCCTTCTGGCATCTCACGCGGCTTCGCCGATCACGCCGGCATAGCCATTGGCTTCCAGATCGAGCGCCAGCGACTTGTCGCCGGACTTGATGACCTGGCCCTTGTAGAGCACGTGCACGGTATCGGGCACGATGTGTTCGAGCAGGCGCTGGTAGTGGGTGATGACCAGGAACGCACGGTCGGGCGCGCGCAGCGCGTTGACGCCCTCGGAAACGATCTTCAGCGCATCGATGTCGAGGCCGGAATCGGTCTCGTCGAGCACGCAGAGTTTCGGCTCCAGCAGCTTCATCTGCAGGATCTCGGCGCGCTTCTTCTCGCCGCCGGAGAAGCCGACATTGAGCGGCCGCTTCAGCATCGCAATGTCCATGCTGAGCGAGGCGGCGGCTTCCTTCACCCGCCTCAGGAATTCAGGGATCTTCAGCGGCTCCTCGCCGCGCGCCTTGCGCTGCTCGTTCATCGCTACTTTCAGGAATTCCATGGTCGCAACGCCCGGTATCTCCATCGGATACTGGAAGGCGAGGAAAATGCCCGATGTGGCGCGCTCGGCCGGATCCATTTCGAGGATCGACTTGCCGTTGTAGAGGATGTCGCCCTCGGTCACCTCATAGTCCTCGCGGCCGGCGAGGATATAGGACAGCGTCGATTTGCCCGAGCCGTTCGGCCCCATGATCGCGGCGACCTCGCCGGCTTGCACCGTCAGGCTCAAGCCGCGGATGATTTCGGTGCCGTCATCAACGATGCGGGCGTGCAGGTTTCTGATTTCAAGCATTCTTTGTTTCCTAAATATTTGTCCGGTCAGCCGACCGAGCCCTCAAGCGAGATTCCGATCAGCTTCTGCGCCTCGACGGCGAACTCCATCGGCAGTTGCTGGATCACGTCCTTAACGAAGCCGTTGACGATCAGCGCGATCGCTTCCTCTTCGGGAATGCCGCGCTGCATGACGTAGAACTTCTGGTCCTCGGAAATCTTCGACGTCGTCGCCTCGTGCTCGAACTGCGCCGTCGAATTCTTGGCTTCCATGTAGGGCACGGTGTGCGCGCCGCACTGGTCGCCGATCAGCAATGAATCGCAGTTGGTGAAGTTGCGGGCATTGGTCGCCTTGCGGTGTGCCGAGACCTGGCCGCGATAGGTGTTCTGCGAGAAACCGGCGGCGATGCCCTTGGAGATGATGCGGCTCGACGTGTTCTTGCCGAGATGGATCATCTTGGTGCCGCTATCGACCTGCTGGTAGCCGTTCGACACCGCGATCGAATAGAACTCGCCGCTGGAATCGTCGCCGCGCAAGATGCAGCTCGGGTATTTCCACGTGATCGCCGAGCCGGTCTCGACCTGCGTCCACGAAATCTTCGAACGGTCGCCACGACAGTCGCCGCGCTTGGTGACGAAATTGTAGATGCCGCCCTTGCCCTCGGCATCGCCGGGGTACCAGTTCTGCACCGTCGAATATTTGATCTCGGCATCGTCGAGCGCCACCAGTTCGACGACCGCGGCATGCAGCTGATTCTCGTCGCGCTGCGGCGCCGTGCAGCCTTCGAGATAGGAGACGTAAGCCCCCTCCTCGGCGATAATCAGCGTGCGCTCGAACTGACCGGTGTTCTTCTCGTTCATGCGGAAATAGGTCGACAGCTCCATCGGGCAGCGCACGCCCTTGGGCACGAAGACGAACGAGCCGTCGGTGAACACGGCGGAATTCAGCGTGGCGTAGTAATTGTCGGAGGTCGGCACGACCGAGCCGAGATATTTCTTCACCAGGTCCGGGTGCTCGCGGATGGCCTCCGAGATCGAGCAGAAGATGACGCCGGCCTGCGCCAGTTCCTTCTTGAAGGTGGTGACGACGGAGACGGAATCGAACACCGCGTCGACGGCGACGCGGCCCGATTTGTAGACATTGTCGCTGACTTCCTCGAGTTCCGAGGCGTCGGTCTTCTGCACACCGGCGAGGATTTCCTGCTCCCTCAGCGGGATACCCAGCTTTTCGTAGACCTTCAGCAGTTCGGGATCGACATCGCTCAGCGACGTCGGGCCGGGCGTGCTCTTCGGCGCCGCGTAGAAGTAGATGTCCTGAAAATCGATCTTCGGGTAGTGAACGCGCGCCCAGGTCGGCTCGTCGAGCGTCAGCCAGCGACGATACGCTTCCAGGCGCCATTCCAGCATCCAGGACGGTTCGTCCTTCTTGGCCGAAATGAAACGGATGATGTCTTCGCTGAGGCCCTTGGGGGCCTTGTCCATCGCGATTTCAGTTTGGAATCCGTATTTGTATTGGTCGACGTCGATCTTTCGGACCCGATCGATCGTGTCCTGCACAGCAGGCATATGCGTTCTCCATCCACGCCGGGGTCAAGGCCCGACAGTTTTCAAACTATGGCACCGCCAAAATGAACGCCGAAGGGCATTCGCGGCAGCGTAAGTTCCATATAGTGCGCTTCGACCGGAAATTCACCCGGCCAGCATAAAACGCACGGCTCTACCAGGCCGAAGGCCTGTCGTTAACCGGCCGCTGCTCATGCGGCCTTTTCCCTGTTCGCACGACGCGCGGCGATTCCAGCCAGCGCGGTGCGGAACAGCTCGATGTCCTGCGCGTCGGTCGCGGCACCGATCGACACGCGCAAGGCGCCAAGACTGTCGCCGTAGCCCATGGCTTTCAGCACATGGCTCGGCCCGACCTTGCCCGACGAACAGGCGGAGCCGGCCGACAGCGCCACACCGGCCAGATCGAAGGCGATCTGCGCGGTTTCGGCTTTGATGCCCGCAATAGCGAAGAATGTCGTGTTGGCAAGCCTTGGCGCGCCGGTTCCAAAGATTTCCGCGTCCGGCACCAGCATTTTCACGATGGCCTCGATCTCGTCGCGGCGATGCCGCACCGCGTCAATGGCCTGCAGTCCGTCGAGAGCCTCGCGTGCCGCAGCGCCAAACCCGGCGATGGCGGCGAGGTTTTCCGTGCCGCCGCGATGGCCCTTTTCCTGACCACCGCCATTGATCAGCGGCTTCGGCATCATCAGATCGGAGGCGGCGACGATGACGCCAACGCCCTTGGGGCCGCCAATCTTGTGCGAGGATAGAATCAGATAATCGGCGTAACCCGCTGACAGATCGATCGAAACGCGTCCCGCCGCCTGGACCGCGTCGACGACGAGGACGCCGCCCGCTGCCTTGACGATCTCTGCGATACGATTGATCGGCTGGATGACGCCGGTCTCGTTGTTTGCGGCATGGATGGCGACCAGCGGCAGGCCCTCGGCCTTGTCATGATGGGCGAGTGCGACCGCCAACGCGTCGAGATCGGCGATGCCGTTGGTGTCGACGCCGATCCGCGTCACCTGCGCTGCCGGGAAGCGCCCGCCATTCAACAGGCAGGGATGATCGGCTTCGGACACGTAAAGACGGCTCATGCGCAGCCTGCCGCGCCCCATCTGCCAGTCGGGCGTCAGCAGCGTCGAGGCAGCTTCCGTCGCGCCGGAGGTGAACACGACATGCTCGGCCTTGGCGTTGACCAGCGCTGCCACGTCACGCCTCGCGGTCTCGATCAGGCGGCGTGCGGCGCGCCCCTCGGCGTGGACCGATGACGGGTTGGCGGCGACATCAAGTGCGGTGACCATAGCCTCGCGCGCCGCGGCAAGCAGCGGCGCACTGGCATTGTAGTCGAGATAGGCGCGTATTCCGGCCATTTTCGTCCAGTTGGTCCCGTCAGAAGCCATTCCGCTGTCGTATCGCGTTATTTCCTTGAAATTCCAAGGCGAGCCGTCCTATTTACGCGGCTTGCGGCGCGGGTGGCCGGGCTCGACGTCTGGCCACTCAGTTTTGAACAATTCTAAACTAGCTTCTAAGAAGACGCTCGCCCTGCGTCAAGGCCAGAGGAAGGTTCGTTCCGGACGCCGCGCATTCGTATACCAAGTGGAGTTTTTCATGCCTGAGGTCATTTTCACCGGTCCTGCCGGCCGCCTGGAGGGACGCTACCAGCCTTCCAAGGAAAAGAGCGCGCCGATTGCCATCGTCCTGCACCCGCACCCGCAATTCGGCGGCACGATGAACAACAAGATCGTCTACGACCTCTTCTACATGTTCCAGAAGCGGGATTTCACTACGCTTCGCTTCAATTTCCGCGGCATCGGCCGCAGCCAGGGCGAGTTCGACCACGGCACCGGAGAGTTATCGGACGCCGCTGCCGCGTTGGACTGGGTGCAGTCGCTGCATCCGGATTCCAAGAGCTGCTGGGTCGCCGGTTACTCCTTCGGTTCCTGGATCGGCATGCAGCTCCTGATGCGCCGGCCGGAGATCGAAGGCTTCATCTCGATCGCGCCGCAGCCCAACACCTATGATTTCTCGTTCCTGGCGCCCTGCCCGTCGTCGGGCCTGATCATCCATGGCGATGCCGACAAGGTGGCGCCTCCGAAGGATGTGCAAGGCCTGGTCGACAAGCTGCACACGCAAAAGGGCATCACCATCACGCAGAAGACCTTGCCCGGCGCCAACCATTTCTTCTCCAACGATGCCGACCTGCTGCTCGAGGAATGTGCCGATTATCTCGACCGCCGGCTGGCCGGCGAATTGTCGGATCCGCGGCCGAAGCGGTTGAGATAGGCAAAGGAAGCGGGCAGCGATGTACGAGCCTCCTCATTTCAGGGAAACGCGGCCGGAAATCCTGCACGGGCTGATCCGGGCGCATCCGCTGGGCCTGTTGATTTCCAACGGAGCCGAGGGGCCGGTCGCCAACGCCATCCCGTTCCTGCTCGACGCCCCCTCTGGGCTTAATGAAGACGTGCCGCCGAACGGCAGGCTGCGCGCTCATCTGGCGAAGGCCAATCCGCAATGGCAGCTGTTGGCCGACAATCCGGCTTCACCCGTGCTGATCGTCTTCCAGGGCACCGATGCCTATGTGACGCCGTCCTGGTACGAGACCAAGCGTGAGACCGGCAAGGTGGTGCCGACCTGGAATTATGCCATCGTGCAGGTGCGTGGCACCGTCAAGGTGATCGAAGATCAGGACTGGCTGGCGCGGCAGATCGCCGATCTGACCGCGTCCCAGGAGGGCGCCCGCGCGGCGCCCTGGGCGGTGACCGATGCACCGGCGCCCTTCATCCAGGCGCAGATCAAAGGCATTATCGGACTGGAAATCGAGATCAGCGAAATCCACGGCAAGTGGAAGGTCAGCCAGAACCGGCCGGTCGCCGATCGCGCCGGCGTTGCTGAGGGGCTCGAAAACGAAGACCACCAATCGCCCGACATGGCCCGCCTGGTGAGATCCTACGGCGGCCTGGACGGCAATTAGGTCCGAGCGGTAGCCGCTCCAATCAGCCGAAACGTCTTCTTGCGGACCGGCAACCCTGACGGCATCGGACGAAAGATGAAGCCGAGCCGGGCAAAGACCAGCCCGCACGCCAGCGCGAAGGCGCAGCCAAGGCCGAAGCCGGCGACGGTGTCGCTGGGATAGTGCGCGCCGACAAAGACCCGCGTCGAGGCGATGCAGGCGGTGATCGCCAAGGCGATGTACCAGCGCCGCGGAAACAAGAGCAGAGCGACCCCGAACACGGCGCCCATGGTCGTGGCATGGCCGGACGGGAAGCCGGCGAAGCGCGCATCGAAGGCAAAAGGATGCAAGGCCAGCACACCAAAATCGTCGAAATAGAGCGGGCGAGCCCGACCGATCGCATATTTCAACACATTGACGGCGAGCCCGGACAGGCCGGCGGCGCTCAGCACCAGAAAAGCCAGGCAGGTCCAGTTGTAGACCAGCATCAGCGATCGCCGTGAAAGGCTCCGCCAGTCCGTCAGGTTGGCGGCGACGAGCAAAAGCGCTGATGGAATGAGATACCAGCCACCCAGGCCGAACTGCGTGAAGAAGTCGGCTAGATTGACGAACCCCGGCGACCATTGGCCGTGAGACATTCCTGCCGGGGTGTCGAGGCGAACAAACGTCGCCGCCGTCAGCAAGACCCAGACCAGGCCCCAAACCGGCCACGCTATGTTCGGGTATTTGGCGGGACGAGCGGCAAAGCGCTTTTTTGCGATCTGCATCGTGTCGCGAAAATTGTCGACCGATCGGCGCCCCACTCCAAGGAGCATACCGGAAACGGAAGGGCGTGATTTCACGAGCATAGGAAATTCGACCCTGTCATCGACGAGCCGTCATTGCGCCACACGATAAAGCCCGAGCGACAGTTTGTCTCCCGACGAATAGTTGAGGCCGTCGATCCGGGCAACGCGGTTGGCAGACTTGCCTTGTGCCGCAAGCAACCCATTCAGTTTCTGCTCGTCCCCGATCGGTGCCAGCGCCAGCGCGCAGGCCGGATCGACAAGCAGATGGTTGGCGACGCCACCGATATCGGTCAGCACCGTTTTCGTGCCGACCAGGAAAACCAGGCTCGGTTCCTGAAATCGCGACGAGGCGAGCACCGTGGTGTCGCAAGGTCGGTTGGCGCGGACCGCCGCCTCGATCGCCGGGCTCAGCCAGATCGGCTTCAGCGACGGCGCGATGACGCCGAACAACAAGGCATAGGTGATGCCGGCACAGACCGCGACAGCGCCGATGCGGCGGAGCGGCACTTGCAGCTGCCGCGAAAAGGCGAAGTAGCCGGCGCCCAGCGCTGCCGCCGCAGCCGGAATGCTCCACCAGGAGAAGCTGCCGGTGAGGTAGATCGGCGCTCCGACACAGACCGCCGCCAGACCGAAGCTGACCACGGCGAGACCAAACGCGGTCGACCACCACAACCAATCCTGCCACCGCCTGAGCGGCGCGTTCGCATCCTGCGGCGACAATGTCAGCAACCAGCCGATCAGCAGTGCCATGCCGGGATAGGCCGGCAAGACATAGTGCGGCAGCTTGGTCGGGATCAGCTCGAACACCAGCCAGAACGGAATGTACCAGGCGAGGCAGAAGCGCAGCCGGGGATCGTCGCGCAGCCGGTTGAGCGCCTGGAGCCCGGCGCCGACCGCGATCAGGCCGAAGGGCCACATGAACAGCGAATAGGTCAGCATGTAGAAGCCGGGCGGCAGGCCGTGCGATTCCTCGCCCGACGCGACCTTGCCGATCATGTCTTTGCCGACGGCCTGCTGCAGGAAGGCGCCGCCGCTCTTCCAGGTGATCAGCGCGATCCAGGGCAGCACGATCAGCACGACCAGCGCCAGGCCGCGCCCCACTTTGAGCCTCGACAGCCAGCGCCCATCGCGTTCGAAGGCGAATAGCACCGCGATGGTGAGTGCCGACAGCAGCGGCGCGATCGGTCCCTTGATGAGGATCGCAGCACCCTGCGCGATCCAGAAAATCCACCAGAGATGGCCGGCAACAAGTTGGTTGCGGCGCGACGCCAGATAGATCTGCGCCAGCGCGCCTTGCGCCGCCACGCAACAGGCCAACAGCATCGCGTCGGTCTTGGCGTCGCGGCCTTCGAAGGCGGTGGCGAAGATCGCCGCCATGACCAGGCCGGCGGCGATGCCGGCATTGGCCCCAAACAGATTGGTGCCTGTCCAGGCGATGCCGACAACGGCAATCGCAATGCCAAGCGCCGAGACCAGGCGATAGATCCAGATCGGAGCGGCAGCGCCCTCGCCGCTCAGCGCCACGGCCGCCGATTGCAGCCAGTAGATGCCGATCGGCTTCTGGTAGCGCGAGGCCTCCTGAAAACGGATGTCGACATAGTCGCCGCTCTCCGCCATCTGCTTGGTGGCCTGGACGAAGCGCGACTCGTCGCGGTCGATCGGCGGCATCGACGCCAGCCCCGAAACCGTCATCACCAGGCTGAACAGGAAGAGAAGGATGTAATTCCTGTTCACCGCCATGTCTCAGCCTTTGTGACTATTTTCTCTTGATGTGCCAGGCTGCTCAATCGACCGCCGCTCAATCGACCTTGCTCATGGCGGTCTTGCGCTCATTGGCGATCAGCCAGAGATTGCGGATATAGATGAACAGGCCCATGGACTGGCCGGCTATGAACACCGGATCCTGACGCTGGATGGCATAGATCAAAAGCAGGCCGCCGCCGAACAGGGAAAAGAACCAGAAGGCGACCGGCACCACGCTGCGCTTGGCCTTTTCCGAGGCGAGCCACTGCACGACAAAGCGCATGGTGAAGAAGAACTGCGCAACGAAGCCGAGCAGGATCCATGCATCGAACTGCTTGATGAAAACCTGGTGAAGCCAGGTCACCAATTCCTGAAGCACGTTAACCACGGCTGATTTCCTCTACTTTGGGCATTCTGCGGCGCCGGCGGCGCAGCCACCAGACACCAGCGAGATCGAGAACCCCCTGCAGGCCGCGATCGAAAATGCCGTAATTCGACTTGCCGTGCCGGCGCGAGCGATCGACGACATCGCAATGGACGACGCGATAGCCCTCCTGGATGACCAGGGCCGGAACAAAGCGGTGGGTGCCGTCGAAGAACGGCAATTTGCGCAGGATATCGGTGTGGACGGCCTTCAGGCCGCAGCCGGTGTCGCGCGTCTCGTCATGTAGGATGGCATTTCTCAGCCAGTTGGCGAAACGCGACGCCAGTTGCTTGATCTTGCTGTCGCGGCGCTTGAGGCGCTGCCCCTGTGCCGCGCCGAAATCGGGGCCGGCCTGCCGCAAGGCATCGATAAGCAGCGGAATGTATTGAGGATCGTTCTGGCCATCACCGTCGATCGTGGCGACGATGCTGCCACGCGCCGCCCAGGCGCCCGAACGCACCGAAAGGCTCTGGCCGGCGGATTTCTGGTGCCGCAATTCCCGGACCGGAAACGGGCGAAGAGCTGCTTGCGCTGCGAGCACCGAAGCGGTGTCGTCGGTCGAACCATCGTTGACGACGATCAGTTCGAAGTTGCGCCCGGCCATGGCGGCCCCGATCTCGTCGATCAACAGCGGCAGATTTGCCGCCTCGTTCCTGCAAGGAATGACGATGGATATCAATGCGTCCGGCATGTCGCGTCGGGGCTCTGTCGTCGGATATGGCATTTTATGGATGCCGTGCGGTGCCGCTTGAGGTCGTGGACTGCAAGAACCTTTTGGCGCGGCGCCTCATTACGCCAGCCGAAACGATGAAGCAAGCATTGGAGCCCAGGGCAATCGCTTCAGACCTATGACAGTTCCAACTTGTGGCGGAGACCACCAATTGTCGAAGTCGGCGCTGCCCCTCATGGCCCTGCCGGGCACTTCTCCCCGTATAGTGACGGGGAGAAGGGGGCTGATCGCAGCGCCGGCACCTTTTCTGCAGCGCTGACAATTGGCGAAACCATCGATGAGAGCGCCCCTCTCCCCGTCACTATACGGGGAGAGGATGCCGGCAGGCAGGTGAGGGGCAGCACCAACGTCCGGAAAAGGGTGGGGTGCGAATGCAAACCTGAAGCGATTGCCATTGGAGCTGGATCGTCGCTGACGTCATCCGCGCGGGCCGCAAAACCGGATTCCACTTTTGCTGATCGCGCTTGGGTGCTAAACGCGCGCGTTCATGCACGCCGGGCCAGATTGGCCGGACGCTTTCGGGAAACAAAAAATGCCTGCCTTCAAATCCGACTTCCTGCGCACGATGAGCGAGCGCGGTTTCATCCACCAGACTTCGGATGATGCCGGCCTCGACAATCTCTTCGCCACGGAGACGGTGACGGCCTATATCGGCTTCGATGCGACCGCCAGGAGCCTGCATGCCGGTTCGCTGATCCAGATCATGATGCTGCACTGGCTGCAGCAGACCGGTCATCGGCCGATCGCGCTGATGGGCGGCGGCACCTCGATGATCGGCGATCCGTCCTTCAAGGACGAGGCGCGCAAGCTGCTGACCCCGCAGGACATCGACGACAACCTTGCCGGCATCCGCCGCAACTTCATGCCGTACCTGAAATTCGGCAGCGGGCCGAATGACGCGGTCATGATCAACAACGCCGACTGGCTGATGGAGATCAACTACGTCAATTTCCTGCGCGACGTCGGCCGTCACTTTTCGGTTAACCGCATGCTCGCCTTCGATTCCGTCAAGCTCCGGCTCGATCGCGAACAGTCGCTGTCGTTCCTCGAATTCAACTACATGATCCTGCAGGCCTATGATTTCGTCGAGCTCCACAAGCGCCTCGGCTGCCGCCTGCAGATGGGCGGCTCCGACCAGTGGGGCAACATCATCAACGGCATCGATCTCGGCCGCCGCATGGAGGACGCGCAACTCTATGCGCTGACCACGCCGCTGCTCACCACCTCATCGGGCGCCAAGATGGGCAAGTCGGCGTCGGGCGCGGTCTGGCTCGATGCGGACATGCTGAGCCCCTACGAGTTCTGGCAGTACTGGCGCAACACCGAGGATGCCGATGTCGGCCGCTTCCTGAAACTCTACACGACGCTGCCGCTGGACGAGGTCGCGCGGCTTGAGCAGCTCGGCGGATCCGAGATCAATGAGGCCAAGAAGATCCTCGCCACCGAGATCACCGCCTTGCTGCACGGTCGCGGGGCGGCGGAACAAGCCAGCGAGACGGCGCGCAAGACGTTCGAGGAAGGCGCGCTCGCCGAATCGCTGCCGACCGTCGAGGTGGACAAGGCAGCGCTCGAAGCCGGTGTCGGCGTCCTGTCGCTGCTGGTGACCGCCGGACTGGCGGCGTCGAACGGCGAGGCGCGGCGGCATGTGCAGGGCGGTGCGGTGCGGCTGAACGATCAGCCCGTCAGCGACGAGCGCCGGCTGGTGACACCTCAGGATTTGAGTCCGGAAAACGTCGTAAAGCTTTCACTCGGCAGGAAAAAACACATTCTGGTGCGGCCGATTTGAGGTCGGTCAGCGATATTCGAAGATCGACCTGAATATCCCGGGCGCGATCACCGACAGCGGATTGATGTCCAGCACTGGCTTGTTGGCGTTGCCCTTGAGCCGGTAGGTGACGCCGATCAGGCCGCGGTCGCGGCCATTGCCGAGAAGCGCGCCGACCAACGGCAATTCGCCGAAGATGCGATTGAGGCCATAGACCGGCATGAACGTGCCGGTCATGTCCATGTTGTTGTCCTGGTCGTAGAGCGTGCCTTGGAACGTCGTGCCGATGCGCGGACCGCGCAGCACGCCATTGGCCAGTTTCAGATAGCCGCTGCCCTTGTCGATCTCGGCGTAACCGCGCTCGAACTTGACCCGCGAGGTGTCCAGCTTGCCCTTGACCGCCTGATTGAGGCTGCGGTTGTCGCCGGCCGGCGTGGTCGAGACCATGGAGGCCAGTTTCGGTTCGTTGACCACGAAAAAGTTGCTGGTATCGACCTTGCCCTTCAGCGATCCGTCGCTCGGCCCCGCCAGCGCCAGGGTGATCGCTCCGCCTTCCATATGCTCGTAGATGTTGAGGAACCTGAGTATGGCGCCAGCGTCGGCGGACTGCATGTTGAGCGTGCGCTGGCCGGCGCCGGTGGTGTTGCTGATGGTTATGGCGGCACCCGAACTCGCCGTGGCGCTGACCTTCAGCCCGTTTACCCGCGAGCCGGCAGCGCTGTAGTCGAGCTTCAGGTTGGACAATTGCTCGTCATGGAAGCCGGTCAGCTGATCGACATTGGCGCTGACGGAAATAGAGTCGGAACCAGTGGTCTTGGTTGCCGTGTCGACGTCCGAGGTGAACTGTTTGATCAGCGAGCGGGCATCCAGCGCGTTGCCTGATATGTTGACCGCATAGCCCTTGCCGGATCGCTTCACCGACACGGCGACATCGTCGCCCCTGTTCAAGGTGACCTTGCTGAACTTTGCGGAAGACAGAGCGCCATTGACCAGCACAATGCTGCCGTCGACGGAGAAGGTCTTTCCGTCGAGATTGAAGTCGGACAGCGTCGTGGTGTCGTCGGCCTTGGTCATGACGAATGTGACGTTGGCGGGAACCCCTGCCCCCTTGCTCCAACCTGCCCATGGGATGTCCAGCCTGGCGTTGGTCAGATCGGCCGAGACGTTCTGGTCGCCGCTGCCGCTCTTGTCGATCGCGACCTTTACCGTTCCGGAAAGCATCGGCGTCAAGCCGGGCATTGCGGCGGCACGGATCTTGTCGTCGAGCACCAAGGCCACCTTGCGACTGGGCGGCGGCCCGTCATCCCTGAGCGGCTCGATCAGGTCGAGTTCGGCCGGAATGCCGTTCAGCGATGCCTTAGCGGAGATCACCGCCTTTTCAGGGTCGACGGTGATCGAACCATCGGCATCGGTCACGGTCTGGCCCTCGAAGGGCTTGGCCAATGACATGCCGCTATAGTCGAGCGACACCAGCCAATCGAGCTTCGAGCTGTCGACGCCGGACTGCAACGGAATGTCAGCCCTGACATGGCCGGTGACGCTGCCCGTCAGGTCTTCCGGCAAAAGGCCGACATGGCGCATGGCGTTGATCGGCTCGTAGGAGGCGAGTTCGGCAACAGCGGACGCGTCGCCCTCGACGTCGATCTCGAGCGCGCCGATGACCGGCGGGCGGTTGGCGGCCTTGACCGTCAGCGTGCCATTGCTGGCCGCCACGGTACGGCCGCTGGGCATGTAGACGGTGCCCGAGGACAGGGAGACGTCGACATCATTGCCATGGAAACCAACAACGCCGACAGCGTCGCGTATCGGCGGAATGCGGCCGGCCGTGTCAAAACGCGATCCCTCGATCTGGAAACGGCCGAACACCTCGTCGGCGGACAGCGGCACTCCGTTGCCAAGACGGCCCGGCACGACCTGGAACTGGAGGTTGGCGTCGACGACGCGGCCGCCAAACAGATTGGCCAGCACCCACAGCCGGGCGTTGCGTGCCGAAAACCATGGCCAAAGCTGCTTGACGTGGGAGACCGGCATGTCATGGACGTTGAACGCCAGATTGATCCCAGGCGCCTTGCCGTCGACGAACTCCACGGCGGCGGTTCCCAGAATCTCGCCGCCGGCGCCGGAACGGACAGCGATCTGCTCGGCCACCAGCCTGTGGCTCACTGTGTTGTAGGCACCGGCGATCCGGGCGAGGAAGGCGAGCGCAGGCTCAGGCGACTCCGAAGGCGCCAGCGAGGAACCGTCGCTGGTCAGGTCGTAGCGATAGGACGGTTCCTCACCTGCCGTTCCGGTTGCCGGCTTCGGCCCGATCGAACCGGCGAAATCGAATGTCGACCGGCCGGTCTTCAGCAGCAATCTGTCCACCTGGACCTTGTTGCTGCCCGCAACCAGCGTCGCATTGACATCGACGTCTGCCGGCAGCAGCCCACGCGTGCCAAGATCGAGGATGGAACCCGTCGATGACAGAGCGGCCGTCAGCCGCGATGCATTCATGCCGGACCCTTCCGATCCCGTCAGCTTCAGCGCAACCACACCCAGCTTTCCGGCAGCGGCCGTGGTATCAGCAGCGCCCGCGACAACACTGGCATCCGCCAGATCGATCCTCGCATCCAGCGCCGTCACGCGGTGTGCCGCGACATCGCGGGTGGCGGAAGCGGCAATGGTAACCGCCCTGCCGTCAACATCCGCTTCAGACGAAAACTGCATGCCGCCCGGTCCCGACTGCACGACGGTGGCGTCGGTGACTTTGACCAGTTTGATCGTTCCCGTTTCGGGCAGCACGAATTCGACATTGCGAAGATCGATCTGGCGCATCGACTCTTCCCGCACCGCGTCGAGCGCGCTGTGGATGTTGCCGAACACCGCAGCGGACAGTTTCTCCGGATCGACGAGGCCATCCTGATTGCGCAGGGCCGCGGTCCAGTCGCCGCCGGACGGCATCGCCGCCACGACGATGCGCACGTCGGAGATCCTGGCACTGGTCAGCCGCACATCCCCCCACAGCAGCGGTATCAGGCGCACGCCGAAGCGCACGCGGCCCGCATCGGCCATCGGCTTGCCGTCGGCGGTCTTCAGGCTGACGTCGCTGACCTGCAACGCAATGAAGCTCGATCCATCAAGGGTGATGCGCGCCGGCCCGACCGAAACATCGACATCGACGCCGGCCAGTTTCTCGATGGCGGTTTCCGCTTCCGCCCGAAGCCGCTCGGACCCAACGCCGGACGCACCGACCAGATAGACAACGACTGCCACCAAGAGGACGAGGCAGGCGAAACCGGCGAACACCCTTGCCAGGATGCGAAAGCCGCGTCCGATCGACGCCTGACCGAGCGGCGGCACGCGGCACGCGGACGGAAAGGTCCCCAGGTCGGTGATCTCATCCCGCCTGAACCGGATCTTCTCGTGCTGCGGTTGCTCCTGATCCACGCAATTTTCCGTTCTACGAACTCGATCGTGGACGAATCCCCGCTCGACACTATATCGGTGTGGCTTGGCGTGTAACCACAAACAAGGGCATCGGTATGGCTGACCTCGACGTAGGCGATCTCGCGCCGCAATTCGATTTGCCGCGGGACGGCGGCGGATCACTCAGCCTTACCGCATCCTCCGGCAAGCCCATTGTGCTCTATTTCTATCCGCAGGACGACACAACAAGCTGCACGCAAGAGGCGATCAGCTTTTCGCAGCTGAAGCCGGAATTTGAGAGGGCCGGCGCCGTGGTGATCGGCCTGTCGCCAGACACAGTCAAGAAACACGACAAGTTCAAGTCGAAATACAGTCTCACCATCGACCTCGCCGCCGACGAGGAGCGCAAGGTGATCGAGGCCTACCATCTGTGGGTCGAGAAATCGATGTATGGCCGCAAATACATGGGTGTCGAGCGGGCGACGTTCCTGATCGGCCGCGACGGGCGGATCGCCAGGATCTGGCGCAAGGTCCGGGTCAAAGGCCATGCCGAAGAGGTGCTGGAGGCTGTCCGCGCGCTTTGAGATCCTTGTCGGCACGGCCGACTGCCCACAACCTTATGCCCGCCTGACGGGCAATCGTTACCGGAAAGCCCGCACCGCAAAACTTTGTTAACCCTAATAATGTGTAATCAAGCTGTCGTGGTGTCGTAAACGAAAGCTTGGTCCCGTGAACGCAACCGGTCAGTCAGCAGTCTTCGGCAGGCGTAAAGAGCCCCACACGATCATCATCGCCCGGGGCAACGAGATCAGGCACTTCACGATCCGACCCTGGCTCGCCGCCTTTGTCGGCTCGGCGCTGGCGGCAATCGCCATTGGCTACCTGCTGGCCACCTCCTATCTCGTGCTGCGCGACGACCTGATCGGCGCCACCACGGCGCGGCAGGCACGCATGCAGCAGGCCTACGAAGATCGCATTTCGGCGCTTCGCGCCCAGGTCGACCGCATCACCAGCCGCCAGCTGCTCGACCAGCAGCTGATGGAAACCAAGGTCAGCGAACTGCTTGAACGCCAGAGCCAGTTGAGCCAGCGTCATGGCCGCCTCGGTCCGCTGCTCGAACGCGCCGAGAACGAAGTCGGAGCGGCGCCTGCCGAGGATCCGTCAGCGGCCGGCAAGCCGGACAAACGCGCCGAGGTGACCGGCAGCATCAACCCGCCTGCGCAGACCTACGCGGTCGCCAGCCTGAGCGCCGACCTCGGTGCCGGCGACACCAGGCCGTTCTCGTTGTGGTCGACCCGTTCCGATCCGCTGCCCAACGATTCAGCCGCCGATCGTGCCGACAGGCTGTTCGTCTCGATCAACAAGTCGCTGAAATCCATCGAGAGCGATCAACTGACCCGCATCAGCACGCTCGCCGACAATGCCTACAAGAGCGCCGACGCGATCACGCAGGCGCTTGCCGCGGCAGGCCTGCCGGTCGACAGCGATTTCGGCAAGAACGAGAGCGACGTCGGCGGACCGCTGATTCCACTCGACAGTTCGATGATCTTCGACAGCAAGGTCAAGGAACTGGACGAGGCGCTGGACACGCTCGACCAGCTCAAGAAGGAAGCGCGTCAGCTGCCGCTGACCAACCCAGCTCCGGGCCATTCCGTCACCAGCCCGTTCGGCGTGCGCACCGACCCCATCCTTGGCACCGCCGCACTGCATTCCGGGATGGATTTCAGGGCGCCGATCGGCATGCCGGCCAAGGTCACCGCGCCCGGCGTCGTCACCAAGGCAGGCTGGAACGGCGGCTATGGCCGCATGGTGGAAGTCGACCACGGCAATGGTTTTGCGACGCGTTACGGACATCTCAGCGAAATCGACGTGACCGTGGGCGAGAAACTGGATGCCGGCGCCGTCATCGGCAAGACCGGCAGCAGCGGCCGCTCGACCGGCCCGCATCTGCATTACGAAGTCCGCCACAATGGCGAAGCGATCGATCCCCTGCGCTTCCTCACGGTCGGCAAGAAGGTCGCCCAGTATCTCTGAGGCGCGCAGGCCCTGAGCTGATCGGCGGCCCTCTCCAGACCCAGCTCGCCCTGAAGGCCCGAAAGGTGACCCGACAGCCACGCGGAAGGGCAATCGCTTCAGGTTTCGAATTCGTCTCGTCACCCTTTTCCGGAGGTTGGCGCCCCCTCACCTGCCTGCCGGCGTTCGTCGTTTGAAAAGCCAAGCAATTGGCTTTTTGTCCGCTGCGCGGACCACTTCTCACCTCCCCGTATAGTGACGGGGAGAGGGACTCCGTCATTGATGGTTTCGCCAATTGTCAGCGCTGCAGAAAAGGTGCCGGCGCTGCGGTTCGTCACTATACGGGGAGAAGTGCCCGGCAGGGCGATGAGGGGCGGCGCCGACTTCGACAATTGGTGATCTCCCCACAAGTTGGAAACTGTCGTCGGTCTGAAGTGATTGCCCTGGGCCATGCGGCTTGCCCGTTGACAACATTCCAGTTGTAGGATGATATGTATAACCATACACACCTGCTCCAAAGCCGGCCCGACAATGACCATCCACGGCATCTCGCCTGACGTTCTCGCTGCTCTGGAGCGTGTTCTGGGGCAGAGCGGCGTGGCAGCCGACGCTGCGGGCATGGCCAGATATCTCGGAGACTGGTCGGGCGATCATCATGGCGGTGCCCTTGCCGTGCTGAAGCCGGCATCGGTCGCGGAGGTGCAGGCCGCCGTGCGGCTGTGCGGCACGCTCGGGCTGGCGATGATCCCACAGGGCGGCAATACCGGGCTGGTGGCGGGTGCGATCGACATCGACACGAGCCGGAGCGCAGTGGTCATCAGCCTGGAGCGGCTGAACAAGATCCGCCTGGTCGACGCCGACAATTTAATCTTGCAGGCCGATGCCGGCTGCATCCTGCAGCACATCAAGGATGCCGCCGAAAGCCAGGATTGCCTGTTTCCGCTGGCGCTCGGCGCCCAGGGAAGCTGTCAGATCGGCGGCAACGCGGCCAGCAATGCCGGTGGCGTCAACGTGCTGCGCTACGGAATGGCCCGCGATCTCATTGTCGGCCTGGAAGTGGTGCTGCCGGACGGCGAATTGTGGAGCGGCTTTTCCGGCCTGCGCAAGGACAATCGCGGCTACGACCTGAAGCAGATTTTCATCGGCAGCGAAGGAACGCTGGGCATCATCACCGGCGTCGAGGTCAAGCTGTTTCCGAAACCCGGCCGGGTCGAGACGGCGTATCTGGGCCTTGCCTCGTTCGAAGCGGCCATCACGCTGTTCAGGCAAGCCCGACGCGGATGCTCGGACCTGATATCCGCCTTCGAGATCATCGGCTCGGAATGCATGGAGCTTGCGCGTTTGGTCGATCCGAACATCGTCGCGCCGGTCACCGCCCCTGTTCATGTGCTGATCGAGCTGTCATCGAGCGCTGCCATCGACCTGCGCACCCTGCTGGTCGACTTCCTCGCCGGCGCCATGGAAAAGCATCTCGTCACTGACGCCGTTCTGGCCGAGAGCGGCGCGCAGGCCAAGGTTTTCTGGACCATTCGCGAAGGGCTGGTCGAGGGCCAGGCCAAGCGCGGCTACCATGTGCGCACCGATCTTTCCGTGCGCATCTCGGACATTCCCACCCTCATCGCCCAGGCCCGCCAGTTTGTCGCGCTGGAGCATCCGGGCTGGTTTCCCCAGGCCTACGGCCATGCGGGCGACGGCAACATCCATTTCAACGTGCTGCCGCCGCTCGACCTTGCCGAGCCCGAGTCGCGCGCCAGGGGTACCGAGATCACAGCTGGGCTCTACGACATCGTCAACGCACTTGGCGGCTCGATCAGCGCCGAACACGGCATCGGGCGCACCCGTCAGCGCGTTTACTGGGCTGGACTATCCCCCGTCCACCGCCGGCTCGTCGGCACACTCAAAAACGCCATCGATCCGGACGGGCTGATGAATCCCGGCTGCCTCTTTCCCTCGACGGAGACCGTTTCATGAAACAACGACTGGCTGCAATCGGCACTGTCGAGGCGCTGCCGCATCGGGTTGCCGCGTTCCTCAGCCGCGAGATCGAGTCCGGCGACCTCAATCCGGGCAGCCTGCTGCCGACGGAGCAACAGCTTTCGGAAAAATTCGGCGTCAGCCGAAACGTGGTGCGCGAGGCGATCGCGCAATTGCGCGCCGACGGCATGGTGGAGGCGCGACAAGGCATCGGCTCTTTCGTCCTGGCGCCGGAGCAGCGGGCGGCGATCCGCATCGACCGCGAGACGCTGAAGGAGGGGCAGAATATGGAGCGGCTCTTCGAGCTGCGCTGCATCCTCGAGGCCGAGTCAGCCGCGCTTGCCGCCGAGCGGCGCGGCCAGGAGCATCTCGACGCCATCAAGGCAGCGCTCGACCGCATGAGCGGCGAGGAGCGCTGGGAAGACGGCAGCATCGACGCCGACCTCCTGTTTCATCGCGAAATCGCGCGGGCGACAGGCAACAGCTATATCCACACCTTCATCTCCTTCGTCTGCGAACAGATCCGGCGCTCGATCTACTACGCGCGGCTCACCAACCCCTTGCACGACCTGGTGGAAGTCAATGTCGGCGAGCATGTGCGCATCTATGAGGCACTGGTCGCCGGCGACCCGGCGGCTGCCGAAGCGGCGATGCGCGCGCACATCATCGGCGCCGCCGACCGTGTCGGCGTCAAGCTGCCGACGTCGCGCGCCCAGCGCGCCGACGGAAGGAAATAGCCATGTCGCTCGGGACCGCATACCGGATTTCGGACGTCTGCCTGCTTGTCGAGGACATCGATCGCACGGTGGCGTTCTATGTCGACAGGCTCGGCTTCCGCCTGCGCCGGCGCGCCGAGGGTTTTGCCGATTTCCATGGCGAGGGCGTGACGCTTGCGGCCTGGGAGATCGACCATATCAGCCAGCACACCGGCGTGTCGAAGCTGCGTTCGCCGCGCCATGCGCACAAGGTTTGCGTCGCGGTCAAACTCGACGCGCCCGGCGAAATCGACCGCCTCTATGCCGATCTGACGGCCAAGGGCGTGCCCTTCCAGGGCCCGCCAGGGGATTATGTCTGGAACGCGCGCTGCGCCTATTTCACCGACCCGGACGACACGCTCTGGGAACTCTACGCCTGGCTCGACGGCGGCCCCGGCGACTACCACGAAGAACGGCCGTAGACGACAGCGCGCCCAAGGGAACGGCGCGCAATGAAGAGACAGACAAGTCTTGCAACAGGAGCGAAAAATGAGTGGGAACAAACATTACGACATGAACCGCCGCAGCTTCATGATATCAGGCATAGCAGCCGTTGCCGCCGCATCGGCCGGGATGCAACTGGTGCTGACGCCGGGTGCGAAGGCGGCCGGAAAGGTCGTCATCCAGTATGACTGGCTGATGTCCAACGGCCAGATCGGCGATATCGCGGCTGTCGCCAATGGCTACTTCAAGGATGCCGGGCTCGACGTGGAATTCAGCCCGGGCGGCCCCAACGCCGCGACGGTGCCGCCGGTGATTTCGGGCGCCGCACAGCTCGGCCAGTTTTCCGAAACGCCGCAGCTCTTTGCGGCGCGCGCCAGCGGCGTGCCGGTAAAGATCATCGCCTGCGGCTTCCGCACCGGCCCCTACGCCTTCACGTCGAAGGCGGCAAACCCGATCCGCGGCATCGCCGACCTCAAGGGCAAGAAGATCGGCATCCAGCCAACCGCGCGTTTCGTCATCGACGAGATTCTGGCCAAGAACGGCATGAGCCCGTCCGACGTCACCGTCGTCAATGTCGGCTTCGACAAGGCGCCGCTGGTGCGCGGCGATGTCGATGCCATTGGCGGCTGGATTACCAACACGCAGGCCTTGAGCGTCGTCGGCGATGACCGCATCGACCTTCTGGTGCGCGATCTCGGCTTGAATTCCTACGCCGACGTCTATTTCGCCACCGACGCCGCGATCGAAAAGGATCCGGACACGCTGGCGAAGTTCATCGGCGCGGTCGCCAAGGGCTGGGGCTGGGTGCACGCCAACCCGCAGGAGGCCGTGAAGAAGATGGTCGCCGCCTATCCGGAAATGGACCTCGGCTGGGAAGAGAAGACCGTCAACCTGGTGCTCAAGCTCTCCTTCGATGCGGCAACGGCCAGGGACGGTTGGGGCACCTTCGATCCCGCCTCCATCGAGGAGCAGTTGGCGTTGCTCGACAAGGTGGGACAGTATCCGAACGGCCGGCCGGCGGCTGCCGACGTCTACACGACCAAGATCCTCGAACTTTCGGCCGCCGACCGGCCGAAGCTCGACGCGCCCGCCGCCTGATGGCGAACGCGATCGAGACCCGCGGCCTGGATGTCGGCTATGGCGGCCGCCAGGCCGCCGTCAAAGTGCTTTCCGGTCTCGACCTCAACGTCGAGGCCGGATCCTTCCTGTCGATCCTCGGACCCTCGGGCTGCGGCAAGTCGACCTTGCTCAGGGTGGTTGCCGATTTGCTCGATCCGCTCGGCGGCACGATCAGTGTGCTCGGCGACACGCCGCATGCGGTGCGATCGCGCCGCGATGTCGGCTTCGTCTTCCAGGACTCGACCCTGCTGCCCTGGCGCACGGTGCGCGACAATGTCCGCCTGCCGCTTGGCGTCGGGCAAGGCAGCCTGACCCGCAGAATAGAGGACCGCAGCGACGAATTGCTGGAGCTGATGGGGCTTGCCGGCTTCGGCGAGCGCCTGCCGCACCAGCTTTCCGGCGGCCAGCGCCAGCGTGTGGCAATCGCCCGCGCGCTGCTCGGGCAGCCGAAGCTGCTGCTGATGGACGAGCCGTTCGGGGCTCTCGACGAAATCACCCGCGACCGGCTCAACGACGAGCTGCTCACTTTGTGGAGGCGCACCGGCACGACGATCCTGTTCGTCACCCATTCGATCGCCGAAGCCGCCTATCTCGGCGAAAGGGTCATCGTTCTCGCCGCCAATCCGGGGCGACTTGCCAAGGACATCGACATGCGGCCGTTCAAGCAGGACGGCAACCGCTGCTCGCGCGAAGATCCGGCGATCGTCGCCGCCATGGCCGAGCTGCGGACCGCGCTAGAGCGCGCGTCATGAGGCCGGCACCCCTGTCTCCGCAGGCTGCCATCGCCCTGCCCGTTCTCGGTGCGGCGTCGATCCTTCTCACCTGGCAGTTTCTGCTGCCCGTTCTCGGCGTGCCGGCCTATATCGTGCCGACGCCAACGGCGATATTCGGCGTCTTCCAGAGGAATTTCGCGCTGCTCGTCGACAATCTCAGGCCGACGCTGATCGAGGCGCTGGCCGGCTTCGTCATCGGCAACCTGGCTGCTGTCCTGCTGGCCGTTCTGTTCGTGCACAACCGCATCCTCCAGGCGGCGTATTTTCCGATCGTGCTGTTCTTCAACACCATTCCGATCCTGGCGCTGTCGCCGATCATCATCCTGATCTTCGGGCTTGGCATGACGCCGAAGATCGTCATCGCTGCGGTGATCTGCTTCTTCCCGACGCTGGTGAACATGATTCGCGGCCTGGATTCGGCCAGCGACAACGAGCATGAGCTGTTCCGGGTGCTGTCGGCGACGCGCTGGGAAATTTTTCGCAGCCTGCGCCTGCCCCGCGCCTTGCCGATGCTGTTCTCCTCGCTCAGGATCGCATCGGCGACGGCGGTCATCGGCGCCATCGTCGGCGAATGGATCGGCTCGGACAAGGGCCTCGGCGCGCTGATCATCCAGGCGAGTTTCAACTACCAGTCCGACCGGCTTTACGCAGCGATCGTCTTGTCATCAGGCCTATCGATCGCGCTGTTTTCCGCCGTGGTGCTGATCGAGCGCCGGCTCGTCAAGTACTGAACAGGCGATCCGCCTCGCGCATTGGTCAGTCGGGATTGTCTCGTGGCATCGACAGAAACGTCGTGGCTGCCGAAACCAGGGTGGCTGCGCCGACTTTTAAGGCGGCCTCATCGACACGAAACCTGGAATGGTGAAGCGGAAAGACCGATCCGACATCTTCATTGCGGATTCCGAGCCGAAAGTAGACCGATGGGCGCTTCTCGCTGTAGTAGCCAAAGTCGTCCGCAATGGTCCATCCAGCTGTGTTGAGAACATTGTCGGCCCCCACACAGGTCCTGGCGCTGGCGACAATCAGCTCAGTCATCTCGACATCGTTGACGACCCCCGGTTCGCCCTTGTGGATGTCGAGTTGCACGCTGGCGCCGTGGCTCGCCGCAATTCCCTCGAGTATCGCACGGACGCGGCGCCAGGCCCGCTCACGCGTGGCGTCGCTGCCGCTGCGGATGGTGCCTTTCAATGCGACCTTGCCGGCAATCACATTGTAGGCGCTGCCGCCGTTGATCCCGGTTACGGATATGACCAGGGGATCGTATGGGTCGATCTCGCGCGAGACGATCTTCTGCAGTTCGCTCACCATGGAGCAGGCCACGGCTATCGCATCGATGCCCTCATACGGCTTTGCCGCATGCGCGGCCTCGCCTGTGACGAGAGCGTCGAACGTATCGCACGCCAGAGTGTACGGACCAGGGCTGACCGCGATCTTGCCGGACTGTGTGTACGGATCGACGTGAACGCAGATGGCAGCGTCAATATCGTCGAGAAGCCCCTCTTCCACCACGCGTCTGCCGCCCGACGGCTCGTCCTCCTCGGCCGGCTGGAAGATGAGGCGGACAGTTCCGCCGAACTCATCCCGCGATCGGTGAAGATGCGCGGCAACCGCGAAGGCCATCGATGCGTGGGCGTCGTGACCGCACGCATGCATCACACCTGGATTGATCGACGCATAGTCGACGCCGGACTCCTCCTCGATTGGCAAGGCATCGATGTCGGCGCGTATGGCCAACTTGCGATTTGACGGTTTGCCGGTGCCGACAATGTCGACGGCCAGGCCAAAGCCCGCGACGTCACGGATGTCGGCAATTCCCTGACCAGCCAGCATCTGCCGCAAGTAGCGCTGGGTGTTGGCTTCGTGGTTCGAAAGCTCCGGATTGCGGTGCAGATGGCGGCGGACCTCGATCATCCGATCGAGAATTCCGGCATCGATCTTGATCGTGCCGGCATTCGCACTCTCAGGATTTGACATGAATCTCTCGCGGGAACTTCGTCAGCGTCTCGTGGCCGGTTGCGGTAACCAGGATGGTCTCGCTGATCTCGATGCCCCAACCGTCCATCCACATGCCAAGAATGGAATGAACGACGTTGCCGGGCTCCAGCACTGTCTTGTCGCCCGGCCTGAGGCTGATCGTGTGTTCGCCCCAATCCGGCGGATAGGCGACGCCGATCGAATAGCCGATACGCGACTCCTTCTTCAGTCCATAGCGTTGAATTACCTTGCGCCAGGCAGCTTCGACCGCTTCAGCTGATATCCCCGGCCTCACCGCGTCGAGCACCGCGTCCATGCCCTCGATCACTGCTTTGGCCGTGTCCGCGACATTTGTCGGCGTTTTGCCAAGCTGCAGGGTTCTTGCCAGCCCGGCAGCATAGCGACGGCAGACGCCGGCGAGTTCCAGGGCAATTGTCTCGTTGTCTCCGAACCGCCTGTCGCTCCACATGATGTGCGGCGCGGAAGCATTCTCGCCGCCGAGGATTGTCGGCGGCAGGGCGGTGATGTCACCGGCGAAGTCCGGGCTGCCGGCGATCTGCGCCGCCTGGATGGAGGCAATGGCATCGCACTCGCGAACACCCGGAGCGATCACCTCGAAGGCCCGCGTGACCGCCGCTTCGGCCAAGGTTGACGCCTTGCGCAAATAAGCGATCTCGGGCGCCGATTTGACCGCGCGGATCCAGTTCACCAGCAGATCGGCGTCGTGCCATTTCGCATTGGGAAGCCCGGCGACAAGCCGGGCATGCGCCTTCGCTGAGAAATAATAGGCTTCGAGCTCGATGCCGGTGTGCCTGATACCCCAACCCTTGGCGACGATCCAACTCGCGATCCAGTCCATGGGATGGCGATCGAAACGCTGCACATGGTCTTCCGGGAAGCCAACCACGTTCTCGGGCTTCATCCAGGCGGTCAGAAGGCCACCGGCCGCATCCATGGCGCGCCCGATCCAGACCGGCTCGACCGCTTCGACAGGAACGAGGACCACCTGAGGCGTGTAGAATGACCAGCCATCATAGCCAGTGATGTAATGCTGGTTGGCAACGTCATTGACGACTAGGAGTTCGAGACCGCGCTTCGCCATCTCGGCGCGGATCTTTCGAAGCCGCTGCTGGTACTCGTCGCGGGCAAACGGCAATTCGATCATCTCTGCTCCATGCTTGTTGACTCAACGGTTGCGGGCTCACCATTGAAACGGTTTCGACATGGCGGCAATCAGCCAAGGACAGCATGTGAGCAGGTCCTAAACCGGACGGGATTCACGGACTTCTTCCGATTTTGGTTTTGTCTCAATTTATTTTTGAATTCCATTTGACTGAATAAATAAGCGGTGCGAAGCTGCGCTCTCCTAAGGGGCGCACGTCATGGCACTGAGGGGGACCAATCAGGAGTTCGGGCGGCCGTACAATCGGCGCATCGTGCTTGAATCCATCCGCCTGCAGGGACCGATCGCCCGTGGCGAGATCGCCAGGCGCGTCGGGCTCACCGTCCAGACCGTATCGACCATCGTTCGCGAACTGGAAGAACAGGGTTACATCCTGTCCCTGCGTGAAGAGCCGAAGGGCCGCGGCCTGCCGCCGGCGACCCTGCGCATCAATCCCGAAGGCGGCTATGCCGTCGGCATCCACATCACCCCTTTCGGCATCAGTGCCGCCTTGATCAATCTAAGCGGCGACGTGATCGAGAGCACGTACCGCGAAGCCCCGAATGCGACGCCCGACCATGCCTTCGACCTGATCGGAGCGATGGTGGTTGAATTGACCAGATTGCGGGCTGGAGGTCGGGTTCTCGGGGTCGGCCTGGCCCTGCCCGGCCCGTTCGGCGTCGAGTCCATGAGTTTTGTCGGCCCGACCACGATGACCGGCTGGAAGGATGTGGCGCTGCGCGAGCGGCTGGCGACGTCGACCGGATTGCCGGCCTTCTTTGAAACCGACATGGCGGCCGCCGCCATGGGCGAGCGCCTCTACGGCCTCGGCGCGCAGTTTTCCGAGTACTATTACCTCTATTTCGGCGTCGGCCTGGGTGGCGTCATGGTTCACGACGGCAGCGTGTTGCGCGGCGCCTGGGGAAATGCCGGCGAGGTCGGACACATTCCCGTCGTTCCAGGCGGCGAGGCTTGCCCCTGCGGCAACAGCGGCTGTCTCGAAAGATACCTCTCGCTCGAGGCGCTCCGGCGCTGGAATGGCAGCGAGGCCGATTGGGTGGCGGAAGTCGCCCCGATCTTTCGCAATGCCGTCGCCATCATCGAGAACCTGTTCGACCCCGAGACGATCATCCTCGGTGGGCTGGCCTCCACCGATCTGCTCGAACGGCTGGCCAGTTCGACCGAAGGCCTGCACAATTCCGTCTCGGCGCGAAAGGACCGCACGACGCCCCGTGTCATGGTCGCGCGTGGCGGGCAGCATTCGGTGTTGCGCGGCGCCGCCGCCCTTGCCGTATCCGGGGTGCTGTCACCGCGCTTCGGCCAGATCTTCACGGCTGAACGCGAACGCGGGCGCGATCTCCTGAAAAGTGGAGGGATTGCGGCATGAGCGAACCCCTGCTGGTGCTCGACAACGTCACCAAGAACTACGGCGCGATCGAAGCGCTGAAGGGGATCAGCTTCTCGATCGGCCGCGGCGAGGTCGTGGCGCTGCTGGGCGACAACGGTGCCGGCAAATCGACGCTGGTCAAGATCATCGCCGGCGGGCTGGAGCCGACCTCGGGCCGCATGCTGTTCGAGGGCAAGGAGTTCCTTGCCAGGTCGCCCGCCGAAGCCAAGGCGGCGGGCATCGAAACCGTCTACCAGGACCTGTCGCTGTGCACCAATGTCGACGTGGTCGCCAATTTCTTCATGGGGCGCGAGATCACCAGGAAGGTGCTTGGCATCCCGGTGCTCGATGAGCGTGCGATGGAAGTTGTCGTCGAAAAGGCGCTGGCCAGCGCCGGCACCCGTATCCCCTCGCTGCGCACCAATGTCGAGCACCTTTCGGGCGGCCAGCGGCAAGCGATCGAGCTCAACCGGTTCGTGCATTGGGGCGGCAAGCTGGTGCTGCTCGATGAGCCGTTCGCCGCCCTTGGCGTCGAGCAGACGCGACGCGGCCTCGACATGATCCGCCAGGTGGCGAGCCAGGGCATCGGCGTCGTCATCATCACCCATATCATGCAGCAGGCCTTCCAGGTCGCCGACCGGATCGTGGTGATCCGCCAAGGGGTCGTGGCCGGTGATGTCGCACGCAACAAAACAAGTCCCGACGCGGTGATCAACATGATCACCGGGGAGACGCTTGCCGGTGCCGGACCGGGAAGCTGAGGGACAAAGAGGGGTCCGGCTTAACAGGAGCGAACGACATGAAGCGAATACTTCTTGCTGTCTTCGGTATCCTGGCACTGGCCTTTGCCACGCTTATGCCGGCATTCGCCCAGTCCAAAGGTACTGTCTACTACATGGTGCCGACATTGCTCGACGAGTTCCAGACCGGCTCGGTGAGTGCGCTGGAGCTGTTCCTGAAGCAGGTCGGCTACGAGATGAAGGCGCTGAACGCCGACAACAAGACCGACGCGCAGCAGTCGCAGATGAACGACGTCATTGCACTGAAGCCGGCGGCGATCATCCTCGCCGCCGTCGATTTCAATGCCTTGAAGCCGTCCATTGAAGCAGCACGCGCGGCCGGCATCCCGGTGGTCGAGTTCGACCGCCAGATCACCTCGACGCCCTCCGACTTCACCTCGGTGGCCGGAACGGTCGAGATCGGCTACGTCGCCGCGGACCAGGCCGAGAAGCTGCTGAAAGCCAAGAACGGCTCGGTCAAGGGCAAGGTCCTGCAGGTGCTCGGCGACCCCGGCGATCCCTATACGCTCGACATCCAGAAGGGCTTTGAGGAGAAGATGAAGGCGTTCCCGGACGTCAAGATCATCTCGCTTCCGGCCATGCAATGGGAAGCGAGCAATGCCGGCACCATCGTCGCCGACCAGATGCTGGCAAACCCCGACATCGACCTGATCTTCAGCCATGCCGCTCACCTGTCGGTTGCTGCCGTCGCCTCGCTCGAGACTGCCGGCAAGAAGCCGGGCGACGTCATGCTGATGAGCTCGAACGGCGCTCCGGTCGGCCTCGACCTGATCCGCAAGGGCTGGCTCAACGTCGAGGTCGAGCAACCGCTCTACGCGCAAGCCGCGGCCGTCGCCATGTTCATGGACAAGATCGTCAAGAAGGAAGAGATCAAGCCTGGCGAATACGATGTGCTCGGCCTGAAATCGACCGTGACCAAGGAAGCCTGGGGGCCGAACATCAAGATCCCCGGTGCCGCCATCACCAAGGAAAACGTCGACAACCCGGCCTTCTGGGGCAACCAGAAGCCGTCGACGGAGGCCATCAAGTCGGTCGAATAGGCCCGTCGCACAAAACGCTCCGGGCCACCTCGGCCCGGAGCCAACCCCCGCAATTCCAATCGCGCATGATCCCTCTCGAAAATCGAATTGATTTTCGGGGTCACGTGCCAGCCGGATCAGCCCATGAACCCCCGCACGCGCCATGCCCTGGAGTTCGTTCTCGACAACCTCGTCTGGTTCATGCTGCTGTTCGTGCTGGTGGTGTTTTCGCTCTTCATCCCGAACTATTTCCAACTCGGCATCTTCGCCAACATCATCGAGGCCTCGAGCGTGCTCGGCGTCATGTCGATCGGCCTGGCGCTGGTCATTATCGCGGGCCACATGGACCTGTCGGTCGAATCGGTTGCGGCGCTCAGTGCCATGGCGGTCGGCATCCTGTTTTGTTCCTCGGGCATCGGGCTTGGCGTGCAACTGCACCCGGAATGGCTGATGGTTCCGGCTTCGCTGCTGCTGGCGCTGGCCGTCGGTGGCCTCATCGGCGCGTTCAATGGCTATCTCGTGGTGCGGGTGAAGATGAGCGCCTTCATCATCACGCTGGCATCCTACATCTGGGTGCGCGGCCTCGTGCTGGTCATTTCGGGCGGCCGCTCGGCGCAGGATCTTGCGCCGGCGATCCGCTGGTTCGGCATCCAGCGCCTCGTCGGCCTGCCGCTCACCGCCTGGATCGCGATTGCCTGTTTCGTCGTCTTCTCGCTGATCATGGCCAAGACGCCGTTCGGCCGGCACCTCGTCATGATCGGCGGCAACGAGACGGCAACCTTCCGCGCCGGCATCCGGGTCAACCGCAACCTGATTATCGCCTTCGTGCTTGCCGGCGCCATCGCCGGCCTTGCCGGCTGGCTGCTGGCCATCCGCACCTCGGGCGCCACCGCCAATCTCGGCGTCGGCCTGCTGTTCAATGCCTTCGCCGCCGTCGTCATCGGCGGCGTCAGCCTGAAGGGCGGTGTCGGCACCCTGCCCGGCGTTTATGCCGGCGTGCTGCTGCTGTCGGCCATCAACACGGCGATAAACCTGATGGGCTTGCCGGCGAACTTCACCCAGGTGATCCATGGCCTGCTGGTGCTGGCCGCCGTGCTGCTCGACGCTTTCAAGCAAACCATTCGCCAAAGACTCGCATGACTGGACGGCTCGCATGACTGGACGACTACAAGACAAGGTGGCGCTGATCGTCGGCAGCGCCCGCGGCATCGGCAAGGGCATCGCGCTGCGCTTCGCCGAAGAGGGTGCGAGGCTTGTTCTGGCCGACACCGAGGTTGCGGCCGGGCAAGCGACCGCGGCCGAACTGGGCGTCCCCTTCATCCGCACCGACATTTCGTTGATGACCGAGGCCGAGGCCGCCGTGGCGCTGGCGCTTGAACAGCATGGCCGCCTCGACATCGTCGTGCAGAATGCCGGCATCTATCCCTGGCAGTTGATCGAGAACACCAGCGCGGACGACTGGGACCGCGTCATGGCGGTCAATCTGCGCGGCACCTTCAATGCCACCCGCGCCGCCCTGGTGCCGATGAAGGCGCAGCGCTACGGGCGCATGCTCTACACCTCCTCCATCACCGGGCCGCACGTGACCAGCCCCGGCCACGGCCACTATTCGGCCAGCAAGGCCGGCATCAACGGCTTCATCCGAGCCGCAGCACTCGAATTCTCCGGCTACGGCATCACCGTCAACGGCGTCGAACCCGGCAACATCCTCACCGAAGCCATCGAGCTGCATCGCGGCGCGGCCTATATCAAGAACATGGAAGACTCCATCCCGCTCGGCCGCCTCGGCAGCCCGCGCGACGTCGCCAATGCCTTCCTGTTCCTCGCCTCGGACGATGCCAGCTACATCACCGGCACGACAATTGTTGTCGATGGCGGTCAACTGCTGCCCGAGGGCAACGACTTCCGGCTCCTGCCGCCTTGAGCATAGCCGCAACAACAACGCGTCGAATTACACACTCTTTCAGGGCTCTGGATTCACTTATAATAACGACGGTGTCCCTACCGGTGGAACGGTCACATCCATCCTGTATGTGCTGGCTGGCAGCACGGTGGCGCAGGTCACCGGCATGAACGCAGCGGCCGCCGCCGTTGCCAGCTTCGTCCTCGACAATGACACGACCGGCTTCCTGAATCTTGTGCTGGCTGGCAATGACACGCTGAACGGAACGCCGCTGCACGACGTGCTCTATGGGTTCGGCGGCAGCGACTCGATCAATGGCGGCGCCGGCGCCGACACGATGGGCGGCGGCCTCGGCAACGACACCTTTTACGTCGACAATGCCGGCGATCATGTGATCGAGCTCAACGGACAAGGCACGGATACGGTCAACAGCACGATCTCCTTCAATCTCTCCGGTCAGGAGCTGGAGAAGCTGACACTGACAGGATCGGCTTCCGTCAACGGCACCGGCAATTCCATTGCCAACACCATTACCGGCAACAGCGGCAACAACACCATCGATGGCCTTGGCGGCGCTGACACGATGAGCGGCGCTCAAGGCAACGACACCTACTATGTCGACAATGCCGGCGATCACGTGATCGAGCTCAACGGCCAGGGCGTGGACAATGTGCAGGCCTATGTCTCCTTCAGCCTCTCCGGACAGGAACTGGAGAATTTGGCGCTGCGCAGCGGAGCCTCGATCAACGGCACCGGCAACTCCATCGCCAATTTCATCACTGGCAACAGTGGCAACAACGTTATCGACGGCGTTGGCGGCGCCGATACCATGAGCGGCGCTCAGGGCAACGACAGCTACTATGTCGACAATGCCGGCGATCATGTCATCGAGCTCAACGGCCAGGGCACCGACGGCGTCTTCAGCTCCGTCTCCTTCAACCTGTCGGGACAGGAGCTGGAAAACCTGACGCTGACAGGATCGGCTGCTATCAACGGCACCGGCAATTCGATCGCCAATGTTCTCAACGGCAACGCTGGCGTCAACACGCTGACCGGACTCGGCGGCAACGATACGCTGGATGGCAAGGCCGGTGCCGACACCACGCAAGGCGGCATCGGCAACGACACCTACTATGTCGACAATGGCGGCGATAATGTCATCGAGCTCAACGGCCAGGGCACCGACAATGTGCAGGCCTACGTCTCCTTCAACCTGTCGGGTCAGGAACTGGAGAACCTGGCGCTGCGCAGCGGGGCCTCGATCAACGGCACCGGCAATTCCACTGTCAATGTCATCACCGGCAACAGTGGCAACAACGTCCTCAACGGGCTTGGCGGCAATGACACGCTGTCCGGCAGCACCGGCCATGACACCTTCGTCTTCACCACCGCGCTCAACGCTTCGACCAATGTCGACCGCATCACCGATTTCTCGGTCATCGACGACACCATCCAGGTCGACAATGCGATCTTTGCCGCACTTGGCGGCAACGGCACGCTGACTGCCGACCAGTTCGTCAAGAACGCAACCGGCCTTGCCGGCGACGGCAATGATCGCATCGTCTACGAGACCGATACCGGCTGGCTCACCTATGACAGCAACGGCGTTGAGGCGGGCGGCTCGACCCACTTCGCCACGCTGGCCGCAAACCTCGCGCTGACCAACGCCGATTTCGTGGTGGTGTGACGCCGAATGTTAGGGATGCGCGCGCCTGCGCTACGACGGATAGTAAAAGGCGCGGGCACGGGGGCGATCTGCCTTCCACGGCCACAGCTACCTCCGAATTAAGTATTGGACTATTAACCTTAAATAAGATATCGCTAAAATGAGGGAAAAACTGGGGAAGCTACCCAAAAAAGGGCGGCTGCGGAGATAAATTCGGGAGGCCTCAACCATCCGAAGTGGGTCACTTGTTGCGCAGAGCGGATTAACCGCCAGCAGCGAGCTCCGAGTTACTCCCATCACCGGGTAAAACCCCATGGTATTGTGAGGGATGTGTACCATGGTGAGCAAGTTGCCAAAAATAATAAGGCCGCCAAGATAATAAGGCCGCCAAGTACGGCATCAAAGACCGGCTTTCCTGAATGGTCTTCCGAGACTCTGTTCGAGATAGATTGATCGCATGCTCTATCTTAAGTTCTCGGCCTTTCAGGGGAAGCCCGCTGGGTTTGCGGCGCCCATAAACATCGCCGATACCGACAATCTCCGTACAAATTTGTTAACTCAACTTTTTTAGACGTCAGCAAGAAACGTAATACCTACGTCCGCCAAGTAATCGAGTAGGCAATAATGGGTAACATCATCAATTTTGCCGATGCAGCCGGAACGACAGTTTCGTTCTCTTTTTCAGAGGATCAGCTAAGCTTCGATGGACTGTTCTCTGCCGGCAAGCTGACGCTTATGCAGCTTGGCTCGGATGTGGCAGTGACGTGCAACGGCACTACGGTCACGCTCGCTGCTGTCACCATAGATGAATTGCTGGATGCCGATTTCGCGTTCGCCGACGGTAGCGTCGTTCGTTTCGATACTTCTAATCAGCTGACGGGGTCAGACCAAGCCGACTATTTCTATTTTCGCAACAGCAGTTCTGACGCCGTAACGGCCGGCGCCGCGGACGACACGATCGTTGTGGGAGATCACCTAGAAGCAACCGATGCCATAGATGGCGGCGGCGGCAACGACACGGTGACCGTTTCTGGCAGTCTCTCGGTCGCGCTTTCACCAACAACGATCACTGAAGCGTCAGGGATGAGCATCACAAGCGTCGCCACACGCTGTATTGGCTTCAGGCGGTTCCGGATCGCTCTGACCGGGCGAAAGCGATCCCACCCTGTCCGGTCAAAGCGCGCTTCTGTCGCTCCACACATAAGTTCTCAATGAACGATTTTCGACTGCATTGAAGTATCTGGGAGGGTGAAATGGCCGACAGGTTTGGAACCAATGGCAACGATGTCATCAATGGCACGGCGGACGACGATTTCATGTCTGGCGGTCCCCAGGGCGGGGACCCGGCGCTCGAGACCGGGGACGACGTGATCAATGGCGAGGGCGGCAACGACACCATCCTTGGGCTTGGCGGCAACGACACGCTGACCGGGGGCGACGGCAGCGATACAATCGAGGGCGGCGACGGCGAAGACGAACTTCACGGCGGCGCCGGCGATGACACGATGCTCGGCGGCGATGGCTCGGACGTGTTCCACGGCGGGGCAGGCAATGACACTTTTGACGGCCAGGGCGATTTCGATGACGTCTGGTACGCCGGTGAGGGTGGCCCGCAGGGGGTTGCCGTCGATCTGGCTGCCGGGACCGCGACGGATACGTTCGGCGATACCGACACGCTGACCAGCATTTCCGGCATCGCCGGATCTGATCTCGCGGACACGCTTCTCGGTGATGACGAAGACAACATTATCCGTTCCTTCCGCGGCAACGACCTTGTCGACGGACGCGGCGGCAGCGACGAAGCGCACTATGCCAATGACCAGAATCTCATCTCCGTGACAGTGAACCTGGCCTTGGGCACGGCGGTGGAGGTCTATGGGGATGGCACGTCCACCGACACACTCATCGGGATTGAGCGGATCCGAGGAAGCCTCGGTGACGATTCACTCACTGGCGACGACGGGAGCAACAGAATCCGAGGTATTGCAGGCGACGATTTGATCAATGGCGCCGGCGGCCGCGACATGGCGGATTACAGCCAAGACGCGCGGTACGGCGGCAACCAGGGGGTAACTGTCAATCTAGACACAGGCAGCGCTGTCGACGGATTCGGCGACACCGACACGTTGACGGGTATTGAAGACGTTCGCGGCACCATGTTTGGCGACATTCTTACTGGCGATGATGGTGAGAACCAACTGGAGGGCGATGGCGGCGACGACACCATCAATGGCCTTGGCGGCGCCGACACGATGAGCGGCGCTCAAGGCAACGACACCTACTATGTCGACAATGCCGGCGACCACGTCATCGAGCTCAACGGCCAGGGCACCGACAATGTGCAGGCCTCTGTCAGCTTCAATCTCTCCGGTCAGGAGCTGGAGAAGCTGACGCTGATCGGCACTGGCAACATCAACGGTACCGGCAATTCCATCGCCAATCTGATTATCGGCAATTCCGGCAACAACATCATCGACGGGCTCGGCGGCGCCGACATCATGCAGGGCGGCATCGGCAACGATGCCTACTATGTCGACAATGCCGGCGATATCGTCAGTGAAAGCACGGCCGGCGCCAACGGCTCCGATATCGTCAACGGCTATATCTCGATCAACCTCAGCGACGGCAACCACTTCACGGGCAATATCGAGAACGTTGCACTGCGCAGTGCGGCCTCGATCAACGCCACCGGCAACAGCCTGGCCAACGCGCTGAACGGCAATTCGGGCGTCAACACGCTGACCGGCCTGGGCGGCAACGACACGCTGGATGGCAAGGAAGGCGCCGACACCATGCAAGGCGGCATCGGCAACGACACCTATTATGTCGACAATGCCGGCGATCATGTCATCGAGCTCAACGGCCAGGGCACCGACAATGTCCAGGCCTACGTCTCCTTCAGCCTTTCCGGCCAGGAGTTGGAGAACCTGCAGCTACGCAGCGCCGCGTCCATCAACGGCACCGGTAACTCGATTGCCAACATCATCAATGGCAACAGTGGCAACAACATCATCAATGGCCTTCTCGGCGCCGATACGATGAGCGGCGCTCAAGGCAACGACACCTACTATGTCGACAATGCCGGCGATCATGTCATCGAGCTCAACGGCCAGGGCACCGACACGGTCAACAGCGCGGTTTCCTTCAATCTCTCAGGCCAGGAACTGGAAAACCTGACGCTGATCGCCGCGGCAAACATCAACGGAACTGGCAATTCCCTCGCCAACGTTCTCAATGGCAACGCTGGCGTCAACACGCTGATCGGCCTTGACGGCAACGATACGCTGGATGGCAAGGGTGGCGCCGACACCATGCAAGGCGGGGCCGGCAACGACACCTACTTCGTCGACAATGCCGGCGATCTCGTCGATGAGAGCACCGTCGGCGCCAACGGCACCGATATCGTCAATGGCTATATCTCGATCAACCTCAGCGATGGCAACCACTTCAAAGGCAATATCGAGAACGTTGCACTGCGCAGTGCGGCCTCGATCAACGCCACCGGCAACAGCCTGGCCAACGCGCTGACCGGCAATTCGGGCGTCAACACGCTGACCGGCCTTGGCGGCAACGACACGCTGGACGGCAAGGAAGGCGCCGACACCATGCAAGGCGGCATCGGCAACGACACCTACTTCGTCGACAATGCCGGCGACCATGTGGTCGAGCTCAACGGCCAGGGCACTGACACGGTCAACAGCGCGGTTTCCTTCGATCTCTCAGGCCAGGAACTGGAAAACCTGACGCTGGCTGGATCGGCGAACATCGACGGCACCGGCAATTCCATTGCCAACATCATCACTGGCAACAATGGTGCAAATACACTTGTGGGTCTCGGCGGCAACGACATCTTCAGAGGAGGCCTCGGTCATGATGTTATGGATGGTGGAGATGGTCTCGACACGGCCGACTACAGCAACCAAATCGCTGCTGTTGCTGTAAGTCTAACCAAGTCCGTTGACGCTCAAGTCACGATCGGCGGGATCGCGGAAGATACCATTCGCAACATCGAGAATGTCACCGGCGGCAGTGGTGGCGACACATTGAACGGCGATGGTTTCGTCAACATTCTCATCGGTGGAGGCGGCAACGATACAATAAGCGGCAGGGACGGGAACGACACGCTCATTGGGGGAGACGGAAATGATATCATCAACGGCAACTCAGGCGACGACAGGCTGATTGGTGGACGTGGAAATGACACTATCAATGGCAATTCCGGCCTTGACACGGTCGACTACAGTACCGACGTCAGCAGCGGCGCCGTACATGGTATCCTCGTCAATCTCTGGGGAGTCGGCTCGCAACTGGGGTTGGCAGCCGATACCGCAACGGATTCGTTTGGGAATACGGATACCGTAGCCACTATCCGCAATGTCACCGGTACGCAGTTTGCGGATCAGATATATGGCGGCGAGCATGACAACACCCTGACTGCCGGCGCGGGCAACGACATCCTCGACGGCCACCTGGGCAACGATACACTGATCGGCGGAACTGGCAGCGACAATTTCGTTTTCCATACGGCGCTCGACGCCTTGACCAATGTCGACCACATCACGGACTTCTCGGTGGTCGACGACACCATCCAGGTCGACAATGCGATCTTTGCAGCGCTTGGCGGCAACGGTACGCTGACGGCCGACCAGTTCGTCAAGAACACCAACGGCGTTGCCGGCGACGGCAATGACCACATCATCTACGAGACCGACACGGGCTGGCTCACCTATGACAGCAACGGCAGTGCCGCGGGTGGTTCCACCCATTTCGCCACGCTGGCCGCCAACCTGGCACTCACCAACGCCGATTTCGTCGTGGTGTGAAGAGGCAACGCAAACAGCCGCCACATGGGCCCGCCATATCAGGAATGTGTGACGGGCTCTCGGCGCAAGCCTTGCAATCCTTAACTGGCACCAATGATGGTTGCGGCGGTCCGGCGTTTGACCAATCGCTAGCCCAACAAGCGCTCCAAGCGGCATATTTCCAATACGGTTTTGACAATTATCGAAAACTTGGAAGCCGAAAAAAAAATTGCAAAACGACCTCGAAAGAGCGCATATATTTGCGATTGCTAAAAATATGGAGGTGGGGACAATGGCTAACATCAATGGAACAGACGCAGGTGAATCGCTTATAGGTACTTCGGCAACCGATAACATATCTGGCCAAGGTGGTGATGATTTCATCTACGCTGGAGAAAATACGGTTGATGCATTCGACGACATTGACGCTGGCAGCGGAAACGACACAATACTGATTTCTGGTCAAGGTTACGTTTATGGCAGGGCTGGGAATGACCGAATAATTGTTATCGACAACTACGACCCCCAGAACAATTTTGTCGTCGCTCGATATGATTTTGCGACCACGAGTATAGTTGGCAACTTCTCGGCTGGTTCATTTGGAGGGTTGGCAGGGGGGACCAATACCAATGGCTTCCTTGTCCAGGATGGAGAAGGTGGGATCGACCGCGTATCGGGAGTGTCAGCGATCCAGGATGGTGCCTTCAATGATCAATTTATCGTCGATTCAAGCTACACGATGCAATACGGCAATCACCTTGAGGTGCGGCTGAGTGCTGGGGACGATACGGTCCAGTTCATCAATGTGGACGCGGCCGTCATCAGTTACAAAAAGGCCGGCGGAGCCGTGACATTGGATCTGGAGGCCGGAACGGCCACTGACAGAATTTCAGGCCAGACCTTTATTGGCCACGACACTTTCTCTGGAGCCAACATAGCTCGAGGGTCCGCATTCGATGACCTGATGTATGGGTTTAACGGTGATGACTTCCGGCTGAGGGGATCGGAAGGCAACGATACTATACATGGGCGGGGCGGTAACGATACGATCGAGGGGGATGACTCTGACGTTCCCGAGTGGGTTGGAAATGATACCCTGTACGGTGACGCCGGCAACGACACCATCCGTGGCAACGGCGGCAATGATCTTCTGGACGGCGGCATCGGTGCCGATAACATGCAAGGTGGCATCGGCAACGACAGCTACTATGTCGATAATGCCGGCGATCATGTCATCGAGGTCAATGGCCAGGGCATCGACAATGTCCAGGCCTACGTCTCCTTCAGCCTCTCCGGTCAGGAGCTGGAGAACCTGGCGCTGCGGACCGGCGCCTCGATCAATGGCACCGGCAATTCGATTGCCAACATCATCACCGGCAACAGCGGCGACAACGTCATCGACGGCCTTGGCGGCGCCGATACCATGAGCGGCAGCACCGGCAACGACACCTATTATGTCGACAATGCCGGCGATCATGTCGTCGAGCTCAATGGCCAGGGCACCGACAATGTGCAGAGCTATGTCTCCTTCAATCTGTCGGGACAGGAGTTGGAGAATCTGGCGCTGAGAAGCACCGGCAACATCAACGGCACCGGCAATTCGATCGCCAATATCATTACCGGCAATTCGGGTGCGAATGTCATCAACGGCCTCCTCGGCAACGACACGCTGTCCGGCAGCACCGGCAACGATACCTTCGTCTTCACCACGGCGCTCAACGCTTCGACCAATGTCGACCACATCACCGACTTCTCGGTGGTCGAAGATACCATCCAGGTCGACAATGCGATCTTCGCAGCGCTTGGCGGCAACGGTACGCTGACGGCCAACCAGTTCGTCAAGAACTCCACCGGTCTTGCCGGCGACTCCGATGACCACATCATCTATGAGACGGACACCGGCTGGCTCTACTATGACAGCAACGGCAGTGCGGCGGGCGGCTCGACCCATTTCGCCACGCTGGCCGCCAACCTCGCGCTCACCAACGCCGATTTCGTCGTGGTGTGAGGAGGCAACGCAAAGAGCCCGCCACATTAGGAATGTGTGACGGGCTCTCGGCGCCAGCGGGCAGCCCGCGCGACGTCGCCAATAACTTCCTGTTCCTCGCCTCGGACGATGCCAGCTACATCACCGGCACGACAATTGTCGTCGATGGCGGGCAGCTGCTGCCCGAGGGCAACGACTTCCGGCTCCTGCCGCCTTGATCAGATCAAAATTGGTCTGCACCCGGACTGAGCGGCGCACCAATATCAGAGACAAGCTTGACGAGCTCCGCCTGCCGCGTCGTGTTGGTCTTGGCAAAGATGCGGCCAAGGTGGGTCTTGATCGTGTTCTCACCGACCCCGAGCGACAGCGCACTCTTCTGGGTGGTCAGTCCGCCGCCCACGGCCAGCAAAACCCGCACTTCCGCTGGCGTGAGATCGAACAGTGTCGTCAGCACCGCCTCCGAGGGCGGCGCGGCCGAGGTTGTCGTCGAGATAAAGACGGCGGCGCATGCGGGACGGAAAGCGGCGCGCGCGGTCCCCTCGGCCAGTGGCAATACATAGGCAACGGCTGGTGGCTGGCCGGCCGCGGATAAGGGCAAGCCGATGCCGTGCGCGCCAAGCGAGGCATCGGCATGAGCGGCTCCCGATATCGCTTTCAGCAGCGCGCGGCCCGTTATCGGATTTTGTGCCTGGAGGATGCCGTTTCTAGAAAAGATGGGCTGCTGTGTCGAGAGCATCGCCTCGGCACGGCCGTTCGCATAAAGGATCGCGCCATCCGCGCTGGTAAGAACGACGGCGCATGCAAGATTGTCGAGCGTCGCGCGATAGAGACTGGCGGTCACGCGCGCCTGATCGAGCAGGTCGCCGATCAGCGAAGCGCGGCGCAAATGCGGCGAAAGGAGCGCTATGAAGCGCTGCTCCTCAGCAGTGACGGCACCCCTGCTCGCGCGCGTCGTGAAGCTCACGAGGCCGATCCGATCCGAGGTGTGCACGAACTTGGTGATGCAGCCCTCGCGCAATCCCTGCGGGCCAGCCCAGTTCCGGTAGAAAGGTGATTGTTGAAGTTCGGCTTCACTCATGCTCGACAATGTCGATAACGGTGTGTCGATGTCGCCGAAGACCACGGCCTTCAGACCTGGAATGTCTTCGAAGCCGTAGTCCTGCTGGAGAACGCGCATTTGCTCCGAATCCCAGGGCGACTGGGCCGCAAAACGTCCATGTTGATCGCCGGGATCAGCCAGCGCGATGGTTGAATAGGCGGCGTCCACGGCCTCCGTGAGTCGGACCATGACGTCGGTCCAGAACTCCGAATTGAGCGCGCAATCGTAAATGTCGCCAATAATCGACGAAAGCAACTCGTTGCTCAGCCTGCTCATTCACCCCTGCCCCTCCCTTTTCTGTCAGTCAGGGATACCACACGTCCCTGCCTATATCAGCTTGGCCTCGAAAAGCTCAACGCAAGCCGAAGGATTCTGAGACCTCATTCTTTCGGGTGACGACATTGCAACACGCCAAGCCTAGTGGGCGGCGCAAAGCAGGTTCCAGAGCGCGCCAATTCAGGCGCCCTGGCCCTGAGTAGCGTTGGATTCCAAGACTGCGTCCAGCCGCAACGACTCAGGAAACTTCTGCTTCAATTGAGAATCTGTTTCGGCGGGGGTCAGCATGTCGGTTTGGAATGGTCCTGCAGGTGGCGCGTGGTTCACCGCTTCAAATTGGACCGGCGGCGTGCCTGACGCAATCGGTGCTACAGCCGATTTCAGCAATCTCGCCGGTGCCAGCCTCACGCATCACATCGACCTGGCGGTTCAAGGTCCATTCACGGTCGGCACCTTGAATCTGGCGAGTTCCGTCACCGTGAATTACTGTCTCGAAAACGGCTCGCTCATCATGAACAACGCGGGCGGTGCGATCATCAGCGTAACGTCGACCGGCAATCCACTGGCAAGCATGCTGGCGTCGTCGCTGACGCTGCAGCTCAATGCGGCAACGTTGATTGCAACAACCGGAAGCAACACGACCCTCGACGTCCAGGCGCAGATTACCGGAACGGGGCTCCTAACCAAATCCGGCCTCGGCACCCTGAAGCTGTCTGATGCGACCAACAACTGGTCGGGCGGAACGCAAATCAATCAAGGCACAGTTTCGTTTGGCGCCGCTGCGTTCGGAACGGGAGACATCGCGTTCGCCGGCGACAGTGTGTTCCGGTCTACAGGCGGCACGACGCTTGCCAACGATCTGGTCGAACTCGCCGGCGTTTCAACATCTATCAGGGCACAGACGGGCACGTCACTTTCGTTGACCGGTACCTTCGCAGCGCTCGGCGGCGCCGGGACCGCCGTGCATTTTGGCAGCGCGACGGATAAGGGAACGATTTTCTTTGCCTCAAGCAGCATCACCGCCAATGATGCGGGCTCGCTTGCCATTGACGGCGGCACACTGAGAGCGGGCGCGGCGTTCGCGTCCTTCACCAACGGGCTGGCCAACACCAATATCGCGGCCGGAGCGGTTCTCGACGCCAATGGCTTCTATCTGGAACTGAACCATCTGACCGGGGCGGGCTTGATCACCAACGACGGCGCTTCCGATGTTGTCGCGAACGTCTATGAGGCCGGCAGCTCTACCTTCTCGGGCGTTTTCGCGAATAGCTTGAGCCATACAGGGTTAAACAAGATCGGCACCGGGACCCTGACATTGTCAGGCGCCAATACTTACTCCGGCACGACCACTGTCGCGATCGGAACATTACGGGCGGGAGCCGACCACGCCTTCAGCGCCACTAGTGTCGTCGACGTAAAAGCTGGCGCGACGCTCAATATCAGCGCTTTCGACCAAACCATCGCCGGACTGACCGGCAGCGGCGAAGTCCGGGCCGATACTGTTACATCGGCCACCTTGACGACGAGCATAAGCCTTGGCGACGTGAAGGAGTTTGCAGGCGTGATCTCGAACGGCTCGGCGGTATTTGGCGAGCTCAACCTAATAAAAAGCGGCGTGGGAACCCAGATTCTGTCAGGCCTGAACACCTATACGGGCCATACCACGATAACGGCGGGAACATTGGTGCTGTCCGGGTCGGGTTCGATTGCCGATTCATCCGGACTGGCGATTTCCGTAGGGGCCGCTTTCGATCTCGGCGGGCTGTCGGGAAACGGCGCGTCGGTAGAGGCATTGGCGAATGCCGGCACCGTCAGCTTCGGCGGAGAGATGTTGCATCTGGTCGATCAGTCAGCCGCCCTGGGAGGCACATATATAGGGTCGGGCTTAACCGATGGTCTTCACATAGACCTCGATGCGACAGCGTTGAATTTCAGCCTTTCGACCGCAACTTTCACCAACTGGGCAGATTTTACTGACGAAATCGCCATCGTTGGCAATGGCCTTGCCAATACGATTACTGGGTCGTCCCACGCTGATACCATTGGTGGCGGCCTCGGCAACGACGTGCTGATCGGCGGAGGCGGCGAGGACAATCTGAATGGTGGCGACGGTTCGGATACGGCCTCTTATGCAAGTGCTGCCGCAGGCGTCATTGCGAACCTCTCAAATCACAAGGTCAATACCGGTGACGCCTACGGCGACAGCTATTCCCTCATCGAAAACCTGACCGGATCGAGCCATGCGGACCAACTCTACGGCAACGATGTTGCCAATATTCTGGATGGCGGTGCCGGCGCCGACACCATGCAAGGCGGCATCGGCAACGACACCTACTATGTCGACAATGCCGGCGACCATGTCATCGAAGTGAACGGCCAGGGTACCGACAATGTGCAGGCCTATGTTTCATTCAACCTGTCCGGACAGGAGCTGGAGAACCTGCAACTGCGCAGCGCCGCGTCCATCAACGGCACCGGCAATTCGATCGCCAATGTCATCACCGGCAACAGCGGCAACAACATCATCGATGGCCTTCTCGGCGCCGATACGATGAGCGGCAGCACCGGAAACGACACCTACTATGTCGACAATGCCGGTGACCATGTCATCGAGGCCAACGGCGGCGGCACTGACAATGTCCAGAGCTATGTTTCTTTCAACCTCTCCGGTCAGGAGCTGGAGAACCTGGCGCTGAGAGGTGGCGCCTCGATCAATGGCACCGGCAATTCGATCGCCAACATCATCACCGGCAACAGTGGCAATAACATCATCGACGGCCTTCTCGGCGCCGATACGATGAGCGGCGCTCAAGGCAACGACACCTACTATGTCGACAATGCCGGCGACCATGTCATCGAGGTCAACGGCCAGGGCACCGACAATGTGCAGGCCTACGTCTCCTTCAACCTCTCCGGTCAGGAGCTGGAGAACCTGGCGCTGCGCACTGGCGCCTCGATCAACGGCACCGGCAACTCGATCGCCAACATCATCACCGGCAATTCCG